>CAKZPD010000019.1 GCA_937138475.1 uncultured Sulfitobacter sp. | reverse complement strand
CGCACCCCGCGATCAGGGTCGAATTTTTCGGCGGCTTTCATCAACCCCACGCCCGCCTCTTGGATCAGATCGTTCATCGGCGCGCCATAGCGCTTGAATTTGGCCGCCATGGAAATCGCCAACCGCATATAAGCCGTAACCAACCGATGCAGCGCCGCCTCGTCGCGCTGATCGCGCCAGGCATAGGCCAGGGCCAATTCTGTTTCTGGGTCCAGCAGCTCTGCTTTCATGGCGCGCCGCGACAGCGACGGCGCAGCAACCGTATCAAGCGCCATAATTCATCTCTCCCTTACTGGCAGCACCTGCAAAGATGTGCTTTGTAAAGCATACGCAGGGGCATTGCGTCTGGTTCACCCAAGGGGACAAAAAAGTGTTGC
This sequence comes from uncultured Sulfitobacter sp., assembly GCA_937138475.1. GTDB lineage: Bacteria > Pseudomonadota > Alphaproteobacteria > Rhodobacterales > Rhodobacteraceae > CAKZPD01. The sequence continues at coordinate 27,994 of CAKZPD010000019.1, read as the reverse complement.
CAAAACTTACTTTCGTGCTGGGCGGCGCGGCCTCGGGCAAATCGGCATGGGCCGAAGATCGGCTGTTGGCCAGCGGGCTGGCCCCGGTTTATCTGGCCACCGCACAGATGTTCGACACCGAAATGCGCCGCAAGGTTGCGGTACACCAAGGCCGCCGCGATACACGCTGGCGCACGATCGAGGCGCCGCTGGATCTGTCCCCGGCCCTTGGCGCCTGCACCAAGGCCGAGGCGGTGCTGCTGGATTGCGCGACCATGTGGCTCAGCAATCAGATGCTGCAAGGCAACGACCCCGCCCAGCAAACCCCGGCTTTGCTTGCGGCCCTGCAAAATTGCCCAGCACCGGTGATTGTTGTCTCAAACGAGGTTGGCCACGGCATCGTGCCGGACACCGCCCTTGGCCGCCAATTTCGCGAGGCCCAAGGCCGGTTGAACATCGCCTTGGCCGCCCAGGCCGATCTGGCGGTTCTGGTGGTGGCCGGTCTGCCGCAGGTTCTAAAGGGGGCCTTGTCATGACCACCTGGCACTGGGTGCGCCACGGGCCAACCCATGAAAAAGCCTTTGTTGGCTGGCGGGACGTTCCTGCCGATTTGTCCGATACAAGACAAATTGCCCGGCTGCGGCAGCATCTTCCCAAGGCTGCGATGGTCGTGTCATCGGATTTGCAGCGCTGCACAGCCACGGCAGAGGCCCTGCTTGGCCCGCGCCACCAGCGGTTGCCCCATGACCCCGCCCTGCGCGAGCTGCACTTTGGCGATTGGGATGGGCTGCACTTTAGCCAGGTCGCCAAGCGGGATCCCGAATTAAGCCGGGCCTATTGGGAAACCCCCGGCGACATCTGCGCCCCCGGCGGCGAAAGCTGGAACCAGACCGCCGCGCGGGTTGACGCAGCAGTCAACCGCATCAACGCCGCCCACCCCACCGGCCACATCATCGCCGTGGCGCATTTCGGCGTCATCTTGACCCAAGCCCAGCGCGCCCTGGGCATCAGCCCCGCCGCAGTAATGGCCCACAAGATTGACAATCTTTCGGTGACAGAAATCCGTTTTGACGCCGAGGGGCCGAAATTGATCCGCCTCAACCATCTTCCCGACTAGGCAGCGCGACAAATGCCGCCTAGCATCCATGAAATGCAATATGATTTGTTCATCGGGGATCGCACCTTTTCAAGCTGGTCGCTGCGCGGCTGGTTGATGCTGCACAAGTTTCAAATCCCCCATCACCTTCACATGGTGGGCCTATACTCGGGCACCCTTGACCGGGATCTTGCGCCGCTGGCACCGGCGCGGTTGGTGCCGGTGCTGCGCACCCCCCAAGGCGACATTATTGGCGAATCGCTGGCGATGGCCGAAACCCTGGCCGAGCGGCATCCAAAGGCCGGTTTGTGGCCGGCCGACCCTGCCCTTCGGGCCCGCGCCCGTTGGTTGTGCTCTGAGATGGCAACGGGGTTTTCCGCCCTGCGGTCTGAATGCCCGATGCAGCTGGCCCATGTGGTGCAAGGGGTTGCCCCCTCGCCGGCGCTGATGGCGGATTTGGCCCGGCTTGACCAAATCTGGAGCGCGGCCCGCCAACTGGCCGCCCCCGTCGCCGTTGGCCCATGGCTGTTTGGCCGCTATTCGCTGGCCGATGTGTTCTTTGCCCCGGTGGCCGCGCGCATCATCGGTTATGATCTGCCAATCGCTGCGGCGCATGCCGGTTATGTCCAGGCCCATATCACCGATCCGGCGTTTCAGACCTGGCGACAGGCCGGGCTGCTGCGCCGCTATGATCCGTTTCCGTATTATCCAACCCATGCAACATCACCTTGGCCCGGAGACAGTTAACCTTTCCTAAAGCCTCAGGCGCCAAGCTTTCCCTGCACCACAGAAGGGGGGCAGATGGTATCGCGCACCTATACAGTTGCCTTCCAAGGCATCGAGGCCCGTTTGGTCGAGGTCCAATGCGCCATTACCCCCGGCCTGCCCAGCTTTGGCATTGTCGGCCTGCCGGACAAGGCGGTCAGCGAGGCACGCGAACGGGTGCGCGCCGCGCTTGGGGCCATGTCAATTGCCCTGCCCGCACGCCGCATCACCATCAACCTAAGCCCTGCTGATCTTCCCAAAGAAGGCAGCCACTTTGACCTGCCGATTGCGCTGGCGCTGCTGTGCGCGCTTGGGATCATTCCCGAAGACAACGCCCAGGAAACCGTCGCGATTGGCGAATTATCCCTTGATGGCAGCCTGATCGCCGCGCGCGGCGCCTTGCCGGCCGCGATGGCCGCCGCCGCCGAGGGGCGCGTGCTGCTCTGCCCTGCCGCCTCCGGTCGCGAGGCGGCCTGGGTCGATGAATTATGCGTCACCGCCGCGCCGTCTTTGTCCGATGTGGTGCGCCATTTTACCGGTCAGGTGCCGCTGGCCCCGGCCCGCCCGGGCGAAGTCGCTTCCCCCCCAACGGGACCAGACCTTTGTGACGTCAAAGGCCAGGAACGCGCGAAACGCGCCTTGGAAATTGCCGCCGCCGGTCGACATCACCTGTTGTTTGTCGGCACGCCGGGATCGGGAAAATCCATGCTGGCGGCGCGTTTGCCCGGCATCCTGCCACCGCTCAGCCCGCAAGAGGCGCTTGAGACCTCGATGATACATTCGCTGTGCGGATTGCTGGATCAGGGCGGCATTTCCCGAACCCGCCCATTCCGCGAGCCCCATCACACCGCGTCGATGGCGGCGGTGGTGGGGGGCGGGCGGCGCGCCCAACCGGGCGAGGTTTCTCTGGCGCACAATGGTGTTCTTTTCATGGATGAATTTCCCGAATTCGCCCGCGGCGTTCTGGAAACCCTGCGCCAACCGATCGAAACGGGTGAAATCATGATTGCCCGGGCAAACGCGCATGTGAAATATCCGTGCAAGTTTATGCTGGTGGCCGCCGCAAACCCGTGCAAATGCGGATACCTCAGCGACCCTGCCCGCGCTTGCAGCCGTGCGCCCGCATGCGGTCAAGATTACATGGGGCGCATTTCAGGCCCGCTGCTGGACCGTTTTGACCTGCGCGTCGATGTGCCCCCGGTCAGCTTTCAAGACCTTGAGCTTCCGTCAGGCGGTGACACCTCTGCAACGGTGGCCGCACGGGTGGCGACGGCCCGCGCGGTGCAACAAGACCGGTTTGCCGCAACGCCGGACATGCGCACCAATGCCGATGCCGAAGGCGAGGCCCTGGAAACCATCGCCCAACTTAACGACGAAACGCGCCCCTATCTGCTGCGCTTGGCCGAACGGTTCGCGCTTTCCGCGCGCGGCTATCACCGGGTTCTACGCCTGGCGCGCACCATTGCTGATCTGGACGCCAGCCTCGACATCCAGCGCCCGCACCTGGCCGAAGCCCTCAGTTTTCGCCTGGGCGGCGGGGCAGATTAACCATCACCCTGCGCAGCGCGCCTCGATTGCTGCCCATATTTTCGCTGCGATGTTCACCCCGTCAAAACGCTCCAGCTCTTGGATGCCTGTGGGCGAGGTCACGTTGATCTCGGTCAGGTAATCGCCAATCACGTCAATCCCGACAAACACCTGGCCCTTTTCCCTAAGCAGCGGACCAATGCGGGCGCAGATCTCAAGATCGCGATCGGTCAGACCGACTTTTTCAGGCCGCCCCCCCACATGCATATTCGAGCGCGTCTCGCCTTTGGCCGGCACCCGGTTGATCGCCCCCACCGGCACACCATCCACCAAGATCACCCGCTTGTCGCCCTTGGACACATCGGGCAGGAATTTTTGAACGATCAATGGCTCGCGCGAAAATCCGGTAAACAGCTCATGCAGCGAACTCAGATTGCGATCACCGGGATCCAACCGAAACACCCCCGCCCCACCATTGCCATAAAGCGGCTTGAGGATGATATCCTTGTGCTTGTCCTTGAAGGTCTTGATCGTCGCCAGATCACGCGCGATCGTGGTCGGCGGTGTCAGGTCTGGAAAATCCAGAACCAACAGCTTTTCCGGATAGTTACGGACCCAGAACGGATTGTTGACCACCAGCGTCTGCGGCGCCAACCGGTCCAGCAGATGGGTGGATGTAATGTAATGCATGTCAAAGGGCGGATCCTGGCGCAGCCAGACCACGTCAAACTCGGCCAGATCGACCTCGCGCGCCGGGCCCAGTTGCGCGTGATCGCCCTGAACACGCTGCACCGTCAGGTCATGCCCCCACGCGGTGATGCGCCCTTCCTGATAGGCCAGATGATCAGGGGTATAAAAGAAAAGCTGATGCCCGCGCGCCTGCGCCTCTTCGGCCAGCCGGAACGAGCTGTCCGCCGCGATGTTCACATCCCCGATCGGATCCATTTGAAAAGCGATTTTCATTGCGCTGCCTCTTGTTGCTGGCCCTATAGATGACCCAGCGGCGCGCGCGGCGCAATGGGGGCGGCGCGATTACTGCCCAAAGGCGTTTGCGATGATTTCCACCCGGCCAAAGCCATCGACCAGCGCCGCATCAAATCGCGATGGGGTCAAGGCGCCCTGCGGCTGTTGGCCCAGAAATTCCTCGGCGGTTTGGTAAATTCGCTGCATCTGGGCCTGGCTGATGCGATGCGCGGCGGCGGCAAAACTGCGGCAGGTTTTGACCTCGCAAAAAATCAAAGTCTCGGGCGCTTGCAAGATCAGGTCGATCTCGCCTGACGCGCCGCGCCAGCGCTGCGCCAACAGCCGCACGCCCAGATCTTCATAGGCGCGGATGGCGCTGTCTTCCCCGGCCTGACCGCTTAGATACGCCCGGCGTCCGCTGTCTGATTTGTTGCGCCGGGCCGGGTCAAGCATCTGTGTTATTCCTTCGAAAGGGCCAAAGCCTGTTGATACACCTGTCGCCGCGGCAGGTTGTGCGCCTTGGCCACCAGATCGACAGCATCACGCATGGAATGATCAACAAGCGCGGCGATCAGGTCATCTTTTACACCCGTTTCGCTAACAGTTTGCAAACGTCCGCGATCAATCAGCACGACGATCTCGCCCTTGGGCGGTGCGGCGGCATATCGCTCGGCCAGCGCGCTCAGGCTGCCACGGGCAATTTCCTCAAATCTTTTGGTCAGCTCGCGGCAGACCGCTGCCGGGCGGGCCCCATCCAGCACCTGCGCGGCATCGGCCAGCATTGCCCCCAGCCGCTTGGGCGATTCGTAAAACACCAAGGTACCCGGAATATCGCGCAGCCCCTCAAGCGCCCGCTGCCGCGCCGCCTGCGCATTGGGCAAAAACCCGGCAAAGAAAAACGCATCCGTCGGCAGGCCGCCCAACGTCAGCGCCGTCAAAACCGCCGATGGGCCAGGGGCGCAGGTCACGGCGAACCCGCCCTGCACCGCCGCGCGCGCCAATTCGAACCCCGGATCGGCAATCAGCGGCATGCCTGCCTCGGACGCATAGGCGACCGATTGCCCCGCCGCCAGCGCCCGCAGCGCCTGATCAATCGCCGCCCCGCCTGAATGGTCATGCATCGCCTGCACCCGGCGCCCGGCCAGTGGGACGGCGTGGATATCCATCAGCTTGCGCAGGCTGCGCGTGTCCTCGGCCACCAACACATCAGCCGAGGCAAGAACATCCAGCGCCCGCAGGGTGATATCGCGTGCCGTGCCAATCGGCACCCCGACAAAGTAAACCCCCGCCGCCAGTTTGACCTTTTGATAATTCAACGCTGGACCCGCCTTTCCTGACGTTTATGATCGTCGTGAACACCAAGGTGGCCTTGGCTGCCCTATCGCATTCGGGAGTATCATTACATGTCCGCTGTTTTCCAGACCGCCCGCCGCATTTTGCGTCTTTTTACCTTGCCGCTGGCGGTTCTGGCCCTGGCCGGCTGCGACAGTGGCGGCTATGGCGGTGGGCCGCGGATTGACACATCCCAACCGGTGCCGGTCGCGCTTTTGGTTCCCAGCGGCTCGGGGGCAAGCGGCGACGAGGTGCTGGCCCAAAGCCTTGAAAACGCCGCCCGCCTGGCGATGCGCGATCTGGGCGATATCACCATTGATCTGCGGGTATATGCAACAAAAGGCGATGCGACAGTGGCCGCAGATCAAGCCCAGCTTGCCGTTGCAGAGGGCGCCAAGATCATCCTTGGCCCGGTTTACGCCGAGGCCGCAAACGCCGCCGGCCTGGCCGTGGCGCAAAGCGGGGTCAATCTGCTGTCCTTTTCCAACAACACCGCCATCGCGGGCGGGAATGTCTTTGTGCTGGGGGCCAGCTTTGAAACCACCGCAGAGCGGCTGGTGTCATTCGCCGGGGCCCAAGGCAAAGACCGCATTGTCATTGTCCATGCGCAAGACTTTGCCGAGGAACGTGGCCGCGATGCCATCGCCGGCGCCATCGCCGCCCAGCGCGCCACTTTGATCGGAACCGTCGATTATGCCCTGTCGCAAGAAGAGGTCATCGCCGCCGTGCCCCGCGTGAAAGACCTGGCCCTGACGGGCGAGGCCGATCTGATCTTTCTGACCGCCTCATCGGCCAGCGCGCTGCCGCTGTTTACCCAGCTGTTGCCGGAAAACGGCCTGGGGCCGGATCTGGTGCAGTATGCCGGGCTGACGCGCTGGGATATTCCGGCGCAAACCCTCAGCCTGCCGGGGGTTCAGGGCGGCTGGTTTGCCCTGCCCGACCCGGCCACGACCCAAGCCTTTAGCGCCCAATACCGTGATGAATTCGGCCAGCCACCGCACCCGATTGGCGGGCTGGCTTTTGACGGCATTGCCGCCATCGGTGCCCTGGTGGCCCAGGGCAAAGGCGATGCCCTGGCCGCCGACGCCCTGACCCAACGCGCCGGGTTTCGCGGCGCCAGCGGGATCTTTCGCCTGCGCAGCGATGGCACCAACGAACGGGGCCTGGCGGTGGCAACCATCACCGATGCTCAGGTCGAAATCCTCAGCCCTGCACCGCAGAGTTTTGGCTTTGCCGGGTTCTAGGGCCAGATGATGCGCCCGCCCGCGCCTGCGCCCGCCCCAGCCGAACCGACACCGCATTTGATTTGCCCCCCCGATCAGATTTTCGATGCGGTGGATTTCCACCTTAGTTTTGAAAATGCGGTTTGCGCCGACACCCCTGCGGCCGATATCCGGGCCATTGCCGTTGGCCAATTGCTCGACCGCCAAAAGGCCGGACGCGCCGCCATCGCTGCGGCGTTTGCCGCCAGCCCATTCGCCGCGCGCCCGATGACGCGGGCCTATACCTATCTGCACGACCAATTGATTGGGGCGGCCTTCCAAATCGCCACCAAAGTTTTGCACCCCAACCCCACCCCAACCGCGACAGAACGGTTGGCCGTGATCGGCGTTGGGGGCTATGGGCGGGGCGAAATGGCGCCGTTTTCCGATGTCGATCTGCTGTTTCTGACCCCGTATAAGATCACCGCCTGGGCCGAAAGCGTGATCGAAAGCATGCTGTATATCCTGTGGGATCTACGCCTCAAGGTGGGCCATTCCAGCCGCACCATCAAGGATTGCATTCGCCTTGGCAGCGAAGATTTCACCATCTGCACCGCCATGCTGGAGCACCGCTTTGTCACCGGCGATCCGGCTTTGGCCAGCAAGCTGGAAACCGCGCTTCGGCGGGATTTATTCGCAACCAACAGCCGCGAATTTGTCGAGGCCAAGCTGCTTGAACGTGACCTGCGCCATGAAAAGCACGGACAGCGTTACATGGTTGAGCCGAACGTAAAAGAGGGCAAAGGCGGTCTGCGCGATCTGCAATCGCTGTTTTGGATCGCCAAATATATTCACGGGGTGCACGATGTTGCCGAACTGATCGCGCATGATGTCTTTACCGCGCCCGAACTGGCCAATTTCGCCGCCGCCGAGGATTTTCTTTGGGCGGTGCGCGGTCATCTGCACCTGCTGGCCCGCCGCGCCGTCGAACAGCTTAGCTTTGATATGCAGGTGCAGGTGGCCGAGGCGATGGGCTATCAAGATCGCAAAGGCCGGCGCGCCGTGGAAATCTTTATGCAGGATTATTTTCTGCACGCCACCGAGGTGGGCGATCTGACCCGCATCTTCCTGACCAAGCTAGAGGCCATGCACGTCAAGGCCGAACCGTTGCTGGAACGGGTGTTTCGCCGACGCCGCAAGGTCAAACCCGGCTATACGGTGGTGCACAACCGCCTTGGGATCAAAAACGAAACCGCGTTTCTGGCCGATAAGCTGAACCTGCTGCGCATCTTCGAAGAGGGGCTGCGCACCGGGATGTTGATCCACCCCGACGCCATGCGTCTGGTCAAATCGAACCTGCACCTGATTGACGACGACATGCGCGCCGCCCCCGAGGCCCAGCGCCTGTTCTTTGACCTGCTGCTTAAACACGGCAACCCCGAACGCGCCCTGCGCCGCATGAACGAACTGGGCGTGCTGTCGGCGTTCATCCCGGAATTCGACCCCATCGTCGCCATGATGCAATTCAATATGTATCACAGTTATACCGTGGACGAACACACCATCCAATGTATCACCAGCCTGTCGCAGATCGAACGCCAGGAGCTGGAAGAAGAACTGCCCATCGCCTCGAGCATTTTGGCCGATGGTCTGGACCGCAAGGTGCTTTATACCGCGCTGCTTTTGCATGACACCGGCAAGGGCCGCGACGAAGATCATTCCATCCTTGGCGCGCAGATCGCCCGCAAGGTGGCCCCGCGTCTTGGCCTGTCAAAGGCCGATACCGAAACCGTCGAATGGCTGGTGCGCTATCATCTGCTCATGTCCGACATGGCCCAGAAACGCGATATCGCCGATCCGCGCACCGTCCGGGATTTTGCCAAGGCGGTGCAGACGGTCAAACGGCTGGACCTATTGTGCGTTCTGACCGTCTGCGACATTCGCGGCGTCGGCCCCACCACCTGGAACAACTGGAAGGCCGTGCTGATCCGGGCACTGTATCGCCAAACCCGCAAGGCGCTGGAAACCGGGCTTGAGGATCTTAACCGCGAGAACCGCGGCACCGAAGCCAAACGCGCCCTGCGGGCCGAACTGGCCGATTGGTCGCGCAAGGATCTGCAAGCCGAGACCGGCCGCCATTATCCGCCCTATTGGCAGGGGCTTCACGTCACCGCCCATGCGGTCTTTGCCCGGCTTTTGCGGGATATCAAGGCCGATGAAATCCTGATCGACCTGCACCCGGACGAAGAACGCGACGCCACGCGGGCCTGTTTCGTGCTGGCCGACCACCCCGGCATTTTCGCCCGCCTTGCCGGGGCGCTGGCCCTTGTCGGGGCCAATGTGGTGGATGCCCGCAGCTACACGACCAAGGACGGCTATGTCACGGACGCCTTCTGGATTCAGGACGCAGAGGGCCACCCCTATGACGCCGCGCGCCTGCCCCGGCTGAACCAGATGATCCTGAAAACCCTACGCGGCGAAGTGCTGGCCAAAGAGGCGCTCAAATCCCGCGACAAGGTCAAGAAACGCGAAAAGGCATTTCGGGTGCCGACCCATATCACCTTTGATAATGATGGCTCGGAGATTTACACCATCATCGAGGTAGACACCCGCGATCGCCCCGGCCTGCTTTATGATCTGGCGCGCACGTTGGCGGGGTCGAACGTCTATATTGCCAATGCGGTGATTGCGACCTATGGCGAACAGGTGGTCGATACCTTCTATGTCAAGGACATGTTCGGCTTGAAATACTATTCCACGTCAAAACAGAAAACTCTGGAAAAGCGCCTGCGGGCCGCGATTTTGGAAGGCGCCGAAAGGGCGGAACAGTGAAACCCATTCGCCTGATGTCCGGCTTTTTCACCGTCAGCATGTGGACCCTGCTTAGCCGGGTGTTGGGGTTTTTGCGCGATGCGATGATCTTGGCGTTTCTTGGCACCGGCCCGCTCTATGAGGCCTATGTCGTGGCCTTCCGGCTGCCCAATATGTTTCGGCGGTTCTTTGCCGAGGGCGCGTTCAACATGGCCTTTGTGCCGATGTTCGCCAAAAAGCTGGAGGGCAAAGAAGACGCCCAGGGCTTTGCCTCCGAGGCGTTCTCGGGCCTGGCCAGCATCCTGATCGTGCTGACGCTGGCGGCGATGGCGCTGATGCCCTGGCTGATTTATGGGCTGGCGTCGGGCTTTGCCGGGCAGGCCCAGTTTGACCTGTCCGTAGAATTCGGGCGCATCGCCTTTCCGTATATCCTGTTCATTTCGCTGGCGGCGCTGTTGTCGGGGATGCTGAATGCCGCCGGACGGTTTGCGGCGGCGGCGGCGGCGCCTGTTTTGCTGAACGTGCTTTTGGTGGCGGCGATGGCATTGGCGGCATGGCAGGGCGGCGATGTGGCGCGCGCTTTGGTCTGGGCGATCCCGCTGGCGGGGGTGGGGCAACTTGGGTTGCTGTGGCTGGCGGCCCGGCGCGCCGGCTTTTCCCTAAGGCTGCGGCGCCCGCGGTTGACCCCGGATATGCGCAAGCTTGTGCGCGTTGCCCTGCCTGCGGCGCTGGCGGGCGGTGTGGTGCAGATCAACCTGCTGGTCGGCCAACAGGTCGCCAGCTATTTTGACAAAGCTGTGGGATGGCTGTTTGCGGCCGACCGGCTGTATCAGTTGCCATTAGGGGTGGTGGGCATCGCGGTCGGCATCGTTTTGCTGCCTGATCTGTCGCGGCGCCTGCGGGCCGATGACACCAGCGGCGCCAAGGTGGCGCTTAGCCGGGCGGCCGAGGTTTCCCTTGCCCTGACCATCCCGGCGGCGGCGGCGCTGATGATTATTCCGCTGCCGCTTGTGTCGGTGCTTTTTGAACGGGGCGCGGCCACAGCCGACGACAGCGCGGCCATCGCAGTTGCCGTGTCGATCTATGGGCTGGGGCTGCCGGCCTTTGTGTTGCAAAAAATTCTGCAACCGCTGTTTTTCGCCCGCGAAGACACCAAACGCCCGTTTCATTATGCCGCCGCGTCGATGGTGGTAAATGCCGCCCTGGCCGTTGGTTTGGCGCCGGTGCTGGGCTGGATTGCCCCGGCCATTGCCACAACCGCCGCCGCCTGGGCCATGGTGGCCATGCTGGCGTTCGGCACACGCAGCTATGGCGATGTGGCGCGGTTCGATCGACGGTTTCACCGCCGTATCTGGCGGATGATTGCCGCTGCGGTGATCATGGGCGTGGTGCTGTGGGCCGCGAACATCGGGCTTGGCGCCCTGTTGGCCGAACCTTGGTGGCGCGCCATTGCCCTGACCGTATTGATCGGCCTGGGCGCCCTGACGTATTTTATCAGCGGCCGGGCCCTTGGCGCCTTTCACCTGTCGGAATTCAAATCCGCCCTGCGGCGCGGTGCCTGACACCCGGCCAGGGCTGGCCGCCCGCGCCCAGGGGCCGCTTAATTGCGGCGCAGGGTGGCCAGAAACCGGGTAAATCCGCCCGGCGCCAAAGCAACCGAGGCGCCAAAGCCAAAGAAAAATCCGGCCAGATCGGCCACCCAGCCATTGCCGATATCGGCAAAGACCCCCCACAAAAGCTGAAGCCCCATCAACATCGCAATCAGGCTAAAGGCACGGTATTGCCCGCGTCCGGTTCCCGTCAGCCGGTGCCACATGATATAGCTATAGCCACCAATCAACCCGTAGGCCGGCGGATAAGCCCCGATCAACCATTGCGGATCATCCAGCAACACGGCGTAAACCACAGCGGCGAAAACCGTGCTGCCGAAAAAGATGACGGCCACGGCGATTTGGCCAATGATTTCGCCCACCAGCTTGCCCATCGCCAGGGTGATAACAGCCGCAAACACCGCCGAGGTAAAGCTGACATGCACAAAGGGATAACTGAGCAAGCGCTGCACTTGCTGGGGCACCCAGCGTTGATTGGCCACCATCCAATCAAATATTTCGCCCGAGAACCCATAGGACTGAATGGCCCCAAGGCGCCAGCCGATGGCTTCGGGGCCGCCGATCCACCCCAGACCGCCCAGCATAAAGATCACCTCGGGGATTGCGATGGCGGCAAACAGGACAATGACGACGGGCGGCAAAGGGTTGATGGGGGCGGGATCGGAAAATTCTGACATGGCGGTGGTTCCTTGACGGGCTTGCCCCCCATGGGTAAGCCAGCATTCAACTTAATGCCAGCCTGAACGGAACCGCCCTATGTCTCAGCCCCAATTTACCCCGCGCGTATTTTCCGGCATCCAGCCATCCGGAGGGCTGACGCTGGGCAATTACCTTGGTGCGATCAAGCGCTTTGTGCAGATGCAGGATGCAGATTTCGAGACGATTTATTGCATGGTGGATTTGCACGCCGTCACCGTCTGGCAAGACCCTACTGATCTGCTGCGCAACACCCGCGAACTGGCGGCCGGGTTTATCGCATCGGGCATCAGCCCGGACAAATCCATATTGATCAATCAAAGCCAGGTGCCGGAACATGCCCAGCTGGGCTGGGTGTTTTCCTGCGTGGCGCGCATGGGTTGGATGCAGCGCATGACCCAGTTCAAGGACAAGGCCGGCAAAAATGCCCAGAACGTGTCGCTGGGGCTGTTTGGATATCCGGCGCTGATGGCTGCCGACATCCTGATTTACCACGCGACCCATGTGCCCGTGGGCGAGGATCAAAAACAGCACCTGGAGCTGACCCGCGATATCGCCGCCAAGTTCAACCATGATTACGGCGTGGATTTCTTTCCGCTGACCGAGCCGGTGATCGAGGGGGCCGCGACGCGGGTCATGTCGCTGCGGGACGGGTCGAAGAAAATGTCGAAATCCGATCCATCCGACGCCTCGCGGATCAATATGACCGATGATGCAGATGCCATTGCCAAGAAAATCCGCAAGGCCAAGACCGATCCCGACGCCCTGCCGTCCGAGGTCGCGGGCCTTGAGGGACGCCCCGAGGCGCGCAATCTGGTCAACATCTATGCCGGGCTGAACGATCAAAGCGTTGAGCAGGTTCTGGCCGAGGTTGGCGGATTGCAGTTTGGCGCCTTCAAGCCGATGCTGGCCGATCTGGCGGTTGCCAAGCTTTCGCCGATTTCCGCCGAAATGGCGCGGCTGATGAATGACCCCGCCGAGATCGACCGGATTTTGGCCAAAGGCGCCGGGCAAGCCCGCGAGATCACCGCCCCGATTTTGCAAAAGACCTATGACATCATGGGGATGGTTCGTTAGGGCCGGGCGCAGAACCCGCCGGCCTGGCGCCGGTTGCAGCTTGGGGAGCCTCCGGCGGGGATATTTAAGAACAAAAGAAGCGCGCAGGTGATATTGCCATCGACGCGCGATGGACATTTGCATCACGCCAAGGCAGATTTCGGCCCAAAGCAGGCAACGCAAGGGATCCATCATGGCCACCGGTTTTTTCACGGATGAACGCTGTTTCTGGCATGCAGGGGGCAATTATGCCTTTACCCTGCCGATTGGCGGGATGGTGCAGCCGCTGGCGGCGGGGGGGTTGCCTGAAAACCCCGAGACCAAGCGGCGGTTGAAAAACCTGATGGAGGTTTCGGGCTTGATGGCCGAGCTGGAGGTCCAGACGGCGCCGCCGGCAACGCGCGATGCGTTACAGCGGGTGCATCCTGCGGCCTATCTGGATGAGTTCAAGGCGCTGTCGGATGCCGGCGGAGGTGAGCTGGGCCGGCGCACGCCATTTGCCGCAGGCGGCTTTGAGATTGCCGCGCTGTCGGCCGGCCTTGCCGTGGCGGCGGTCGATGCGGTTCTGGACGGCCGGGTTGACAATGCCTATGCGTTGTCGCGCCCGCCCGGGCATCATTGCCTGCCTGATTTTCCGAACGGGTTTTGCCTGTTGGCCAATATTGCCGTGGCCATTGAAGAGGCCAAGGCCAAAGGCAAGGTGAACCGCGTCGTGGTTCTGGATTGGGATGTGCATCATGGCAATGGCACCGAGGCGATCTTTTATGATCGGCCCGATGTGTTGACCATTTCGATCCATCAAGAGGGCAATTACCCCTTGAACAGCGGCGCCTTGGCAGATCGCGGCGCGGGGGCCGGGGCAGGGTATAACATCAACCTGCCATTGCCAGCCGGGACCGGGCATAACGCATATCTTTATGCGATGGATCAGGTGGTCTTGCCGCAGATTGCCGCGTTCGAGCCGGATCTGATCATTGTTGCCTGCGGGTTCGATGCGGCCATCGTTGATCCTTTGGCGCGGATGCAGGCCACGGCCCAGACCTTTGCGGATATGACCGTGCGGATCAAGGCCCAGGCCGAGAACCTCTGCGCCGGCAAGTTGGTCTTGGTGCATGAGGGCGGATATTCCGAGGCCTATGTGCCGTTTTGCGGCCATGCCACCATCGCCGCCCTAGCCGAGAGTCAGATCACCGTCCCGGACCCCTTTGGCGAATCGTTTGATATCCGCCAACCCAACCCAAGGTTCGATGCGTTTTTGCGATCGGAAATTGACGCGATGGCCGCCTTTATCGCCCAGACCGCCCCGTGGAAGGATAGATCATGACACGCAACGCCCAAGACGGCGCCATCACCTTTTTGCAAACCCGGCGGTCGTGCCCGGCCAAAACCCTGAAGGCGCCAGTGCCCACCCGGAACGAGCTGATGGCGTTGCTTGAGATGGCCGCCCGCAGCCCCGATCATGGCAAGCTGGAACCCTGGCGGTTTGTGGTGATTGATCGCGCCGCCATGGGCCGGTTTGCCCAGATCGCCCAGACCCGCGGCGCGGCGCTGGGACTGGACCCGGAACAGATTGCCAAGGGACGCACGCAATTCGATCAAGGTCATCTGGCCGTCGCGGTGATCGAAAGCCCCAAGCCGTCGGACAAGATCCCCGCCATCGAGCAAACGTATTCCACCGGGGCCGTCTGCCTGGCGCTGTTGAATGCCGCATTGGCGTCGGGGTGGGGCGCCAATTGGCTGAGCGGATGGCCCAGCCATGATCGGGGTTTCGTCACCCAGGCCCTGAGCCTTGCCCGTCACGAGCGGGTGGCCGGGTTCATTCATATCGCCAGCAAAACCGCGACGCCGCCCGACCGCCCGCGCCCTGATGTTGCGGCGCTGACCCAATGGATCCAAGCATGATCAAGGCGGCCGTTTTGGCCAGCCTGGGCCAACTGGGCGATGCGCGCTTTCGCCGGGTGCTGATCTTGGGCGCCGGCACCGCGGCTGCGATCCTTGGCGCCATCACGATGACGATGGTCTGGGCGGTCTTGCTTGTGGTGCCACCGGACGCGACAGTGCCAGGGTTGGGGGATGCCGGTTGGCTGAGCGGGATGCTCAGCTGGGCGACAGCGGCCATTTTTATCACGCTGTCGCTATTCCTGATATTGCCGGTGACCGGCGCGATCATGCCATTCTTCCTGGACCGGATTGCAGATGCGGTTGAGGAAAAACACTATTCCGCCCTGCCCCCGGCCCCCGGCAGCAGCCTTGGCGAAAGCCTGCGCGATGCGATCAACTTTTGGGGGGTGCTGATTGCCGCGAACGTGGCTGCATTGGTTTTTTATCTGATTTTTGCACCGGCGGCGCTGTTTATCTTTTGGGGTTTGAACGGCTATTTGCTGGGGCGCGAATATTTCATGCTGGCGGCGCTGCGCCGCATGGGCCGCGGCGATGCCCGCGCGCTGCGGGCGCGCCATTCCGGCAGCATCTGGATCACCGGCGTGTTGATTGCGGTGCCGCTCAGCGTGCCGGTGCTGAACCTGTTGGTGCCGATCCTAGGGGTCGCCAGCCTTACCCATTTGTTTCATATGTCGCAGGGACGGCGTCCATCCGGTTGAACCAATCCAGATCGCGCACCGAAATCACCCCCGATAAGATGACCCCGGCAATAATGACCCACAGCACCAGCGCAATGCCGGTGGTTATCCATGCCTTTTTGCGCAGGTTGTGCACCTCGGGGGCGCCGGCATGGGTGCCCGGCTCAATCTGGCCAAGGTCACCTTGTGTTTGCACGCGGATCGGCAAAACCACCAAAAAGGTCATAAACCAGATCACCGCGAACAACACAAACCCAGAGGTAATTGCCATTGCCGTTTCCTTTCGCGTTCAGGCGATCAAACCTGTTCAAGTTCAACCAGACAGCCGTTGAAATCTTTGGGGTGTAAAAACAATACCGGCTTGCCATGTGCCCCGATCTTTGGCGCGCCACTGCCCAGAACACGGGCCCCCGAGGCAATCAGATGATCGCGGGCCGCCAAAATATCTTCGACCTCATAGCAAATGTGATGAATGCCCCCCGCTGGGTTTTTTTCAAGAAACCCGTTGATTGGGCTGGAATCGCCCAATGGGTAAAGCAGTTCTATCTTGGTGTTGGGCAGCTCTATGAACACAACGGTAACACCGTGATCGGGTTCATCTTGCGGGGCGCCGACCTTGGCCCCCAAGGCAGATCGATACTGCGCCGCCGCAGCCTCAAGATCGGGAACGGCAATGGCGACATGGTTAAGACGACCGATCATGGGGTGCTCCTGCTTTGCCTGTTGATGCCGCAGTTTATGGGCCGCCTTGCGCAAAGGTGCAAGCCAAAGCCCCGCGACAAGACGTCATTAACGGCCTGTTAGGTAAAGCGGGGCATTCTTTATCCATCGGCACGCATGAGAGGAGCCGCCAATATGGATGACTATGACCCCTTCGCCGCCGCCCCGCCAACCCCCACTGCGGCGCGCCCGATGCTGGGGCTGACTGTTCTTGTCATCGAAGACAGCCGTTTTGCCTGCGAAGCCATGCGCCTGCTGTGCCTGCGCAGTGGTGCACGCATCCGCCGGGCCGATTGCCTCAAGTCGGCGCGCCGCCACCTGCGTACCTACTTCCCTTCCGTCGTGATAATCGACATCGGCTTGCCAGACGGCAGCGGGCTTGACCTCATTCACGAGCTGTCAAATGCAGATCCGCGCGTCGGGGTGATCCTTGCCACTTCCGGCGATCCCGAAGGCGAACCCCAGGCCATCGCCGCCGGCGCCGATGGGTTTCTGTCCAAGCCGATCACCTCGCTGGCCGCCTTTCAACAAGCCGTGCTCTCACGCCTACCGGCCGAGCGTCAACTCAATGGACCAAGGCAACTGAGCGATGAAGAAATCGAACCCGACCGGATCGCCTTTCAAGACGACATCGCCCATATCGCCAACGTCCTGCAAGCCCCCGCTGATGAAGACACATTGGATTACATCGCACAGTTCCTGAGTGGTGTGGCAAAATCCGCCGATGACACCCCCCTAAAGGAAGCAGCGCAAATGCTGGCGCAAAGGCGCGCAACCGGCGCCCCAACCGGAAAAGCCAAACAGAACCTCAGCGATCTCCTGCAACGGCGACTGCTGCAAAAAGTGGCCATCTAAGCGATAAACGACATGCGCGCCCATCCCGCACTGCGATGACCTCACGCGCGGAGCCAGCCGCCCCTGCGGGAGCCTCCGGCGGGGATATTTAAGAACAAAAGAAACGCGCAGCCCCCCTGAGGCGCCATACTGCTTTTCCAGAGGTGGCTTCAAAGTGTTGCGCCCAAGCGCGCGCATACCACGACGATCGCGCGGCTTGGCCAACGGCATGATCAAGCACGCAGTAACCCGCTTCTTTTGTTCTTAAATATCCCCGCCGGAGGCTCCGACATCCGAAACAGGCACCTACGCCTGTTATTGGTCTTGCGGGATCACGCGCAGGCCAAGCTCCATCAGCTGGTCGCTCATGGGTTCGGACGGCGCGGACATCATCAGATCCTCGGCGCGTTGGTTCATCGGAAACAAGATCACCTCGCGGATATTGCTTTCCTCGGCCAGCAACATCACGATCCGGTCAATCCCTGCCGCACAGCCACCGTGGGGTGGGGCGCCATATTGAAACGCATTGACCATGCCGCCAAAGCGCTTGCGCACCTCATCTTCGCCATAGCCGGCAATTTCGAATGCCTTGAACATGATTTCGGGCTTGTGGTTCCGAATCGCGCCGGAAACCAGCTCATACCCGTTGCAAGCCAGATCATACTGATAGCCCAGCACCTCTAGCGGATCGCCTGCCAGGGCCTCCATCCCGCCTTGGGGCATCGAAAACGGGTTGTGCTCAAAATCGATTTTTCCGGTTTCGGCGTCTTTTTCATAGATGGGGAAATCCACGATCCACGCAAAAGCAAAGCGGTTTTCATCCGTCAATCCCAGTTCTGCGCCGATGACATTGCGCGCCCGGCCTGCCACGGCCTCAAAACCTTTGGGTTTGCCGCCCAGGAAAAACGCCGCATCACCGACGCCCAGGCCCAGCTGTTGGCGGATGGCTTCTGTGCGCTCGGGGCCGATATTCTTGGCCAGCGGTCCGGCTGCCTCCATGCCCTGGCCCTGATCGCGCCAGAAAATATAGCCCATGCCGGGCAGACCCTCTTTCTGGGCAAAGGCGTTCATCCGGTCACAGAACTTGCGGCTGCCGCCTGTCGGGGCGGGAATAGCGCGAATTTCGGTGCCCTCTTGCTCAAGCAGCTTGGCGAAAATCGCAAAACCTGACCCGCGGAAATGCTCGCTCACCACTTGCATCTTGATCGGGTTGCGCAGGTCCGGCTTGTCCGACCCATACCATAGGGCCGCATCCTTATAGGAAATCTGCGGCCAGTCCTGATCAACGCTGCGCCCGCCGCCGAATTCTTCGAAAATACCTGTCAGCACCGGCTGGATGGTGTCGAACACATCCTGCTGGGTGACAAAGCTCATTTCCATATCAAGCTGATAAAAATCGGTCGGAGACCGATCGGCACGGGGGTCTTCGTCGCGGAAGCAGGGGGCGATCTGGAAATATTTATCAAAACCGCTGACCATCAACAATTGCTTGAACTGCTGCGGGGCCTGGGGCAGCGCATAGAATTTGCCGGGATGCAGCCGCGACGGCACCAGGAAATCCCGCGCCCCTTCGGGGCTGCTGGCCGTGATGATCGGCGTTTGGAATTCACGAAAGCTCTGATCCCACATGCGTTTGCGGATTGACGCCACCACATCGGACCGCAGGGTCATATTGGCCTGCATCTTTTCCCGGCGCAGATCCAGATACCGATAACGCAGGCGTGTTTCCTCGGGGTATTCTTGATCCCCAAACACCTGCAACGGCAATTCAGAGGCGCTGCCAAGCACCTCAAGCGCGCGGATAAAAACTTCGACCTCGCCGGTTGGGATCTTGCTGTTGATCAGGCTTTCATCGCGCGCCTTGACGGTGCCGTCGATGCGGATGCACCATTCCGCGCGCAGTTTTTCCACATCGGCAAAGGCCGGGCTGTCGGGATCGCACAACAGTTGCGTCACCCCGTAATGATCGCGCAGGTCGATGAACAAGACCCCACCGTGATCGCGGACACGGTGCACCCAGCCCGACAAGCGAACGGATTGCCCAACATTCTGAGAGGTAAGGTCGGCGCAAGTGTGGCTGCGATAGGCGTGCATATCTGTGTCCCTTCGGGGCTGAAACTTCGGGGCAGATACACCTTTTGACGCCGCCAAAGTCAAGGCACTGAACACGGCTGGTGCCAACTATCGCGTCATGGTACCGGGATTTTTCCGCAAAATCCCGCCCTTGGGGACGGACGGGGCAAAAAAACCCGGATTTGCCCTTGCAGCCCCGGCAAAATGGCGCATCTGATTGGGCGGGAAAATCACGGCTGTGCGGCAACAGCCGTATTCAGGAAACACAGTCTTGGTCGCGCCTTGTATTCGGGCGCTGCATCAACAAAAACACAGGAGAGACCTATGGACGGGAACGATATTTCAGGCGGTAAATGCCCGGTAATGCACAGCGCCGCAGCGGGGGGGCAAGCGAACCGCGACTGGTGGCCCAACCAACTTAATCTGCGGATTTTGCACCAGAACTCGGCCAAATCTGATCCAATGGGCGATGATTTCAATTACGCCGAAGCCTTCAAAAGCCTGGATCTGGAGGCCGTGCGCGCCGATCTTTATGCGCTGATGACCGATAGCCAGGATTGGTGGCCGGCGGATTATGGCCATTACGGCCCGCTGTTTATCCGCATGGCCTGGCACAGCGCCGGCACCTATCGCACCGCCGATGGCCGCGGCGGCGCCACCTCGGGCACCCAGCGGTTCGCGCCGCTGAACAGCTGGCCCGACAACGGCAACCTGGACAAGGCGCGGCGCCTGCTGTGGCCGATCAAACAAAAATATGGCGACAAGCTCTCTTGGGCGGATCTGATGGTTCTGGCCGGAAACTGCGCGCTGGAATCCATGGGGTTCGAAACCTTTGGATTTGCCGGCGGCCGCGCCGATGTCTGGGAACCCGAGGAAGACATCTATTGGGGCACCGAAAACACATGGCTGGGCGACAACCGCTATAGCGGCGAACGCGATCTGGAAAACCCGCTGGCGGCGGTTCAGATGGGCCTGATCTATGTGAACCCCGAAGGGCCGAACGGCAATCCTGACCCCAAGCTTTCGGCGCTGGATATCCGCGACACCTTTGGCCGCATGGCGATGAATGACGAAGAAACCGTCGCGCTGGTGGCGGGCGGCCATACCTTTGGCAAGGCCCACGGCGCGGGTGACCCCGCATTGGTTGGCCCCGAACCCGAAGGGGCCAGCTTGCAGGAACAAGGCTTTGGCTGGACCAATGCCTTTGGCAGCGGCAAGGGCGTTCACACCACCACCAGCGGCGTCGAAGGGGCCTGGACCGCAACCCCGATCACCTGGGACAACAGCTATTTCGACACGCTGCTGGGCTATGATTGGGAGCTGACCAAAAGCCCGGCAGGCGCCCATCAGTGGGTCGCCAAGGGCGAGGGTGCCGAAGGATCCGTTCCCGATGCCCATGATCCATCGCGCCGCCACGCGCCGATGATGACCACCGCCGATCTGGCCCTGCGCGAAGACCCGATCTATCGCGAAATCTCTGAGCGGTTTCACAAGAACCCGGACCAGTTCGCCGATGCCTTTGCCCGCGCCTGGTTCAAGCTGACCCACCGCGACATGGGGCCGCGCGCACGTTATCTGGGCGCATTGGTCCCCGCAGAAGAGCTGCTGTGGCAGGACAATCTGCCCCCTGCCCCGGCCAAGCTGATTGATGCGGCCGATGCCGACACCCTCAAGGCCAAAATTCTGGCCAGCGGTCTGAGCATCGCCGAGCTGGTCTCGACGGCCTGGGCTTCGGCCTCGACCTATCGTGGGTCGGACATGCGCGGCGGGGCCAATGGCGCGCGGATACGCCTTGCCCCGCAAAAGGACTGGGAGGCAAACCAGCCTGCGCAACTGGCCAAAGTGCTTGGGGTTCTCGAAGGTATTCAGGCTGATTTCAACAGCGATGGAAACACCGTATCGCTGGCGGATCTGATCGTTCTGGGCGGCAATGCTGCAATTGAAAAAGCCGCCGCCGACGCAGGGCAGCCGGTGAATGTGCCGTTCACGCCGGGCCGGACCGATGCGAGCCAAGAGCAAACGGATGTTGACTCCTTTGCGGTGCTGGAACCCGCCGCCGATGGGTTTCGCAACTTTGCCAAGGGCAAGTTCACCGTTTCAGCCGAAGCGTTGCTGGTCGATCGGGCCCAGTTGCTGACCCTGACCGCGCCGGAAATGACTGTTCTGCTGGGCGGGTTGCGCGTTCTGGATACCAACACCGGCCAAAGCAAACATGGCGTTTTGACCAACCGCCCCGGACAGCTGACCAATGATTTCTTTGTCAACCTGCTGGATATGGCCAATGAATGGCACGGCGTGGACGGAGACGATCTGTTCGAAGCCCGCGACCGGACAACGGGCGCCGTCAAATGGACCGGCACACGGGTCGATCTGGTCTTTGGGTCGAATTCACAACTGCGGGCCTTGTCCGAAGTTTTTGCCAGCGCCGATGGCGCCAAGCGCTTTACAACCGAGTTTGTGAAAGCCTGGACCAAAGTCATGAACGCCGATCGCTTTGATCTGGTCTGATCGTCAATCGTGATGACAAACCAAGGGCCGCCCGTTTCGGGGCGGCCCTTGGCGTTTTATCCCCCGCTCAGCGCCCCTGAAAATCGGGGCTGCGTTTTTCATTGAACGCCAGGACACCTTCCTTGAAATCACGGGTCTTGCCGCACAGCCCCTGTTGGCGCGCCTCAAGGGCCAGCTGATCTTCCAGGGTGTTTCCCCAGGTTTCGCGGATGGTTTCCTTGAGCACCGCATAGGCCGCGCTGGGGCCTTGGGCCAAATGCGCGGCGCGGGCCTTCCAATGGGCGTCAAAGCTGTCATCGGCCACGGCCTCCCAGATCAGGCCCCAATCGTCGGCCTGCTGGGCGGTGATCTTGTCGGCAAACAGCGCCGCGCCCATTGCCTTGGCCATGCCCATGTTCCGCGGCATCGTATAGGTGCCGCCCGCGTCGGGGATCAGCCCGATGCGGGTAAACGCCTGCATGAAATACGCCGAGGCGCTGGCAATCACCACATCCGCCGCAAGCGCCAGGTTGGCCCCGGCCCCAGCCGCCGCGCCATTCACCGCAGCGATGGTCGGAACCGGGCAATTGACAATCGCCCGCAACATCGGCGCGTATTCATCGCGCAAATCGCGTTCCAGATCCATGTCGCCGCTGCCTGAGTTATCGCCCAGATCCTGCCCGGCGCAAAAGGCACGCCCCGACCCGGTCAATACAACCACCCGCGCCGCCTTGCCGGCCGCTGTTACCGCATGGGTAATTTCGGCACGCATCAGCCGGGTCAAAGAATTCATCTTTTCCGGTCGGTTCAGCGTGATCGTGCCGATGCCGTCTTTCAGCACATAGCTGATGGTTTGATACTCCATTTGTCCATTCCTTTGCGGGCAATTCCTTGACCGCACCTTATCAGAGGCGTCTTGCGTGAAAAGGCCTGATGCTGCGTCAATCGTCGTTCAACAGCGCATCCAACCGCTGTTTTTCCGCCGGGCTTAGCGGGGCGCTGTGCCCCGGCGCAACCGCACGGCGGCGCAGATAAAGCCCGCCAATTCCACCCGCCACCAACAACATCAGCGGCCCCGCCCCCCAAAGCAGCCAGTTCACGCCGCTGACCTGCGGTTGCAACAGAACAAATTCGCCATAGCGTTCAACCAAAAAGGCCACAGCCTGATCATCGCTGTCGCCTGCCACAAGCCGCTCGCGCAGAATCAACCGCAAATCCCGCGCCAGTTCCGCATTGCTTTCATCAATGCTTTCGTTGCGGCACACCAAACAGCGCAGCCCTTTGGATAACAGCCGTGCCCGCGCCTCAAGCGCGGGATCGTCAAGAATTTCGTCCGGCTGCACCGCCCAAAGCGGCGCGGCGGCAAGGCACAAAATCAACAACAAACGCTTCATCCTGATGCCGCCGCCAGCTTGGCCTTGCGGGCGCCGGCCGCCACGCGAAACCGGCGATCCGACAGGCTCAGCACACCGCCCAGCGCCATCATCGCACAGCCCAACCATATCCAATTGGTCAATGGCTTGATATAAACCCGAACCGCCCAACCGCCCTGGTCCTGTTTGTCGCCCAGAACCACATAGACGTCGCGCAGCATGTTATAATCAATCGCGGCCTCGGTTGTGGGCATTTTGGCAACGGGATAGATCCGCTTTTCAGGCTCAAGCAATGCAACAAAGGCGCCGCCGCGTGTCACCCGAACCTGCCCGACCGTGGCAAAATAATTCGGCCCTTCGCGATCAGTGACACCGGTCAGCGTGAATTCATACCCGCCAACGGCAAAGGGCGCGCCGATCTGCGCAACGCGGATATCTTCGTGCTGCCAAGCGGTCAGCCCGGCAATCCCCATCATCGTGACCGCCAGGCCCGAATGTGCCACCAGTTTGCCCCAATCGGCACGCGGCAGCCGTTGCAGCCGGGCGATCCGGCGCCACCAATGGCCGCGCCCGGTGCGCTGAAACAGATCAATCAGTGCCCCGGTGATGATCCACACCGCCAGAAACAATCCCACCGGCCCGATCAGGCTGCGCCCCGATTGCAAGGCATAGCCCAACCCCATACCCGCCAGCGCCAAGACAAAAGCGCCGCGATATTGCCACAAGACCGCCCCCAGCCGCGCGCGTTTCCAAGCCATTGCCGACCCGACCGGCAGCACCACGCCCAGCGCCACCATAAAGGGCGTAAAGGCCATGTTGAAGAACGGCGCGCCGACGCTTAGCTTGCGATCCCAGAACATCTCGGCCAACAGCGGCCACATGGTCCCGACAAACACCACGAAACAGGCCACCGCCAGCAACAGGTTGTTCACCACCAAGGCGCTTTCGCGCGATACAATGGAAAAAACACCCTTGGCCTCAAGGGCTGGGGCTCGCAACGCAAAAAGCAGCAAGGCGCCGCCGACGAACAGCGCCAGAATAATCAGGATCACCACACCGCGTTCGGGGTCATTGGCAAAGGCATGCACGCTGGTCAACAGGCCCGAACGCACGATGAATGTGCCAATCAACGAGAAACCAAAGGCCAAGATCGCCAGCAAAATCGTCCAGCTTTTGAGGCTTTCGCGTTTTTCCACGACAATGGCCGAATGCAACAGCGCAACGGCCAGCAGCCAAGGCATAAAGCTGGCGTTTTCAACCGGATCCCAGAACCAGAAACCGCCCCAACCCAGCTCGTAATAGGCCCACCAGGATCCCAGCGCGATGCCGATGGTCAAGAACACCCAAGCTGCCAGCGTCCAGGGCCGCACCCAGCGCCCCCAGGCCGCATCAACCCGCCCCTCGATCAGGGCCGCCACGGCAAAGCTGAATGTCATGCTTAACCCGACATAGCCCAGATACAAAAACGGCGGGTGAAATGCCAAGCCGGGATCTTGCAACAACGGGTTCAGGTCTTGTCCGTCAAAGGGCGGCACCGCCAAGCGCAAGAACGGGTTTGACGTAAAGATGATAAAGCCAAAGAACGCCACCGCAATCGCCGCCTGCACCGACAAAACCCGCGCCCGCAACGCCTGGGGCAAATTGCCGCCAAACCATGCCGCCATGGCGCCAAACAATGTCACGATCAGCACCCACAGCAGCATGGAGCCTTCGTGGTTCCCCCATGTGCCGCTGATCTTATAGATCAACGGCTTGGCCGAATGGCTGTTCATCGTGACCAGAAGCAAACTGAAATCAGAGGTCACAAACGCCCATGTCAGGGCCGCAAAAGCAAACGCCGTCAGGAAAAACTGAGCGCTGGCGGCTGGTTCAGCCACAGCCATCAGCGCCGGTATTCGGGCCTGCGCACCGATCATTGGCACCAGCATTTGCAGGATCGCCACCGCAAAGGCGAGAATAAGCGCGAAATGTCCAAGCTCTGTAATCATGGGGCGGTTATATATCGCACGCGCCCCGCGTCCAATCGCAATCGCATACTGCGGCGTTTCACTTTGTCGCGGGTCGGCGATTAAGCCGGCCCCTGCCCCGCCATGCCGCGCGGGTTATCCCCAACCCTTGGTCCTTTGCGTGAACTCGGCCTGGCTCAGGTGCAGCTCAGGGGGGATGAATTCTTCGGCGCGGATGATCCAGCCGCCCTTGCCGCCCCGCCGCGTGCGGGCATACTTGCGGCTTGCCGGGCGCCGATCCGCCAGCCGCAAATAATAATCCCGCCGGGCGATACCATAGGCGCTTGGCAAATCATCCGGCGCGGCTTCAAAAACCGCCTGCACCGCCGCAAGGCTTTGTGGACCCAACCTGCCGTCCACCGCCACCTTTTGACCTTTGTCATTCAAAAGCCGCTGCAAAATCTTGATCGCGTTGCGGCCTGCGTTGACATACATATCGAAAACGCTGGCTTGCAACGGCTTGGGAAGCTTTGAAATCAGCGGCTTAACGAAATAGTGTTTGATGAATATCTGGATGGCCTGATCACGGTTCAAGAATTTGACATCCGCGGTATCAACATCGCCATCCCCGTCCAGATCCAGCCCCAGACGGCGCATGGTGTGAATGGTAACACCATATTTCGTCGCCCCGCCGGGATCATCAGGATCATTCACAAACCCCCCTTCGCGGGCGACGATCTGCGCGGCGATATTTTCAACGGATGGCATGGCACGGCCCTTTTCTTACCCCAGAGGGACAAGATGCCGTGCATTCCTTAACGCGGCCTTGGCAGGGCGCGCTTAGCTGTCTGGTGTTTGATAGACGCCCTGCTCTTTCAGCGCGTCAACCACCTCTTTTGGCATATAGGTTTCATCATGTTTGGCCAAGATTTCTGACGCCTCGAACACCCCGTCGATGAACCGTCCGGTGCCAACCATCCCTTGGTTTTCTTCGAAAAGATCGGGCAGGACGCCGGTATAGGTCACGTCGACGGCCTGCGCGCCATCGGTAACGCGAAAGCGCACGGTTTCGCCCTGCCCACGCTGCAAAGACCCCGTTTCGACCAAACCGCCAATGCGGAACACTTCGCTGGCGGCGGGCGGCTCGGCCATCACCTGGCTGGGCGAACGAAAATAGTTAATGCCATCCTTCATCGCCACACCAATCAACACCGTCGCCCCAAAAAGCGCCAAGGCGGCGGCCAAGATCAGCTGAATACGACGCCGTTTTTTGATCGAACGCATGGCGCCCCCCTATGGAAACAGCGGGGCCATCATCAGCCCGTCGGTCTCATCCAGACCTAGCATCAGATTGGCGTTTTGCAAGGCTTGGCCGCTGGACCCTTTGGTCAGGTTGTCCAGCGCCGCGACAACGATGGTTCGGCCAGAAATGCGATCAGCCACGACACCGATATGACAAAAGTTCGATCCCCGGATGTGCCGGGTGCTTGGGGCCTCGCCCATGGGCAGCAGCTTTATGAACGGCTCGGCGCTGTATTGCGCGGCCAACGCGTCATGGATCGCAGCGGCATCCCCCGATACATAGGCCGTTGCCAGGATACCACGGTTGGCCGGCACCAGATGCGGGGTGAATTGGATATGGACCGGGCGCCCGGCGATGGCGGAAAATTCCTGATCGAACTCCCCCAGATGCCGATGCGTGCCACCGATGGCATAGCCGTGATACCCCTCGGACAGCTCTGCGTGCAGCAGGTTTTCCTTAAGGCTGCGCCCTGCCCCTGAAACCGCGCATTTCAGATCCAGAATGATCTGGTCCAGATCAATCACCCCTGCCGCAATCAACGGCCGCAGAATGTATTGCCCGGTTGCGGCATTGCACCCGGTGCCCGCCACCAGCCGCGCGCCAGCGATTTCGGCGCGATAGAATTCGGTCAATCCATAAACCGCTTGCTTTTGCAGCTCGGGGGCGGCGTGGGGGTTGCCATACCATTTCTCATAGGCGGCCGGATCGCGCAGCCGGAAATCCGCGCTAAGGTCAACCACCTTCAGCCCGGCAGGCAGGGCGGCAATGACCTCTTGCGATGTTTTATGCGGCAGCGCGCAAAAGCACAGATCAATGGATGAAAAGTCGATTTCCTCGATCTGTTGCAAGACTGGTAAATCCAGATGGCGTAAATGCGGAAACACCTGCGCGATGGTCTGACCCGCCTTGGAGTTACCGCCCAAGGCCTTGATTTTCATGGATGAATGCCCCGTGATCAGGCGGATCAGCTCTGCGCCGGTATAGCCGCTGGCGCCAAGAATTGCGATGGAATGGGTCATGGTGCCCCCTTTTGATTGGGTCGGTGGCGGCGGTCAGGCCGCCGAAAAGGTGATGGAACGGCGCAGGAACTGGGTCGCGCGATCACTGACGCGCGCCGGATTTCCCGTGGTCAAAAAGGCCGGCGTGCCGCGCCCGGTCAACCCCGGATGCCGCGCCAGGTAATCGGCCAGGCTTTCGGCGACCAGGTTTGCCTGACTGAACACTTTGACATCCGGGCCAAGGGCGCTTTGAAACGTTTCTTGCATCAGCGGATAATGGGTGCAGCCCAGGATCGCGGCATCGGGCTGTGGCATCTTGCGACGCAGCGCATCCACATGCGATCGCACCAGCGCTTCGGCCAAGATCATATCGCCGTCCTCGATGGCATCCACCACACCGCCACAGGCCTGTGCCTCGACGTCGACGCCGATCGCACGGAACGCCAATTCGCGCTGAAAGGCGCGGCTGGCCACCGTTGCCGGCGTCGCAAACAGCGCCACATGTTTCACATCAACCTCGCGCGGGGGGGAATTGTCGCCCCATTGCCGCTCTGTCAGGGCCTCGATCAGCGGCACAAAGACCCCCAGAACCCGCTTCCCCTCGGGGATCCAGCTTTCCTGCATCCGCCGCAGCGCCGCCGCCG
>CAKZPD010000018.1 GCA_937138475.1 uncultured Sulfitobacter sp. | reverse complement strand
ATGAACGATCTGATCCAAGAGGCGGGCGTGGGGTTGATGAAAGCCGCCGAAAAATTCGACCCTGATCGCGGGGTGCGTTTTTCGACCTATGCGGTGTGGTGGATCAAAGCATCGGTTCAGGATTATGTCATGCGCAATTGGTCGATGGTGCGCACCGGCTCGACGTCGTCTCAGAAATCGTTGTTTTTCAATATGAAGCGGGTTCAGGCACAGCTTGAACGCGAAAGCGCGGCCATGGGGCAGCCGCTGGATGGGCATCAACTGCGGGAAAGCATCGCGCGCGAGATCGGCGTGCCGCTGCATGATGTTGAGATGATGCAGGGCCGCCTTGCGGGTTCAGATTTTTCGCTGAATGCCACCCAAAGCACCGAAGACGAGGGGCGCGAATGGATTGATGCGCTTGAGGATGATCGAATGCAGGCCGCCGACAGCGTCCAATTGGCGCATGATACCAAACAGCTGCGCAACTGGTTGGTGGCGGCTATGCGGCGATTGCCCGACCGCGAAAGGTTTATCGTTCAAGAACGCAAGTTGCGCGAAGAACCGCGCACCCTTGAAAGTTTGGGCGCTGAGCTGGGGTTAAGCAAAGAACGGGTGCGCCAGCTTGAGGCGGCCGCCTTTGCCAAGATGCGCAAATCCCTTGAGGCGCACGCAGGCGAGGTGAAGCATTTTTTGATGTAACGCCTTGATTAATGGGGCTGGCAGTCCCTGCCCTGGGGGCCTATGCTTGGTGGGCTGCACCAAGGTAAGGGGCTGTTTATGCTGGGTGGGAAACGTGTTTTGCTGGTCATTGGCGCCGGGATTGCGGCGTATAAATCGCTTGACCTGATCCGGCGGTTGCGGGACGCGGGGGCGCAGGTGACACCGGTCTTGACGCGGGCGGCCGAGGAATTCGTGACGCCGTTGTCGGTTTCTGCATTGGCAGGCAGCAAGGTCTTTCGCGATTTGTTCGATCTGACCGACGAGGCCGAGATGGGCCACATTCAACTTAGCCGCAGCGCAGATGCGATCGTGGTGGCCCCGGCCACGGCGGATTTGATGGCAAAGATGGCGCAGGGACAGGCCAATGATCTGGCCAGCACCGTGCTTTTGGCTACTGATACACCGGTATTGATTGCGCCTGCGATGAACGTGCGCATGTGGCAACATCCGGCGACGCAGCGCAATCTGGCACAGCTTCAACACGATGGGGTGCGGGTTGTTGGCCCCGAAAGCGGCGATATGGCTTGCGGTGAATTTGGCCCCGGCAGGATGAGCGAACCGGCCCAGATTATTCAGGCTTTGGCCGCGATGCTGGGGGACGGCCCGCTGTCGGGGCGCCGCATTCTGGTCACATCCGGGCCGACACATGAACCAATCGACCCGGTGCGCTATATTGCCAATCGGTCGTCGGGGGCGCAGGGGGCGGCCATCGCGCGGGCCCTGCTGGCGTTGGGGGCACAGGTGGTTTTCGTGACGGGCCCGGCGGATGTGCCCGCCCCGCAAGGGGCCAAGGTGGTGCCGGTGCAAACCGCGCAGCAAATGCATGATGCGGTTATGGATGCCCTGCCGGTCGATGCCGCGATTTGTGCGGCAGCGGTGGCCGATTGGCGCGTCAGCACCGCATCGGATCGCAAGTTGAAGAAAACCAAAGACGGCCTGCCACAGCTTGGCTTTGCCGAAAACCCAGACATCTTGCGGGCGATTTCGCAGCCCGGTGAACGGCGGCCCCAGCTGGTGGTTGGCTTTGCCGCAGAAACCGATGACGTGGTCGAGAACGCAACCGCCAAGCGGTTGCGAAAGGGCTGTGATTGGATCGTTGCAAACGATGTGTCGCCCGCGACAGGGATTATGGGCGGGTCTGAAAACGCAGTTGTTGTGATTGATGCCACCGGCCCCGAGGTCTGGCCGCGGATGGAAAAGGATGCGGTTGCCGCCAAGCTGGCGCAGCGTATCGCACAGGCCTTGGCATGACCGGCGCGGCCAAGGTGGGTTTGCGTTTGGCCTGGGCGGAGGATGCGGATCGAACGCAGCCGTTGCCCTGCTATGAAACAGAAGGCGCCGCCGGGGCCGACCTGCGGGCCAATCTGCCCCAGGGGGCGGTCACGCTCGCGCCGGGGGCGCGGTGCCTCATCCCGACCGGGCTGCATATGCAGGTGCCCAGCGGGTTTGAGGTTCAAATCCGCCCGCGATCGGGGTTGGCGTTGAAACATGGTATTGCCCTGGTCAACAGTCCCGGCACCATCGACAGCGATTATCGCGGGCCGGTTGGCGTTATTTTGCTGAACACCGGCCAAAGCGATTTTCGTGTCGATCACGGCGCGCGCATCGCCCAAATGGTTCTGGCACCGGTGGTGCAGGCCACGTTCGTTCTGACCGAAAACCTGAGCGACAGCGCCCGCGGCAGCGGCGGTTTTGGGTCAACCGGGGTGAATTGATGGGGCTGGTTCTGGCGATTTTGGCGCTGATCTGGGCCGCAGGGGGATTGGCCGGGCTGACGCGCCAGCGCCGCGCGGTACTGACGGCGGGGGTTTATGGCATGGTGGTGGCGGGGCATTTGCTGCTGCCGGATGGGCATGCCCTGCGCGCGGCCACAGGTGAAAGCGCTGCGCCGTGGCTTTTGCTGGCAGGGGCGTTGGGCTTGGTGCTTGCCTATCGGCAGGGGTTGCAGGCGCTGCGCCGGCGGGCCCGCCCGGCAAAAGAGACCATCCAAGGGGATGGCCCGGTCGGGGGGCAGGGCGATGACCAAGGCGCGGCGCAGCCGCTGTTTACCGAAACAGAATTGAACCGCTATGCCCGCCATATCACCCTGCGCGAGGTCGGCGGACCGGGGCAAAAGGCCCTGAAATCTGCGCGGGTCCTGGTGATTGGCGCTGGCGGTCTGGGGGCCCCTGTGTTGCAATATCTGGCGGCGGCCGGGGTTGGCACCATTGGGGTGATTGACGATGACGTGGTCGAGAACACCAACCTGCAACGGCAGGTGATCCACCCAGACAGCGCGATTGGCACCCCCAAGGTATTTTCCGCCCAGACGCAAATGCAGGCGCAAAACCCCTTTGTGCGTTGCCTTCCCTATCATCGGCGGCTGACGCCTGAAATCGCCAAGACCTTGATGGCTGATTTTGATCTGGTGCTGGACGGAAGCGACAACTTCGAGACCCGCTATCTGGTTAATCGCACCGCCGTGGCGCTGGGTGTGCCGTTGGTTTCCGGTGCGCTTAGCCAGTGGGAAGGACAGCTTGGGGTGTTCGATCCGGCGCGCGGCGGTCCGTGTTACAGATGTGTCTTTGACCATGCCCCTGCCGCAGGTCTTGCGCCATCTTGCGCCGAGGCGGGGGTGATCGGCCCCTTGCCGGGGGTCATCGGCACGATGATGGCGGTCGAAGCGATCAAGCTGTTGACCGGCGCGGGTGCCGCCCTGCGAGGCCAGCTTTATATTTATGACGCGCTTTATGGTGAAAGCCGGACAATCACCATGGCGCCGCGCGACGATTGCCCGATTTGCGGGCCATCATGTGAAAGCGGGCTATCTTGTGAAAAGGACATCACATGACCAACCCATTGCTAAGCGACTGGAACACACCTTTTGGGTTGGCGCCCTTTGATCAGATCACTGATGCGGATTTCGCCCCGGCGCTGGACGCTGCATTGGCCAGCCACAACGCCGAGATCGACGCCATCGCCAGCGATCCGCAACCGGCGGATTTTGCCAATACGGTCGAGGCGCTGGAAGGCGCAGGCAAGGCGCTTGATCGGGTGCTGGGGGTGTTCTTTACCTTGGCAGGGGCGGACAGCACCCCAGCGCGCGAGGCGCTACAGCGCGATTTTTCGCCGCGTTTGGCGGCACATTTTGCCCGTATTTCCAGCAACAAGGCGCTGTTTGCGCGGGTCAGCGCGGTTTGGCAAGGCCGGGCCGCGCAGGGGCTGAACGCCGAGGAAGAGCGCGTTTTGATGCTGACCCATCGCGGGATGCTGCGCGCAGGGGCCGCCCTGACCGGGGCGGCGGACGTCCGCATGGGCGAAATCAAACAGCGCCTGGCGGTGCTGGGCACGCAATTTACCCAAAATCTTTTGGCTGATGAACGCGAATGGTTCTTGCCCCTGTCCGAGGATGATCTGGATGGTTTGCCCGCGTTCGTGGTTCAGGCAGCGCGGGCCGCCGGGCAAGACAAGGGCCAAGGCCCGGTTGTGACATTGTCGCGGTCATTGATCGTGCCGTTTCTTGAGTTTTCACCGCGCCGGGATCTGCGGGCGCGCGCCTTCAAGGCCTGGGCGGCGCGCGGCGCCAACGGTGGCAAAACCGATAACCGCGACATCGTTCGCGAGATCCTGGCCCTGCGGCACGAGAGGGCGCAGCTTTTGGGATTTGCGTGTTTCGCCGACTATAAGTTGGAAACCGAAATGGCCGGGACGGGCGATGCGGTTCGATCTTTGCTGTCCAAAGTATGGCAGCCCGCCCGCGCGCAAGCAAATCGCGACGCCGAAATCTTGACCGATATGCTGCACCAGGACGGGCTGAATGAGAGGTTGGAGCCATGGGATTGGCGGTATTATGCGCAAAAACGTCGCCGCGCCGAGCATGATTTGGACGAGGCGGCGCTGAAACCCTTTTTCCAGCTGGACCGTATGATCGACGCCGCGTTCGATTGTGCCCATCGGCTGTTCGGGCTGGAGTTTGCGCCCCTGGCGGTGCCGCTTTATCATCCCGATTGCCGGGCCTGGACGGTCACCCGCGATGGCCGACATGTGGCGGTGTTTATCGGGGATTATTTTGCGCGCCCGTCAAAGCGGTCCGGGGCATGGTGCTCTGCCATGCGTGCGCAGGCCAAGCGGCCGTCGGTTCAGACCCCCATCGTGCTGAATGTTTGCAATTTCGCCAAATCGGATCCGGCGCTGTTGTCGTATGATGATGCGCGGACGCTGTTTCACGAATTCGGCCATGCGCTGCACCAGATGTTATCGAACGTAAGCTTTGAAAGCGTTTCCGGCACATCGGTGGCACGGGATTTCGTTGAGCTGCCCAGTCAGTTGTTCGAGCATTGGCTGGAGGTGCCCGAGGTCTTGTCGCGGTTTGCCACCCATGCCGAGACCGGCGCGCCGATCCCGCCGGCTTTGCTGGATCGGGTTTTGGGGGCTGCGACCTTTGACATGGGGTTTCAGACGGTTGAATATCTGGCGTCGGCCTTTGTTGATCTGGCCTTCCACGAGGGGGTGCCGCCCCAAGACCCGATGGCGCGCCAGGCGGAGGTGTTGGCTGATCTGGGAATGCCGCCGGCGATTGTCATGCGTCACGCCACGCCGCAATTTGCCCATGTCTTTGCCGGGGACGGCTATTCCTGTGGGTATTACAGCTATTTGTGGTCCGAGGTTATGGATGCCGATGCCTTCGAGGCGTTCCAAGAGGCCGGCGGGCCGTTTGATCCGGCCATGGCGCAAGCGCTGGAGCGGCATATTCTGTCGACCGGCGGCAGCGTTGATGCCGCAGCGCTGTATCAGGCGTTTCGCGGCCGGATGCCGGGGCCAGAGGCGTTGCTGCGGGGGCGCGGATTGGTCTAGGGCCGCGCCTGAGGCGGGGGTCGGAGCCTCCGGCGGGGATATTGGGGAACAAAAGAATTCAGTGGCTTTAGTAGCCGCGGGCGCGATCGACCAGATGCAGCAGGGGCAGGGCGTTTTCGCCGCGATAGACGTTTTCGGCAATGACCTCTGATGCGGTGGCGGCTTTGGTTTCGGCGGCAATATGTGGGGTGACGGTCACATTGGGGTGGGCCCAGAAGGGGTGGGCATCCGGCAGGGGTTCCATGCGAAAGACGTCCAAGGTGGCGTGGCCGATGTGGCCGCTGTTCAGGGCGCGGATCAGCGCAGTGTCATCAATCAGCGGGCCGCGGCCCGGATTGATGAGGATGGCGCCTTTTGGCATCAAGGCCAGGGTGCGGTCGTTCAGCAGGTTATCTGTTGCCCGGGTGTCGGGCAGCAACAATACGGCGATCTGGGCCGATTGCAGGGCGGTATCAAGCCCGGCTGCGCCGTGGTGGGTTTTGATCGGGCCGAGGTCTTTTGGGGTTCTGCTCCAGCCGGAGACGTTGAAATTCAACCCGTGCAGGGTGCGCGCGGCGCTTTGGCCCAGGGCGCCCAACCCGAGGATCAGCACCGAGCGCTCTTGTGCCAGCGGCACAGAGGCCGGGGCCCATTTGTGATCCGGGTTGTGGATATGGGCGTCCATTCCCAGGTGGTGGCGCAGCACATGACCTGTGACCCATTCGGTCATGGATTGGGTCATGCCGGGATCGACCATGCGGGCCAGCGGAA
Organism: uncultured Sulfitobacter sp.; assembly: GCA_937138475.1. Lineage (GTDB taxonomy): Bacteria > Pseudomonadota > Alphaproteobacteria > Rhodobacterales > Rhodobacteraceae > CAKZPD01. The sequence continues at coordinate 13,664 of CAKZPD010000018.1, read as the reverse complement.
TATTCAGGGTGGGGTTGTTGACCACGTTTTCCACCCCGGCCCAGAGATTGAGCACCGCTTTGGCGCGGGTGAAGGGCCGGAAATCCTGCACAGTGGAGTTGGGCGCATAGACGATGTAATCCACATCCGGGGCCGGGATATCTGTGGCCAGATGGGCGTTTATACCGCGGGCGCTGAGCGCGGTGGCCAGGGGGGTGCGATAGTCCTCCCAGCGGGCGTCGGTGGCGGCAAAGAGGATATTCACGGTCATGGGGCGGGGCTACCTTGGTCTGTGGACGTGGGCGCTTTGTAGCAGACCGAAGGCGACCATCAAGACCAGCATTGCCGAACCGCCATAGCTGACCAGGGGCAGCGGCACCCCGACCACGGGCGCCATGCCCATGACCATTGACATATTGACGGAAAAGAACAGGAAAAAATTGAGCGAAATGCCAAGGGTCAAAAGCGCGGCAAAGCGGTCTTTGTTCAGCAGGGCTGACCAGACGCAAAACAAGATGATCAGCAGGTAGAGCCCCAAGAGCGATATGCCACCGATAAAGCCGAATTCCTCGGCCAGGGTGGTGAAGATGAAATCGGTGTGCTTTTCCGGCAGAAAGTTCAGGCGGCTTTGGGTGCCTTGCATAAAGCCGCGACCGGTCCAGCCGCCCGAGCCAAGGGCGATTTTGGATTGGGTGATGTGATACCCGGCGCCCAGAGGGTCCGAGCCGGGATCGAGAAAGGTATCGATCCGGCGATATTGGTAATCTTTCAGCAGTTGCCACGCCGTGCCGCGCGATTGAAAGACGGCGCTGACCAGGCCGATCCCGGCGGTAAGGACCGAGGCAAAATACGCCCAGTGGACCCCGGCCAGAAACATGATGCCGCCGCCTGCGGCGACCAACAACAGCGAGGTCCCCAGATCGGGTTGGCGCAGCACCAGCGCCACCGGCAGCATGATTATCCCAACCGGCAGCAGCACCCAAAGCGGCCTTGAGGTGCGCGGCGCCGGCAGCCAATCGTAATAGGCGGCCAAAAACATCACCAGGGTGATTTTCATCAGTTCCGAGGGTTGCAGACGCAAGGGGCCAAGATCAATCCAGCGCTGGGCGCCTTTGCCCACCTCGCCGAAGAGTTCAACCGTGACCAGCAAGAGCAAGGTGCCCAGATAGGCAAGGCCCGACACGCTGCGCCAGAACCAGATCGGCACCATCGCCAGCCCGATCATCAGGGCAAACCCCACGACAAAGCGCTTGATCTGCGGTTCGGCCCAGGGCCGCAGCGACCCACCTGAAACCGAGATCAGCATCAAAAACCCGACCGAGGACACCGCCGCCAGCAACAGGGCCAGCGGCCAGTTCAGATACAAGATTTTGCGCGGGCCCGTTGGGATGGCCTTTATGGAGTGCTCAAGATAGCTCATGCTTGGTCTTTGCCGCTGGTATTGGCCTGGGGGCGCATCTCGCGCAGGCGTTTTTGCTGGGCGCGGATTGCCGGGCGGTCTTTGGGGGGATAGGCATCGAGCGGCGGCTCGCCTTGGTAGAGCGCTTGCAAGGTGATGTCGCGGGCAATGGGGGCCGCCGCCGTTGATCCGCCACCGCCATGTTCCACGACCACGGCCACCGCGTATTTCGGGGCGTCATGGGGCGCAAAATCGACGAAAAGCGCGTGGTCGCGCCGTTCCCATGGCAGATCGGCATTGCTGATCACGCCGCTGCGGCGCTCGGCTGCGGTGATGTTGCGCACCTGGCTGGTGCCGGTTTTGCCTGCCATCCGCATGTTGTCCTGGATGATCCGCGACTTATAAGCGGTGCCGCGCCGGTCATTGACCACGGCAAACATGGCGCGGCGCATCTTGCGCAGGTTTTCAGGGTCAAGCGGCAGCGGGGTGCCTGTGCCGGGCGGGTCTTCGATGCCGCCGGTGGATTTGATCAAGCGGGGCATCACGCTGCGCCCCGTGGCCAACCGCGCGGTCATCACCGCCAGTTGCAAAGGCGAGGCCAGCATAAAGCCCTGACCGATCGAGGCATTGACCGTATCGCCGATGACCCAATCGCTGCCATAGGCGGCGGCCTTCCAGTCTTTGGTGGGCGTCAGCCCCTGTGCCACGGCCGACATCGGCACGTCATGGCGCTGACCCAGGCCGAACAGCTGGGCCATCTGGGAAATCTTTTCGATCCCGACTTTAAGCGCCAGATCGTAATAATAGACATCGCAGGATTGCTTGAGCGAGTTTTGCAAATCGACCCAACCGTGCCCCGCCCGTTTCCAGCAATGAAATTTGCGGCCCGACACCTCAAGATGGCCGGGGCAATAGGCGGTGTCATCGGGTTCGATCAGGCCCTCTTCCAGCGCGGCCATGGCTGTCATCATTTTGAAGGTTGAACCGGGCGGATAAAGCCCCTGAACGGTTTTGGACGCCAAGGGGCGATAGGGATCGCCGGTCAGAAGGTCGTAATCGGCCTGGCTGATGCCGCGCACAAACAGGTTGGGGTCATAGGTCGGCGCCGACGCGCAGGCGACGATATCGCCGCTGTCGCAATCAATCACTACGGCGCTGGCGCTTTCGCCGTCCAGCCGCGCCTGGGCATATCCTTGCAATGCGGCGTCGATGGTCAGCTGGATGTCAGCGCCGGCTTCGCCTTCCTGGCGGTCCAGCTCGCGCATGATCCGGCCTGTGGCGTTGACCTCGACGCGTTTGGCACCGGCCTTGCCCCGCAGGTCTTTTTCACGCTTGGCCTCAACCCCGACCTTGCCGATCTGAAACCGTGGAATGCGCAGCAGCGGTTCAGGGTCTTCGATCCGGCTTAGGTCGTAATCCGAAACCGGCCCGACATAGCCCAGCACATGCGCAAGGTCCGATCCCTGCGGATAGACGCGGCTTAGCCCGACTTCGGGGGTAATCCCGGCCAGCGCGGGGGCGTTGACCGAAACGCGGCTGATGTCTTCCCAACTGACGTCCTCGGCGATGGTGACGGGCAAAAATCGCGCGGAACGCTTTAGCTCGCTTCGGGTGCGTTCCAGCGATTCAGGATCAAGCGCGACAACCTGCGACAGCTTTTGCAGCGCCAGATCGGTGTCGCCGGCGTCTTCGCTGACGATGACAATCCGATAGGATGGGACGTTTTGCGCCAGCCGCACACCGTTGCGATCAAAAACTTCGCCACGGGCCGGGGGGATCAGGCGAATATTGATGCGGTTTTCTTCCGCCAACAGGCGGAATTGATCCGCCTCTTCGACCTGAAGATACCGCATGCGTGCGGCCAGCCCGCCGATGAACAACAGCTGCGCGCCCCCCAAGATCGCTGTGCGGCGCGACAGCTTGCGCCGGTTCTGGCGGTCCTGCGGGGTCATTGCGCGCCTCGTGCCGGGGCAAAACCAGTGTGCCCGCCGATCATCATGTGGCTGATCCCGGCGACCAAAGGGTAAACCGTGATGGTTGCCAGGGTTTCGTATATATGCAAGCGCAGGCTTGGCTGATCCAAAAGCACCAGCGCCAGCCCCAGACGATAGGCCAGCAAAACAAAGATCGCGACCACGGCCATGGCAATCCATTCCGCCAGAAATCCGCCATTGCGCAAGAATCTTGAGCGCGACTGCAGGCTTTTGCAACCGATCAGCATCAGCGCGGCCCAAAGGCCAGGGGGCCGCCCCAGCAGCAAATCCGCCAGCAGGAACAGCCCCGCCAGCCCCCAAAACGGCACATAATCGGGCCGCCGCAAAGACCAGGCGCAGGCCAGTGCCATCACCAGATCCGGTCCGGTCCAGCTTTGCGGGGTGGTTTGCAGCGGCAAAAGGTTGGCGAAAATCACCCCCAGCACCAACAGCGCAAAACCGGCGCGCATCGTCCACAGTTTGCCAACGGGGGTATGGCTCATGGTTGGCTGCCTTGCCGCAGGGGGCTGACGATTTGTGGGCTGTCGGTGATGGTTTCGCTGCCCGGATTGCGCAGCACGCGCAGGTATTCAAGGCGCTCAAAATCGGCGGCCAAACGGACGCGCAGCCGGCCACCGGGGTCGGTTGCCACATGTCCGATCAACAGGCCCGCCGGAAACACCCCGCCATCGCCAGAGCTGACAATCCGGTCGCCAGGGCGCACAAGGTCACGGTTTTCCAAAAAATCAATCGGCGGTGCCGGGGTGTTGTCGCCGGCGACGATGGCCCGCTGTCCGGCGGGTTGGATCACCGCAGGTATGCGGCTTGAACTGTCGGTCAGCAACAAGACCCGCGCCGTCGATCGCGCCACCCCGGATATGCGCCCGACCAGGCCGATGCCATCCATGGTTGCCCAGCCCTCGACCAGACCATCGCGGCTGCCGACGTTCAGCAGCACCGATTGCCGGTAAGGGGAACCGGAGTCGGCCAGCACCACGCCGGTGATATAGGTCAGCCGGGGATCAAGGCGCACGTTATTCAGATCCAGCAGCCGGGCGTTTTCTTGTTCAAGCTGAAGCGCGGCCTCTTTCCATGCTTGCATTTGCCGCAATTCGGATCGCAGCTCCTGATTTTGTTCGGACAGGCGGCTATAGCTTTGAAAATCACGCAGCAGGTTCACGGCGCCGGTGACAGGGGCCATGGCCCATTCCATGTTGGGCACAAAACGGTCGATGACGCGGGCGCGGAACTGTTCGACCCTTGGGCTGTCGATGCGCCAGACCAGAAAAAACGCCAAAAGACCCAGCACAAGCACGCTCAGCAGCAGCCGCCGAAACGGCGCGGCATAGTCGGGGTTGGATCGGTCTCGGGCCATTTGGGGCGGCTCCTGCCTCTCTCCGGGCAGGGGGGCCTGCCGTGTTGGGGATTAGCTGTCGTAGTCGATAGCGTGCCGCAGCTGTTGTTCGTATTCAAGCGCCTTACCGGTGCCAATCGCCACACAATTAAGCGATTCGTCCGCGATGGAAACCGCCAGCCCGGTCTGTTCGCGCAGCGCCAGATCCAGATCGCCCAGCAAGGCCCCGCCGCCGGTCAGCATCACGCCACGGTCAACGATATCTGCGGCCAGATCGGGCGGGGTGGTTTCCAGCGCGGTCATCACCGCCTCGCAGATTTGCTGCACCGGCTCGGCCAGCGCTTCGGCGATTTGGGCTTGGGTCACTTCGATTTCCTTGGGCACGCCGTTCAGCAGGTCGCGGCCACGGATCTGCAAGGACGAGCCGCGCCCGTCGTCCGGCATCCGCGCGGTGCCGATTGAGGTCTTGATCCGCTCGGCGGTGGTTTCCCCCACCAGCATGTTCTGTTGGCGGCGCAAATAGTTGATGATCGCCTCGTCCATGCGGTCGCCGCCGACCCGAACCGAACGGGCATAAACAATATCGCCCAGCGACAGCACGGCCACCTCGGTGGTGCCGCCGCCGATGTCGACAACCATGTTCCCGGTCGGGTCCGTGATCGGCATCCCGGCGCCAATGGCGGCGGCAATCGGTTCCGCGATCAACCCGGCGCGGCGCGCCCCGGCCGACAGAACCGATTGGCGAATCGCCCGCTTTTCGACCGGTGTGGCGCCATGGGGCACACAGACGATGATCTTGGGTTTCGATATGGTTGACCGGCGATGCACCTTGCGAATGAAATATTTGATCATTTCCTCGGCGGTGTCGAAATCGGCGATCACCCCTTCGCGCATGGGGCGGATGGCCTCGATGCTGCCGGGGGTGCGGCCCAGCATCAGCTTGGCGTCTTCGCCCACAGCAAGAACCTTTTTGACACCATCCTTGACGTGATAGGCCACGACCGATGGTTCTGACAGCACGATGCCCTTGCCCTTGATATAGACCAGCGTGTTCGCTGTGCCCAAATCAATCGCCATGTCCGAGGAAAAAAGACCGCGAATTTGCTCGAAGATAGACATCTAAAGGAATCCTGCCTGACTTATCTTGGCTGTAACCGGGATGGGCCAGCACGTTTCTTATATGCGGCGCGGGCCTCCGGCGAAAGGCCCCTTTGCCGCGTCTCAGGCGCCATTTCGCCCAAGGTCAGGCCAAGGGCGGGCGCCGGCGGGCAGGGGGCGCTCTGCCCGCCGGCCCAGGGCTTAGCTGACGTCTTTATAGCTGATTTCAGGCTTGTCACCGCCGGATTTTTCGCGCCGCACCAGCAGCCGGTTCAGCGCGTGAATATAGGCCAGAACCGATGCAACAACCGTATCTGTGTCAGCCGATTGGCCGGTGACGATGCGCCCGTCTTCTTCCATTCGGACGGAAACGGTGGCCTGTGCGTCTGTTCCTTCGGTTACGGCATGCACCTGATACAGCTGCAAGCGGGCGCTGTGCGGCACCAGCGCTTTGATCGCGTTGAACGACGCATCCACAGGCCCATCCCCGGTTTGGGTGGTGGCCTGTTCCGTGCCGTCGACATCCAGAACCAAATCCGCCTGCTGTGGCCCCTGGGTGCCGCACACCACCCGAAGCGATTTCAGCTTGATGCGGTCTGCCTCATCATCGCCACTGGTGCGCATCAAGGCGATCAGGTCGTCGTCATAGACCTCTTTCTTGCGGTCCGCCAATTCCTTGAACCGGACAAAGACATCTTTCAACTGATTGTCGCCCAGCTCATAGCCCAGCTCTTCGAGCTTGGCGCGCAGGGCGGCGCGGCCGGAATGTTTGCCCATCACCAGATTGGTCGCCGACAGGCCGACGTCCTCGGGGCGCATGATCTCAAAGGTTTCGGCGTTCTTAAGCATCCCATCCTGGTGGATGCCGGATTCGTGGGCAAAAGCGTTCTTGCCAACGATGGCCTTGTTGAACTGCACGGCAAACCCAGACACCGCCGCAACCCGCCGCGAGATGTTCATGATCTTGGTGCTGTCGATCCGCGTCTGATAGGGCATGATGTCATTGCGCACTTTCAGGGCCATCACCACCTCTTCCAGGGCGGTGTTTCCGGCGCGTTCGCCCAACCCGTTGATGGTGCATTCGACTTGCCGCGCGCCGGCCTCGACCGCGGCCAGCGAATTGGCCGTCGCCATGCCCAGATCGTTGTGGCAATGGGTGGCAAAGATGATCTGATCGGCGCCCGGCACACGGTCAAGCAACATTGCGATCAATTGCGCCGATTCGCGCGGGGCGGTATAGCCGACAGTATCAGGAATGTTGATGGTGGTGGCGCCCGCCTTGATGGCGATCTCGACCACGCGGCACAGGTAATCGGCCTCGGTGCGGGTGGCATCCATGGGCGACCATTGCACATTGTCGCACAGGTTTCGGGCATGGCTGACCGTTTGGTGAATGCGCTCGGCCATTTCATCCATGGTCAAATTCGGGATTGCCCGATGCAGGGGCGAGGTGCCGATGAACGTATGGATACGCGGCTGGCGGGCATGTTTCACCGCCTCCCAGCAGCGGTCGATATCGCCCAACTGCGCCCGCGCCAGACCGCAGATCACCGCATTCTGGGATCGCTTGGAAATCTCGGACACGGCGGCGAAATCCCCTTCGGATGCGATGGGAAAGCCGGCCTCGATGATATCGACGCCCATTTCATCCAGCAGCCCGGCGATTTCCAGTTTTTCGGCGTGGGTCATGGTGGCGCCGGGGGATTGTTCGCCATCGCGCAACGTAGTGTCAAAAATCAGGACCTGGTCCTGTTGTGCTTTATCGGTCATCGCTTTCGTCTTTCTGTTTCTGCTTTGCTTGTGGCGCGCATCACATCCCTCTGAGCGGGCGCGCCGGATGGCACGCTCAGAGGCGTGTTAGCAATAGCAGCAGACCGCGCAGAGCATCGGCGCCAAAAGCGCGGGGCCGGGTTGAAATATGTGCAGTCGATGTCATGCCATCGGTTATACCGCCGAGAACAAAAATGGGAAGCCGCTTTTTGATCCCGCATGGCAAAGGCGGGCAAAAGCTTGACCTTGGCGCTGTGCCGCCTAGCTGGGGCCTATGAAAGAGATATTGATCATCGGCAGCAGTGGTGGGCTGGGGGCGGCGCTGGTGGCGGCCTATTCGGCGCGCGGGGATCGTGTTCTGGGGTTGTCCCGGCGCGGCAACGGGCTGGATTTGACCGACCCAGACAGCGTCGATGCACAGTTGGGCGGCCTGGACCGGCGTTTTGACCGGATTATTCTGGCGACCGGCGGGCTGTCGATTGATGGCGCCGGGCCGGAAAAGACCATCAAGGCGATCTCGGCCCCGGCCATGATGGCGCAATTTGCGTTGAACGCAGTGGGGCCGGCGCTGGTGCTGCGCCATGCCGCGCGCCTGATGCCCCGCGATCGGCCGGCCGTGTTCGCGGCGCTTTCGGCGCGGGTGGGATCAATCGGTGACAATCGTGCCGGGGGTTGGATCAGCTATCGCAGCGCCAAGGCGGCGTTGAACCAGATCATCCACACCGGGGCCATTGAACTGTCGCGCAGCCATCCACAAAGCGTCCTTGTCGCGCTGCATCCGGGCACGGTGGCCACCGGGCTAAGCGCCGCCTATCTTGCCCGGCACCCGGCGCAATCCCCGCAGCAGGCTGCGGAAAACCTGATTGGGGTGATCGAAACGCGCCGCCCATCCGACAGTGGCGGCTTTTTCGATTGGGCCGGGGCGGCTGTTCCGTGGTAGGGCGGCTTGTTCTGATATTGGGCGATCAGCTGACGCCGCAGCTGAGCGCGCTGCGCGCCGCAGATAAGGCGCGCGACACGGTTTTGATGGTCGAGGCCATGGCCGAGGCCCGCTATGCGCCGCACCATCCCAAAAAGATCGCGCTGGTGCTTGGGGCGATGCGCAAGTTCGCCGATCAACTGCGCGCTGCTGGCTGGCAGCTGCGGTATGTGCAATTGGACGACACGGAAAATTCAGGCGCGCTGGAAACCGAGGTGCTGCGCCATGCGGCGGATCTGGGCACGGATCAGGTGATCCTGACCCAGCCCGGCGAATGGCGTTTGATCCAATCGCTGGGGGATTTGCCGCTGCGGGTGCAGATGTTGCCGGATGATCGTTTCATCGCCAGCCATGCCGATTTTGAAGGCTGGGCCAAGGGCCGAAAAGAGCTGCGGATGGAATATTTCTATCGGATGATGCGGCGCAAGACCGGGCTGTTGATGGAAGGCGACAAGCCGCTGGGCGGGCGCTGGAATTTCGACGCCGAGAACCGCAAGCCCCTGCCCAAAGGCAAACGCCCACCTGCGCCGATGCGGTTCGAACCTGATGCCCAGCAACGCGCGGTTCTGGATCTGGTGGCGGCGCGGTTTGGCGACCATTTTGGCGATCTGCACCCGTTTTGGTTCGCGCTGACCCGTCCACAGGCCCTTGCCGCGCTGGATGATTTTGTCACGCAGGCTTTGCCGTTTTTTGGCGATTATCAGGATGCCATGCAGGACGATCACCGGTTCATGTATCACGCGGTGATCTCGGCGTATCTTAATATCGGGCTGTTGACCCCGCTTGAGGTCTGCCAAAAGGCCCAAGGCGCCTTTCACGCCGGGCAGGTGCCGCTGAATTCTGCCGAAGGGTTTATTCGCCAGATCATCGGTTGGCGCGAATATGTGCGCGGGATCTATTTTTTGCATGGGCCGGGCTATACTGCGCGCAATGCGCTGGGCCATGACCGGGATTTACCGGCGCTTTTTTGGGGTGCGCCCACCAAGATGCACTGTGTGTCGCAGACGGTGCGCCAAACCAAGGCCGAGGCCTATGCCCACCATATTCAACGGCTGATGATCACCGGGAATTTCGCGCTGTTGGCCGGGATTGACCCTGCACAGGTGCATGAATGGTATCTGGCGGTTTATGCCGATGCGTTCGAATGGGTCGAAGCCCCCAATACCATCGGCATGAGCCAATTCGCCGACGGCGGCGTTATTGCCTCCAAGCCCTATGTGTCCTCGGGCAGCTATATCAACAAGATGTCCGATTACTGTCGCCACTGCGCGTATTCGGTCCAGCAGAAAACCGGGCCGGATGCCTGTCCCTTTAACCTGCTTTACTGGCAGTTCCTGCATCGCCACCGGGCGCGGTTCCAAGGCAATCCCCGTATGGGAAACATGTATCGCCTGTGGGACAAGATGGATCCGCAAAAACAACAGACGATCCTTGAGGGCGCAGCAACGTTCCTGGCGACGCTGCGCTAGGGCTGAGATTTAAGGGCGCCGTTTTCCCATTCGCCGACCGCCTCTTCGCCCGTGGCATACCGCATGGTGCCGGTGCCTTGGCGTTTGCCAGCCTTGAACATGCCGTCATAGACATCACCATTGGCATAGGTGGCCACGCCCTGTCCTTGGATTTCGCCTGCTTCCCAGGCCCCTTCATAGCGAAAGCCGCCGGGCATGATGATCATGCCTTTGCCGTGCCGCTGCCCGTCGACAAACGCCCCGGTATAGACTGTGCCATCGGCATAGGTCGCCTTGCCTTGCCCGCTGCGCTGGCCGTTTTCCCAGGCCCCGATATATTCATAGCCGTCGGCATAGGTCATGACCCCATGCCCATGGTTCAGGGCGTTGCGAAAGCCGCCTTCGTAAACCACGCCGTTGGCATAGGTGGCGCGGCCTTTGCCGTCGATGATGCCGGCCTTCCATGATCCATCATAGGTTGCCCCATCGGGATAGGTGATGATCCCTGTTCCATCCGCCAGCCCTTCCGCAAAGCTGCCCTCATAGATCGAACCGTCGGGATAGGTGGCGCGGCCCTGGCCTTCGATCTTGCCGGCAACCCAAGTGCCCGCATAAACATAACCGTCCTGCGCGGTGAAGGTGCCGGTGCCATCGCGGCGATCCTGGGCAAAGCTGCCCTCATAGGTGTCGCCATTGGCATAGGTCACTTTGCCTTGCCCTTCGCGCTGGCCGGCCGATAATTGGCCGACATAGACATCGCCGTTGGCCTGCTCAAGCCGCCCGGATCCGTCGATCTGCCCGTCGCTCCAGTTGCCGACATAGACCATGCCGTCGGGCTTGGTCAGCTTGCCTTGCCCCGATTGCTTGTTGTTTTCCATCTGGCCGTCATAGACCGACCCATCGGCAAAGGTGATCACCCCGCGCCCTTCCTTGACGCCGTTGATCCAGTCACCGCTGTATTCATAGCCGCCGGGGCTTTTCATCACGCCGGTGCCGTGGTGCTGGGCCGCCTCAAAGCCCCCCTCATAGCGCACGCCATTGGCATAAAGCGCCACCCCTTGCCCCCAGATGGTGCCATTTTGCCATTGGCCGTCATAGGTGCCGCCGTCGGCAAAGGTGATCTTGCCGGTGCCATGCGGCTTGCCCTTTTCAAATTGCCCTTCATAGACCGATCCATTGGGAAAGATGGCGCGGCCCTGGCCTTTGATTTCGCCGTCAACCCATGCGCCGGTATATTCATAGCCATTAGGCAGCTTATAGGTGCCGGTGCCATGCTGAAGCCCACCGCGAAAGCTGCCCTCGTATACGCCGCCATCATCATAGGTCTTGGTGGCGACCGCATTGTCCTGGGCCAGCGCCCCCATTGGCAGGCTTGTCACAAGCGCAATCAGCAAGCACGAAACTCTCATTGGTCACCTTTGCATCGGGCGGGCGCTGGCTGGGCGCGCGCAATTCTGCCCCGAACCTAAGCAAAGCCCTGCGGCGGGGCAACGTCCTTTTGTGCGCCGCGTTGCCGCTTGGGCTTTTCTTGGGGGCCTGATCTGTTACATCACAGCAAAGTCAGCAGAAAGGCGCAAAGAATGGCAGATCGCTTTCGCATCACCCTTGGGCAATTGAATCCGATCCTTGGGGATATTGCCGGCAATGCCGCACAGACCCGCGCGCTGTGGCAAGAAGGCCGCGATGCCGGGGCCGATCTGGTGGCGCTGCCGGAAATGTTCCTGTCTGGATATAACGCCCAGGATTTGGTGCGCAAACCGGCATTTCTGGATGATATTGAAACCGCCATTCACGGGTTGGCGCGTGATCTGGCGGATGGTCCGGCGCTGGCGATTGGCGCGCCATGGCGCGATGGCAGCGCGCTGCGCAACGCCTATTTGATCCTGCACGGCGGCAAGATCACAGCCCGCGTGTTCAAGCACCATCTGCCCAATGAAACGGTTTTTGACGAAATGCGGGTGTTTCAGGCGGCGGATCCGGGCGGCCCCTATGCGCTGGGCGGGTTGCGCATCGGCAGCCCGATCTGCGAGGACGCCTGGCACGAGGATGTAACCGAAACCCTGGCCGAAACGGGGGCTGAGTTTCTGCTGATCCCCAATGGCTCGCCCTATTATCGCGGCAAACATGACGTGCGGATGAACCACATGGTGGCGCGGGTCGTGGAAACCGGGCTGCCACTGGTTTATTTGAATATGGTCGGCGGGCAGGACGATCAGGTGTTTGATGGCGCGTCCTTTGCGCTTAATCCCGGCGGGGCGCTGGCGTTGCAAATGCCGGCCTTTGATGAGGGGATCGCCCATATTGATCTGGTGCGCGGGCCGCAGGGATGGCGGATTGATCAGGCACCGCTGGCCGCGCTGCCGGGCCAATGGGAGCAAGACTATCACGCCATGGTGCTGTCCTTGCGCGATTATCTGGGCAAATCCGGGTTTGAAAAGGTGCTGCTGGGGCTGTCAGGGGGGATCGACAGCGCGCTGGTGGCGGCAATTGCGGTGGATGCCATCGGGGCGCAGAATGTGCGCTGTGTGATGCTGCCGTCGGAATATACCTCGCAAGGATCGCTGGACGACGCCAAGACATTGGCCGAAAATCTGGGGTGCCATTATGATTTCGTGCCGATTTCCACGGCGCGCGAGGCGGTCACCCAGACCCTTGCGCCGCTGTTTGCGGGGCGTGATCCCGACCTGACCGAAGAGAACATCCAATCGCGGTTGCGGGGGCTGTTGCTGATGGCCATGTCCAACAAGTTCGGGGAAATGCTGCTGACCACCGGCAATAAATCCGAGGTGGCGGTGGGCTATGCCACGATTTATGGCGATATGGCCGGTGGCTATAACCCCATCAAGGATCTTTACAAGACGCGGGTGTTTGAAACCTGCCGATGGCGCAATGCCAACCACCGGCCATGGATGCAAGGGCCGGCCGGCGCGATCATTCCGCAGCAAATCATCGACAAACCCCCCTCGGCCGAGCTGCGCCCGGATCAAAAAGACAGCGACAGCCTGCCTGATTATCCGGTTCTGGACCGCCTGCTTGAGATCCTGGTGGATGCGGACGGATCCATTGCCGATTGCGTGGCGGCGGGCCTCGATGAGGCAGACGCGCGGCGCGTTGAACATCTGGTCTATATCAGCGAATACAAGCGGTTTCAGTCGGCCCCCGGCACGCGGCTTACGCCTGCGGCCTTCTGGCTGGACCGGCGCTATCCGATTGTGAACCGCTGGCGTGGCCGCAAGGGCTAGCGCCAGCGCTGGACAAAGGCGATGCCCTGTGACAAGCCACGCGCAACAGGAGATCAAAGAACCATGACGCCCACCACCCGTTTTGCCCCATCGCCCACTGGCTATATCCACATCGGTAATCTGCGCACAGCGCTGATGAATTACCTGATCGCGCGGCAACAGGGCGGCACCTTTATTCTGCGGATCGACGATACCGACCCCGAGCGTTCCAAGGAAGAATACGTCGATGGGATCAAGCGGGATCTGGAATGGCTGGGCCTGCATTGGGACCGGGTTGAACGGCAATCAGAGCGGCTGGACCGCTATCACGAGGCGGCGCAGAAACTGCGCGACATGGGGCGCTTTTACGAGGCGTTCGAAACCCCGACCGAGCTGGACCTCAAGCGCAAAAAGCAGCTGAACATGGGCAAGCCGCCGGTCTA
>CAKZPD010000017.1 GCA_937138475.1 uncultured Sulfitobacter sp. | reverse complement strand
GGATGTGCGACCCTGCCCGCCGTGCGCGTATTGTTGAAGTATTCAACAGCGGCATAGCTGATCACCTTTTTGAACCCCGTGCGGCTCACCAGCCAATGAAAGAACCCTTTGACCAAACGCAGCATGGAATCGACGGTAGAAAACCCCAGCGGTTTTCCGGTCCGTTCATTTTTCAACCTGCCAATGTAGTCCTTGAAATCCGCCGCCTGCTGGCGATGGAATTTCTTGAACGGCTTGAACTTAGTGCTTTCTTCAAACCGCCGGATCGCCGCGCGCGCCTTGTCGATGGAGGTTTCATCTTGCCCTTTGGCATGGCGCAGATAGACGCCATATTCGTGTTTGATCCGCTCGTTTTCCTCAACGTATTTTGTCATGGTTTTTTCCTTTCTGTTGGCCTGTTGTGCATTCATTTCCGCTCCCCCCAGCGGAACGCCCGATGTTATGTTTTCAACTAGGGAGACCGGGTTCCTTTAGGGACACCTTGCATCGCGTATGGCGATGGTCAGAATTCCGGCCAACTGGGCGCAGGTCGTGGGGTTCGCGAATTTGCCGCAAGGCGTCTCACAGTCGCCACATAAGGCTTCCAACCTGCCCCGTTGCGCATTGACCGCGACATAATCGGCCATCCCGCCATAGGCCGTGCGTGGCCCCTTGCAGGCCATGCAAAGGAACTCATCCAAAGCCAGTTTGCGCACCGCTTTCTGGCCGCGTTGTTTTAGAAAGGTCTTGAGTTCCATGCCCAAAATCAGATGCGGTTTTTGCCCAGTCAGAACGTGCAGTCCCGCCTTTCGCCATCCCCGGACTGTTTGAATGGAAACGCCCAGTTCATCGGAAGCTTGCTCGTAGGTGTACTGTCGATGAATCTTGACCCGATGCGCTGAAACCTTCTTTCCCATCAACGGCACCCCGCATTTGTGGGGTCCACCCTGTGGGCCTCCGCCCATGCGTTCAGATCAACGCCGCGATAGATGATCTTGCGGCCCAGCTTGTAAAACGCCGGACCCATGCCCTTGTGCCGCCATTGGGCAAGTTTGTCCCGATCTCCGATGATGTTCAGTTCATCATCGCCAAGAACGTAGTTTCGGTTCTGCTCGAATAAGGTTGCCATGTTTTCGATCCTGTTTTGTTACACAGGACTGACTTAGGCTATGTTGGGTATCGTTAAAAAAGGCACTATCGAGTGCGCAAAAAGGGATTATTTATGTGAACTTTTTCTCATCAATGCGTCCGTGATTTTTCGCATCTTATCAGACGAGTCTCGTTCACTTCGTCCGCTCATTATCTCCGACAAAAAGTTTACCGGTGACGGTGGGAGTAAGTCTTCCTCAATTATTCTCTGTACTGCCCATTTTGCATGGGTCCGTACATTCTGTTTGATTTCTAATATTTCGAAGACCTCCTCGAGCGCCCGACCGTATGAGGTTGACGGGTTGTCACCGGTAGGCGCAGTGCCGTAAGTCGGCCTCTTACCCACTTTGCGCGCAAAAAGCTTTGCCAAACGCAGCGCGATAGTGCGGGCGTAGTAATCTGGCGCTCTATGCTTAATGCTCCAAAATCTCTCTTCTTGCTCCTTAAGTTCTTGATAACGAATTTTTAAAGCAACTGAGAAGTCAATCATCACCAGATATGACGACAAGTACCCACCAACTTCAGCCACGTTTTTTCGAATCAATTCGGTGCTATCAGAAAGGCTTTCACGCGGTGCACCAGTCCGCATTTTTTGATCAATAATTGGCATCAGTCGCCCTACCATATCGCGCTGATCGGGGCTGTCTTCGGGCATGCTCAGTAAATTCAACGCCGCGTCAATATGCGACATACACGCAGACACTGCATCAAGCTCACGCTGAAATTCGGCCTTGCTGTCATGCTGGTTCGGCTTGCTAATGTCGAAGGGATCGGGAAACAAAATGGTCGTTTCATTCCGCACGCCGTCCTTGCCGAATGGCGCAAGCATGTTCTCAACTACGAGGTGCAGTCGTTCAGAAACATCCAATTCAGGAACATCAGGCTTATTTTGCTTCATTAAGGTAGCTTGTCACCGACCTTACTACAGCGCAAGCGGTTGTACGCGGTCTGTTCCGCTACACCTCTACTACACTAAGGGCGAAAAATTCCCCCCTTAGTGTATTAACTTTCTCCAAGTTTCTTCATGGGAACGACGGTGGCAGTCGCCCCACTCGCATATTTAGACCACCGCTCCATCAAAAACCGCCGTTTATCCAGCAGATCAGACCGTGCATAAGCCCGCTCCACGTTGGACCCCACTTGGTGCGCAAGACTCATTTCCGCAATCTCGCGCGGCGCATTGGCCACCTCAGACGCCCAATCCCGGAACGTTGACCGGAACCCATGTACAGTCACACCCTCTACATCCATCCGGCGCAATAGCATCAACATAGACATATTCGATAATGGCTTATTCCGCTTCTGCCCCTCGAATACATATTCTGACTGCATCGCCCTCAATGGCTCGATGATGGCCAGCATTTCATCAGTCAGCGGCACCCTGTGATCGTCACCCGATTTCATGCGCTGGGCGGGGCAGGTCCAAAGCTTTGTGTCAAAGTCAATTTCTTCCCAATGCATCCCCAGAACTTCACCCGTCCTTGACCCAGACAGACAGGTAAACATCAGTGCCTTAGCGGCCATCGCATTGCGTGTTTTCAAGTCAGCAAAGAAGGCTGGTACAGCCTGCCAGTGCATCGCCTTGTGGTGTTTGGGTTTCGCTTTGACCTTGGGCAGGGCTTGCGCATCTTTGATCGCGGTGACGGGGTTTTCGCCAGACCTGAACCCCTTAGAACGCGCCACGTCCAATACAGTCTTTATGCGTTGCGCCAACCGTTTCGCGGTTTCGTGCTTTTCTGTCCAGATGGGTGCGAGGCACATCATCACCTCAGGCTGATCAATTGCATCAATCGGCATCCGCCCGATCTTGGGAAAGGCATAGTCGCGCAAGGTGTTAATCCACTGCTGACCATGCTTGGCATTTTTCCATGTCGGCATCCGGTCGATGTGAACCTGTTGTGCCACTTCTTCAAAGGTCGGAATTTCTTGTCGCGCATTGAAACGCGGGTTCAGCCCCTGCTTTGCCATGCGGCGATATTCCAACGCCCGTTCACGCGCTTGGTTCAGTGTCACGATGTCAGCACCGCCCAAGCCAAAGTCAGTGCGCAGGGGCGCGCCCGTCTTGTTCTTCTGACCTTTGACCACCACACGCACAATCCAGCGCCGCGCACCCGATGGGTCAACAACCAGATAAAGGCCGTTCCCGTCACCATGACGCCCAGCGCCTGCATTCTCCACCAGCTTCTTGGTCAGCTTGCCGGATAGGGCCATGATAAATACCACATTCCATACCACTCAAGGAACAAATATGGGCATCATCGAAAGAAATTCAAGGCAATGGGCAGCGGCCATAAAAGCTATAAAAATATAGTAAAAAGGCCGCCCAAGGCGACCCAATCAAACTGTAAAAAATGTGGTGGTGGCGGACCGAGGAGGATTCGAACCCCCGACCCCTTGATTCGTAGTCAAGTACTCTATCCAGCTGAGCTATCGGTCCACTGCGGCGGGGTTTAGTGCTGCTTGGCGGGTGATGCAAGCGCAATCCGGCGGAAATACAAAATAAATTGCGCCGTCAGGATATCGCCCTAGGTCAGGCCATCGCCTTTGGGCAGCTGGATTTCAAAAGTGGTGCCTTCTGCGTCTGATTTCAGCAAGCGCAGGGTGCCGCCATGGCCGCGGATCAGCTCGGCCGAGATGACAAGACCCAGCCCGGTGCCGCCCTTGCGCGCGCCCCCTTCGAACGGGGTGAACAGCTTGTCACGGGCTTTGGCCGGCAGACCGGGGCCGGAATCGGCGACGGTAATCCACCATGCCTGATCATCTTCATGGGCTTGCACCGATATCTCGCCCGGTTGGCCAGTGGTCATTATTGCCTCGCGGGCGTTGCGCAGCAAATTGGCCAGAACGCGATAGAGTTGCTCTGGATCGGCGCGCAGCGTCATGCGGGTGGGGATGTCTTCGGAAAAGCTTAGGTCATAGTCGCCAATCGCCAGACGCTCGCTGTCGATGACATCGTCGATGATCTCGATCAAGGTCACCATGGTCAGGCTGGGGGCCGGCTCTTCTGCTTTGCCAAACGCCAGCGTGCTTTCGCACAGATGCACCGCGCGGGTGATCGACCCCACCAGTTTTGGCGCCATGCGCCGCACCACCGGGTCTTTGCTGGCTTCGATCCGGTCGGTAAACAACTGGGCCGATGTCAAGATATTGCGCAAATCATGGCTGATTTTGCTGACCGCGCTGCCCAACCCGGCCAAATGGTTTTTTTGGCGCAGGGCCTGTGTCAGCTCTGTTTGCAGGGCGTTCAGGGCCTCTTCTGCTTCGCGCAATTCGATCAGGCTGGCGGTTGGGGCAATCACCCGGCGGGCGTCCTCGGGGGCGGCGGCATAACTGCGCATGTGATGGACCACCCGTTTGATCGGCTTTAGCAAAAGCGCCCGCAAGGCCACGAACAGCAAGGCCGCGGTCACCAGCGAAATGACCGCCGACAGCCACAATATCCGCAGGCCATAGTCAATCATTTCGGCCCGCATCGGCGCGGTTTCCATGGTGATTTCAATCAAAAGCCCGGCCTCGCGCACCGGGGCGCCGATCACCCGGATCACCCGGTTTTCCCGTCGAACCAGATCGCTCAGCGCCACGCGGATCAAGGCAAAGGCGCTGGCACTGCGCATATCATAGGTTTCTGCGATCGCTTGCGGCATGGGCGATGACAGCGCCAGCTGCCGCGATGAATTGCGCCGCAAAACCACATTGAAGACCCCGGCGTTTTCCAGCAATTCGGCCTCAAGGTCGCTGTCGATCATGTCATCGGCCAACAGCGCCAGCGACGCAATCTGCGCGCGCTCAAGCCGGTTGTTCAGATAGGCCTCGCGGAACCGTGCGATGGACGGCACAAAGATCAGCACTTCGGCCAGCATGACGAAAACCGTTGTCAGAACCAAAAGCCGACCTGAGAGCGAATTCATCATAAACCTGGCCCTAAAAGATCACGCGCTGGATCAACCGCACGATGCGCTTGATCGCCGGGCTTTGGAATAATCTTGGGCTGAAATAGGCCCCGGCCGCCCTTTTGTTGATCTCTGACAGGGTGGGGTAAGGCGCGACCATCGCCGCGATCTGGCCAAGCTTCAGCCGGTTGACAATCGCCAAGGACCACAGGGCGATTTGTTCCCCTGCTTGCGGGCCGACAATCGAAACACCCACCGGACGGCCCTTGACGGCCATGACCTTGATCACCCCGCCGCCGGCCCGCTGGGCAAGCGCGCGGTCATTTTCACCTGTATCAAAGCGCACGACCTCAAGCTTGTCGCCATGGCGGTCTTTTGCCTCGGCCTCGGTCAGGCCCACTTGCGCCAACTCTGGCGCGGTATATGTCACCCATGGAATATGCGCACGCCCTGCCCGTGCCGGCAGGCCAAACAGCATGGATTTCAAGATCACCCCTGCATGATACCCCGCAACATGGGTGAATTGCAGCCCCCCCACCACATCGCCAATCGCATAGACCCGGCGGTTTGTGCTGCGCAGTCCGGCGTTTACCGAAATCACGCCGTCTTGCGCCTGAATGCCGGCAGCGTTCAGATCCAGCCGGTCAAGATTGGCGCGCCGTCCCGCCGCCACCAACAGGTGCGATCCGCAATATTCCTGCCCATCTTGCGCCGTCACGCATATCTGCCCGGCGGTCTGGCGCACCTTGGCGATCTTGGTCTGCTCGTGCAGGGTCACGCCCTCGGCGCGCAAGCTGTCCAGCACCTGCGCCGACAGCTCTGGGTCGTCCTTGGCCAAGGCGCGGGCGGCCTCGATGACTGTTACCTGGCAGCCAAGGCGCACATGCGCTTGCGCCATTTCCATGCCGATGGGGCCGCCGCCGATGATCAACAGATGCGCCGGCTTTTCGCGCAGATCAAACAGCGTTTCATTGGTCAGATAGGGCACATCCCCAAGCCCGTCGATTGGCGGCACCATCGGCGATGACCCGGTGGCGATAACGATACGGCGCGCCTTGATCAGGAATTCACCGGCACGCACCTTGCGGCGCGACACGAACCGGCCATAGTCCCGGATGACCCGCACGCCCAGCCCTTCAAAACGTTCCTGGCTGTCAACTGGTGCAATCTGCGCGATGACATCCGCGACATGGGCCTGAACGGCGGCATAATCGGCGCGCCCGCTGCCGGGGGCGATCCCGAACCGCTCTGCGCCGCGCTGTGCATGGGCAACCCCTGCCGCCGCGATCAGCGCCTTTGAGGGAACACAGCCATAATTCAGGCAATCGCCGCCCATTTTGCCGCCCTCAAGCAAAACCACGCGCGCGCCCATCTGCACCGCGCCCGCCGCCACGGACAGCCCCCCCGACCCTGCGCCAATCACAAGAACATCCGTCTTGATCCGCTTCATACTTAAATGTCCTTTTGGGCAAATACCGCCCTTAACAGAATGGGTAATACCGCCAGCAAACACAATCCAAGGATTGGACCCAAGATGTATGGTTCAGAAAATATCGACAAATCAGGGGCTTCGCCGCGGTCGAACACCTCGTTTAATCCTGCCCCAACCGAGGTCAGGATTACGGCGCCCGGAATGATTCCCAAAAACGTCGACACCGCGAACCGATACAGCGGCACCCCAAGGAACGCCGGCAACAAATTGGCCAGAAAAAACGGGACCGCCGGGGCCAGTCGCAGCAAAAACAGCATGGACCACTGATTGCGGTCGATTTCCATCTTGATGCGCTTGATCCGACCGTCCGACGCATCCACCCGCGCGCCAAGCGCCGCACCCAACCCGAACCGCGCCGCCAAAAAGACCAGCACCGCCCCCGCCGTTGCGGCCAAAACATTCAGCAGCGCCCCAAAGCCCGTGCCAAACAAAAAGCCCCCCGTCAGCGTGGCCGCCGTTGCCCCAGGCAGCGACAGCGCCACGATCAGAATGTAAACGCCCAGAAACCCTGCCACTGTCAGGGCAAAGTGATTATCGCGAAAGGCAATCAAACTGTCGCGGTTGGTGCGCAGGGCCTCAAAGCTTAAGGTATCACGCAGCAATACAACGCCCAAAACCGCGACCACGATAATCGCTGCCAGAAACATCAATCGGCGCACCGAATAAATCCGGGGGGATGCGTTCATATCAAAACCATGGCCCTTGGCCGCCTGTGTTGCAATCACCTTTTGTCTTGCCTAGCGTGAACTGCGCGCCTGCGATATGGTGTTCACGCGTGGTTGACCGGCTGTGACCCCGCCCGGCCCGATTGGGCGCATATTTCTTGTCAAATTGCGTTCTTTTCCGCCCGAGGGGTTTGACTTGGCCGCCCGGCCCGCTTAAAGGACGGCTTCGAATGATGTGACGCAGGCCGATTCCGCCCTGCACGGCCTATAAATGGAGACGGAGCGATGAAACGCACCTATCAACCCTCGAACCTCGTGCGCAAACGGCGTCACGGTTTCCGCGCACGCATGGCAACCAAAGCCGGTCGCAAGATCATCAATGCACGTCGCGCTCAGGGCCGGAAATCGCTCAGCGCATAAGCGCGCGTTCAAAGGCTTGTGAAATGATACCGCCTGAGGCTCCTTTGGAAAGCAGCGATGCTGACCGGGACATGCTTCCGGCGGTTTCTTGCGTTGTAAGCACCCTCAAAAAGCGCCCCGATTTTCAGCGCGCAGCCCGCGCCAAGCGGGTGGCGATGCCGGGCTTTATCGTGCAGATGCGCAAACGGGCCCAATCCGAGGCAAACGGCATTCGGGTTGGTTTTACCTGTTCGAAAAAGGTCGGCAATGCTGTCGCACGCAATCGCGCCAAACGGCGCCTGCGCGAGGTTGCACGACTGACCCTGCCCAAACTGGGGCAAGATGGCGCCGATTATGTGCTGATCGGGCGTCATGGCCAAACCGCCGCCCTGCCTTTTGACCAACTGCAACAGGACTTTTGCAAAGCGCTGAAGATCCTGCATGGTCGGCGCAAATGACCCCCTTGGCCCGCATTTTGTCCCTGCCCGTGCATGGGTATCGGTTGGTATTCAGCCCTTGGGTCGGGCATAACTGCCGGTATCAACCCACATGCAGCGCCTATGCGCTTGAGGCGCTGCGCCTGCACGGCGGGTTCAAGGGGGGATGGCTGGCTGCGCGGCGCATCGGTCGTTGCCACCCCTGGGGCGCGGCGGGCTATGACCCGGTGCCCAAAGACACCCCGTAAGGACGCCCCATGCTGGACACCCCCCAAGACATTCATCCGCTGTTTCACGGCGCCCCAAGCACCACAGAATTCAAAAAGCTGCGAAAGCGTATCGTGCGCTTGGTGCGCGAGGCGATTGACCACTATGGCATGATCACCCCCGGCGATCGGTGGCTGGTGTGTTTGTCAGGCGGTAAAGACAGCTATACCCTGTTGGCCATTTTGCACGAACTCAAGTGGCGCGGCCTGCTGCCGGTGGACCTTTTGGCCTGTAATCTGGATCAAGGTCAGCCGGGATTTCCAGCGACGGTTTTGCCCAAGTTTCTGTCTGACATGGGGGTCGAACACCGGATCGAATATCAAGACACCTATTCGGTCGTCATGGATAAAATCCCCGCAGGGCGCACGTTTTGCGCGCTGTGTTCACGGCTGCGGCGCGGTCATTTGTATCGAATTGCCCGCGAAGAGGGCTGCCGCGCCGTCGTCTTGGGCCACCACCGAGACGACATTCTTGAAACGTTTTTCATGAACTTGTTTCACGGCGGGCGCTTGGCCACCATGCCCCCCAAGCTGGTCAATGAAGAGGGCGATCTTTTTGTGTTCCGTCCCCTGGCCCATGTCGGCGAGGACGACTGCGAGAAATTCGCCAAAGCAATGAATTACCCAATTATTCCATGCGATCTTTGCGGCTCGCAGGATGGGTTGCAGCGCCAACAGGTCAAGGCCATTCTCGACGGTTGGGAACGCAACAGCCCCGGTCGGCGCAACGTCATGTTCCGCGCCCTTATGAATGCCCGCCCCTCGCATTTGCTTGATCCAAAGCTGTTTGATTTTCAGGGCCTTAGCCTAAATTCCGACAAAGTTTAGCAACTTGGTTCGCTGTTGCGGCCTGTTGTTAACCTGGCGCTCATTCCGGTGCGGCTAATGTGCCGGGGATTCAGGTGTCGGAAGGGTGCAGATGGCAGGTTCACTTCAACAATACGGGCAACGCGTTCTTCGGGCGTTCCTGACCAAGCCGGCGATTGTCGCGGCGCTACCGGCCGCATTTTGGACCCTGTATTCCCTGGGCGGTGAGACGGCGCTGGCCACAATGGCAATCGCGATGCCGATCCTGATCGTCGCCATGGGCACCCAGGGCGCCCGGGCGATGGTGGCATCTTCGACCGGGCAAGATGCGCCAAGCACAAGCGCGCGCGCCTTTGAAAGCCTTGCGGCGCAATACCTTCAAGAAGGACAAAACCGCACCAAGGATACCGCCCTTTTCGAGGTTGAGATCGACAACCTTGCAGATATCGAAACAAAATATGGCGCGGCAACGGCGGTGCAGGTGCGGGCGATGACATCCGCGCGGCTTCGCGACCTTTTGCGTGAAATTGACCTGCTTTTTGATCGGCCCGGCGGGCAGTATTCCCTTTGCCTGGCGCCGCTGGAACATTTCGATCTGGCTTTATGTGTGCAATTCGCCGGGCGCATCCAGGCCGCGGCCGAACACCCGATCGATCTAGAGGGTCAGACCATCTTTGCCACAGTGTCGGTCGGATTTTGCCAGGCAGGCCGCGCCCCCGGCCCCAGCTTTGCCGAATGGCGCGATGCCGCGCAAACCGCGCTGAGGGCGGCGAAATCTGGCGGAAGCGCAACGATCCGCGCCTTCACCGCCGAAATGACCGCTCAGCAACAGCGCAACCACAGCCTTACCGCCGAACTGCCCCGCGCCATGACAGACGGGCAGATCCGGGCGTGGTTCCAACCACAATTGTCAACCGACACCGGGCAGATCAGCGGCTTTGAAGCCCTTGCCCGTTGGGAGCATCCCGCCTTGGGCATCATTCCACCCGGTGAGTTTTTACCCCTGATCGAAGCCGCAGGGCTTGAGGAAAAACTGGCCGAACTGATGCTGTGCAACAGTTGCGATGCCCTGGCCACCTGGGATCGTGCCGGCCTGAACATCCCGCAAATAGGCATAAATTTCTCGCACAGCGAACTGCAAGACCCGGAAATCGCTGACAAGCTGGCGTGGATGCTGGATCGGTTCGATCTGACCCCTGAACGCTTGACCATAGAGGTGCTTGAAAACGTCGCCTCAAGCGCGCCGGAGGATATTATTTCAATCAACATCAACAAGCTGACCAAGATGGGCTGTTCGGTTGATCTGGATGATTTCGGCACCGGAAGCACCTCGATCACCTCATTGCGGCAATACGCGGTTAACCGGATCAAAATCGACCGCAGCTTTGTAATTAAATCGGATCAAGACCCGGAACAGCAACGCATGGTGGCCGCGATCTTGCTGATGGCAGAGCGTTTGGGCATCGAGGCCGTCGCCGAAGGGGTTGAAACCGCAGGCGAGCACGCGCTTTTGGCGCAACTGGGGTGTGACCATGTGCAGGGGTTTGGCATCGCGCGGCCCATGCCCTTTGATCAAACCGTCCCGTGGATCGAAGATCACCAAAGCAAGATCGCAAATATTCCGCGCATCGCTCGGAACGGCTGAAATCACCGCCATGAAACCCCGCATTCCTGCGGTAAATCGCCAACGCGGGCCGATTCCGCTTGACCTTTGGGGCTGCACTCTGTTGAACCCACGCTAAACTCACAGACATCAGGTGGCAGTCCCTATGGACGATCAAAACAAGAATCTCCTTCTTGCAACGGCGCTCAGCTTTCTCGTTATTCTCGTATGGTTCCTTTTGTTTCCCCCGCCCGAGCAAACGGACATCGCCGAGCCGGCCCCCGCGGTGCAAGAAAACATCATCGCGCCGACGGCGGCTGCCACGCAAAACACCGCACAAGTCGCGAGCAATCAAGATACGGCCCAAGATGCCCCGCGCATCGCCATCAAGACCGATCGCCTGACGGGGTCCATCTCGCTCTTGGGCGGGCGGATTGATGACCTGTCGTTGAATGACTATCGTGAAAGCCTGACGCCGGGCGCGCCCATTGTCACCATGTTGTCGCCCGTTGGCACGCCAAACGCCTATTACGCCCTGCATGGCTGGGCCGCCGGCGCCGGGCTTGACCCGGCCGCCGTTCCGGGGCCCAACACCCTTTGGTCGGTGGCTTCGGATACGCCCGAGCTGACCCCAACCACCCCGATCGTTTTGACCTGGAACAACGGCGCCGGCCTGACCTTTACGCGCACCATCGCCATCGACGCCGATTATCTGTTCGAAATTACCCAATCGGTTGCCAACACCGGCACGGCCAGCGTCAGCCTTGCACCTTATGGCATTTTGGCCCACCACGGTGAGCCAAGCGACCGCAAGAATTTCTTTATTCTGCATGAAGGCGTGGTCGCCATGGCGGATGGCGAACTGACCGAAACCGATTGGTCTGATATGCCCGATTACGACTATAACGACAGCGAAGGCGCCCGCGCCGAAGTCAGCAAGATCAACCAAAACGGCTGGATCGGTTTCACCGACCATTTCTGGATGACAACGCTGATCCCTGCCCCCGGCAGCGCTTTCAAAGCCGTATCAAAATACGACGAACGGCGCGATATCTATCAGACCGAAACCGTCATGCCGACGCAAACAGTCGCGCCCGGCACCACCATCACGCAATCTTCCAAGCTGTTTGCCGGCGCCAAGGAATGGGAAACCATCCGCGAATACCAAGCCACCGGTGTGGACCGTTTTGTCGACAGCATCGACTGGGGCTGGTTCTTTTTCCTGACCAAGCCAATCTTCTGGCTGCTGCACGAGCTGAACAAGCTGATTGGCAACATGGGCATTTCGATCATCAGCCTGACGCTGATCATCAAGGCCGCGCTGTTTCCATTGGCGTATAAATCCTATGTGTCGATGGCCAAAATGAAAGAGCTCCAGCCACAGATGGAAAAGCTCAAGGCCAGCGCCGGCGATGATCGGCAAAAGCTTCAACAAGGCATGATGGAGCTATACAAAAAGGAAAAAGTGAACCCCGCGGCGGGCTGCCTGCCCATCTTGCTGCAAATTCCGATTTTCTTTTCGCTCTATAAGGTGATTTTCGTCACGATCGAACTGCGCCACGCGCCGTTCTTTGGCCCCTTCCAAGACCTGAGCGCGCCGGACCCGACATCGCTCTTTAACCTGTTTGGCCTGCTGCCCTTTGGCGCCCCCGAGGCCGGGTCGGTCCTTGCCCTGATCTTTATCGGCATTCTGCCGCTGCTGCTGGGGATTTCGATGTGGCTTCAGCAAAAGCTGAACCCCGCCCCTTCGGATCCGACGCAACAGATGATCTTTGCCTGGATGCCATGGGTCTTTATGTTCATGCTGGGTGGGTTTGCCAGCGGTCTGGTGGTCTATTGGATCGCGAACAACACCATTACCTTTACCCAGCAATATCTGATCATGCGCAGTCAGGGATATAAACCCGACGTGTTTGGCAACATCAAAGGTGGCTTTGCGCGCAAGGCCAAATCCGACCCGGAATGAGGCAGATCAAAGGGCTGTTTCGTTATCCGCTCAAAAGTCATGGGCGCGAAGCGTTAAGCAATATTGATCTGATCAAAGGAAAGACCATCGCCTGGGATCGGGTCTGGGCGGTGGCGCATGACCATTCAGCCGCTGATGGCCAAAGCTGGGTCGGCTGCCGGAACTTTAGCATCGGATCAAAAGCACCGGGTTTGATGGCCATCGAGGCCACGTTGGATACGGCCACCCAGCGCCTGACCTTGCGGCACCCCGATCGCCCCGAGCTTTGCTTTGATCCGGACACTCAGGCGGCCCAGCTGATCGAATGGGTGATGCCCCTGGTCCCCAAGGATCGCGCCCTGCCCAATCGCATCTTGCGCCTGCCCGGCGACCGGGGCTTTACCGACAGCGATTTTCCCTCTGTCACGCTGTGCAACATGCAATCGCATCGCACCGTAGAAGCGCAAATCGGCCAAGATCTGTCGATCAAGCGCTGGCGGGCCAACATCTGGTTTGACGGGGGTGCCGCATGGGAAGAACGCGATTGGATCGGCCAAAAGGTTAAAATCGGCAATGCCGTTTTGCGGGTGCGTGAAAACACCGAACGTTGCCTTGCCACGGCTGCCAACCCCGCCACCGGACAACGCGATCTGGACACCCTGGGCGCATTGGCGCATTTTGGACATCACGACTTTGGCGTGCGGGCCGAAGTAATCACAAGCGGTCACATCGCACTTGGCGATACATTGGAAAGACTATGATGCACCTGCCCTTCCCCATCGCCGCTGAACCGGATCCACAGACCCAGGAACAGGGGCGCCTGCTTTTTGCCGGCGAAACCGATTTTGTCAAAGGTGTGGTCGCCATGTCCGGCTTGCCCGAGGCAGACCGGCTCGAGGTATGCTTTGCCGGGCGCTCAAATGTCGGGAAATCATCCTTGATCAATGCGCTGACCGGGCGCAAAGGCTTGGCGCGGGCGTCCAACACCCCCGGCCGCACCCAGGAAATCAACTATTTCACTGCGGGCGATGCACATTACCTGGTCGATTTGCCCGGCTATGGGTTTGCCAATGCCCCCGTACCAGTTGTGGAAAAATGGCAGCGCCTGCTCAAGCAATATCTGTCGGGGCGGCAAACCTTGCGCCGGGCGTTTGTGCTGATTGACGCACGCCACGGCGTCAAATCCGTCGACGCCGAGATCCTTAGCCTGCTGGATAGCGCTGCGGTTACTTTTCAGGTGGTCTTGACCAAGGCCGACAAGGTCAAAGAAGCCGAGCGCGCCAAAATTCTTGAGCAAGTGCGCGGCGCCCTGTCCAAACACCCGGCGGCCTTTCCGGAAATTATCGTGACCTCAAGCGAAAAGGGCTGGGGCATTCCCACCCTGCGCGCCGTGATTGCCACCCTCGAATAACCCTGCCCTCAACAACTCTGGCCAGAAGATGAAAACTCAGGATATGAACCGTGATTGGATCGCCACCGCCCGCACTTTGAACCAGGCGTTGCCGTATTTGCAGCGCTATGCCGGTGCGACCGTCGTCATCAAGCTGGGCGGGCATGCCATGGGCAGTGACGACGCAATGGACGAATTCGCCCGCGACGTGGTGCTGATGCGCCAGGTGGGGGTCAACCCGGTGATCGTTCATGGCGGCGGCCCGATGATCAATGCCATGCTGGAGCGTCTGGATATCAAATCCGAATTCGTGAATGGCAAACGCGTGACCGATGCCGCCACCATGGAAGTGGTCGAAATGGTTCTAAGCGGTTTGGTCAACAAACGGATTGTTCAGGCAATCAACCGCCAGGGTGGACGGGCCGTGGGCCTGTCTGGCAAGGACGCCAGCCTGATCACCTGCTTGCAAACGGATGCGACCCTTGGCTTTGTTGGCACCCCCGATCAGGTCAACCCCGGCCTTTTGACCGACCTTGGCGAAAAGAACATCATCCCGGTGATTGCCCCCTTGGGCGCGGGGCGGGACGGCGAAACCTTTAACATCAATGGCGATACCGCAGCGGGCGCGATTGCAGCAGCTCTGCGGGCCGACCGTCTGTTGTTGCTGACCGATGTATCAGGGGTCAAAAATGCGCAGGGCGAAGTCCTGACAGAGCTGACAGCGGCGCAAATCCGCAGCCTGACGGCAGACGGTGTCATTGCAGGGGGAATGATCCCCAAAACGGAAACCGCGTTGCAAGCGATCGAAAATGGTGTCCGGGCGGCTGTCATCCTGGATGGCCGCGCGCCCAATGCCTGCCTGCTTGAGCTGTTTACCGAACATGGCGCCGGCAGCATCATCCGCCTTGGCTGATGTGCCGACGTTTGACGCCCTGTCAGCACAGGCACGGGCGCGGCTGCTGACTGTTCTGGGCGGTATTTTCAGCCCTGAAACCCAAAGCACCTTGCTGCTTTTGGGTCCGGATGAGCCGCATTTCTGGCCCGCCTTCACCCAAAGCCCTGAGTGGCAGCAGCGGGCCGCGCACCCTGTGGATGCCTGGTCTGAACGGGTCATCACCGATTGGGCCAACAGCCTGAATGGCACGGCCTATTTTCCGTTTACCGGCCCGCCCTACCATCCGTTCTATCAATGGGCGCTGGACAGTGGGGCGGCGCATGTATCCCCTGCCCGTCTGCTGGTGCATGGCAAGGCCGGGTTGTTTGTGTCCTTTCGCGGCGCGATTGAGCTTGCGGGTCAAATCATCTGCCCCGCGCCGCCACCATCCCCCTGCACAGGCTGTGAGCGGCCCTGCCTGTCATCCTGCCCGGTTGGGGCCTTTCAGGACGGCGCCTATGACGTGCCCAAATGCCGCGCATATCTGGCAACGCCGGCCGGCAGTGAATGCCTCGACGGGGGATGCCTTGCACGGCGCGCCTGCCCTGCCGGGGCGGGGTTTGGCCGCCACAAGGAACAATCAGCCTATCACCTGGGCCGTTTTGTTCAGGCAAAATAAAAGGGCGGGAGATCATCCCGCCCTTGGTCATTATCGCTGCCGCGTTCACGCGTCCAACGTTAATCCCGAAATGTTTTAGTGCCCCAAGATCTGGCTCAAGAACAGCTGCGTGCGCGGGGATTGCGGGTTGTTAAAGAACGCCTCGGGTTCGTTTTGCTCAACGATCTGGCCCTCGTCCATAAAGATGACGCGATCCGCAACCTGACGGGCAAAGCCCATTTCATGGGTCACACACAGCATGGTCATGCCCTCTTCGGCAAGTTCAACCATGGTATCCAACACTTCTTTGATCATCTCAGGATCAAGAGCCGAAGTCGGTTCATCGAACAGCATGATGCGCGGACGCATGCACAAGGACCGGGCGATCGCCACACGCTGCTGCTGACCACCTGACAACTGACCGGGGTATTTGTCAGCCTGCTCGGGGATTTTCACCTTTTCAAGGAAATGCATCGCCGTTTCTTCGGCTTCTTTCTTGGGGGTCTTGCGAACCCAGATCGGTGCCAGCGTGCAGTTTTCCAAAATGGTCAGATGCGGGAACAGGTTAAAGTGCTGAAAGCACATGCCCACCTCAGACCGGATTTTGTCGATGTTCTTGAGATCAGAGGACAACAATGTCCCGTCAACTTCGATCTTGCCCTGCTGATGCTCTTCGAGCGCATTGATGCAGCGAATGAGCGTCGATTTACCAGAGCCGGAAGGCCCGCAAATCACGATGCGCTCGCCCCGGTTTACGGTCAAATCGATGTCGCGCAGCACATGGAACGCCCCATACCATTTGTTCATCTTTTCAATGGTGATCGCGATCTCATCCGAGACGGGCGTTTTGGTTGCTTGTTCAGCCATGATTGGCCTCCTTAACGATGATCAGTCGCAAGACGGCGTTCCAGCCACTGCGAATATTGTGAAATGCCATAACAGGTGACAAAGAACAGCAGCGCGGCAAAGCCGAACAGCTCCCAATAGACCCCGTTCCATTCTGTCGAAGCCAGGATCGGGCCACGGATCATACCGACCAGATCGAACATCGAGATAACCGAGACCAGCGTGGTGTCCTTGAACAGCCCCACCGACACGTTCACGATACCAGGTATCGAGATTTTCAAGGCTTGGGGCAGAATGATCAGGCGCATGCTTTGCGCATAATCCAGCCCCAGCGAATCCGCCGCCTCATATTGCCCCTTGGGCAAGGCAGCCAGACCACCCCGGATCACCTCGGCGATATAGGCCGACGCGAACAAGGTGATCATGATCACCACGCGGATGAACAGATCCACACCGGATCCGGGCGGGAAGAAATATGACAGCATCACGCTTGCCACGAACAGCAAGGTAATAAGAGGCACCCCCCGGACGAATTCGATAAACACGACGCATATGTATTTGATGAACGGCATGTCCGACTGACGGCCCAGTGCCAGCGCGATGCCAATCGGCAAAGACAACGACACACAGGTCACACCCAACATCATGTTCAGCATGAAACCACCCAGATCCCGGCTTGGAACCGAGCGCATCGCGCCTTCGGTGATTTCATGTTCGGGAATGACAAACCCGCCAAGCCACCACACCAGCGCCGCGCTTATGATCCCACCCAGGAACCCCACGGCAAAGTTGCTGGCCACATAGCGCGCATAGACAAAATAGCCGGCCAGCACACCCACCAGCGCCAGAAGCGGCGTAAACACCGACCCGCCCCAGATCAGGTAAAAGGCGATAAACGGGAAAAGCCCCGTAAACACCAGCAGCTTGCGCGGCAGATCAAAGAACAGCACCGGGGCCGCCGCAAAGAAAAACAGCACAAACGCCAAGGTCGGACGCCAGTAGATATCTGACGGATAAGTGAACCCGAACAACAGCTGATGCCAGCGTTCGGTAAGCACCGCAAAACAGGCCCCCGACGCGCCATCAAGCATGTCACGGCAGGCGGCCAGGCTGGGGGAATCCCATATCCCGTTCGCAATCCAAGGCAGGGTGCCGCTGAGGATTGCATAAATGAAATACAGCGCCACAAGCGTCAGCAGGCCATTCAAAGGGGTGGCGAACAGGTTTTCACGCATCCACCTGATCGGCCCTGCGGCCGTATAGGGCGGCGGCATGGATGGCACCTCTTGGGTGCGGACAAAAGCGATAGAGTTGGTCGATTGATCTGACATGGCTCAACGCTCCTTTAACTTGATGGCGTTGTTATAGACGTTGATGACTGCGGAAATGGACAAGGATATCACAAGGTAAAACAGCATCAGCAGCAGCACGCATTCGATGGCACGGCCGGTCTGATTAAGGGTGATCCCGCCCAAAGTGGCCGTCACATCCGCATAGCCAACCAAGATCGCCAGTGACGAATTCTTGGTGATGTTCAGGTAATTCGAGATCAGCGGCGGAATGATCACCCGCAACGCCTGCGGCAGCACCACCAGGCTCATGATCCGGCCCGAACGCAGGCCAAGCGCGGCTGCCGCCTCGGTCTGCCCCTTGGAAACCGCCTGAATACCTGCGCGCACGTTTTCGGCGATGAACGCAGCGGTATAGATGGACAGGGCGAACCAGATGGCGATCAATGGCCCGCCAATTTTGATGCCGCCCTTGAAATTAAAGCCCTTGAGCTCAGGATATTCCAACCCGATCGGCATCCCCATCACAAAGAAAACCAGCAGCGTTGGAACAAAGAAAATCGCAATGCTGGGCCACATCATTGGCAGCAAACGCCCGGTATCATAGAGCAGCTTCGTCGCATAACGGCGATAAGCAAAGACCCCGATGACCGAAAGCACAAAGGTCAGCACAACCACCAGCGACCCTGCCCCCCAGACCGGCGCCGGGATGTATATGCCCCGGTTGGTAAAGGCGATGGCGTCGAACAGCATGCTTGATGTCGCATCATCCCCGCGGAAGGCACGCGGCCCCGGCAGAACAGCTGTCATGATGGTGAAAATGATGATGATCCAGATCAACACGGGGATATTGCGGAATATCTCCACGTAAAATGACATCAGCTTGCGCACGAGCCAGTTGTTCGACAGACGCAGAACCCCGGCCAATACGCCGATGATGGTCGCCATCGTGCAGGCCAGGAATGCCACCAGCAAAGTATTAAGAATCCCAACCAGCGCCGCCCGGAAATTAGAGGACTGACTGGTGTATTCGATCAAACGCTGGTTGATGTCATATCCGGCCGGAGCGCCGAGAAATTCGAAATTGATGTTCAACCCAAGCGCGGCAAGGTTCTTGGCGACGTTATTTCCCAAATAGAAAATAGCGAGCGCCAAAGCAATCGCGGCAATAGCCTGCAGTGTCAGCGAACGGTAACGCGTGTCGCTCAGCAGCATGGAGAGGCGGAACTGCCCCTCAGGGGCGTCGGTGAGTGTCGTCATCGAAGGACGTTCCTCGTTGTTTGCTGGCTTTGGGATCAAATTAGGGGGCGCATGTCGCGCAGAGGAAGCCAGTTCGTGATTGGTTCGTCATTACCCGCAGATAATATGAAAAGGGCGCGGAGTGATCCGCGCCCGTTCCTTGGATGCGCTTAGCGGAAGGGAGGGGAGTAAATCAACCCGCCGTTTGTCCACTGTGCGTTCAGACCACGCGACAACCCGATTGGGGTATCTTCGCCGATGTTCTTGGCGAACACTTCGCCATAGTTGCCACCAACCATGATCGCGGCTTTTGCCCAGCCGGCGTCAAGGCCCAGCATCTCGCCCAGGTTGCCTTCGGTGCCCAGCAGGCGTGCAACTTCGGGGTTGTTGGTGTTTGCGGCCATTTCGCCGATGTTGGCGGATGTGACGCCCAGCTCTTCGGCTGTGATCAGCGCGTTCAAAGTCCAACGAACGACATCACCCCAGGCATCGTCGCCATGACGAACCAGCGGGCCAAGTGGCTCTTTCGAGATGATCTCGGGCAGAAGCGCGTGATCGCCAGGGGCTTCGAATGTGGCGCGTGTCGCAGCCAGACCCGATGCGTCTGTTGTGTAAACGTCGCATGCACCGGCAAGATACTGCTGCTGTGCTTCGGCATTGGTTTCGATTGGCACCGGCTCATAGCTGATGTTGTTTGCACGGAAGAAATCCGCGAGGTTCAGCTCGGTTGTGGTGCCGGTCTGGATGCAAACGGTCGCGCCGTCCAGATCCTTGGCCGAAGAAACGCCCAGTTCCTTTGGAACCATAAAGCCTTGGCCGTCATAATAGTTCACGCCAACAAAGGTGAACTTCAGGTCAACATCGCGGCTGAAGGTCCATGTGGTGTTACGGGCCAGCATGTCGATCTCGCCCGAGGCAAGCGCCGTAAAGCGTGTTTTGCCGGTTGTTGGAACGAATTCCACAGCCGATCCATCGCCCAAAACAGCAGCGGCAACAGCGCGGCATACAGCAACGTCAAAGCCTTCCCATTCGCCATTCGCGTCGGGTGCAGCAAAGCCAACCAGACCAGTTGTTACGCCGCAGTTCAGCTTGCCGCGTGCCTTAACATCTTCCAGCGTGCCAGCAGCCGCAGCACCGGCCGCAAGGCCCGCAACGGTCATCGCGCCAAAAATAACGGATTTTTTCATTTTAACCTCTTCCTGATTTTCCACCCTTTTCAGGTGGTTCCACCGGGGAACACGCCCCCGGAAGTTGAGCAGAACGGGAATTGCTCCCATTCGGTGGACGCCACTTTGTGCGCAAACATCACCCTTCGTCAAGAGTTTGCGCACGAAATGTGATGGTTGACGTTAGTGCGGGTTCGCAAACTGGCGAAAAACGGTCTTATTCGGCGTGCAGCAAATCAAAAAACCGTTTCGCATGAAAAAACGCTGCGCGTTTCAGGGCGCTGTGGGCCTCAGCTTCGTCGTCTTTACCCCATTGTTCTGACTGCCAAATTTCATCCAGCCGGGAAATATCCCAGATTTCACCCGTATCGCGGGCATCTTTGGTGGCCGCAAAGCCAAGAATCAGTGACCCCGACAGGCTGACCAGGTCATGAAAGGCCGCCAGCTCGAACGGGGAAAGGGCATGTACCTGTGCCGAAAGGCGCGACAGAACGGGGCCCGATTGCCGGATGTGCATCACACCGCTGCGCGCTTCGAGGCGCACGCCCAAGGCATCTTCGGCCCAATCCAACATGGCGCCCCAAACCTGGGCTTGGCGCGCGGCCAGTTCGGCGGGCCCCTCGGCCCGATAGCACAACAGATCACTGTCGCCATAGGCGGCCAACATCTGCGCGACCTCGGCGTGCTGCGGCGCCACCTTGTCAATGGCGGCGTTTGCGGTGCGGGTGAACGGCATGCTCAGCGGGTCGATTTTTTCCCCCTGGGCCGCCCATTCATCGGCAATCGCCTGTGCCAGGGGGCGGGTTGGGGCCTCAAGCAGACGTTTGGCCGGTGTCTTGACCAAACGCCCGTCCAACGCCACGGCAAACCCGGTTTCACCGGGCAGAACGGCGGTGTCTTTCCAGAACCGCTTGGCTTTCCATTCGCTCATCTTTGCGCTCTCCTCAGGTCGACCAGCGCGGCGGGCAGGTCTTCGAAACAATCAATGATTTGCGCGGCATTGCCCAGCGCCGCGCGCGGGTGGTAGCCCCAGCTGACCCCCAAGCCGCTTGCCCCTGCCGCCGCCGCCATATCC
The DNA here is from genome assembly GCA_937138475.1 of uncultured Sulfitobacter sp. Classification (GTDB taxonomy): domain Bacteria; phylum Pseudomonadota; class Alphaproteobacteria; order Rhodobacterales; family Rhodobacteraceae; genus CAKZPD01. The sequence goes on along the minus strand of CAKZPD010000017.1, from coordinate 95,878 downwards.
ATGTCAAAACTGGTGTCTCCGACCATCACCGTATCTTGCGGCAAGGCGCCAGTGTCGGCCATGGCCTGCAAAATCATCGAAGGATGGGGCTTGGACGGGTGAAAATCAGCCACCTGCTGCGTGACAAAAAACCGGCCCAGGTCATGCGCCTCAAGCAATTTATCAAGGCCCCGCTTCGATTTTCCCGTGGCCACACCAAGCAGCACCTCGGGGGCGGCGTGCAACAGCTCAAGCGCGGCGCGTGCGCCGGGATAAAGCGGCGATGATACCTGCGCGCCGACCTTGGCCCGCAGGGTCATATAGGCATCCTTATATGCCTTGACCATCTTGGCGCGGGTGGCGTCATCATGTTCAGGCGCCAGGCGGAACATCGCTTGGTCCAGCGAAAGACCGACAATCGCCAGCACTGCGGCGCGGCCCGGCGGCGGCGCCTGCACGCTGTCAAAGGCCATGGCCATCGCCGCAAGAATATCGGCCTGGCTGTCGACAAGGGTGCCGTCGACATCAAAAATCACCAGCCGCAGCGCTTGGCTCATCCCCAATCTTCCTCAAAAGGATCGGCTGGGACATCGCTGGGCGACCATTGAAAGGTCTCCCAGGTGCGGGCCATGTGTTCGGGAAGTGGGGCGACCAGATTAAGCCGGGCCTTGGTGACCGGATGCTCAAGCGTCAAAGACCGCGCATGCAGATGCAGTTTTTTGGAAATATCACCGCCCAGTTGCGCGCCCCAGCCATCCCCAAGGTTATCTTGCCCCGAACCGCCATATTTGCCATCCCCGACGATCGGATGCCCGATTTCGGCCATATGCGCCCGCAGCTGATGGGTGCGCCCCGTCACAGGAATAAGCGCCATCCACGCGACGCGTTTGCCCGCCTGCGATAAGACTGCGTAATCGGTTGTGGCGCGCTTTGCCCCTTCGGTGGCATCCACATCCCGAGGGTGGATACAGTGCATCTTTTCGCCTTCGCCGCGGGCGCCATGTCCGGGGGCCTTGACCAGCCCGAACTTGATAGTGCCGTTCTTGGGGTGCGGCACCCCGGCACAGGCTGCCCAATAGATCTTGCGCGTTTCCTTGTGCCGGAACGAAGCGGTCAGCGCCGCGGCAACGGCCCGTGTGCGCGCCAACAGCAAAACGCCCGATGTGTCCTTATCCAGCCGATGCACCAGACGGGGCTTTTCCTCAAGGTCGAACATCAGACCCTCGGACAGGTTGTCGACATGGCGCGCGTGGCCCGACCCGCCCTGCACCGGCAGGCCCGGCGGCTTGTTCAGCGCAATAATGTGATCGTCTTTATACAGAACGAACGACCGGATGTATTTCACATCCGCATCCGAAATCCGCGCGCGGGGTGCCGGTGGCGGCGCAGCCCCGTCAGGCAGCGGCGGAATACGGATCTGTTGCCCGGCCTCAAGCCGCACCGCCCCCTTGACCCGCCCACCGTCCAGACGAATTTCCCCCTTGCGGCACATCTTTTCGATGCGCCCCTGGCTGATTTGCGGAAACTGTCTCCGGAACCAACGATCCAACCGCTGGCCGGCGTCTGCCTCCTCGATTGTCATGACTTGTACCTGGCTCATGTGCCAAAACTCCTTGCCAGCAAAAGGCCGGCCCAACATGCCGCAAGGGCACCGAAAACAGACACCCCAAGATAAAGCAGCGCCGCCACCAGGCGGCCATCCTCGATCAATCGCAGAACATCCAGCGAAAAGGCAGAAAACGTGGTGAACCCGCCCAACAGGCCCGTCACCGCAAAGGGCACCCAAATGGCTTTGGGCGCCGCCCAAACCCACAACAGGCCAATCGCCCCCGATCCGGCGATATTCACCGCAAGCGTGCCCAGCGGAAAGGCCACCAACGTGCCCACCCAAAAGCGCAGGCCCGCGCCAAGCGCGCCGCCCAAGGCGACAAGGATCAAGGTTTTCATCATGGGCGGTCTCTTGCCTCTTCGCGGCCGGATGTCAAGTTTCGCGCTTGATCCGCAGCTTGGCGAAATAATCCACACGCTTTTTCAGATCGCGCTCAAAGCCGCGTTCCACGGGCTGGTAATAGGACGGCCGCGCCATACCGTCGGGAAAATAGGTCTGCCCCGAGAACCCATCCTGCGCATCGTGATCATAGGCATAGCCGGCGCCAAACCCCTGATCCTTCATAAGGGCCGTCGGCGCGTTCAGGATATGGCGGGGGGGCGGCGCGGATCCGGTTTTGCGCGCCGCCCCGCGCGCCGCCTTATAGGCGACATAGGCTGCATTCGATTTTGGCGCCAAGGCCAGATACACCACCGCTTGCGCCAGGGCCAACTCCCCCTCGGGCGATCCAAGCCGCTCGTAGGTGTCCCAGCATTGAAGACAGACGGCCTGTGCCTGCGGATCGGCAAGGCCGATATCCTCGACCGCCATCCGCGTCAGACGGCGCGCCAGATAACGTGGGTCTTCGCCCCCCTCAAGCATCCGCGAGAACCAGTAAAGCGCCGCATCCGGATCAGACCCGCGCACCGATTTGTGCAAAGCCGAGATCAAGTTGTAATGCGCATCGCCTGATTTGTCGTATTGCGCGGCACGGCGCATCAGCCGGGCGCCCAGTTGCCTGGCATCCATCACAGGGGTCTCGGGCCAGGCCGAAACCTGTTCGACCAGGTTCAACAGCATCCTGCCGTCGCCATCGGCCATCTCAAGCAATTGCAAGCGGGCCTCGGCGGTCAGCGGCAAGGGCCGCCCCAGCGTCGCTTCGGCGCGTTGGCACAGCTGTTCCAGGTCGTCGCCCTCAAGCCGGTTCAGGATCAACACCTGCGCCCGTGACAAAACCGCGGCGTTCAGCTCAAACGATGGGTTTTCGGTCGTGGCGCCGACCAACAGGATCGTTCCGTCCTCCATATGGGGCAAGAACCCATCCTGCTGTGCCTTGTTAAAGCGGTGGATTTCATCCACGAACAACAACGTTCCCTGACCGTTTTGCCGCCGCAAACGCGCCGCCTCGAACACTTTTCGCAATTCCGGCACGCCGGTGAAAATGGCGCTTATTTGAACAAAATGAAAATTTGTTTCCTGTGATAAAAGCCGGGCGATGGTGGTTTTCCCCACCCCCGGCGGCCCCCATAGGATCAGCGACCCCAAGACACCCGACGACAACATCACCCGCAAGGGCGCGCCATCGCCCAAAATCGCGTCTTGGCCGATCACCTCGGCCAAGGTCTGCGGGCGCAACCGGTCCGCCAAAGGGCGTGGGCCTTGCGGGGGGCTGTCGCTGTCTGGGGTCGAAAAAAGATCCGCCATTTCTATATCCTGAACCGCAGGGAAAGACGTTGCGCGCCGCGCAACACGGTGATCGCCATGGCACGCCCCGGCCTTGATACCGCCGCAACCACATCCGGCGGCGTCTGGATTTGCTGCCCATTGATCGCCAACAAACGGTCCCCAACCCGCAGCCCAACCTGCGCGCCGACCGCCCCGGTTTCAGACACCATTACCCCTTGGGCATCAAAGGGCAGGCGATACTGGGTCATGACCGCCGGATTGATTTGAATCACCTCAAGCCCGACCAGCAAATGCGGCGGCGCAAGGCGCAGGGGGCTGCGCGGCGGGTTTTCGGGGGGGTCTATCAGATCAACCTGAACCTGACCGGCGACGCCATTGCGCAACCGTTCAACCTGCGCCTGGGCGCCAAGGCCGATCACGCTCATCCGGTATACCATCTCAGAGGGGGTATTGACCGGCTGCCCGTTTACCTTGGTGATCACATCGCCCACCTGCACATCGGTGTTCTGAAATGGGCTGACCCGGTGGATACCCGAAACGACAATCCCCTCGGGGCGTGCCAAGCCAAGGCTGACCCCCAGATCGGCATCTACGGGCTGACCACTTAGCCCCGCCCAGGGGCGGGCAAAGCGTGTGGCGCCCCGGCGGGCCTCTGCGACAAACGCCCCGATCAGATCGGCGGGAATGGCAAAGCCGATGCCATTTGATCCCCCCGACCGCGTCAAGATTGAGGTGTTCACCCCGATCAACCGCCCCTGCATATCAATCAGCGCCCCGCCCGAATTGCCGGGGTTAATCGGCGCATCTGTCTGAATCAAATAGCCAAGCCCCCCACCGCTTGAGGTGCCTGACCGCGCCAGGCCGCTGATGATGCCCGAACTGACGGTCTGCCCCACCCCAAATGGGTTGCCGATCGCCAAGGTCAGCTCTCCGACTTCGACGCTGTCGCTGGGGCGCAGGGTCAAGAACGGCAGATCCCCCGCCCCATCCAATTGCAAGATCGCCAGATCGCTGGCCGCATCGGCCAACAAAACCCGCGCCGAAACCTCGCGACGGTCAGACAGCACCACGCGGATATCGGTGGCGGTGCCGACCACATGATAGTTTGACACCACGATCCCGTCCCGGCTTAGGATCACCCCGGAACCAAGCGAATTTTGCACGCGGGGGCGTTCGTGATCCGGGTCACGAAAGAACCGTTCGAAAAACGGATCGCGTTGCAAGGGGGTGCTGCGCGGCTTGGCGATGATCTGGGCATAGATGTTCACCACCGCCGGGGTGGCCGCCTTGACCAAGGGCACAAAGCTAAGCTGCATCTGGGCGCGCGATTGCGGGATTTCCCCGGCGGTCAGCGCCACAGGAAAAAGCAGAAACAAGGTCAGAACGTAACGCAGCATCGGGCCACCCAAAAGCCAAGGTTGACCCACCTCATGCCACAAAAAAACCCTTGCCCCAAGGGGGACAAGGGTTCTGAATTTGACCTTGTGAAAGGGCTTATTCTTCGGCGGCCTCGGCGGCGGCAACGCGGGCCTTGTCGGCGGCGCCTTTGGCGTCGCGGTCACGGTCAACGAATTCGATGATCGCCATTGGGGCCATATCGCCATAGCGGAAGCCGGCCTTCAGAACGCGCACATAGCCGCCCTGACGGTCCTTATAGCGCGGGCCCAGGATGTCGAACAGTTTCGCAACATACTGGTCCTGCTTCAGCTTGGACGCGGCCTGACGGCGGGCGTGCAAATCGCCGCGCTTGGCCAATGTGATCATCTTTTCGATGATCGGCTTCAATTCTTTTGCCTTGGGCAGGGTCGTTTTGATTTGCTCATGCTCAATGAGCGAGCCAGCCATATTCGAGAACAGCGCCTTGCGGTGTTCATGTGTACGGTTCAGGCGGCGGTATCCACGTGCGTGACGCATTTTGATGATCCTTCTACAGGGTTATACTTTGTACGGCTGATGATGCGTGTCAAAAGCTCTGTTGGGGCGGGATTGCCCGGTGGAAAAAGGCGAGGGGTTGCCCCCTCACCCCTTATTTCAGAACGAATCTTCGAATTTCTTCGCCAGATCCTCGATGTTGTCTGGTGGCCAATCCTCGACGTCCATGCCAAGGTGCAGACCCATGCCGGACAAGACTTCTTTGATTTCGTTCAAAGACTTGCGGCCAAAGTTGGGCGTGCGCAGCATTTCGGCTTCGGTTTTCTGGATCAGATCGCCGATGTAAACGATGTTGTCGTTCTTCAGGCAGTTGGCAGACCGGACCGACAGCTCCAGCTCGTCTACTTTTTTCAGCAGCAGCGGGTTGAATTCCAGACCGTCGTCATCATCCTGACGCGATGCGGATTCTGGCTCGTCAAAGTTGACAAAGATGCCCAGCTGATCTTGCAAAATGCGCGCGGCATAGGCCACCGCATCATCCGGTGTGACCGATCCGTCTGTTTCGATCTTCATGGTCAGCTTGTCATAGTCAAGCACCTGACCTTCGCGGGTCGGCTGCACGTCATAGCTGACTTTCTTGACCGGCGAATAGATCGCGTCGATCGGGATCAGACCGATGGGCGCATCCTCGGGCTTGTTTTTCTCAGCCGAGACATAGCCTTTGCCGGTGTTAACGGTCAGTTCCATGTAAACATCCGCGCCATCGTCCAAGTGACAGATAACGTGATCGCGGTTCAGAATTTCGATCCCGGCGGATTCGGAAATATCGCCAGCGGTGACAATGCCGGGGCCTTTGGCAGAAATCGACAGCCGCTTGGGGCCTTCGACTTCCATGCGCAGGGCAACGCCCTTCAGGTTCAGAACGATGTCGGTAACGTCTTCGCGCACACCGGCCACATTCGAAAACTCGTGCAGGACGTTGTCGATCTGCACCGAGGTGATGGCCGCGCCTTGCAGCGAGCTCATCAAAACGCGGCGCAGCGCGTTGCCCATGGTCAGACCAAAGCCGCGCTCGAGCGGTTCAGCGACAACAGTCGCCTGGCGTGCCGGTTCATTGCCGGGTTTGACGTCAAGCTGCTGTGGCTTGATCAATTCGGCCCAATTCTTGTGGATCATGCGGTCCCTCCATTCCTGTCTGCGCCCCATGTCCAAAAGGTGCAGACGCTCGAGGTTTCAAAAAACGAACGGGGGCCGCGCAAAAACGCAGCCCCAAAACGATGGTATTTCTTAGACGCGGCGGCGCTTGGGTGGGCGGCAACCGTTGTGCGCCATTGGGGTCACATCACGGATCGAGGTGATGTTGAAACCCGCAGCAGCAAGCGCACGCAGCGCGCTTTCGCGGCCCGAACCTGGGCCTTGCACTTCGACCTCAAGGGTTTTTACGCCGTGTTCCTGCGCCTTGCGGCCTGCGTCTTCGGCAGCCATCTGAGCGGCATAAGGCGTCGATTTGCGCGATCCCTTAAAGCCCATGGTGCCAGCCGACGACCAGCTGATGGCGTTGCCCTGAACGTCAGAAATCAGGATTTTGGTGTTGTTAAAGCTTGAGTTCACATGCGCCACACCTGCGGCGATGTTCTTGCTCTGCTTACGCTTTGTTTTTGTCTTATCGCGTGCCATTGATCGGACCCCTTACTTCTTCTTGCCTGCGATGGCCTTTGCGGGGCCTTTGCGTGTACGGGCATTGGTGTGGGTCCGCTGACCGCGGACAGGAAGGTTGCGACGATGACGCAGACCGCGATAGCAGCCCAGATCCATCAAACGCTTGATGTTCATCTGGGTTTCACGACGCAAGTCACCTTCGACGGTGAAGTTGGCGTCGATGTATTCGCGAACGGCCAGAACCTCGGCGTCGGACAATTCATTCACGCGGCGCGTCAGGTCAATGCCGACAGCTTCGCAGATTGTTTTCGCAGAGGTGGAACCGATTCCAGTGATATATGTGAGGGCGATTGGAACCCGCTTTGCAGTCGGGATATTGACGCCGGCAATACGTGCCACGTTTTGACTTCCTTTTCGTTGCGGGTCCGTTGTGCCAGACCCTTTTTTCACAACGTGCTTTCCAAGGGAAAACAGCTGATCAGGTGATCGTGCCACCATGCACAAAGCACAGGGCACAGCTTGATTCTCTTTCAAGATAGCGCTGGTTAGGGGCTTTTCAGGGGCGGGTCAACCCACCATTGCGCCGCCGCCTTAGGCGACGGGTTCAATTCCCTGCGCCGCGCCGTGGGCCTTGGGGGCAACCCCATCCAGCACCGCGCGCATTTCGGCCTGAACCGCGCCGATATCACCCAGCCCGTCCACCCGGCTGAGCAGACCTTTGGCATAGTAATATCCGATCAGCGGCGATGTTTGCTTGTAATATTCCATCAGCCGCGTTTTCAGGCTGGCTTCGTTGTCATCAGCCCGGCGCTTGAACGCGGTGGCGCCGCAGCTGCTACAGGTGCCGTCGGCGGGAATTGGCTTGGTCTGATCGTTATACACCTCGCCGCAGGCGCCACAGGTCGACCGGGCGGTGATCCGGGCCACCAAGGCGGCGTCATCGACACGCATCTCAATGACCGCGTCCAATTTCTGGCCTTCGGCGGCCAGCAAATCAGCCAGCGCATCCGCCTGCGCCAAGGTCCGCGGGAACCCATCAAAAATGAACCCGCTGGCCTGCACGGTTTCCAGCTTTTCGCGGATCAGGCCGATCACGATCTCATCCGTGACCAACGCGCCGCGCGCCATGACATCGGCCACAACTTTGCCCATCTGCGTGCCTGAATCTTTGGCCTCGCGCAGCATGTCACCCGTGGACAATTGCACCATGCCGCGTTCTTCAACCAAATAACGCGCCTGCGTTCCCTTTCCAGCGCCCGGAGGCCCAAGCAAAATAATGTTCATCGGCGGACTGGGCTCCGTTTTTTACGCGTTTTACTGGTCTTGCCGCGCAGTTGCGACTTTTCAAGCAGACCCTCATACTGATGGGCCAGCAAATGGCTTTGCACCTGTTGGATTGTGTCCATGGTGACGGACACCACGATCAAAACCGACGTGCCACCAAAATAGAATGGAATGGCGAACTGGCCGCGCAGGATCTCGGGCAGCAAACAAACAGCCGCCAAATAGGCCGCGCCCAGCACCAAAATCCGGTTGACCACATATTCCAGATACTCGGCGGTTTTCTTGCCGGGCCGAATGCCCGGAACAAAGCCGTTCTGGTTCTTGAGGTTGTCCGCCACTTCTTCGGGTTTAAAGGACACGTTGAACGTATAAAAATAGGCAAAGAACACGATCATCGCCACAAAGAACAGCAGGTAAAGCGGCTGACCGGGGCCAAAGTTGGCCAACAGCCAGGACATCACCGGATTGGTGGAATTGCCCGAAAAGGTGCTGATGGTGACAGGCAGCAACAACAGGCTTGAGGCAAAAATCGCCGGGATCACACCCGCTGGGTTGACTTTGACCGGCAGGTGGCTTGACCCGCCGTCATAGACCTTCATCCCCACTTGGCGGCGCGGATATTGAATATGGATCTTGCGCAGCGCGCGTTCCATGAAGACCACAAACATGATCGTCGCCACGACCATCAACAAGACCGCGATAATCACCGCCGGGCTGATCGCCCCGGACCGCCCGGACGCAAAGAACTGTGCCAAGGCGGCGGGAACTTCGGCGATGATGCCCACAAAAATGATCAGCGAAATACCGTTGCCGATGCCGCGCGCGGTGATTTGTTCGCCCAGCCACATCAGGAACATGGTGCCGCCCACCAACGTGATCAGGCAGGCCATGCGGAAATACAGCCCCGGATCGGTCACGATGTCCCCGGCCTCAAGCGAAACCGCCAGCCCATAGGCCTGCAAGGTCGCCAAGGCCACGGTGCCGTAACGGGTGTATTGATTGATTTTCTTGCGCCCCTGCTCGCCTTCTTTTTTCAGCTGCTCAAGCTGCGGCACCATCGATGTCAAAAGCTGCACGATAATCGACGCGGAAATATAAGGCATGATGCCCAGCGCGAAAATACCCATCCGCCCCAGCGCGCCGCCGGTAAACATCGACACCATCCCGCCGATGCCTTGGCCCGCGCTTTCCATGAATTCCCGCAGGGCAACGCCATCAATGCCCGGCACGGGAATAAACGTGCCCAGCCGATAAACGATCAGCAAGCCAAGGGTGAACAGGATACGATTGCGCAGGTCGGTGGCTTTGCCCAACGCGGACCAGCTGGTGTTGGCGGCCATATTTTCGACGGCAGATACCATGAAACGCTCTTTCTATTGCAAAAACGCCGCCCGGGCCGTTCTCCGGCGGGCGGCGTTATGGAAAACTTAAGGCCTATGTAAGCGCCACGGGGCGCACCCACAAGCCCAAACCAAGAGCTTACTCAGCCGCGTCAGCCGCCACAGGCGCTGTGATGGTCAATGCGCCGCCTGCTTTGGCAACCGCGTCAACCGCAGACTTTGAGGCCCCAGTGACGTGCAGATCCAACTTGGCGGTCACATCGCCCTTGGCCAGAACGCGCACACCGTCCAGTTTGCGGCGCACCAGACCCGATGCCACCAGAACGTCCTCGGTGATTGCTGATTTTACGTCGATTTTGCCGGCGTCGATGAATTTCTGGATCAGGCCCAGGTTCACGACAGCATAAGATTTGCGGTTTGGCTTGTTAAAGCCACGCTTTGGCAGGCGTTGATACAGCGGCATCTGACCGCCTTCGTATCCATTGATCGCCACACCCGAGCGGGATTTTTGACCCTTGATACCACGGCCACCCATTTTACCTGTGCCCGAACCGGGACCACGGCCAACGCGCTTGCGTTTTTTGGTTGCGCCTGGATTGTCGGAAAGTTCATTCAGCTTCATGTCGCTTCTCCTTTTGCCGGATGTGACCCCCAGCGACGGGAGCGGCCAAACACGGCGTTACGATTCTTGCAGGCACCCTGCCCGCCCGTGCCCTATAAGCCCAACCCCCAGCGGGTTCAAGCCCCCGCCCCAACCGGGGCAAACCCCGCCCCGCCGGCCCTTTGGCCATCGGCGCGCCGGGGCGGGTTACTGGACCTTGGGCGCGGCGTTGAAGGTGAACAGGGTCTCACCGTTGATTTCATAGCCATTGATCAGCGCCTTGGCCCGATCCGATGTCAACCACCCCTCAAGCTGCATCGCCAGGGCGCTTTGAACATGCGGGTGACGCCCCGCATCGACAGGCAGAAACGCATATTGGTTGAACAGCACCGGATCGCCCGAAAACAACAGCGCCAGCCCCCCCCTGTTGCCAAAATTCAACCAGCTGGCCCGATCCGCCAAAACATAGGCCCCCAGACCCGCCGCCGTGTTCAGCGCCGCCCCCATGCCGGCGCCGACCGGTTTGTACCACCCATCAAACCCCTGCGGATCAAGGCCGGCATCACGCCACAGCTGTTGTTCCTTCTTGTGGGTGCCGCTGTCATCGCCGCGACTGACGAAATCGGCACGATTTGCGGCAATAAGTTGCAGCGCCTGCCTGGCCGAGGTTGCGCCCTGCGCCCCGGCGGGATCAGCGACCGGACCAATCACAACAAAGTCGTTATACATGATCTCGCGGCGGTGGGGGGCAAAACCCTCGGCGACGAAACGCTCTTCGGCGGCTTTGGAATGCACCAAAATGGCATCGACATCACCGCTGCGCCCCAGCTTCAGCGCCTGCCCGGTGCCCACCACCAGCAACTGCACCTCAAGATCCAGATCCGCCTTGATCTGTGGCACCAAGATATCCGCCAGCCCCGAATTGTGAAAAGATGTGGTGACGGCCAGCTTCATCACCTCGGTTGCCTGCACAGCTGTTCCCAGACACAAGGCCATGACCAATGTCAAAACACGTTTCATGCGATGATATCTCCGTTCAAAAAGGCCCGCCCCTGCGCGGTGGCGGGGGATTGGAAAAACTGCGCAGCGGGCGCATGTTCCAGCGCCTGCCCATGCACCAAAAAGATGACCTCATCGGCAAGGCGCCGCGCTTGCCCCATGTCATGGGTCGACATGATCAGCCGCGTGCCACCGGCCCTGGCGTCCGTCAGGATTTTTTCAATATCAATCATCGCGCGGCCATCCAGGGCGGCGCAGGGTTCATCCAGAAACAACAGTTCGGGGCTGGAAATCAGCGCCCGCGCCAAGGCCAGCTTTTGCTGCTCACCGCCTGACAGGACCGGTGCCGCCCGCCCCAGCATATCGCCCAGCCCGACCCGTTCGGCCCACTCATGCGCGCGTCTTGTTGCCTCGGTGCGTGATACGCCCTTGATCCGCAGCGGATAGATAATATTTTCCAGCACCGAACGGCGCAGCATCACCGGGCGCTGAAAAACGAACCCCTGTTTTTGCTGGGCCTCGGGGGTTGGACAGGCCCAGTCGATCCGCCCCGACGACAGGCGCGCCGCACCATGCAGCATCCGCAGGAACGACGTCTTGCCCGCCCCGTTGGGGCCGATCACAACCGTCACCCCCTGCCCGCCAAGGGTCAGATCAACCGGGCCAACCAAGGTCTTGCCGGCCCGCGCGCTGCGGGCGCCGGTCAGGGTCAGGGGGAACATCGTGCTTACCATGCGCCCTCGCGTTCTGTGCGGCCCAGCCAATGAATGGCCAGATTGATGGCAATCGCCAGGGCGATCAACACAAAGCCCAGCGCCAGCGCCAGCGCAAATTCGCCTTTGCCGGTCTCAAGCGCGATGGCGGTGGTCAGCACCCGCGTCGCATGGTCGATATTGCCGCCCACCACCATGATCGCGCCCACCTCTCCGATGGCGCGGCCAAAACCAGCCAAGGCCGCTGTCAAAAGCGCCCGCCGCGCATCCCACAACAGCGTCGCCATCTTTTGCCGCTGCGTGACATTCATCGAGATCAGCAAATCATGATATTCCTGCCACAAATCGCGCAGCGATTGATGGGCGATGCTGGCAATCAATGGCACGATGATAATGACCTGCGCGATGATCATCGCCGTGGGGGAAAACAACAACCCCAGCACCCCAAGCGGCCCCGACCGGGACAACAGCACATACACCACCAAGCCAACGACAACCGGCGGCAATCCCATCAGGGCATTAAGCACCGCGATCACCGCACGGCGCATCCGAAACCGTTTGACCGACAAGAAGGCCGCCAATGGCATGGCAATCAAGGATGCCACAATCAAAGCCGAAACACTGACCTGCAGCGACCGCAGCGAAATTTCCAGCAATTCAGCATCCAGCGTCACGACCAGCCAAACGGCTTGTGTCAGTCCGCCCCAAATATCGTTCACCGGCCTTGGCCCTCCGATTGGCTCGCGCCCAGACCTATCCGGCTTTGGCCCCAAATTTCCAGCCCATTTCGCCGCGCCGCCCCACATCGCCCCGAAACAGGCACGGGCAACGGCGGGGCCTTTCAGGAAAAGGCCACCTGCGGCATGGCGGAAATCAACATCTTGGCATAGGCGCTTTGCGGGTGTTCAAACACCGCCTGCGTCGCCCCCTCTTCGACGATCTCGCCGCGCAGGATCAACGCAACCCGGTCGCACAGATACCGCACCACCCCCAGATCGTGGCTGATGAACAAATACGTCAGCCCCAGACGGTCTTGCAAATCAATCAACAGGTTCAGCACCTGCGCCTGCACCGACACATCAAGCGCCGATGTCGGCTCATCCAGCAGCACCAGCGATGGTTTGGGGGCCAAGGCGCGCGCCACGCAGATTCGCTGCCGCTGCCCGCCCGAGAATTCATGAGGATAGCGGTGCAGGTGCTGTTCGCCCAGACCAACCAGCGACAACAGCTCGGCGGCGCGGTCGCTACGCTGGCGGGCGCTCAGCCCCAATTCAGCGCGATGCACCAGCATCGGTTCGGTGACGATGTCATGCACAGACATCCGCGGATTAAGCGAGGCAAAGGGATCTTGGAACACGATCTGTATCTTTGACCGCAAATGCCGCAAGGCCGCCGGTGTCAGGGTCGCAAGGTCCTCGCCCTCGAACATGATCCGCCCCGATGTGGGCACATCAAGCCGCAGGATCGACCGGGTCAACGTCGTTTTCCCGGACCCCGATTCCCCCACCAATCCAAAGCTTTCGCCCTTGGCAATGCGCAGCGATACCCCCTTCAGGGCCTGCACCTCGGGGCTGCTGCCAAACAGCCCCTTGCGACCGGGAAAGATTTTGCTGACCTGTTCGACTTCAAGCATAAGATGTCTCTTTCATGGCCGACACATGCACACAGGCAACCTTGTGGTCGGGCGCCACCTCGCGGTCGGCCGGCAGGGCGCTGTGGCAAGCCGGGCTTGCCAGGGCACAGCGCGGGGCAAAGCGGCAACCGGTCGGCGGCGACAGCAGGTTCGGCACCGAACCGGCCAGACCAAACAGCGCACCGCGCTTGACGTCGCGGGTGGGAATGGCCCGCATCAACGCCCGCGTATAGGGGTGGGCCGGCTGTTCCAGAACCCGGCGTACCGGGCCGCTTTCGACCACATTCCCGGCATACATCACGGCAACATGGCTGCATGTTTGTGCCACCACGCCCAGGTTATGAGTGATCAAGATCACCCCCATGCGGAATTCATCCACCATCTGGCGCAACAAATCCAGAATCTGCGCCTGCACCGACACATCCAACGCCGTCGTCGGTTCGTCGGCGATCAAAAGATCGGGGCGGCCGATCAAGGCCATGGCAATCAATACACGCTGGCGCATCCCACCAGAAAACTGATGCGGATAATCATCCAAACGCGCCCGCGCATTGGGGATGCCGACCTTGTCCAGCATATCGCCTGCCAAGGCCCGCGCTGCCCGCCGCCGCGCCCGCCCCGAGGCCCCGACCGTCAGCCCCAGCACCTGTGGATCGCTGGCGCCTGCGGCCAGAGCCACGTCCACCAACTGTGTGCCGATGGTGAACACCGGATTAAGATTGGTGGTCGGGTCCTGGAAAATCATCCCGATCTTGTTGCCGCGCAGCGCAAGCAGACGCTGTTCATGACAGCCAAGCAAATCTTCGCCATCGAACAGGATCTCTCCGCCGTGATATTCTGCTGGCGGCGAACTGACCAACCCTGACACCGACAGACCGGTCAGTGATTTGCCGCAGCCGGTCTCGCCGACCAATCCCCAGATTTCGTTGCGCTTGACCTCAAGGTTGATGCCATTCAGCACATGGGCCTTGCCGTCGAAACTGTGCATCGACAAATGCAGGTTGCGGATCTTCAACAGGGGGTTGCTCATGTCAACGCCTCGCGCGGGGGTCAAGCACATCGCGCAGCCCGTCCCCCAAAAGATTAAAGCCAAAGATCGCAAAGAACATGGCCAATCCGGGAAAGACCGCCGTCCACCAGAAATCAGGCATGTAACTGCGCGAAATGGACAAAAGCGTGCCCCATTCGGGTGTAGGTGGGCGGACCCCAATCCCGACAAAGCCAAGGCTGGCGACCGTCAGGATGGCAAAGCCGATGTCCAACGACATTTTCACGATCACCGGCGAAATGATGTTCGGCAGAATGTGACGAAACAAGATCCGCAAGGGATGGGCGCCGATCGCATAGGCGGCCACGACAAAGGTTTCCTCGCGTTTTGCCAAAACCTCGCCGCGCACCAGCCGCGCAAAGCCCGGCCACCAGCCAAGCGAAATGGCAATGACCATGTTGAACAGCCCCGCCCCCAGCGCCGCAGCCACCGCCATGGCAAAAATCAACCCCGGAATGGTCAGTTGCAGGTCACTGATCCGCATCAGAACTTCGTCCAGCCAGCCACCGAAAAACCCGGCCACCGCCCCGATGACCGTCCCCAAAACCGTCGCGATCAGCACGATGCCCAGCCCCGCCAAAACCGACACACGCGTGCCCGCCATCACCAGCGACAGCACATCCTGGCCCAATTCATTGGTGCCGAACGGATGGGCCAAGGACGGCGGCATAAAGCGATTGCCGGTATCGACCCCGCCGGCGATATGTTCAGGAAAGGGCGCCAGCGCGCTGCCGAAAACGGCCACGAACAGCACCGCCAGAACCATCGCCAGCCCCAGCATCGACAGGCTGCTTTGCCGAAACCGGAACACGGCCCTGCGCCAGGCCAGACGCCGGGCGCTTTCAACCGCTATGTCTTCCATGGGGTCCGCTGCCACACCCATCGGCGAAACTTGCTTTGACGGCTCGCTCATGCGTAACGCACCTTGGGATTGATGACGCCGTAAAGAACGTCGATGACAAGGTTAGACAGGACAAACAACAGGCCAATCACCAAGGCGACCCCGATCACCGGCATGAAATCCTGTGCGACAATGGCCTGGGTGGCATAAAGCCCCAGCCCAGGCCAATCAAAGACCGTCTCGACCAGCACGGTGCCCCCCAACAGCCAACCAAAATACAGCCCGATCACCGTCAGTGTCGCGGACACCGCATTCTTGGCCACATATTTGAACACGATCCGTCGCTGCGACAGGCCAACCGCCCGCGCGGTGGTGACATAGTCGTGTTGCAGCACCTCAATCGTCGAGGCACGCATCATCCGCATGATCGTCGCCAGGGGGCTTAGGCTCATTGCGATGGCCGGCAGGGCCAGATGCCTGCACGCCAGCCAAAAGCTTTCCAAATCACCGGCGATCAGCGCATCCAACGTCAAAAACCCGGTCACGAACGGCGGGTATTCATAGATAATCGGGAACCGCCCGCCCAGCGGAAAGGTCATCAACCACATGGCAAAGCACAGCTGTAACAACAGCCCAAGAAAAAACCGCGGCATCGAAATCGAGGCCAGCGCCAGCACCCGCGCCAGGTAATCTGGCCATCTGTTGCGATACACTGCCGTCATCAATCCCAACGGGATGCCCAGCGCAATCGACAGGGCCATCGCGGCGAAAACCAGCTCAAGCGTGGCAGGCAGATAGGTCAGAATATCGGTCAGAACTGGCCTGCGGGTAAAGATCGAAACCCCGAAATCGCCTTGCAACAACCCCGACGCATAGGTCCAGTATTGCACGATCATCGGTTGATCCATGCCAAATTCAGCCGCCAGCGCGGCAATTTCCTCATGGGTGGCATTGGGCCCGGCGGCAAGCGCCACAGGGTCGCCGGGCAACAGGCGGGCAATAATGAACATCATCACCGTCAGCCCAAACAGCACCGGTATCAACATGATGATGCGCCGAATGATAAATCTTAACATGCCCGCCCCCAGAAAAAGTCGGCGCGGCAAGAACCGCCGCGCCGAAACACACCGGCCTAGTCGACCGACAAGCCCCATGTTTCAATCGCGTTCGACGCGACCGGCACAAAGGCAAAGTTTTTGACGTTGTCGCGCAACCCAAGACGGCGTTTTTCCAAAACCCCGAACACATCGGGCGCATCGGCAACCACCAGCGCCTGGAACGCGCCATAGATTTCCTTGCGCTTGGCCGGGTCGGTTTCCACGCGGCCCGCCTCGATCAGGGCGTCGGCCTCGGGGTTTTTGTAAACCGCATTGCGCCATGTGCCGTTGCCTGACGAATGATAGGCCGCAAAGGCAATGTTGTCCGGGTCGCCGTAATTCGCCGTCTGATAGACCGGGAAAAAGTCGGGGAAGGTCTCGGGCGAGGCGCATGCCGCCACCATATCGGGCCAGTTCAGCGGCTGGATTTCCAGATCAATGTTCAGCTTTTTCAGGCTATCCAGCATGATCAACGCCCAGCGCCGCTGTTGTTCCAACCCCGAAACATGCACCATCCGCAGGGTGATGCCGCCATTGGGGGTGCTGGTCTTGGCCAGATACGCCTTGGCCTTTTCCAGATCCATCCGTGGCACATCCAGATCGGGGTTATGCCCCAAGATGCCCGTCGGCAACGGCCCGACCATCAAATCGGCATAGCCGGCGGATTCGCGGATCGCCTCGTAATTGACCGCATAGGAAATCGCCTTGCGAAAGTTCACATCCGCCGTTGGTCCCTGCACCGTATTCATCTTGATCGAAAACGACCGGTATTCCGGTTCGATCACCCGCACCACACCGGGCCGCCCGTCCAGCGCATCCATGTCTTCGCTGGTCAGATCCACCGCGATATGGGCTTCGCCGCGCTGCAACAGCAACCGCTGCGAGGCGGTCTCGCGCGCGATCTGCCAAATGACCCCGGTCAGGTTGCCGCCACCCGGTTGCCAGGCGGTCTCGGCGCGGGCCAATTCATACAGCGCCCCGGCCTGGGCACGCTTGACCATGAAGGGGCCGCTGCCTGCCAATGTGCCCTGCAAATAGGTTTGCCCGTCGTCGTCGCCCAGATTTGCCTCGACCTGGTCTTTGCTGACAATGAAAATCCACGGAATAACCGCCAGAAAGGCGGCAAATGGCGCCACCAAATCAAAGCGCACGGTCTTGGCGTCTTGGGCGGTGATTGCCTCGGGGTCGACAACACCGCGGATCATCCAGGAATTGCCCTTGGCCAAACGCATAGCCCGCTGAAAGGAATAGATCACGTCCTCGGCGGTGACCGGTGCGCCATTTTGGAAGGTGGCCGCATCGCTCAGCTTGAACGTATAGGATTTGCCATCGGCGCTGACCGACCAGCTTTCGGCAAGACCGGGCGCCGCTTCGGGCGGGTTGCCGGCCACGCGCACCAACGGATCATATACGTTTCGCAACAAAAAGCTGGCCGAATACCCCGATGCCGTATGCGGGTCAAAGTTCGGAATGTCCTGCCCGGATGCGATGATCAAGATGTTGCGTTTGGTCGCCGCGAACAGGCTTTGCGGAAAACTTGCCGCTGCCAGGCCGGCCCCGGCCATCGCCAACAGCGATCGCCGGTTCATATTCAGATCTGTGGTGGTTTTCATGGGTCTCTCCTTGTTGATATGTTTAATTGGTTTCTTTTTGTTGCGCCGGTTTTGCACCGGTCACATTGTCTGGGGCCGCGCGCATTGGGGTGACAAAGCCCAGCGCCAAATCGTTTTGCACCGCCTGCGGGTCACGTTTGGCCGGGTCACCAAATCCCGCCCCCCCCGCAAGAATCAGTTCGACATGCTGGGCCGGGGTCGTCAGCTCGACCAGCTCGCCGGTGCCGCAATCGCGGGTGACATGGCCGGCGTCATCCAGAACCCGGCCGCTGGCACAGCCACCCGGCTGACCGCCAAACAGGCCCGGAATCGGGTTGCCCACCCCTTCGGGATAGACAGACACCAGCGTGGTTTCGCCGTCGTCCTCCAGCTTGCGAAACACCACGCGCTGACCCAGACCGCCGCGATATTGTCCGGCGCCGCCGGTGTCAGGCATAAAGGATTTCTCCTCAAGCAGGATCGGCACCCGGCTTTCCATCAGCTCAATCGACGTATTGGCCGCCGATGTGGGCCACAAAATGGTCGAACATCCGTCCGCCGCCGCCGATCCACCCTGACCGCCGCCACAAAACAGCATGTCGGAATAAAATTCCCCGTCCTGGCCCTTGCCATAGACGGTCGACGCAACGGCCAGACCGGTAAAGGCCTGCACCTGCTGCGGCGCGGCATCGGCCAGCGCCCCAAAGATATTGGGCGCCAGATACCATCCTGTGCGCGTGCGCAGGTTGACCGCCGCCGGATAGGTGCAATTCAGGATCGATCCTTCGGGCGCATCGACGCTGAAGGGACGATAACAGCCGGCATTGCCACGCACCGCCGGGGTCAGCATACATTTCAGCGGATAGGTGGCATGGGCCGCGGTGTAATTCAGCGTGCTGTTCAGCCCGCCCTGCGGCAATTGCGGCGGCGCACCGGCAAAATCGACGTGAATATCGCTGCCCTTGACCGTTACTGCCACTGGATAGGTAATCGGATCCCCCAGCGGGTTGTTGGTGATGGTCGACCGATAGGTACCGTCCGGCAGCGCCAAGATCGCCTCGCGCATGGCCTTTTCCGACAGCCCCTGCACAACTTCGGCCAGGGCGCCCAGATCCTCCATCCCGTATTCGGTGATAAAGCTGTCCAGACGATCAGCGCCGATGGCATTGGCCGACACAAAGGATTGGATATCGCCCCAGACTTGTTCGCCGTTGCGCACGTTTTGCTTGATCAGCCGGATCAAGGTTTCGTTCGGAACGCCCTGATCATACAGCTTCATCGGCGGGATTTGCAGCCCCTCTTCATAGATCTCGCGGGCGCGCAGCGAATCCTTGGTGCCGCCAATGTCCGACACATGGCCCACGGTGCCCAGCAGGCCAACCAACCGACCCTGATGAAAGGTGGGGGTGACGATGGCAATATCGAACAAATGCCCCGCACACAGCCAGGGATCATTGGTGATCAGCACATCGCCCGGCCGCAGCGTTTCGGCAGGATACGCCTTAAGCAGCGCCTTGACGGCGCGCGGCAGCGTCAGGTTGAAAACCGGCATGGCGCGCGGGCTGTGGGCCAGGGTTTCCCCATCACTGTCCAGCAGCTCGCAGGCGAAATCCTGTGCCTCGGCAATCACCAGCGAAAAGGCGGTGCGGCACACGGTCAGCCACATTTCCTCAACGACATTGACCATCCGGCTCCACATGATCTCAAGCCCGATCGGATCGGCCTCAATCCGCGCCACCGCCGCCTTGCGGTCCATCTGGGCCGTGACCACGGCGGCGCTGGCCTGCGCTGCGCCAATGCGGATGCACAGGTTCAAACTGTCATCGACACGCAAACTGTCGCCGGGGGCGATAATGGTGGTGGATTCGTGCTCTTCGATGATGGCAGGGCCGTCGATCTTGTCACCGCCCTGCAACGCATAGCGGTCAAAGACATTGACCTCGGCAGCACCGCTGTCGAACCAGGCGCGGCGCGTGCCCTTAATGCGGCCGGCACGATCCGCCCCGCCAACCGCCCCCGACAAAGACAGGCTGGGCGTTGGCCCGCTGCACCGCACGCGAAAGTTCACCGCCTCGAACCGCGCGCCCTCGAACGGCTGGGAATACCGCGCCGCATAGGCTTTGGTAAAGGCCGCCCGCAGCGGCGCCAGCGATTGTGCCGTCAGCGCCCCTTGGGGCAGGGGCACCGAAATATCGTGCATCTGACCGACCAGACGCATATCCGCGGTGCGCGTCACCTGCACATCGGCCTCGGCAATACCCGAGGCCCCAAGCTGGGCGCGCCCGGCGGCCTCTAGATCGTCCAAAACCGCGTTCACAGCATCGCAATCGAACCCCGCGCGCAGCTCGACCCGGAAGGATCGCACATCCTCGAACGACAGCGGCGCCGCCAGAAATCCCAGCGCCGACGCCGCCCCCGAGGCCGGCGGGATAATCACCTCGGTCATGCCCATGACCCGCGCCACATCCGCCGCGTGGGCCGGGCCTGCGCCGCCAAATCCCACCATCGCATAGTTGCGCGGATCGTTGCCCCGCTCAACCAGATGCACCCGCGCCGCCGATGCCATATTTTCGACCACGACCTTGTGAATGCCCAGCGCCGCCTCTTCGATGCTCAGCCCCAGCGGATCGGCCACCGTCTTGATCGCGCGCCGCGCCGCCGCGACGTCCAACTGCATCCGCCCGCCAAGGAAAAACGCCGGATCATAATAGCCCAGCACCAGGTTGGCATCCGTCACCGTTGGCTCTGAACCGTTCATATCATAACACGCCGGTCCCGGATCAGACCCGGCCGAGCGCGGCCCCACCTTCAGCAGACCCACATCGTCAATCGCGGCAATCGACCCGCCACCGGCGCCGATTTCGATCATTTCAATCACCGGCGATTTGATCGGCAGGCCGGACCCCTTGGTAAAGCGATGCACCCGCGCCGCCTCAAGCAGGGGGGAAATCTCGGCCTGACCGTCCTCGATCATACAAGCTTTGGCCGTGGTGCCCCCCATATCAAAGGAAATCACATCCCGCTTGCCCGCACCGGCACCAAACAGCGCCGTCGCCAGCGCCCCACCCGCCGGACCGCTTTCCAACAGGCGGATCGGATAAGACCGCGCCGTATCCAGCGACACCAGCCCCCCAGCCGAGTGCATCAACGTCAGCGATCCGGCAAAACCATGCCCGCGCAGCGCCGCATCCAGCTTGGTCAGGTAGCGGTGCATCAACGGCTGCACATAGGCATTGGCACAGGTTGTCACCGTGCGCTGGTATTCGCCCATCTCGGCGACCACATCGCTCGAGATTGACACCGACAGATCCGGGTAAAGCGCCCGGATCACCGCAAGGGCACGGCGTTCATGGGCCGGGTTTGCATAGGCGTGCAGGAATGAAACGGCGATCGCCTCGCAGCCGGCTTCGACCAGCTGCCGGGCGGCGTCGCGGATATCGTGGTCTTGCATCGCGGTAACGACGCGGCCCTTGGCATCCATACGTTCGGCCACCTCGATACGTTTGTCACGGCGCACCAAAGGATCGGGGAATTCCACGAAAAGGTCATAAATATCATAGCGCTGTTCGGTGCCCATCTCAAGCACGTCGCGGAAACCGGCAGAGGTAATCAGCCCCAGCGCGGCGCCTTTGCGTTCAATCACCGCATTGGTCACAAGGGTCGTGCCATGCACCATCTGCCCGACATCGGCATGGGTGATCCCCTGTTTCGCCAACAGCTCCTCCAGGCCCAAAAGCGCGGCCTCGGACGGGTCGTGCGGCGTTGTCAGCCGTTTGTGCAACGTCACCGAACGTTGCTTGGCGTCGAACAAAACGAAATCGGTGAAGGTGCCGCCAATGTCAAAACCAACACGCCAGCGGTTTGCCTGATCAGTCATGAGAAGTAAGTCCCTTTAAAGGAAAACGTGCCGGGTCGGGCTTTTTGAAACGGGTGTCTCCGGTTTTGAACGCGATATCGGCTGCGCCATCGGCCAGCCCGGTCAAGATGGCCTGTCGCTCGGCGTCGGACACAATCTGAGACGGGAAAACGATGCACAGGCTGACCTCTTCGCCGGTCTTGGGGTCGCCCACCGCAATCCCGACCGCATCCACCCCCAAGGTGGTTTCCTGAAACGAGGCCCCAAACCCACAGGCCCGCACCTCGGTCAGCATGGCCAGCACCTCGTCGATGGTGCCGGGCGACCGCGGCGTGACCTTGAACGTGGCGTCGCGCAACAGGGCCACCACTTCGGCATCGCTCAGCCGTGCCAGCAATGACCGCCCGGTTGCCGTGGTATGGGCCGGCAGCGGGCGCCCAATGGTTCCGGCCACCCGCAGCGCATTCGATCCGGGGAAATCCACGACCCCCGACACCTCGTTGCCGACACGGATCGACACAAAGCCGGTGTGCCCGCAGGTGTCGCTGACCTCTTTGACGACTTCGCCGGCCATGGCAATCAACGTCGAAGACCCCCGAAACGCCGCGCCCAGATCAATCAACAGCCGCCCCGGACGGTGCCGTTTGCTGTCACCGATGGTTTCCAGCAGGCCAGCCCCGCGCATCGCCTTCAGCAACCGCGAGGCATTGGCCTTGGGGATATCAAGACGTTCGGTCACATCCGTCACCGTCAGATCGGTGCATTCCGAATTAAAGCACTTCAGCAGCCGGGCGGCATTTTCCAGCACCGTCATAATTGTTCCATTTTTTGCAACTTGTGATCCATTTTTTTAAGTTACGCACAGCAGGCAGCACTGGCAAGACAAAAGATTTCCGCGCGGGAAAACGCCAATTCACTGATATGTAAAAATTTTTCGAGGGGCCGCGCCGGCACAGCCGCCGAATCAGCGCCGGCCGGGCGCCACGCGCTGGGCCGTTCATCGCTGCTGCCAGTCGCCGCAGGGTTTTGTGCAGAAGTTTGGAAAACCCGTGCCGTATTTCAAAACACGATCAAGAACCGGACGGGCGCCCGGTCCGGGTGGGGCGCTTCCCGATGATCCCCAGACATCAATGATCAACGACGATATCGCCAGCAGGCTGAACAGCGGCGCCCGTATCCTGCGCCCCAGCGATCCCGCCTAGGGTTTGCGGTCGATCTGTTCCACCGGTCCGCCCTGTTCAGCCCAGGTCGAGAACCCCTCGCGCAGATGGGCCGCCGGGAACCCCATGTCTTGCAAGGTGGCAACCGTCAGCGCCGACCGCCACCCCGAGGCACAGTGGAACACAAAGCGTTTGCCAGGCTGGTCAAAGACCTGTTTGTGATAGGGGCTGTCCGGATCGACCCAGAATTCGATCATACCGCGCGGCGCATGCACCGATCCGGGGATGGCGCCGCTGCGTTGGCGTTCGCGAATGTCGCGGATATCGACGATGACCAGATCCGGATCGTTCAGCATGGCGATCAGGTCCGGGGTCTCGATCTCTTGGATGCGGGCGCGGGCGGCGCTGACCATCTGGCCAGATGAAAGACAAAGCTTGGTCAAGGGGGCGGCTGCCTTTGCGCTGAAATATTGAACGGGTTTTTCACATATTGACCTGTTCCATGGGCTGGTGCAAGCATCCAAAGTCCGGGGTGCGCCCGGCTTTGCCCCAGCTCAGGATCAGACGATGACCGCGCCAGACGCCCCAGCAGGTTCCACGATATCGCTTTGGGATGCCTCGGCCACCGAGACCGATTTCCACGCCCCGCTGAACAGCGATGCCTTGGTGGATGTGGCGGTGATCGGCGGCGGTTACACGGGGCTTAGCACGGCGCTGCATGCGGCGGAAAAAGGGCTGGCCGCCCATGTGATCGAAGCCGAGAAAATTGGCTTTGGCGGATCGGGCCGCAACGTCGGGTTGGTCAATGCGGCGCTTTGGCTGCCCCCCCAGCAGGTGCGTGCGCAATTGGGCGATACCTATGGGCCGCGCGCCCTGACCCGGCTGAGCGCCGGGCCTGACTATGTGTTTTCCTTGATCGAGAAACATCAGATCCGCTGCGAAGCAATGCGCAACGGCACCATCCACGCCGCCCACGGCCCCAGCGGCTTTGCCGATCTGGCGGCGCGGCACAGTGAATGGCAGCGGCTTGGGCAACCGGTGGACCTGTTGTCCCGCGCCGAAGTGGCACAGATGATCGGCAGCGATCATTTTCATGGCGGGCTGTTGGATCACCGGGCCGGCACCGTCAATCCGATGGGCTTTTGCCGGGGGCTGGCGCGGGCGGCGCGCGGGGCCGGCGCCAAGATCAGCACCGGCGTGCGCGCCATCAAGCTGCACCGCGAGGCCGGCCAATGGCGGGTGGAAACCACCCAGGGCGATCTGCGGGCGCGGGCTGTCGTGCTGGGCACCAACGCCTATAGCGACGATCTGTGGCCGGGGCTGCGGCGCAGCTTTACCGTGATCAACTATTTTCAGCTTGCCACCGCGCCCCTGGGGCCCGAGGCGGCGCATATCCTGCCCGGCCGGCAGGGGCTTTGGGATACCGGCCAGATCATGTTCAGCCTGCGCCGGGACAGCTTTGACCGGCTGTTGGTCGGCAGCATGGGCACGATCTTTGGCAGCAAGGATCGCGGGCTGTCGCAGCGCTGGGCGCGCAAGCAACTGGCGCGGGTGTTCCCTGACCTTGGGCCCATGCGCTTTGAGGCGGCCTGGCATGGGCAGATCGCCATGACCCCCGACTATCTGCCGCGCATACATCAATTGGCCGAAAACCTGTTCACCCCGATCGGATATAACGGGCGTGGCATCACCACCGGCACATTGTTCGGCCAAAGCATGGCGGAAATCCTGACCGGGATGCCGCTGGCGGATTTGCCGCTGCCAGTCAGCCAGATGGCCCCGGCGCCCCAGGGGCCGATCCGATCCAAACTGTATCAGGCCGCCTTTACGGCCAACCAGATTTTCAAAGCGATATGATATGACTGATCCAACGATCCGCCTTGGCGTCGATATCGGCGGCACCTTTACCGATGTGGCGCTGGCCCATCCCGGCGGGCTGTCCACCTGCAAGGTGCTGACCGATTATGCCCGCCCCGAACAGGCCATCCTGGACGGGATCGACACCGCCGCCGCCGCGGCCGGCATCGCGCCTTGCGCCATCGGGCAGGTCATTCACGGCACCACCCTTGTCACCAATGCGCTGATCGAACGCAAAGGCGCCAAGCTGGCCTTTATCACCACCGAGGGATTTCGGGACGTGATCGAAATGCGCTCAGAGAACCGGTTTGAGCAATACGACCTGAACCTGACCCTGCCCACCCCGCTGGTGCCGCGCCAGCACCGCTTTACCCTGCCAGAACGCATCGGCCCCAAGGGCGAGGTATTGTTGCCGTTGGCGCCAAGCGCCGTCACCAAGATGGCCCGGCAAATCGCCGAGGGCGGTTACGAGGCGGTGGCGATCGGATTGATCCATGCCTATGCCAATGACACCCACGAGGTGCAGATGGCCCAGGCCCTGCGGACTTTGCTGCCCGGTTTGCCGATCTCTTTGTCATCGGTGATCTCGCCGCAGATGCGTGAACTGCCGCGGTTCAATACGGTGATTGCCAATGCCTATGTGCAGCCGCAGGTGGCCGATTACCTTGGGCGTCTGGTGCAGCGGCTGCGGGCGCGGGACATCCTGGCGCCGGTGTTCATGCTGCATTCCGGCGGCGGGCTGATTTCAGTGGATCTGGCGGCCGAGCAGCCGGTGCGCTTGCTGGAATCGGGCCCGGCGGGCGGCGCGATATTTGCCGCCGATTACGCCCGCGCCCATGGGTTGGACAAGGTGCTCAGCTTTGACATGGGGGGCACCACCGCCAAGATCTGTCTGATCGAGGACGGCGCCCCCAAAACCGCAAGCACCTTCGAGGTGGCGCGGACCTATCGGTTCAAAAAGGGATCGGGGATGACGGTATCGACCCCTGTGGTCGAGATGGTCGAAATCGGCGCTGGGGGTGGCTCAATCGGGTCGCTTGACGAAATGGGGCGCATTCAGGTCGGCCCCAAATCTGCCGGATCTGAACCCGGCCCGGCCTGCTATGGGCGGGGCGGCACAAACGCAACCGTCACCGATGCCAACCTGCGGCTGGGGCGGCTTGACCCCGATCACTTTGCCGGCGGTGCGATCCCGCTGATCGCCGATGCCGCCGATGCTGTGCTGGCCGATCTGGGTGCGCCGCTGGCGCTTGGGGCGGCCGATACCGCCTTTGGCATCACCGAGATGGTGGACGAGAATATGGCCAATGCCGCCCGCGTTCACACGGTGGAAAACGGCCGCGACATCGAACATTTCACCATGATCGGATTTGGCGGCGGCGCGCCGCTTCATGCCTGTCGCCTGTGTGAAAAACTGGGCATTGGGGCGGTGTTGATCCCGCCGGGCGCAGGGGTTGGATCGGCCATCGGGTTTTTGAAGGCGCCGGTCAGCTATGAGGCGACGCGCGGGTTCTTCCAACCATTGGACCGATTTGACCCCGGCGCCGTCAGCGCCCTGCTGGCCGATCTTGAGGCCGAGGCCCGCGCCTTTGTCGCCAACGGCGCCGCAGGGGCGCCCACGCAGACCGGTTTGACCGCCTTTATGCGCTATGCCGGGCAGGGTTGGGAAATTCCCGTGCCCTTAAGTTTCGCAACCTTTGATCGCCTTGACAGCACGGCGCCGGCGCAGATTTTGGCCGCCTTTGAGGACGCCTATCGGCGCTTTTTTGGGCGCACCATTGACGGGCTGGGCGTCGAGATCACCAATTGGTCTTTGACGGTATCCACACTGTTGCCCAAGGTGCGCCCGGTGCGCCCGGCAACCCCCGAACATCCGGCCACCCCGCAACGCCAGCGCCAGATCTTTGATGCGGCGCGCCGCACCATGGTCACGGCGCAAGAAATCGACCGGTCTTTGATGACCGCCGGACAACGGCTGGATGGGCCGGCCATTATCACCGAACGCGAAACCACGACGATTGTCACATCCGGGTTTTATGCGATCGGTCAAAGCGACGGCAGTTTGTTGCTGCGCCGCAAGGAGGCCCGGACATGAACCCGCCAAGCAAAATTGATTACCAGATCATGTGGAACCGCCTGATTGCCGTGGTTGAAGAACAGGCCACGACATTGATCCGCACGGCGTTTTCCACATCGGTGCGCGAGGCGGGCGATCTGTCGGCCGGGCTGTTTGATCGACGGGGGCGGATGATTGCCCAGGCGGTGACCGGCACGCCGGGCCATGTCAACGCCATGGCCGAAAGCGTCACGCATTTCATCCGGGAAATAGGCGCTTTGAACATGTTCGAAGGCGACGTCTATATGACCAATGACCCTTGGATGGGCACCGGGCATCTGCATGATATCACCGTGGTATCGCCGGTGTTTCGCGCCGGGCGGCACATCGGGTTTTTCGCCTGCACGGCGCATGTGGTTGATATCGGGGGGCGCGGCTTTGGCCCCGACGGCACCGAGGTCTTCGAAGAAGGTCTGTTGATCCCGATCATGAAGTTTGCCGAACGCGGCGTGGTGGCAGATGTGTTGATCAAGCTGGTGCGGGCCAATGTGCGCGCGCCCGATCAGGTGGTGGGGGATATGTATTCCCTGGCCGCGTGCAATGCCGCCGGAGAGCGCCGCCTTCAGGCGATGCTGGATGAATTTGCCCTGGACGAAATTGACGGCCTTGCCGATTACATCATCAGCGCCAGCCGCGATGCCACCCGCGCCGCCATTGCCGCCCTGCCGCGCGGTCGGTTCGAAAACACCATGCAGGTTGATGGCTATGACGCGCCGGTGCATATGCAGGTGGCGCTTGAGATCGCCGCCGATCGGGTCAGCGCCGATTTCGCCGGAACCTCGGGGATGAGCAAATTCGGGGTGAACTGCCCCGAGGTCTATACCCGTGCCTATGCCTGTTATGGGTTGAAATGTGCCATTGCCCCGCAGGTGCCCAACAACAGCGGATCCCTTGAGCCGTTCGAGATCACCGCGCCCGAGGGCTCTATCCTGGCGGCCAAGCGCCCGGCGGCGGTGTCGGTGCGCCATGTGATGGGCCATCTGGTGCCGGATGTGGTGTTGGGCGCCCTGCACAAGGCCATTCCCGGACAAGTGCCGGCCGAAGGCGCCAGCGCGTTGTGGAACATCCAGATTTCCGCGCGCGCCAGTGACGCGGCCAGCGGCCTGCCAAGCGCCGAGGTGCTGATGTTCAATTCGGGCGGGACCGGGGCGCGCCCTTGCGTCGACGGGCTGTCGGCCACGGCCTTTCCATCCGGGGTATCCACCATGAGCGTCGAAGCCACCGAGCACGTCGGCCCGATTACCGTCTGGCGCAAAGAGCTGTGGGCGAATTCAGGCGGAGCGGGGCGTCAGCGCGGTGGCTTGGGCCAAATCATCGAGATCGAACCGCGCGCCGGCTATGATTTTTATTTCAACGCGATGTTTGATCGGGTGCATCATCCGGCGCGGGGCCGCGAGGGCGGCCAAGACGGCGCGCCGGGCCGGGTGGCCCTGACCGACGGCACCGCGCTGCGGGCCAAGGGCCGCCAGTTGGTCAAGAACGGTCAGCGGTTGCGGCTTTGCCTGCCGGGCGGTGGCGGCTATGGCCCCGCCCAAGAGCGCGATCCGCAAGATGTGGCCAATGACTTGGCCGCAGGCTATATCACCGGGCAAGAGACCCCAAGCCCCCTTGGGTCTGATGGCAAGAACAAGGAAGAATAACATCATGACAGACAAACCGATTGCACTTATTTCCGGCGCGGCACAGGGCATTGGGCTGGCCTGTGCGCAGGCTTTGGCAGAAGACGGCATGCACGTCATTCTGGCGGATATCAAAGACAGCGTTCACGCGGCGGCCGCCACGCTGGGCGGGGCGGGCTATGTCTGCGATTTTTCTGACCCGGCGGCGATCTTGGCGCTGTTTGATCGGATCGAGGCCGAACATGGCCCGGTCGCGGCGCTGGTCAACAATGCCGGCATCGCCCTGCCCGGCGATTTTCTGGCGTATGACCTTGCCGATTTTGACAAAGTGATTGGCTTGAACCTGCGGGGGGTGTTCGTCGCCACCCAGCGGGCGGCAAAGACCATGGTGGCGCAGGGGATCGAAGGGGCGATTGTCAATATGTCGTCGATCAATGCCCAGGTGGCGATCCCGGCGATCCCGGCTTATTGCGCGTCAAAGGGCGGGGTGATGCAGCTGACCAAGGTTGCGGCGCTGGCGCTGGCCAAGAATAACATTCGCGTCAATGCCGTCGGGCCCGGCTCCATCGACACCGAGATGATGGCCGGCGTCAATGCCAACCCCGAGGCGTTCAAGACCGCAATGTCGCGCACCCCGCTTGGCCGCCCCGGCACCGCCCGCGAAATCGGCGATGTGGTGGCGTTCTTGTGCTCAAGAAAGGCCAGCTATGTGTCGGGCGAGACGATCTATATCGACGGCGGTCGCCTGGCGCTGAACTATACCTGCTAGGCTGGCCGCAAGAGGTTTGCGGCGCGCGCGGCGTCAACGCGGCCCGATTGCCTTTGTGCGACCCCGCCCTCCCGCCCGTCGTTGCGCATTCCATGCGCGCCTCCCGTTGGGCCCGGCGCCGCACCTGCGGTGCGGCGCGTCCGCGATCCCCAAGGCCCATTTCGCGTGATCGATTTGCCCCGCGCGCAACCGCCGTCCGCAACGCGGACGGCCGGGCCCAAGGTGGGGGCTTGCATCTTTGATGCAAGAACAAACCGCGGGAGCCCTTGCGTGCCCCGATGGGATTTGGAACAACTGTTGCAATCACCACAGCGCCCAGCAGGCGTTGCACAGGGAAGGAAGCCCCGATGTTTCAGACATTTTCTGTCACCGCCCGCCCCGAGCAGGGCCCGGCCCGGCTGCGCGCTTTGCGCCAGGCCATGACCGCCCAGCAGCTCGACGGGTTTTTGATCCCGCGCTCTGACGCCCATATGGGGGAATACGTTGCCCCGCGGGATGAACGCCTGGCCTGGCTGACCGGCTTCACTGGCTCAGCCGGGTTTTGCGCGGCGCTGCATAGCGCGGCCGGGGTGTTCATCGACGGGCGCTATCGCACCCAGGTCAAGGCGCAGGTGGCGCCGGATTTCACCCCTGTCCCCTGGCCCGAAACCTCGCTTGCCGATTGGTTGCGCAATCAGTTCCCCCTCGCCCCCGGCGGCGCGGCCGAGGCCCGCGTGATCGGGTTTGATCCCTGGCTCCATTCTGCGGGACAAATCGAGCAACTGACAGAAGCCTTGGCCGGCAGCGGCATTCGCCTGCACCCCTGCGCGAACCTGATCGACCCCCTGTGGCAAGATCAGCCACCCGCGCCCCTGATGCCGGCCAAGCCGCACCCGCTTGAATACGCCGGCGAGCCGCATAAAGACAAACGCCTCAGGCTGGCCGACGGGCTGCGCTCATCCGGGCACAGCGCCGCAATCATCACCCTGCCCGACAGCCTGTGCTGGCTTTTGAACATTCGCGGCGGTGACATCCCCCACAACCCGGTGATGCACGGCTTTGCCATCCTGCACGCCGATGCCAGCGTCGATCTGTTCGCCGCAGCGCAAAAGCTTAGCGGGTTGGCGGACCACCTGGGCACAGACATTCGCACCCACCAGCCCGACACCTTCCTGGACGCGCTGACCGCCCTGTCCGGCCCGGTGTGCATCGACAAACACAGCCTGCCGCAGATCGCCAAAGACGCGCTTGGCGACAAAGCCGCGCACAAGGGCGACCCCTGCGCCCTGCCCAAAGCCCGCAAAAACACGGCCGAGATCGACGGGGCCGCAGCCGCCCACCTGCGCGACGGCGCAGCGGTGGTGCGAACCCTGGCCTGGCTGGATGCCCAACCACCCGGCACGGTGCATGAAATTGACCTTGTCGTTCATCTGGAAAACGAACGCCGCCAAGACCCGGCGCTGTGCGATATCAGCTTTGAAACCATCGCCGGCACCGGACCAAATGGCGCCATCATGCATTATCGCGTCACGGATGAGACCAACCGCCCCCTTGAGGACGGCCAGTTGGTCGTCCTGGACAGCGGCGGCCAATATCTGGACGGCACAACCGATATCACCCGTACCATCGCCATCGGCACCCCCCCGCCCGAGGCCCGCGCCGCCTTTACGCGCGTCCTGCAATGTCTGATCGCCATGAGCACCCTGCAATGGCCCCAAGGCTTGGCCGGGCGCGACATCGAGGCAGTGGGCCGGGCGCCGCTTTGGCGGGCCGGTCAGGATTTCAACCACGGGCTGGGCCATGGCGTCGGGGCCTATCTGTCGGTCCACGAGGGGCCGCAGCGCCTAAGCCGGGTCAGCGATGTGCCGTTTGAGGCGGGCATGATTCTTTCGATCGAGCCGGGCTATTACCGCGAGGGGGCCTTTGGCATCCGTATCGAAAACCTGGCCGTCGCAGTACCCGCACCCGCCCAGCCAAGCGCCGACCCAGGGCGCAACATGCTGGCGTGGCGCACGCTGACCTTTGCACCGATTGACCGCAAACTGATCGACACGGCCCTTTTGACCGCGCCGGAACGCGCCTGGATCGACCAGTATCACGCGCAAACCCGCGATCTGCTCGGGCCGCGCCTTTCCTTAGAGACCAAGACGTGGTTGGATGCCGCAACCGCGCCGCTTTGACCCAAGCGGACCTGCCCAAAACCCCTTGGCCCAGCGCCGCAGCCACCCTTGCGGCGCGCGCCTTATCCCCGAAAGGATCCCGTCATGAGCCCCTCACTGATCATTCGCAAAGCCGAAGGCACCTGGTCGGTTCGGGCCGGGGGCGCGGTTCTGGGTGAAACCACCCAGGCGCTGGAACTGACCGAAGGGGATCTGCCGCCGGTGATCTATTTCCCGCGCGACGATATCGCCATGGCGTTCTTGGACCCGTCAGACAAGACAACCCAATGCCCGCACAAAGGCACCGCCAGCTATTATTCGGTTGTGACCAAGAACCGCACCTTGCACGATGCTGTCTGGTCCTATCAAGACCCCGTCCGGGCGGTCGCCCGAATTGCCGGCCATCTGGCGTTTGACCGCAGCGCCGATATCACCGTTGAACAGATCTAGCGCCGCTGACGCGCTGCTAGGAATGTTCCTCAGCGGCCGTGGCTGACAGGGCCTGCGCAAAGGCCTTGAGGGCATCCACCTGACGCAGGGTCGCGACGATCTGGCCCCGCTCGGCAACCGGCAGCACATCGCATTGGGCGGCTTCGAACATCGGGATTGCCTGTTCCAGCGTGTCACCGGGGGTCAGATGCAGCTGACCCGGTTCCAGCGGCGCGGGCGGGGCCCGGCGCATCAGGCCCGACACCGCGATCATCCCCGGCAGATAGGCCTGCGGCCCTGCCGCAAGGCGCACGCCGCGCCGCTCGAGCTGGGTCAAAAAGAAACTGCGATCCACCAACCGCGAGGCCAGCGCGGTCGACAAGGATACCGCCACCATCACCGCCAACCCGGTTTGCCAATCCCCGGTCAGTTCGAACACGATCAAAGTGGTCGATATGGGCGCGCCCAAGACAGCAGCGGCCACCGCCCCCATACCCGCCAACGCATAAAGGGTGGGCGTGCCGGAGACATCCGGGAAAATCCCGGTGGCAATGATGCCAAAGGCCAGCCCGGTCAGCGCCCCGACCATCAGCGACGGGGAAAACACCCCGCCGCCCATCCGCCCCGCCATGGTGATGGCCAGCGCGACGGTCTTGACCATCGCAAACACAATCGCCTGCCACAAAAGCAGCTGACCGGTCAGCGCCCGCGACGTCGTCTCGTAGCCGACGCCGATGATATGTGGAAAAGCGATGGCCAATGCGCCAAGCAACGCCCCGGCCAGCGCCGGGCGCAGCCAACGAGGCACCCCAAACCGCAAGACGGCGTAATTGCCCAGATCATCCGCCCAAAAGATCGCCCGCATCAAGATGACAGCGACCAATCCGCAGCACAGGCCCAAAAGCATAAAGGCCGGCAATTCAACGTAAAATTGCAACACGCGGCTGCCGGGCAGGACAAATTCGGTCACATCGCCAAAGGCCAGCCGGTTGATGATCGTGCCTGCCACGCTGGCGATCACAATGGGCGCAAAGGCGTGCACCGCGAAATGGCGCAGCACCACCTCGAGCGCGAAAAGCGCCCCGGCGATGGGGGTATTAAAGCTGGCCGATACGGCGGCGGCCACGGCGCAGCCCAGCAGATCGCGCCCGGTCATGCCGCTGGCGTTGATGCGCCGGCACACCCAGGTTGAAATCACCGCGGCCAGGTGGACAACCGGCCCTTCGCGCCCGGACGAGCCGCCCGTGCCCAACGTGATCAGCGATGCCGCCGCCGAGGCCAGACCGGCGCGGGTTTCCACCCGCCCATCCCTGAGGGCCGCCCCTTCGATCACATCGGCCACCGCCCGCGCGCGGGCATCGCGGGTAAATACATGCAAGATGGCCCCCGTCGCCAGCCCCCCCGCGATCGGCACCGCCAGAAGAAGCTGCCAAGGCAGGGTGGCGGCGAAACTGTGCATCGCCTGCGTGTCTGGCGCCCCATAGGCCCAGCGTTCCAGCGCGTGAATACCTTTGCGAAAGCCCAGGGCCGCAAACCCTGCCGCCACGCCGATGATCAGGGCAATCAGCCAGAACTGGAATTGGCTGGGGCCTTGGCGGCGCACCACGTCGATGCTGTGCCGCAGCCCATGCAGCACCCGCGCCCGAAGCGCAGCGATCGAAGATTGAGGCGTGAGCGGTGCCATGAAAAAGCCCTTGATGCTGACCCTAGGCTAAGGGATTTTGCAAATCCATCAAGCCCGCTTAACCGGCCAGAAGCGCCTTGGCGGCGCCGCGGGCTTGCGGGGTGACGGTATCGCCCGACAACATCCGGGCGATCTCATCGACGCGCTGGGCGGCGCTTAGCGGCACAACCTGTGATGTGGTCACATTCTGCACCACCGTCTTTTCAACCCGCCAGTGATGCGCACCCAGGGCCGCGACCTGCGGCGAATGGGTGACCACAAGAACCTGACCGCCTTGCGCCAATTCCGCCAACCGGCGCCCGACCGCATCGGCCGTTGCGCCGCCCACGCCCCGGTCGATTTCATCGAAAATCATCGTCAGCCCGCTTTGACCCCGCGTCAGACAGACCTTGAGCGCCAGCAAAAAGCGGCTTAACTCGCCCCCAGAGGCGATCTTGTTCAGGGCGCCGGCGGGGGCGCCGGGGTTGGTGGCCACGCGAAAGGCCACCGCATCGCGGCCATCGGGGCCGTCGTTGTCGGTGGTGATCACCGTTTCAAACACCGCCCTTTCCATCTTGAGGGGCGCCAGCTCTTGGGTGACGGCGCGGTCAAGGTCGGCGCCGGCCTTGCGCCGCAACTGGGACAATTCCAGCGCAGCGGTGTCATAGGCCGCCGTCGCAGCCGCCAGCGCCCGGCGCAAATCCTTCAGCTGAACATCCGAGGCATCAAGCTGTGCCAGCTTGCTGCGCAGCCCTTCGGCCAGACCGGCCAGATCATCAGGCGCCACGTCATGCTTGCGGGCCAAACCGCGCAACGCAAACAGCCGCTCTTCGGTTGTTTCCAGGGTCAGCGGATCAAAGCTGAGCACATCAACGGCGCGGCCGATACCATCCACGGCTTCGCCCAGCTCGACCATGGCGCGCGACAGGGCGGCCATTGGCTCTTCGAGCAGGCCATCGGCCTGGGCGGCGGCCCCGTCAAGCCACCGTAGCGCATCCGAGATGACCGTTTCCGCCCCATTATCCCCCAGCATCTGAAAGGCGCGATGCACATCCGAGCGAATTTTCTCGGCGTTTTGCATGGCGCGGCGGGCTGTATCCAATTCGGCCTCTTCGCCGGGGGCGGGGTTCAGCGCGTCCAGCTCTTGCACGGCATGGCGCAAATATTCTTCTTCGTCGCGAATGGCTCGGGCGTCTTCTTCGGCGCTTTGCAAGGCCCGGCGCGCGCGCCCCATCTGTGTCCAGGCGCTGCGGGTGGCCTCAAGCAGGTGGGCCTGCCCGGCGAATTCATCCAAGATCATCCGGTGGCCGCGCGGATCCAGCAAACCGCGGTCGTCGTGCTGGCCGTGCAGTTCAAGCAGGGTTTCCGACAACCGCCGCAGCACCTCGGCCGAGCAGCGCATGTCGTTGACCCAAGCCGTCTTGCGCCCATCGGCCATGTTCACGCGGCGCAAAATCAGTTCATCGGCTTGGGGCAGGCCCGCGTCGGTCAGGATGGCACGCGCCGGGTGATCGGGGGCCAGATCGAAACAGGCCGTGACTTGGCCGTGATCTGCACCACTGCGCACCAGATCGGCCCGACCGCGCCATCCCAGCACAAAGCCAAGCGAATCCAGCAAGATTGATTTGCCAGCCCCGGTTTCACCCGTCAGCACATTCAGCCCCGGCTGAAACTCGAGCGCCAGCCGGTCGATGATCAACATATCCGAGATATCAAGACTGCGCAGCATGCCCCAAGCCTTTCAGCGCCCTGAACCTCAGAGCCAGCTCCCCTTTAGGGTTTGCCGATATACCTGTCGCAACCAGCTGTCGCCTGCGGCCTCAAGCGTCAGCCCCTGCCCGGTCAGCATCTTATAGCTGTCCTCATACCAGTCGCTTGACCGATAGTTATGCCCCAAGATCGCGCCGGCGGTCTGTGCCTCGTCCGTCAGGCCAAGGGACAGATATGCCTCGACCAGGCGATGCAGGGCCTCGGGCGTATGGGATGTGGTCTGAAAATCTTCGACGACCGTGCGGAAACGGTTGATCGAGGCGGCGAAATGGTCACGGCGCAGGTAATACCGCCCGACCTCCATTTCCTTGCCCGCCAAATGATCAAAGGCCAGATCGAACTTGAGGGTCGCCGAACGGGCATAATCGCTGTCAGGATAGCGCTCGATCACGTCGCGCAGGGCTTGCAATGCCTCAAAGGTCAGCCCCTGGTCCCGCCCGACCTCGTCAATCTGATCATAATAGCTGAGCGCCAAGAGATATTGCGCATAAGCGGCATCCTGATCGTCGGGATAAAAGTCAATGAACCGTTGCGCGGCGGCGCGGCTGCTGGGGTAATCCTTGTCCTCATGATACGCATAGGCCTGCATGATCAACGCCCGGCGCGCCCAATCGGAATAGGGGTACAGGCGCTCAATCTCGCCAAAGTATGTGGCGGCCTCGGCCATGTCGTTGCGGCTGATTTCAAATTCGCCGCGCTCAAAGATCTGTTCGGCGCTATAGGTCTCAAGCGGGATTTCCTGCGGGTTGAACAGACTGTTCGTCATGCGCCCGGCATCGCGGCTGCCGCAACCGGCGACCAAAGCCAACAGCAGCGCCGCTGCGACTGTGCGTTTTGGCAACGTGCCGCCACTCATGTCAGATCCCCTCGATCCATTGCTTGCCACCCTTCGCAAATTCTGAGCTTTGAGTAACACAATAATTTGCCATGCAAAACGCAGATTGCGCGGAATATCAAACCCCATGCAAGTTTGTTTGGCAAACCGAAAATCCGTACCGGGAAAAGGATCAGGCCACAGCGGGAATTTCATCCCACAACAGCCCATATCCGGGCAGTTTGACGCGGGTCTGATCATCGCAGGTGATCATCTGCACCGCATCGGGCGTGGCGAACAGCTTGCGCAGCAAGGTGTTGGTCAGGGAATGACCCGCCCGCACCCCGCGATAATGGCCGATCAGCGGCGCACCGGCCAACGCCAGATCCCCCAAAGCGTCCAGCATCTTGTGACGCACGGGTTCATCCACATGCCGCAGCCCGCCGGGGCTGAGCACTTTGTCACCATCAAAAACCACGGCATTTTCACCGGCGCTGCCGCCCAGCGCCAAACCGTTTGCCTGCATCGCATCCACATCGGCCTGACGGCAGAAGGTGCGGCTGTCGCACAGTTCGCGGGCAAAGCTTCCGTTGTTCATCACCAGGGTTTTGTGCTGATGCCCGATGGCCGCATCGTCAAAGTCGATCTCAAAATCAATGCACAGCGTATCGGCGGGGGAAAGGGTGGCGCTGGCCTGACCGTCAGAAACGCTGACGGTCTTGAGCACGCGCAACGCCCGCACCGGCGCGTTCTGCTGGATCAAACCGCGCTGCATGATGGCACGCACAAACGGCGCGGCCGACCCATCGACGATCGGAACCTCGGGGCCGTCAATTTCAATCAAGGCATTGTGGATACCGCAGCCCGCCAACGCCGCCATGACATGTTCAACCGTCGCCACACGCGTGCCGGACCCGTTGACCAACGTCGTGCACAGCGGCGAACGGTGCACTGCATCCCAGCGGGCCGGAACCAGCGGATCGCTGTCCAAGACATCGGTGCGCAAGAACCAAATCCCGTGTTCGGCCGCCGCAGGGCGAATGGTCATCCGTGCCGGTTTACCGGAATGCAATCCGGTGCCGGTAAAGATGACAGGTGATTTTACAGTGGTTTGCAATGCGGCCTCGGGGATGGCGGGGCACATAGGCCCCCGGATGCCACTGGCCTATGCCGGTGCTGCGCTGGGCTCAACTCAATCTTTGCAACGAACTGAAATACTTTTGTAACAGGGCGGCACAATTACGCGCACCCCACCCCAAAGTATTGATCAAACACCAAAAAAGGCCGCCAAAAGGCGGCCCTTGTGGATCACAATGTGAACGGATTAATTTGCCTGACGGCGCAAAAATGCCGGAATTTCGATCCGCTCTTGCTCTGGGTCGATCTGATCATAGGTGGCGGGGGCCGGTGCAGCAGCGCGCTGATGCATGGTGGGCTGTTGGCGCGGCGCCGCCGGCTGTTCGCCATGACCTGTCATCCGGTTAATCAAGGAATTGATCCCAAAACGCGGACGCTCGGCCTGCTGCGGCGTTGGTTCAAGCGATTGATGCGCGGCATTGCGCAACTGGGTCAGTGGCTCTGCATCGGCCATCGGCTGAGGTTCGGCGATGGTGGTGATCTGCGCTGGCGGCAGATCATGAGTTGCCTCGATATGCGGGGTGTCATCCAGCGCAACCAGTTCCGGCTGATAGGCCGGGGGCGGCAGATCATGTTCAGGCGCATCAAGGCCCTCAAACAACGATGGTTCTTCGGCGGCTTCGGCAACGGGTGTTGGGGCCGGCGCGGTAAATTCCACGGCCGCGGGGGCTGTGAATTCAACCGGGGCTGGCGTGGGGGTTTCTTCGGTGGCGGCCGGCACCGGCTGAAGCGGCTGCGCAATTGACCGGCGCGGGGCCGGCGGTTCAGACGATTGTTCACCAACATCAATGCCGGTGGCGACAACGCTGACGCGCATCAGGCCGCCCATGTCGGTGTCCAACGTCGAGCCGACGATGATATTGGCGTCTGGGTCCACCTCTTCGCGGATGCGGTTGGCGGCTTCGTCCAGTTCGAACAGGGTCAGATCATGGCCGCCGGTGATATTGATCAACACGCCCTTGGCGCCGCGCAGGCTGATCTCATCCAGCAGCGGGTTGGCGATGGCCTTTTCGGCGGCCTTAACGGCGCGGTCTTCTCCGTCTGCCTCGCCGGTGCCCATCATGGCCTTGCCCATTTCGTCCATCACCGCCCGCACATCGGCGAAATCAAGGTTGATCAGACCCGGACGCACCATCAGATCGGTAACGCCCTGCACGCCTTGATACAGCACATCATCGGCCATGCTGAACGCTTCGGTAAAGGTGGTTTTCTCATTGGCCAGACGGAACAGGTTCTGGTTCGGAATGATGATCAGCGTATCAACGACTTTTTGCAGCGCGGCCACGCCCTCTTCGGCCTGGCGCATCCGCTTAGAGCCTTCGAACTGGAACGGTTTGGTCACAACGCCAACCGTCAGCACGCCCAGCTCGCGCGCGGCTTGCGCGATAATCGGCGCTGCGCCCGTTCCGGTGCCCCCGCCCATACCCGCGGTGATAAAACACATATGCGCGCCCGCCAGATGATCGACGATTTGTTCGATGCTTTCTTCGGCAGCCGCCGATCCGACCGCAGGCCGTGCCCCCGCGCCCAGTCCTTCGGTCACTTTGACACCCAACTGAATACGCGCAGTCGCCTTGGCGTGTTGCAACGCCTGAGCATCAGTATTGGCCACAACGAAATCAACGCCGTTCAGCTCTTTTTCGATCATGTTATTGACCGCATTCCCACCAGCGCCACCGACACCGAAAACCGTGATGCGTGGTTTCAAATCAACCTGTTCGGGCATGGTAAGGTTAAGGGTCATTGCTGCGATCCGCCTGTGTTCTAAGTGTCTGTTGCTGCGAGAGTGGCGCCTGCCTGCCATACGCAGGGTCAATATCCACCAAATCTAGCGGTTTTCACCCGGCCCGTCATCCAAAAAACACGCCAAACCCACGAAATATAGCGTATTTGGGGCCGAAATCAGCGATATCCTGCCAAGTTCACTAGGGGTTGTGGGGAACAGCACGCACAGGCCTATTGGCGCGGGCGAAGTGATCGCGCGCGCGGGGCATCGGTTGAATTTCGGGCGACTGCTCAGCCGGCCATGGGGGTCTCTGACGGACCTTGGCGCCTGACTAGCATATCCGCGCGCCGCCGTCATCCGGCAATTTCACCAATTATCGCGGAACCAGCGCACCGCACGCTTGAGCGACCGGTGCGGATAGCGATCGCTGGGCATGTCAAAATCCCACCATTCGTCCTGGGGGTGCGCCGCAAAAAGCGACAGCCCCACCGCCGAGGCAAAGCCCGGCCCTGTCGCCGCCTGCGGCAATCCATGCACCCGCAACGGCCGCCCAAGGCGCACCTGCTGGCCCAAGATCTTGCTGGCCAACCCGTCAAGTCCGGGGATCTGGCTGCCGCCACCGGTCAGGACAATCTGTTGACTGGGCAAATGTTCGAAACCAGCGGCGTCCAACCGGGCGCGAACTTCTTCAAGTATTTCCTCGACGCGGGGGCGCATGATGCCAATCAGCTCGGCGCGGCTGGCGGTGCGTCTGTCGTGCTCAAAATCGCCGGTATCTCCGCCGATCTCGATCATTTCGCGGTCGTCCATACCGGTCGCCTTCACCCCGCCATAAAGCGTCTTGATCCGCTCTGCGTTGGCGGTGGGAATTTGCAGCCCCATGGAAATATCTGACGTCACATGATCGCCGCCCATGCGCACGGTATCGGCATAAATCATGTGTTTCTTGATAAAAATCGACAGGCTGGTGG
The DNA here is from genome assembly GCA_937138475.1 of uncultured Sulfitobacter sp. Lineage (GTDB taxonomy): Bacteria > Pseudomonadota > Alphaproteobacteria > Rhodobacterales > Rhodobacteraceae > CAKZPD01. The sequence continues at coordinate 55,921 of CAKZPD010000017.1, read as the reverse complement.
TGCCGCCCCCCAGATCAATGCAGGCCGATCCCAGTTCCTGTTCATCTTCGACCAGGGTCGAAATACCGCTGACATAGGCCGATGACGCCACGCCTGCCAGCTCTAGGTCGCAGCGCTTGATGCAATGGGCCAGATGCTGAATGACCAGGGCATCGGCGGTCAGCATATGCATATCCACCGACAGGGTGTGCCCCAGCTGGCCCCGTGGATCGGACAGGCCCGACCGATGGTCCAACGCAAAGTTCACCGGCTGGGCGTGCAGCACCTCGCGCGTGTCGCCGTAATCAGGCACATCGCAGCTGGCCATGACGCGCGCGACATCCTGTTCGGACACCATTTCCCCGTTCATGTCGATGCGCGCATCCAACCCGTAAGAGCGCGGCGCCCCCCCGGAAAAGCAGGCGATCACATGATCGACACGCATGTTGGCCATTCTTTGTGCCGACTGAAGCGCGGTGCGGATGGCGCTTTCGGTTTCTTGCATCGCGGTGATTTCGCCAAACCGCACGCCGCGCGACCGGGTTGTCGCGGCGCCAATCACCCGAAAGCCCGATTGCCCGGCCAGCGATCCGATTTCCCCTTCGTCGCGACCCAAGGTCGAACCGTCAAAGCGCAGCACCAGACAGGCGATCTTTGAGCTGCCGACATCCAGGATCGCCACCACCCCACGCTGCATCGCAGCCCGGCGCATATTCCGCATGGATCGTTGGGTCTGGTAAAGGTTCATCATCACGTCATTGCCCTGAAAGCTGTCTAATGGACCACCATTCGCGGGTGGCATCTTGGTTCATCTGCACGGTGGGGCGGGCCGCAAGGCGCATATCAACGCGCGCAACATCCCGGCCCAAAATATCTTGGGCGCCATCAAGGGCGATTACCCGTTCCAACGCTTCGATCGCGCCGGTTTCGGGCAGCATGATGCGCTGACCCTTGTCCAGAACGACATCCCAGCGCCGCTCGGCGATCCGCACAATACCGCGCAGGCGCAAATGCAGCGGCGCGGCGGCCTGATAAAGCGCCAGACCTTCGGGAATGGCCCGGTCCGCGCCATCGCCTGCGAACAATGGCAAATCCGCCCGCAGGCTGCGCCCGGCCAGAACCGCGACATGCGCCCCGTTGGCGTCAACCGTGCTTAACCCTTCGCGGCTGCGCCAGACGGCTGCCGGCGTGCGCGGGTCGATATCCACCTGCAAAACGCCGCCCGGCCGCACCCGCACGGCCACAGCCTTGACCGGATCAAGCGCCTTGATCAGCGATCGCAGCTCGGCCAGGTCCAGATCGAACGAGCTGAGCGGAAAATCAATCGACACCGCCTCGCGGATGTCTTCGGCCACTTCGGCCGAGGCGCCGTCGATCTGCATCATATGCACCATGAAGACCGGCCGGTTCTCGACCGCGCGGCGCATCTCCAGAACGGTATCGCGCAGGGCGGCACGGCGATCGGCACTGCCCAGCCAAACCAGGCCGATGGCCGCAACCAAAGCGACAGGCAATCCAATGCGCAGACCAACCCGCACCGCAGGGGTCAGCATCAACCGCTGCAAGCGCCAAGCCAAGCGCGACGGGGCCGGATCCAGCCGAAGCCGGCTTTGAGGTCTTATCGCCCGCATGAGGCATCCTCGATCATCCACGCACACAGATCCGGGAAAGAAATTCCGCAATGCGCCGCCTGTTCCGGGCTGAGCGAGGTCGCCGTCATGCCCGGTTGCGTGTTGGTTTCCAGCAAGATCAGCCCGGCCGCGCCGCGGCCCTCGTCCCAGCGGAAATCGGTCCGACTTATGCCCCGGCACCCCAGCGCCCGATGTGCCCGCAGGGCGTATTCCTGGCACAAATCGAAGATATCAGCCGGGATATCCGCAGGCAGCACATGGGTCGATCCGCCGGGTTTGTATTTGGCGTCATAATCATACCACCCGGTGGTCAGGATATCGGTCACCGTCAGCGCCCGATCCCCCATCACCGTCACCGTCAGCTCGCGGCCCGGCGCAAAGGTTTCGACCATGACGGTGTCGGGCATCTCATCCGACAGCTGTGGGGGGCCATTGGCACCGTCCGTCACCAGATAGACCCCAACCGAGGACCCCTCGTTGTTCGGCTTGACCACATAGGGCGGCGCCATCACATGACGGGCCTGCACCTCGGCGCGCCCGGCCAAGATGCTGGCCACCACGGGCAGGCCGGCGGCGGCAAAGACCTCTTTGCTGCGCTGTTTGTCCATCGCCAACGCCGAGGCCAGCACCCCGGAATGGGTATAGGGAATGTTCAGCCACTCAAGCAGGCCCTGAACGCAGCCGTCCTCGCCCCAGCGGCCATGCAGGCAGTTCAACACCACGTCCGGCTGCACCCGCGCCAAAACCGCCGCAAGATCGCGGCCCGCGTCGATCTCGACCACGGTAAACTGTTTTTCCCGCAAAGCGGCAACGCAAGCACGTCCTGTGCTTAGCGACACCTCGCGTTCAGCCGAGGGGCCGCCCATTAACACTGCCACTGTCGGGGGTGTCCTGCTCGACTGACCCACCTTGGTGCCTTCAAATTCATGGCCCGTTGAATTCAGGCCGTTGGTTTTGCGGGTCTTTTGCCCGTTTCCGCCGGTTTTTGGTCGGATTTATTGATCTGTTTGCGGAGCCGGATCACCGATCCGCATGATTTCCCACTCTAGCGTGATCCCACTGGAATCGTAAACCTTTTTTCGCACATCTTCCCCCAGCCCTTCCAAATCCGCCGCGCTTGCACCGCCGGTATTGACCAGAAAATTCGGGTGCTTTTCGCTCATCTTTGCGCCGCCGCGTGTGGCGCCGCGCAGCCCGGCCTGATCAATCACCCGCCACGCCTTGAGGTCGTGCACATCATCGGCCCGCCCGGTCGAGGAATACCCCGAGGGGTTGCGAAAGGTGCTTCCGGCTGTCAGCTCTTTGGTGGGTTGGCTTTCATCCCGCTTGGCAAGTTGATCGGCCATTCGCGCGTGCAAAGCAGCCGGATCGCCGGTGCCGGCGCGCAAAACCACGCGGGTGATCACCGTATCGGGCGCCAAGGTGCTGGACCGATAGGCAAAATTCAGGTCTGCCCCGGTCAGGGTGATTTCCTGGCCGCTGCGCGTCACCGCGGTGGCCTGCACAAAGACATCCGCCAAATACTGCCCATAGCAGCCGGCATTCATCCGCACCGCCCCGCCGATGCTGCCGGGAATGGTGCGCAGAAAACACAGGTCAAGGCCGGCATCCGCCGCTTTGCGGGCCACATGCGCATCAAGCGCCGCCGCCCCCACCGTCACGGTTGTGTCATCAATCTGGATATCGTTGAACCCGCGCCCAAGGCGGATCACCACCCCGCGCACGCCGCCATCGCGCACGATCAGGTTTGACCCAACCCCCATCGGCAGGATCGGGATTGCCGGATCCAGCCCGGCCAGAAACAACCGCAAATCGGCAAAATCAGCCGGCTGAAACAGGTAATCGGCCGCGCCACCCACCCGCAACCAGGTCAGATCGGACAGCGGGCGGTTTGGCGTCAGCTTGCCGCGTATGCCGGGAACCAGGGTCATCAGCCGCGCATTTGATCGGGCAGCGCATTGGCCCAGGTGCTGATGGTGCCGGCGCCAAGGCACACGACCATATCCCCCGGCTTGGCATGGGTTTTCACCAGGTCCAACAGGTCAGATTGCGCCGCAACCGGATGGGCATGGCGATGGCCATGGCGCACCAACCCGGCCACCAGATCATCGCGGCTGGCGCCGGCAATCGGGTCTTCTCCGGCGGCGAAGACATCGGCGATCCCCACCACATCGGCATCGTTGAAACAGCTGCAAAAATCTTCGAACAGCGCATGAAGCCGGGTAAATCGATGGGGTTGATGTACCGCGATGACACGCCCCGACGTGGCCTGCCGCGCCGCCCGCAGCACCGCCGCGATTTCGACCGGGTGATGGCCATAATCGTCGATGATCGTAATGCCGCCAACATCCCCAACCTTGGTAAACCGTCGGTTCACCCCGCCGAACGCCGCCAGCGCCGTGCGGATTTCTTCGCCCTTCATACCCAGATGCCGCGCCACCGCGACCGCCGCCAAGGCGTTCGACACATTATGATCGCCCGGCATCGGCAATGAGCATCCCTCGATCACCACGCCCTCGGACTGAAGCTGAATATCAAAATGCGCTGTCCCCGCCCGATAGCAAAGGTTGACCGCACGCACATCGGCCTGTGCGTTAAAGCCATAGGTCACAACCCGCCGGTCGGTGATTTTTCCCACCAGGCTTTGCACCTCGGGGTGATCGGTGCAGCAGACCGCCAACCCATAAAACGGAATATTAGAAACAAAATCCAAAAAGCCCTGGCGCAGACGGTCAAAATCGCCCCAATGCTCCATATGCTCGGGGTCGATATTGGTGACAATCGCAATGGTGGCGGGCAGGCGGTTGAAGGTGCCATCGGATTCATCGGCCTCGACCACCATCCATTCGCCGGCCCCCGCGCGTGCGTTCGACCCATAGGCGTGGATAATGCCGCCGTTTACCACGGTCGGATCGAATTTCCCCGCATCCAACAGCGTCGCAACCATCGTTGTGGTGGTGGTTTTGCCATGGGTTCCGGCAACCGCGATGTTGGACTTGAGGCGCATCAGCTCGGCCAGCATTTCGGCGCGGCGCACCACCGGCAACCCCCGCGCCCGCGCCGCATCCAATTCCGCATTTCCCGGTTTGATCGCGCTTGAGATCACCACGACTTCGGCGTTTTCGATGTTCTCGGGGCGCTGACCTTCAAAGATATGCGCGCCCAAATCCGCCAGACGATCGGTGATCTTGCTGGCCTTCAGGTCAGACCCTTGCACCACATAGCCATGGTTAAGCAGCACCTCGGCGATGCCCGACATGCCAATGCCGCCGATGCCGACGAAATGAATGGGGCCCACGTCTCCGGGCAATTTGGTCGCTGCGTTCATGCGGCTTGGGTCTCTTTGTTGCGGACAAGGGTTTCGACCATATCGGCCAGGGTCACAGCCGCATCAGGCATTGCGGTTTTTGACGCGGCCTTGGCCATTTGCACCGCCGCTGACGGATTGTCCAGAACGGCGGTCATTTGCTGGGTCAACGCATCCGGGGTCAACACCGCCTCGGGGATCAGCACAGCGGCGCCGGCTTCGACCAAGCCACGGGCATTGATGCTTTGGTGATCGCCTGTCGCGCTGGCCAGCGGGATCAGCACCGACGGACGCCCGATAATCGCCAGATCAGCAATCGACGACGCGCCCGAGCGGGAAATAACCAACTGTGCTTCGGTCATCCGGCGCGGGATATCATCGAAAAACGGGCGCACATCGGCGTTGATATGATGATCGGCATAAAAATCTGCGACGCGGGATTGATCCTCGGCGCGGGCTTGGTGGCTGACACGGATGTTGCGCAGCATCGCCATGGGCAGGGCAGCAATCGCCGGGGGCACCACATCCGACAGGATGCGCGCGCCTTGGCTGCCGCCAATCACCAACAGCTCCATCGGGTAGTCGCCGGGCGGAATGTAACCCGCGCCCAGCCGGTCCTTGATCGCCTTGCGCACCGGGTTGCCCACATGCACCCCCCGCGCGCCCTTGGGCAATTCAGCCGGCCAGCATCCGCAGGCCACCGCATCGACCCGCGGGGCAAACAACCGATTGACCTTGCCCAGCGCGCCATTTTGTTCATGGATCATCCGCGGCAAACGCAACAGCACCGCCGCGATCATCGCCGGGATCGCCGGATACCCGCCAAAGCCGATCACCGCAGACGGCCGATCACGCAACATGGCAAAGGCCGCCGCCCCGGCCCCAGCCAAAATTCGAAACGGCGCGGTTATCTTGTCAAGCAAGGCGCCGCGCGCAAAGGTGGCGCTGGGGACGATCTCTATTTGGGTGCCGGCGGGGAACCCTTCGGTAAAACGCGCGCCGCGCGGATCAGTCGACAGCTTGACCCGCCAACCGCGCGCCAGCATTTCTTCGGCAAGGGCCTGAGCCGGGAACATATGCCCGCCGGTGCCCCCCGCCGCGATCACCAGCAAAGGCACCCCGGTTGTAACCCCGGTCGCTTTCCCCGTCATCTTTTGACCCCTTTGGCCAAAAAGTCGCGGATTTCACCTTGGGGGCGTTTGCGGGTAAAGGCCAACAGCATCCCAACGGCAATGCCGCTGGCAATCACCGACGACCCGCCATAGCTGACAAATGGCAACGTCATGCCCTTGGCGGGCAGCAATCGGACCGCAACCCCCATGTTGACCATCGCCTGAACGCCCAAGGTGCAGGCCAGACCAGTGCCCGCCAGCCGAATAAACGGATCGCGTTCCTTGACCAGCCGCATCAGCGACCGCAGCACAAAGCAGGTGTAAAGCAAGATAATCGACATCACCAAAACCAGGCCATATTCTTCGGCGGCAACCGCGATAATAAAATCGGTATGCGCATCGGGCAGTGACCATTTCACCTGCCCCTCGCCCAGCCCAACGCCAAACACGCCGCCCTCGCGGATCGCATCCGTGGCATAGCCAATCTGGGTGGTCGGATCGACATCGGTGGACAGAAACCCATCAATGCGCCGGGCAAAATGTTCCGAATAAGAATACGCCAGCGTCCCGACAAAAATCACCAGCCCTGCCATTCCCAGCAAAATGATCATCGGCGCGCCGGCCACGAAATACATGACCCCCCAGCCAAACAGCACCAGACACGCCTGGCCAAAATCCGGCTGGGCGATCAGCATCAGCACAATCGCACAGCACAGCGCCAGCGACCATGTCTTGCCTGGCGGGCCGTTCAAATCCTGCGACGCCGCCATCATCCACGCGGCCGCAACAATGAACCCTGGCTTCAGAAATTCCGACGGCTGAACCGAGGCAAAGCCAAGCGAATACCAGCGTGTCGCCCCTTTGCCAAAATCCGTGCCAAAGACCGGCAGCAGCGCCAGCGCCACAAAGGCCGCGACAAATCCGATCACCGCCAGACGGCGCACCAAGGTCGGCGACATCATCGACGTCAGCATCATCGCCAGCAACGCCACCCCGCCAAAAAACGCCTGGCGCTGAACATAGTGAAACGGCTCAAACCCGTTCTTGGCGGCCAGCGGCGGCGATGCGGCAAGCCCCAACAGCAACCCCACGGCAAACAGCAACAAGATCGAGGACATCGCCCATTTATCAACCGTGCGCCACCATTTGGGAAGAATCGGTTCGCCATTGCGGACCGGAATCGCGCCATAGACCATCTCTGTCATGGGTACTGCCTTGCTCTGCCTTCGTCTGGTCCCTTTTCGGGATCTCGGGCTTAGCCTAACGCGAAATCTGCGCCGGCGCCAGCAATAAGCGGGCCATGGGGCCTTGCTATTCGTGAATTTTCTGGCAAGGAGCCGCCTATGCAATTCGATACCGTGATCATAGGCGCCGGTGCCGCCGGAATGATGTGCGCGGCCCATGCCGCCGGACGGGTGCTGATTGTTGACCACGCCAAAACACCGGGCGAGAAAATCCGCATCTCGGGCGGGGGGCGCTGCAACTTTACCAACATGCATTGCCAGGCCGGGGCCTTTTTGTCGGGCAATCCGCATTTTGCCAAGTCGGCGCTGGCCCGGTTCACCCAATGGGATTTCCTTGATCTGGTCACCAGACATCAGATCGCCTGGCACGAAAAGACCCTGGGGCAGCTGTTTTGCGACGGGTCCGCCAAAGAGATCATCGCCATGCTGCGCGGCTTGATGCACAAAAACGGCGCCGAGCTGCGATTGAACACCCAGGTGCGGCGCATCGAAAAAACACCGCAGGGCTTTGCGCTGACGCTTGAACATCAGGGCGGTGCGGTCGATGTGACCGCGCGCAATCTGGTGGTGGCAACGGGCGGGAAATCCATTCCCAAGATGGGCGCCAGCGGATTTGCCTATGAAGTGGCGCAGCAATTTTCGATCCCAGTGGTGCCGACACGGCCGGGGCTGGTGCCGTTTACGTTTCCCGATGGCCGCTTTGCTGGGCTGGCCGGTGTCGCCTGCCCCAGCAGGATCACCGCGCAAAACACCGCCTTTGACGAGGCGCTTTTGTTCACACATCGCGGCCTTTCCGGTCCGGCGATCCTACAAGTGTCGTCATATTGGCAGGCGGGCGATGCGATTGATATCAACCTGCATCCTGGCGGCGACCTTCATGCACGGCTCAGCGCGGATCGCGCCCAGATGGGCAAACGCAACCTAAGCACCGTCTTGTCGCAATATCTGCCCAGCCGCCTGTTGGATCATCTGGCGCCCACGCTGGATCTGCGGGGCAATCTGGCGGATCAGTCAAACGCCGAACTGGCCCGGATCAGCGCCGCCCTGCAAAGTTGGAGCGTGCGCCCCACCGGCACCGAAGGCTATCGCACCGCCGAAGTGACCCTTGGCGGCATCGACACCGATGCGCTGTCCTCCAAGACCATGGCCTGCAAAGACGTGCCCGGCCTGTATTTTATTGGCGAGGCCGTCGATGTCACCGGCTGGCTTGGTGGTTACAACTTCCAATGGGCCTGGTCATCGGCGATGGCCGCCGCCGCGGCGATCAGCACCTAGACAAAAAGACGGACCTGCGCGCCAAAATCATCGCCGCGCTGTTCAAAATTGTCATATTGGTCAAAACTGGCGGCGGCAGGCGCCAGCAACACGACATCGCCTGGCTCGGCCTCGGCGACGGCCTGGGCAACGGCGCGGGCCATGGTGCCGCAAATCTCGGACGGGACGGTAAGGCCCATGGCAAAGCCTGCCGCCTCGCGGCCGATCACATAGGCTTTGCGCACATTGGCCAGCCCCTCGCCCAGCCCATCCAGACCACCGTCCTTGGCAAGGCCACCGCAAATCCAGCGAATATTCTGAAAGGCGGCCAACGCCTTGGACGCCGCATCGACATTCGTCGCCTTGCTGTCGTTGACGAAAACCACCCCGTCTTTTTCTGCAATCCTCTGGCTGCGATGCGGCAGACCTGCAAAACTGTGAAAGCCGGTCTCGATCTGTTTTGGCGCCAGGCCCAACGCCCGGCAGGCCGCATATGCCGCACAGGCGTTTTGATGATTGTGTACGCCCGGCAGCCCGGCGATCTGCCGCAGGTCCACCGACCCGACCTGACGTTCCTTGCGGTATTCGGACAAGAACCCCTTGCGGCTGAACACATGCCACCCCGGCCCGGTCAATTTCCCCTGAACCGAGATGCGGATCACCCGGTCATCGCCGCGTCCTTCGGCCAGTTGACCGGCCAGAAAACGGCCCTCGGCCTCGTCTATGCCAATCACCGCGCGGTCAGGGCCGCCTTCGGCAAACAACCGCCGCTTGGCGGCAAAATACCCCCCCATCCCGCCATGGCGATCCAGATGATCGGGGCTTAGGTTGGTAAACACGGCAATGTCCGGCGTCAGATTGCGCGCCAGTTCGGTCTGATAGCTTGACAGCTCGAGCACCACGACGCCGGCATCCTGCGGCGGGTCGATATCCAGAACCCCGCGCCCGATGTTTCCAGCCAGCTGGCTGGGCCGCCCGGCCTGTGTCAAAACGTGGTGGATCAACGCGGATGTTGTGGATTTACCATTCGACCCCGTCACCGCCACCACCCGTGGCGCGGTGTCAAAGTTTTGCCATGCGCCGGTGGCAAAGCTTTGAAAGAACAGGCCGATGTCATTGTCCACCGGCACCCCCGCCTCAAGCGCGGCCAGCACAGGCTGAGCAGGTGCGGGATAAAGATGCGGGATGCCCGGGCTGACGATCAAGCGGGCAATCTGTTCAAAATCGCGCGCCGTGCCAAGGGGGTGGCACACAAGCCCCCGCGCCTGGGCATCGGCCCGCGCCTGTGGGTTGTCATCCCAACAAATCGCCGTGGCCCCGCCGGCCTCAAGCGCCAGCGCAGCGCTCAGCCCTGAACGCCCAAGGCCCAGCACCGCCACCTTGGCACCGCGCAGACCCTGCACGGCGATCATCGCGCGGGCTGTCCCATATGGGCATTGGTCACATAAAACGCATCCGAATAGCTAAGCGCCAACGAAAAGGCGCAAGGCACCGGGATCAGCCCTTTGACCGCCGTCTCAAGATCGGCAATCAACGCTGCGGAAAAGGCCGCATCGCGGTGCGGTTTGGCCAGCAGCGCGACCGACACCAACAGATGGCTGTGATGAAACACCGCCGCCGGAAAGGCCCGCCCCTTGCACGCCCCCGCAGCGCTGTCATGGGTCAAGATGACCTGTTCGATCTGCGCCAGGATCGCGGCGGGATCAATGGGCAGATCGCCCGAATATTTCAGCTCAGCGTGGGGCATGGCGGTCGGTCCTATCTGACTTTCAGCGTGGCAAGTCCGATCATGGCAAGGATCAACGAGATGATCCAGAACCTTATGACAATAGTCGATTCCGCCCAGCCCTTTTTCTCATAGTGGTGGTGGATTGGTGCCATCAGGAACACCCGCTTGCCGGTGCGTTTGAAATAAAGCACCTGAATGATCACACTCAGCGCTTCGACCACGAACAACCCGCCGACGATGGCCAGCACGATTTCGTGTTTGGTCGACACCGCAATGGCCCCCAGCGCACCGCCCAGCGCCAGCGATCCCGTGTCCCCCATGAACACCGCGGCCGGCGGGGCGTTATACCACAAGAACCCCAGCCCGCCGCCGAAAAGCCCGGCGGTAAAGATCAAGATTTCCCCGGTTCCGGGCACATAATGCACGTCAAGATATTCGGTAAAATCGACACGCCCCACTGCATAGGCGATGATCCCCAGGGCCCCGGCGGCAATCATCACCGGCATGATTGCCAGCCCGTCCAGCCCGTCCGTCAGATTCACCGCATTGGCGGCGCCAACGATAACCAAAATTCCAAAGGGCACTGAAAAAAGTCCCAGATTCAGCAACGTATCTTTGAACACAGGCAGCGCCAGCTGATGTTGCAAGGCGGCGGGGTGGTATTGCGCGGCCCAAAAGGCGGCGATCCCCGCGATGACAATGCCCAGCCCCATCCGCACCCGGCCCGGCACGCCGGCGGTCGTTTGCTTGGACACTTTGGCGTAATCATCCGCAAAACCGATGGCGGCAAATGACATGGTAACAAACAGCACGATCCAGACGAATGGATTATCAAGCCGCGCCCACAGCAAGCTCGAGGTCAACAGCGCCCCGACAATCAACAACCCGCCCATCGTCGGGGTGCCGGCCTTGACGAAATGCCCTTCGGGGCCATCGCCGCGAATGGGCTGCCCCTTGCCCTGGCGTTTGCGCAACACCGCGATCAGCGGGCGACCAAACAAAAAGCCAAAGACCAATGCCGTCAAAAAGGCGCCGCCCGCCCGAAAAGTGATATAGCGAAAGAGGTTGAAAAAGTCGCCACCATCCGAGAGCAGTGTTAACCAATAGAGCATATCTGTCGTCCTTTGCTGTCACCTTTAACCGGCCCTCAGGCGTGGGGGGCGGGATGACCCATTTTGCGGATGGCGTCAACGACTTGCCCCAGCCCCATGCTCAGCGATCCTTTGGCCAGCACCACATCGCCGCCGCGCAGGCTGGCTGGCAACACCGCCACCATCTGGGGCGCGGTTTCGGTGTAAAATCCACGCTTGTGCGCCGGCAGCAGATCATAAAGCGCCTTCATCAGCGGCCCGACACAGTGGAACAGATCTATGGTCTTGCTGGCCTCAAGATGGGCAAGGGCCGCGTGCAACGCGATTTCATCGCTGCCCAGCTCTTTCATATCACCCAATACGGCAATACGCCGCCCGCCGCTGTTGGCCTTGGCCAAAGCGCGTTTGCCGATATCGCGGGCGGTTTTGCCCGGACGGGCCGACCCCACGGGGCCAGGTTGCGCATTGGCCAGAACCTCAAGCGCGGCAGCCATGGACGCCGGGTTGGCATTATAGCTGTCGTCGATCAGCTCAAGCGACAGATCGGCATCGACCGCGTCCAGGTGAATCCGTTGCCGGGCGCCGCGCCCCTTGACCGGGGACCAATACCCAAGGCGCAACGCGGCGCGCCCCAGATCCGCCCCAAGCGCATCGACAACGGCCAGGGCCCCCAAAGCATTCATCGCAAAGTGCCGCCCCGGTGTGGCCAATTTGAACAACAGCGGCACAGGCTGCTCCGCCGCATGCGCCGTGGCCTGAACCACCATCGCATCGCCCTGGATGTCGATATGGTCCAACCGAAAGTCAAACCCATGTGCCCCAAACCCCAGATCCCGTCGTTTAAGATCATGCGCCTTGGCTGCCAGGATCGCCGCCTGGTCGATATCATTGTTCATCACCGCCGTGCCGCCATACTCCAACCCGGCAAAAACTGCGGCCTTTTCCACTGCGATGGCCTCAAGGCTTTCAAAGGCTTGCAGATGGGCCGCCCCCACGGTGGTCACCATCGCCACATGCGGACGCGCCAATCTGGCCAGGGGTTCGATCTCGCCGGGGTGGTTCATGCCGATTTCAATCACCGCAAAGTCAAAATCCGCCGGCATCCGTGCCAGGGTCAGCGGCACGCCCCAATGGTTGTTATAGCTGGCGACCGACGCATGGGTGCGCCCCTGATCGGCCAGCATCGCGGCCAGCATTTCCTTGGTTGATGTCTTGCCAACGCTGCCGGTGATCGCCGCCAGCTTGCCGGTAAACCGCGCCCGCGCCGCCGCCCCCAGCGCGGTAAGCCCCGCCAGGACATCGGGAACCACCAGTAATGGCGCATCTTGCGCCACCCCCTCTGGGTGGCGGCTGACCATGGCGGCCGCTGCGCCTTTTGCCAAGGCGGCAGCGACAAAATCATGCCCATCGCGTTGATCGGTCAAAGCGACGAACAAATCGCCCGGAACCAGGGTTCGGGTATCAATCGACACCCCCGTCGCGGCCCAGTCGCAGGCGGTTTTTCCGCCGGTGGCCGCGGCGGCATCCTTGGCGGTCCAAAGAAGGCTCATGTCAGTCTCCCCTCCAATGCGGCGGCGGCCAGGCTGGCTTGCTCTGCGTCATTAAAGGGCAGAACATCATCGCCAATGATCTGGCCGGTTTCATGGCCCTTGCCCGCGATCAACAAAGCGTCCCCCGTGCCCAGCATATCCACCCCGCGCAAGATGGCCTCGGCGCGGTCGCCGATTTCCAACGCACCCGGCGCGCCTTCCAGCACCGCCTTGCGAATATCCGCCGGCGCTTCTGTGCGTGGGTTGTCATCAGTGACGATCACCGTATCCGCCCCCGCGGCGGCGGCGGCCCCCATCAGCGGGCGTTTGCTGCGGTCGCGATCCCCGCCGGCCCCGACAATGGCCACCAGACGGCCCAGCACATGCGGGCGCAGCGCCAGCAAGGCGGTTTGAATTGCATCGGGCGTATGGGCATAATCGACATAAATCGCCGCGCCATTGCTGCGCGTTGCCGCCAGCTCCATCCGGCCGCGCACCGTGCTTAGATACGGCAAAGCGTCAAACACCTCGGCCGGATCGCCGCCACAGGCCACCACCAGCGCCGCCGCCACCAGCGCATTTTGCGCCTGAAATCCCCCCACCAGATGCAGCCGTTGCTGATAGGTCTTGCCCCCAAACCCAAAGCGCAGATCCTGCCCCTGTTCATCAAAGCGCTGCGCAATCAGGCAAAGGTCCGCACCGGTGCGGCCCACGGTGATCACATTGGCGCCGCGTGCCTGCGCGATCTGGGCCATCTGCACACCGCGCGGATCTTCAATGTTGATCACAGCCGTCCCCGAGGGGCCAAGCACCCGCGAAAACAAGCCCGCCTTGGCCTGAAAATAGGCCTCAAAGCTGGCGTGGTAATCCAGATGATCCTGGGTGAAATTGGTGAATCCCGCAGCGGTCAGATGCACGCCATCCAGACGGCGCTGATCAAGGCCATGGCTTGATGCTTCCATCGCGGCATGGGTCACGCCATGTTCCGCCGCTTGCGCCAGCGCCCGGTGCAACGTGATGGGTTCCGGGGTGGTGTGGGCCAAGGGCGCAGACCACGCCCCCTCGACCCCGGTGGTGCCCAGATTGACCGCACACAACCCCAGATGCGTCCAAATTTGCCGCACGAAACTGCTGACCGAGGTTTTGCCATTGGTGCCCGTGACCGCAACCATGGTCTTGGGCTGCGCCCCGAACCACAGGGCGGCGGCGCGCGACAGCGCCTCGCGCGGGGCATCGCTGACCACCAGGGCCGCGCCGGCGGCTTCGATCCGTGCGCCGGCCAGCGCCGCGCCTTCGGCATCGGTCAAGATCGCCGCGGCGCCTTGATCCAACGCCGCTTGGACGAAGGCCGCCCCATGTACCTGACCGCCAGCCAGGGCCGCAAACAAACACCCCTGCCGCGCCAAGCGGCTGTCAACGATGACATCCGTCACAGGTGGATTGCGCCCCTGGCGCGCAGTCAACCCAAGGGCGGACAGCGGTTTGGAATTCATCGGTTGCGCGCTCATAAAGATCGGCCCTTTGGGCTAGTTGCTGGTCAGCGTTATACCCGCCATTTCGCGCGGTTCAACGCCCGGACGCAACCCCAAGAGAGGCGCAATCCGGCGCACCATTTCCGCCGCAACCGGCACCGCCGTCCAGCCCGCCGTGCGGCGCGGCTTGTCGCCCGATGTCTCGACCGGTTCATCCAGGGTCACGATCAGCACATATTTGGGATCATGCGCCGGAAAGACTGTGGCAAAGGTTGCGATCACCTTGTCCTCAAAATACCCCCCTTGCGGGCGCGGTTTATCTGCCGTGCCGGTCTTGCCACCCACCGCATAGCCTTTGACCTCGCCAAAGCTGGCGGTGCCCGAGGTCACGACCTTGCGCAGCATCGCCCGCGCCGAGGCCGCCGCATGTTCCGACATCACCCGCTGGCCCAAACGCGGCCCAGGTTGCCTAAGGATCGTCGGTGCCACCATGCGCCCGCCATTGGCAATGGCGCTGTAAGCGGCCGCCAAATGCATGGGCGATGTCGAAATCCCATGCCCATACGACACGGTCACACTGCTAAGCTCGCCCCATCTGGGTGGCAAAAGCGGCTTGCCGCCGGTGGCCTCGACAATCTCAAAGGGGGTGGCCTCAAACAACCCGAGGCTTTTCAAAAACGCCTGCTGGTTCTCGGCGCCGATCTGCAAGGCCAAACGGCCAGTGCCCCGGTTCGAGCTGTGAACAATCACATCTGCGACGCTGATCTTGCCATAGTTCTTGTTGCGGAATTCCCCGATGCGGTAACCGCCGACCTTCATCGGCCCGCTGGTATCAACGATGGTCGATGCCTCGACCAGACCCATATCAATCGCCTGCGCAGCGGTGAAAATCTTGAACACCGATCCCAGTTCATACACCCCCTGCACCGAACGGTTGAACAACGGGCTATCCGAGGCATCACCGCGCACTGCTGGGCGCGGGCGGTCATTGGGATCAAAGCTGGGCAGCGACACAACGCTGATCACCTCGCCGCTGTGCACATCCATCAAAACCGAGGTGGCGCCCTTGGCATTCATCAGCTTCATGCCACCATCCAGCACCCGTTCGGCGGCGGCCTGAATGGTCAAATCCAAAGACAGCTCAAGCGGCTTGTTGCCATTGGCCGGATCGCGCAAATATTCGTCGAATTGCTTTTCAACACCCGCTACGCCAATCACCTCGGCGGCGCTGACACCTTCGACACCAAACCCGGCACCGCCCAACACATGGGCCGCCAGGCGACCATTGGGGTAAAGCCGCATCTCGCGCGGGCCGAACAAAAGACCCGGATCGCCGATGTCATGCACGGCCTGCATCTGTTCCGGACTGATCTTGCGCTTGATCCACAGGAATTTACGCCGCCCGGTGAAATCGCTCAGCAGCTTCTGCGCATCAAGATCCGGGAAAATCTGCGCCAGCTTGGTGGCTGCGGTCTGCGGGTCGATCAACTGGCGCGTCTGCGCATAAAGCGCGTGGGTTTCAAAGTTGGTCGCCAGCAAATTTCCGTTACGGTCCACGATATCCGCCCGCGACGCGCTGATGGCCGCGCCGGTGCTTTCGGCCCGCGGCTCTACCGGTTCAGAGGTGGCCAACATGCCGATCCGCACGCCGACAACCATAAACGCACAAAGAAAAAATACCCCCAACACCAAAAGGCGCCCTTCGGCACGGGCGCGGGCGGCATCATGCATGACCTCGTGACGCAAGCGCAGGTTCTCGTGCTCGATCGTGCGGGGGTCTTCTCCGCGGTTGCGGGCCTCAAGAATTCGGGCCAAAGGACGAAGCGGCGTGCGGATCACTCGTCTGTCTCCTGCGGGGCGTTGCGGCCCGACACCTCAATCGGATCCGTGATCGGCAGCACCGGCTGCGGCGGATAGGCCACCTCGTCGATGCGGCCAAATTGTTCGGGATCCAGAGGCAAAAGGCCAAGACGGTCAAAATTGATATCCGCCAGATCGCGCAGCCGGTCCGGGCGGTTCAAATAGGCCCACTCTGCCCGCAACACCGCCAGGCGCATATGAACCTCGCGGATTTCGCGGCGCAGATCTTCGGTTTTGTTCAGCGCCGCCTGCGTCGCATAGTTCTGTTGATAGGCCCAGAACGCCAGACCAATCATACCAAGCGTCGCCATCACCGACAAAAAGCTGCGCATCAAAGCCATTCCTTAACTTGCGGCATCCCAAGCAGCTTGGCATCCACAGCGCCCGCAGGCGCATCCGTGCGCACGGCAACCCGCAGTTTTGCCGACCGGGCGCGCGGGTTTTGCGCGATCTCGGCTGCGTCGGCGACGATGGCCTTGCGGGATTTCAAGGTAAAGCGTGGCGCATCCTGCTGAACCTGCGGCGCAAAGCGGTTGGCATTCCCCCCGGCGTTCGACCGCGCTGTCAGGAACCGTTTGACCATGCGGTCCTCGACGGAATGAAACGTCACGACGGCCAATTGCCCACCAGGTTTCAACGCGCGTTCGGCGGCCATAAGCCCGGCAAACAGTTCTTGGTATTCGTTGTTCACAGCGATGCGCAGCGCCTGAAAGCTGCGTGTCGCCGGATGGGACTGACCGGGTTTGGCGCGCGGCAGGCAACCTTCGACCAAATCGGCAAGCGCCTTGGTGCGGGTCAGCGGCGCAATGGTGCGCGCCCGGACAATTTCGCGGGCGATGCGGCGGCTGGCGCGTTCTTCGCCGAACTGGAACAAGATATTGGCAATGACCGATTCTTCGGCAGTGTTGACGATATCCGCCGCCGAGACCCCCTGCTGAGACATCCGCATATCCAGCGGCCCGTCACGCATGAACGAAAAGCCCCGCTCGGCCTGGTCAAGCTGCATCGAAGAAACGCCAAGATCCAGAACGACACCGTCCAGATCCTGCGCATAGTCATCCATGCGGGAAAAAACGCCTTGTTGCTGAACCAAGCGCGCGCCATAGCCGGGCGCCCACTCTGCCGCCATCTGAAACGCCAACGGATCACGATCCACGGCGATGACCTTGGCCGCCCCGGCGTCAAGAAAGCCGCGCGTGTAACCGCCCGCCCCAAAGGTGCCATCCAGCCAAACACCATGCACCGGGGCCACAGCCCCAAGAATGGCCGACAGCAATACCGGAATATGCGGCGCATCCGCACCTGATTGCGTGCCGGTTTCCAAGCCTGCTTCTGAGCCTGATTTCGGGCCTGATGACCGGGCGTCTGCCATCCCTTAGCCCCCTTGCGCGCCATCCAAAAATTCGAGCGGATCGAAATCTTCGGGCAATTTGTCCAGCCATTCTTCGGTGCGGGCCGCTTCTTGGGCCTCATAGGTCTGGGGCTTCCAGATCTGGAACGTATCCCCCGCCGCGATAAAGAAGGCCTCGCCGTCCAGGTCGATCTTGGCCCGCAACTTGGCCGGCAGAACAAGGCGCCCGGTTTCATCCACCGATGTTGGAAACGACTGCCCATGAAACAAGCGTTGCAGCATTTTGCGCTCCATCGCGCCGCGCGGCAAAGCGTCGATTTTGCTGTCGACCTCTTCGATGGCTTCGATGGTATAGCATTCCAGATAGTCGCGGCGGTGATCCCCGTAAACGATCACCAGTTCAGGCGTGGCGCCGGCGGTCCAATTTGGGTCCGAGGCTTCGATCACACGGCGAAACGAGGCCGGAATTGATACCCGCCCCTTGTTGTCCACCTTGTGCTGGCTTTCGCCTCTGAACCTGCGGCCCACGTCCCTGCCTTTTCTTTTTGCGCCTGCCTTGGGGTCACGCGCAATCACGCAAACCCCGAAACAAAATCGGCGGGTTGATCTGCTGCCACTGACCAACCCGCCGTTCTTAGCCCGCTGGGCGGGAAAAGATCCGAACGCATGCGTCACCTGGGGGGATGTCTGCTCGCTGATGCGTCGGCCTTCGTGTCGGATGAAAGCGAGGAGCCTGTATGAACCTGCTAGAGTTTTTTGTCCGTGGGGTCGTTTGGTGCCCCGGTCTCGTTCTCATCTGATAGATGAAGGGATGCCATGGGAAATCATGGGTGGCAACAAAAATTTTGGAAAAATTGTTTGTGTTATATTTTTGCACATGGCGATTCCCGTGCATATCGCGGCAAGAATCTGGAAAAATATCCCTTAAGTTGTGCTTTTATGGTAAGATAAATCTATATATTGATCAATTGCGGGGGCAGCACGTTTTCCCATGAATTCCCAAAGATTTTAACCCACAAAGTTATCCACAGGCATGTTGACCTTTTGTTCCGCCGCAACCCGCGAATATCGGCAGGGTATTCCCGTGGGTGGTGCCAAAGTGATTCGGAACAACCCGCAGTTATTGATCAAATCGGCGCGCGTCCCATGGTTTCCCACAGCCCGCGCGCGCAGCCCAAAATGGGGTATGGCCGCAGCTTAGGCCATACCGCCGTCGATCAACCCTTTGGCAATCTGCGCATAGGCCTGGGCCATTGGGCTGTCACCCGCTGCAATCGGCTGACCGGCGTCGCCGGCCAGGCGGGTTTCCAGATCAATCGGCAAAGTCCCCAACAGCGGCAGACCCAATGCCTTGGCCTCGTCCGCGACGCCGCCATGCCCAAAGATATGGCTTTGCGTGCCACAGTCCGGGCAGACAAAGCTGCTCATGTTTTCGATCAGGCCCAGGACCGGCGTCTTGAGCGTGGCGAACATGTCAATGGCCTTGCGAGCGTCGATCAACGCTACGTCCTGCGGGGTGCTGACCACGATGGCGCCGGTCAGCTCTGATTTGGTGCACAGGGTCAGTTGAACGTCCCCGGTGCCGGGTGGCAAATCGACGATCAGAACGTCCAACTCGCCCCATTCGACCTGCCCCAGCATCTGTTGCAGCGCCCCCATCAACATCGGCCCACGCCAAACCACGGCCTTGCCTTCTTCCAACATGAAACCAATGGACATCATCGTGACGCCATGGGCCTGCAAGGGAATAATGGTCTTGCCATCCGGGCTGGCCGGGCGTTTGTTGATCCCCATCATGCGCGGTTGACTGGGGCCATAGATATCCGCATCCAACAGGCCCACCTTACGCCCGGCGCGCGCCAAGGCCACCGCCAGGTTCGATGAAACCGTGGATTTGCCTACCCCGCCCTTGCCGGACCCGATGGCCAAGATGCGCTGAACGCCCGTCGGCTTGCTTGGGGCCGCCTGCGGCTTGGGATGACCGCCTATCTTAAGGCTGGGCGGCGCCGATGGCTTGGCCGCCGGCCCATGCGCGGTCAAGGCGACGCTGACCTGATCCACACCATCCATCCCGCGCACGATCTTTTCGGCCGCATCGCGCAGCGGTCCCATCTGTGCGGCAACTTCGGGCGACGGTGCCTCGATCACAAAGCGCACGGCCGTGCCGTCGATCGTCAACGCCCGGATCAGATCATGGGCAATGATGCTGCGCCCGTCAGGCAGATGCAGCGCTTGCAGCGCGTCTTCGACTTGGGATTTGGTCACAGGCATGGGTCGTCCTTTCCGTTCGGCACTCGTCGTTTGACATGGCAGCTTTACCGGCGAAAGCAACCCCACAGAGAAATTTCTCAACCGTTGCGGCATCCTATGCAATTGCTGCATAGCGGCAATGACAAGCTGTGTGTTGTGCAGTTGCAGCATCGGCGCGATATAGCCGCCATCGAAATGAACATGAACGGCGGCAAGCAAATGGCTTTTTACAACGACATCTCAAACCCTTCCCTCAGCCTGGTAGAGCGCGCATCGGCGGCGCTTTCGCATGCAGCATCCGCCCTTTATCAACGTGCCGCCAAGCGCCGCATGTATCGCACAACCCTGACCGAGCTGAGCAACCTGAGCACCCGTGATCTGAACGATCTGGGCATCGCCCGCAGCGACATTCGCCGCATTGCCTTTGAAACAGCATACGGACAGCACGCCTGATCGCGCTGACCGGAATTCACCGATAAGATATTCCTCCTCCCTGATCTTGTTGGTGAACAAAGACGGCGGCCCCCTCCTCCCTGGGGCCGCCGTTCTTATTTGTATAACCTCGTTTTCAAAATCGCCTGATCGCTTTGCAAAGCGGCGCTTGGCCGTCTTAGCAAACGGCCCGGCCAGCCCGGCACAGGTATCGCGATCAATGCGGCGCCGTCTTAGAACGGCAGATCATCCGCAGGATCGACAAAACGGGCCACCACCTTTTTGGTGCCCGCTTTTTCAAATGCGATCTCCAACTTGTCGGCATCGACCGCCGTCACCCGGCCATAGCCGAACTTTTGGTGAAAAACCCGCGTGCCAATTTCAAATCGCGCCACGGCTTCGGCATCTATAATGGTGGCGCTGGCTTTGGGTTGTTGATGGGCAGAACGCTGACCGGAACGCGCCTGAAGACGGCGCCAGCCGGGGGAATTATAGACATCGGCCTCGGCCGCCGAATCATGCAGCCGTGACGGCGCGGCCGCACCATAGCCCCCGCCATAAAGGCCGGGCGGGGTCAGCACATCGACATGGGCCGCTGGCAGCTCGTCTATGAACCGCGAGGGCAGCGCAGATTGCCATTGCCCAAACACCCGCCGATTGGCGGCAAAGGACACGGTGCAGACCTGTTCGGCGCGGGTGATACCGACATAGGCCAGGCGGCGCTCTTCCTCGAGGCCCTTGACCCCGCTTTCATCCATCGAACGTTGGGACGGAAACAGCCCGTCTTCCCATCCGGGCAGAAACACGACCGGAAATTCAAGCCCCTTGGCGGCGTGAAGGGTCATGATCGACACTTTGGCGCCACCGTCATCGGTTTCATTGTCCATGATCAGGCTGACATGTTCCAAGAAACCTTGCAGATTTTCAAACTGCTCAAGCGCTTTGACCAGCTCTTTCAGGTTTTCCAGCCGGCCTGGTGCCTCGGGGGTTTTGTCGTTTTGCCAATGCGCGGTATAGCCGCTTTCGTCCAGAATGATCTCGGCCAGTTCGACATGGCTTTGCCCGGCGTTGCGGCAGGCCAAGGCCCAACGGTCAATGCCTTGGATCAATTCGGCCAGGGCCTTGCCCCCCTTGCCGGTGATTCCCTTGGTCTCAAGCAACAGCCTTGCGCCTTCGACAAGCGATACACCGTTGCTGCGTGCCAAACGCTGAATATTTTGTTGCGCCCGTTCGCCCAGCCCGCGTTTGGGCGTATTGACGATCCGCTCAAAGGCCAGATCGTCATCCGGGCTGGTCACAACCCGGAAATAGGCCATGGCATCGCGAATTTCCATGCGTTCATAAAACCGCGGCCCGCCTATGACACGATAGGGCAAGCCGATGGTCAAAAAACGATCCTCAAAGGCGCGCATCTGGTGCGAGGCCCGCACCAAGATCGCCATCTGATCCAGCGACACGGGTGCCATACCCCTTGTGCCGCGCTGGGCTGCTTCGATTTCGTCGCCGATCCACCGGGCTTCTTCTTCGCCATCCCAATGGCCGATCAGGCGCAATTTTTCGCCTTCTTGGGTTTCGGTCCAAAGGGTTTTACCCAAGCGGCCCTGATTGCCCTGAATAACCCCCGAGGCCGCCGCCAGAATATGCGGTGTCGACCGATAGTTCTGTTCAAGCCGCACCACATGGGCGCCGGGAAAATCTTGTTCAAACCGCAAGATATTGCCGACCTCGGCGCCGCGCCAGCCATAGATCGACTGATCGTCATCCCCCACACAGCAAATGTTTTTGTGACCACCGGCCAGCAGACGCAGCCACAGATATTGCGCCACATTCGTGTCCTGGTATTCATCCACCAGCACAAACCGGAACCAACGCTGATATTGGGTCAAAATATCCGGGTGGGTCTGAAAGATCACCACCATATGCAGCAGCAGATCGCCAAAATCGGTGGCGTTCAGCTCGCGCAGGCGCGTCTGGTATTGTGCATAAAGCGCCGGCCCCTGATGGTTATAGGCCCCGGCATCGCTGCTGGGGATGCGATCGGGGGTCAGTGCGCGGTTTTTCCAACCGTCGATGATCCCGGCCAGATGGCGCGCCGGCCAGCGTTTGTCGTCAATCCCTTCTGCGCGGATCAATTGTTTCAACAAGCGCAGCTGATCATCAGTGTCCAGAATGGTGAAATTTGATTTCAACCCAACCAGCTCGGCGTGGCGGCGCAACAGCTTGACACAGATCGAATGGAACGTGCCCAGCCAGGGCATGCCTTCGATATCTTGTCCCAACATCGCAGCGACGCGGGTTTTCATTTCCCGCGCGGCTTTGTTGGTGAAAGTAACCGCCAGAATTTCATTGGGGCGCGCCCGGCCTGTGTTCAGCAGATGAACGATTCGCGCTGTCAGGGCGCGGGTCTTGCCGGTGCCGGCTCCTGCCAGCATCAGCACCGGGCCGTCCAGATGTTCAACCGCGGCGCGCTGGGCGGGGTTCAGCCCCTCAAGATAGGGTTGCGGGCGCGCAGCCATAGCACGCGCGGACAGCGAAGCGCCCTCAAAGGCGTCCATTTCATCGAAACTGCTCATGGCGGCAACCTAGCGCGAAAGCGCGCGCAGATAAAGATACGTTCGCGATCTGTTCTTAGGATGCAAAGACGCTGGACAAATCCGCCGTCCGCCGCCCAAATGCGGCCATGGATTTACACAGCCGTTACCCCGCAATCAGCGATCTGAAAGCCCGCGCCAAACAGCGCATTCCGCCGTTTGTCTGGGAATACCTTGATTCGGCCACCGGCACCGAGGCCACAAAAAACCGCAATCGCACCGCCCTGGATCGGATCGGCTTTGCGCCCTCGGTGCTGCACGGCGAATTCACCCCCGACCTCAGCGCGACGCTTTTGGGCGAACGTCTGGCCCTGCCGCTTGGGTTTGCGCCGGTGGGGATGTCGGGCCTGATGTGGCCCGATGCCGAAGGCCATCTGGCACGGGCAGCCGCGCGGGCCGGGTTGCCCTATTGCCTGTCGACAGTCGCCAGCCAATCCCCCGAGGATCTGGCCCCCCATCTGGGCGCGCAGGGTTGGTTTCAGATGTATCCGCCCCGCGACCCCGAAATTCGTTCCGACATGCTGACACGGGCCCGCCAGGCGGGGTTCAAAACGCTGGTGCTGACGGTGGATGTGCCCGTCGCCTCGCGCCGTGAACGCCAGACCCGGTCAGGTTTGACCCAGCCCCCGCGGCTGACCCCCAGATTGCTGGCGCAGGTTGCCCGGCGTCCGGCCTGGGCGCTGGGCATGGCCCGGCGCGGAATGCCCCGGATGCGGATGCTGGCGAAATATGCGGCGACACCCAATGCCAGCCTGTCCTCGACCGCGCATGTCGGATACTTGCTGCGCACCTCGCCCGATTGGGACTATGTGCAGTGGCTGCGCGATGCCTGGCAGGGGCCGTTCATCGTCAAGGGGGTGCTGCGCGCCGAAGATGCCCCCCGGCTTGAGGGGATGGGCGTTGACGCGCTGTGGGTTTCAAACCACGCCGGACGCCAATTTGACGCAGCCCCCGCAACCATTCAGGCCCTGCCAGACATTCGCGCCGTCACCGGCCTGCCGCTGATCTTTGACAGCGGCATCGAAGGGGGCCTGGACATTCTTCGGGCGCTGGCGCTTGGGGCTGATTTTGTCATGCTGGGGCGCGCGCCCCATTACGCGCTTGCGGCGCTGGGGCCGGCGGGCCTGGATCATCTGGTCGATATGCTGCGCCTTGATCTGATTGCCAACATGGGACAGCTGGGCGCCAAAAGCCTGCAATCCCTGCCTGGTCACTTCTTGCTTGATTGATCGGACAATTCGTCGCATCGTGCCGCAGTGCAGCATCAAACCGCCGCAAAACGCGTAACGCATCTGCGGCCGACCAACTAGCAATGCTTTCGAACGCGACCCACGCGCCCCGGCGCGTCTGATCAAAAGGCCCAAGCAATGACCGAATTTTCAAAAATCCTGATCGCCAATCGCGGCGAGATCGCCATCCGCATCATGCGCGCGGCAAATGAAATGGGCAAGAAAACGGTCGCGGTTTATGCCGAAGAAGACAAGCTGGGCCTGCATCGGTTCAAGGCCGACGAGGCATATCGCATTGGCGCCGGGCTGGGACCGGTCGCGGCCTATCTGAGCATCCCCGAAATCATCCGCGTCGCCAAGGAAAGCGGCGCAGACGCGATCCACCCCGGCTATGGGCTGCTGTCGGAAAATCCCGATTTCGTCGATGCCTGCGTTCAAAACGGCATCACCTTCATCGGCCCCCGCGCCGAGACAATGCGCGCCTTGGGCGACAAGGCCAGCGCCCGGCGGGTGGCAATGGAGGCCGGGGTGCCGGTCATTCCCGCCACCGAAGTGTTGGGCGATGACATGGACGCCATCCGCGCCGAGGCCAAGGCCGTCGGCTTTCCGCTTATGCTTAAGGCCAGCTGGGGCGGGGGCGGTCGCGGCATGCGCCCGATCACCTCGGAAGACGAGCTTGAGGAAAAGGTGCTTGAGGGCCGGCGCGAGGCCGAAGCCGCCTTTGGTAATGGCGAGGGCTATCTGGAAAAGATGATCACCCGCGCCCGCCACGTCGAGGTGCAGATCCTGGGCGATAAAATGGGCGGGATGTATCACCTTTATGAACGGGATTGTTCGGTCCAGCGCCGCAACCAAAAAGTGGTTGAGCGCGCCCCGGCGCCCTATCTGAGCGAAGCCCAGCGCGAGGAAATCTGCGCCCTGGGCCGCAAAATATGTGCGCATGTGGGATATGAATGCGCCGGCACCGTCGAATTCCTGATGGATATGACTGACGGTAAATTTTATTTCATTGAGGTAAACCCCCGTGTGCAGGTTGAGCACACCGTGACGGAAGAGGTCACCGGCATCGACATCGTTCAGGCCCAGATCCTGATCGCCGAAGGGAAAACCATCGCCGAGGCCACCGGCAAGGCCAGCCAGGATGACGTACGTCTGAACGGCCACGCGCTTCAGACACGGATCACCACCGAAGACCCCCAGAACAATTTCATTCCTGATTATGGCCGGATTTCGGCCTATCGCAGCGCCACGGGCATGGGCATTCGCCTTGATGGCGGCACCGCCTATTCGGGCGGGGTGATTACCCGCTATTACGACAGCCTGCTGGTCAAGGTCACGGCCAAGGCCCCCACCCCCGAACAGGCGATCCGCCGCATGGACCGCGCCCTGCGCGAATTCCGCATTCGCGGGGTGTCCACCAACATCGCCTTTGTCGAGAACCTGCTGAAACACCCGACCTTTCTGGACAACACCTATACCACCAAGTTCATTGACGACACGCCCGAGCTGTTTCAGTTCTCAAAGCGGCGTGACCGCGGCACCAAGGTTCTGACCTATATTGCCGATATCACCGTGAATGGGCATCCCGAAACCAAGGACCATCCGCGCCCGCACGCCAGCCTGCGCATCCCGCGCCCCCCAGCCGGGCGCGAACAACCCAAAATGGGCACCCGCAACCTGCTGGAACAAAAAGGCCCACAGGCCGTGGCCGACTGGATGGGGCAACAGCAACAGCTGTTGATCACCGACACCACCATGCGCGACGGGCATCAATCGCTGTTGGCCACCCGGATGCGCAGCATCGACATGATCAAAGTGGCCCCCGCCTATTCCGCGAACCTGCCGCAACTGTTCAGTGTGGAATGCTGGGGCGGGGCCACTTTTGATGTGGCCTATCGGTTCTTGCAGGAATGCCCGTGGCAACGTTTGCGCGATTTGCGCGCCGCCCTGCCAAATGTCATGACACAGATGCTGCTGCGCGGGTCCAACGGTGTGGGCTATACCAATTATCCTGATAACGTGGTGCAGGAATTTGTCCGCGTCGCGGCGCGCACCGGGGTGGATGTGTTCCGGGTGTTTGACAGCCTCAACTGGGTTGAAAACATGCGCGTTGCCATGGATGCCGTCATCGAAAACGACAAGCTGTGCGAAGGCACGATCTGTTATACTGGTGATATTCTGGATCCGAACCGGGCCAAATACGATCTGAAATACTATGTTCAGATGGGCCGGGATCTTAAGGCCGCCGGCGCGCATGTGCTGGGTCTGAAAGACATGGCCGGGCTGCTTAAACCTGCGGCGGCGCGGGTCTTGGTGCGGGCGCTCAAATCCGAAGTCGGCCTGCCGGTCCATTTCCACACCCACGACACGGCCGGCATTGCCTGCGCCACCATCCTTGCCGCCTCTGAGGCCGGGGTGGATGCGGTTGATTGCGCCATGGATGCCTTTAGCGGCAACACCAGCCAGGCCACCCTTGGTTCAGTGGTCGAGGCCCTGCGCAACACCGAACGCGACACAGGTCTGGATATGCGCGCAGTGCGCGAGATTTCCGATTACTGGGAAGGCGTCCGCGGGCAATACGCCGCCTTTGAAACCGGGATGCAGGCCCCCTCGTCCGAGGTATATCTGCACGAGATGCCGGGCGGGCAGTTCACCAACCTCAAGGCGCAGGCGGCCTCGCTTGGGTTGGCGGACCGCTGGCCCGAAGTGGCGCGCAGCTATGCCGATGTGAACCAGATGTTCGGCGATATCGTCAAGGTCACGCCAAGCTCAAAGGTGGTGGGGGATATGGCGCTGATGATGGTCAGCCAGGGCCTGACCCGCGCCCAGGTCGAAGACCCCGGCACCGATTTGTCCTTTCCCGATTCGGTCGTGGATATGATGCGCGGCAATCTGGGCCAGCCCCCCGGCGGTTTCCCCGATGCGATTCTGCGCAAAGTGCTGAAGGACGAGGCCCCCAATACCGAACGCCCCGGCAAGCACCTGCCGCCCGCCGATCTTGAGGCGCTGCGCCTTGAGGCCAGCACCGCCATGGATGGCAAAGCCGTCGATGACGAAGATCTTAGCGGTTATTTGATGTATCCCAAGGTGTTCATGGATTACATGGGCCGGCACCGTCTCTATGGCCCGGTGCGCAGCTTGCCCACCAAGACATTCTTTTATGGAATGGAACCGGGCGAGGAAATCGAAGCCGAGATCGATCCGGGCAAGACGCTTGAAATACGGCTTCAGGCGGTGGGGGAAACCACCCCCGAGGGCGAGGTCAAAGTGTTCTTTGAGCTCAACGGTCAGCCGCGCGTGATTCGTGTGCCGAACCGGTTGGTCAAGTCCACGACCACCCAGCGCCCAAAGGCCCAGCCTGGCAACCAAGACCACATCGGCGCCCCGATGCCGGGGGTTGTTGCCTCGGTCGCGGCGCAGGTGGGAAAAGAGGTCAAAGAAGGCGATCTGCTGCTGACCATCGAGGCGATGAAAATGGAAACCGGCATCCATGCCGAACGCAGCGCCACCATCAAGGCCGTCCACATCGCCCCCGGCGCCCAAATCGACGCCAAAGATCTTTTGATCGAGTTGGAGTAGCCCCGACCGCCACATTTTTTTGCGACAAGGCGCATTTTATCCCTTGCGGCCCCGCCCGCGCCTTAGTATCTGATCGCTCAAGGAAGCGGGCGTAGCTCAGGGGTAGAGCATAACCTTGCCAAGGTTAGGGTCGGGCGTTCGAATCGCCTCGCCCGCTCCAATTAGACTGAACCCACAGTCACCAAGAAGGCCGCCCATTGGGCGGCTTTTTTGTTTTCATGCGGCGTGGTTTTCTCGGTGTTGATGCCGCCCGTATTGGTCACGGCAATGCAACCCATCGGCCCGCGCCGGCCGGCAGAACCAACCGGGCGTTCCGCCCTTGGGGCATCGGCGGCATGGGGCCGGGCTGGGTCGGGGGCGGTGCTGCACGGGAAACTGCGATCCCAGCGCGCCCTTCTTAGAACACCTTGAAGGTCATCGTGGTCAGGGATCGTTCAATCCCTTCGATATCCAGAAGGTTGTCATTGATATAAATGCCAACATCCTGACCCTTGGGCACATAAAGCTTCATCAGCAAATCGTAATTTCCGCTGGTGGAATACAGCTCTGAATGGATTTCCCGCAGCGCGATGTTTTCGGCCACTTCATAGGTCTTGCCGGGTTTGCAGCGGATTTGAATAAAGACGCAAGTGCTCATGAATTTTTCCTTTGGCGGGGCATCCTGCCCGCGCCTAGGCTGACATATCTGGCACAGGCGGTGCAATCCCTGATCGCCAAGGCTTGGCCTGCCGCAACACCCTGATATAAGGACACGACCCAAAAAGATCGGAGCCCATGATGCGCAGCCACACCCTGACCCGCAAAACCGCCGAAACAGATATTTCGGTGTCGCTTTGCCTGGATGGCAGCGGCGCCTATGATATGGCCACCGGGGTCGGCTTTTTCGATCACATGCTGGATCAGCTGGCCCGTCATTCGCTGATTGACATGACGGTCAAGGCAACAGGTGATTTGCATATCGACGATCACCACACCGTCGAGGACACAGGCATCGCCATCGGTCAGGCGCTGGCCGCGGCCCTGGGCGACAAACGCGGCATCCGGCGCTATGGGTCATGCTTGTTGCCGATGGACGACGCGCTGGTGCGCTGTGCCTTGGATCTGTCGGCGCGGCCATTTTTGGTGTGGAACGTCGATATTCCCACCCAAAAAATCGGCACCTTTGATACCGAATTGGTGCGCGAATTCTTTCAGGCACTGGCCACACATGGCGGGATCACGCTGCATATCGACCTGCTGCACGGCGTCAACAGCCACCACATCGTCGAGGCCGCCTTCAAGGCCGTCGCCCGTGCGCTGCGCGATGCCGTCGAACATGACGCGCGCAAGGGCGATGCGATCCCATCGACCAAGGGCGCGCTGTAACCAATGCTGACAGCGATTATTGATTACGAAAGCGGAAATCTGCATTCCGCGCACAAAGCTTTTGAGCGCATGGCCCAGGAAACCGGCGCCGGGCAAATCGTGGTGACATCCGACGCCGACGTGATTGCCCGCGCCGATCGGCTGGTGCTGCCCGGTGACGGCGCGTTTCCGGCCTGTATGGCTGCGCTTCGGGGGCAGAGCGGTCTTTATGATGCAATGGTCGAGGCCACAATCACCAAGGCCCGCCCGTTTCTGGGAATTTGTGTCGGCATGCAACTGATGGCCCAGCGCGGATTTGAATACAGCGAAACGCCGGGCCTTGGCTGGATTGACGGAGAGGTCACAAAGATCGCCCCCCAGGACCGCAGCCTTAAGGTGCCGCATATGGGCTGGAACGATCTGGTGATTGACGCGCCGCACCCGGTGTTTGCCGGAATTTCCGCTGGGGATCACACTTATTTTGTTCACTCGTATCACATGCAGGTCAACAGCCGCGCCCAGCGCCTGGCGCATGTGTCCTATGGCAGCGACGTCACCGCTGTTGTCGGCAGGGACAACATGATCGGCATGCAATTCCACCCCGAAAAAAGCCAGGCCACCGGCCTGCGGATGATCGCGAATTTTCTGGCCTGGCGCCCATAGGCGCCGGGCGGCTTACTTAAGCCGGGTCCAGCTTTGCTTGGAACACAAAAGCCCGCCCGCGATACAGCCCGACAGCTTGAGGTCATCGCCCGTCAAGGCCACTTTGCCGATATAGATTTTGTCATTTGATGGCCGCCAGACCTTGCCGCGATAACGGCCCTGCCCTTCGGGGGTCATGTCAATCACGATCATTCGCCCCAGATTGGGGGATGTGTATTCGCCGTCCTCATTAAAGGTGCGGGCGATGGTGCCACAAAAATTGGCGCCGCATGGCGCGATGGCCACATGGGCATAGGCGCCGTCATCAATTTGGGTTTTCCATGTGCCTTCCAGCGGATCGGCCTGGGCCGCCGCCCCCGCCAAGATCATTGCCAGCGCAATCAGCCGTCTTTTCATCATTGCCTCCGTCGTTTTGTCCATGCTGCCGCTAATCCCGCGACAAAGGCAAGCGCTACATCGCGGTGCGTTGCATATCGCCGTCGAAACAGGCAAAAGCCTGCCAAAGACAATAACAGGTGTGCCATGATCCTTTACCCCGCGATTGACCTCAAAGACGGACAGGCCGTGCGGCTGGTGCATGGCGATATGGCCCAATCGACTGTGTTTAACGATGACCCGGCCGCACAGGCCCGTGCGTTTGTGGCCGCCGGCTGCGAATGGCTGCATCTTGTCGATCTGAATGGCGCCTTTGCCGGACAGCCGGTCAATGCCGCCCCGGTCGAGGCGATCTTGAAAGCCTGCAAAGTGCCCGCGCAACTGGGCGGCGGTATCCGCGACATGGCCACCATCGAACAGTGGCTGGATAAGGGCATTGCCCGCGTCATCCTTGGCACCGTAGCGGTAGAAGATCCCGATCTGGTGCGGCAGGCCGCCAAGGCTTTTCCCGATCAGATTGCCGTCGGGATTGATGCGCGCAACGGGTTTGTGGCCACCAAGGGCTGGGCCACCGAAACCGATATTCAGGTCAACGACCTTGCCAGATCCTTTGAAGACGCGGGCGTGGCGGCGATTATCTATACCGATATCAACCGTGACGGCGCCATGGGCGGACCCAACATCGCCGCCACCCAGGCGCTGGCCCGCGCCGTGCGCATCCCGGTCATTGCCAGCGGCGGCGTTTCGACGCTTGGCGATCTTTTGGCGCTGCGGGATACCGGCGTGATTGCCGGGGCGATTTCAGGGCGGGCGCTTTATGATGGGGCCATTGACCTGGCCCAAGCGCTTGACGCCTTGGCCTGATCGCCGGCCCTGTTCTGGCCACGCACGCATTGCGGGGCATACGCGCCATGCCTGGCAACGGGCCAAGCCGTGCTTTATTGCAGGGGGCCGTGATCCAGGGGCGCGTCTGCCTCTGGCAAATCGCCCTCATCCCCTGCCGGCGCCACATAGCGCCCATCCAGCCAGTTCAGCAAATCCCGATCCGCACAGCCGCGTGAACAAAACGGGCGAAAACGCTCTTGTGCGGGTTTGGCGCAGATCGGACAGCTCATGACAGGCATTCGCTCAGCGGGGTGCGCAAACGTTTGCGTTGCAGCTCAAAATGGCCAAGCGGCGTCCACCCGACCAAAGCGGTTTCGATGTCATCGCCGCGAAAGGCTTGGCGCAGGGCCGTTTCAAAGGCGCGGCGATCCTTCTTGGGCATCGGCGCCAAGTCCAGCACGATCTGGCCGCCCAGCCCCCGCAACCGCAACGCCCGCGGCAAAGCCTTGGCACAGGCCATATTGGCCTTGATCCCCGCCGCCAGCGAGGCATCATTGCCGGTGTTGACATCTACGGCCACCAAAGCGCGGGTGGGCTCAATAAAAAGCCCGGCGCCGGCGGGCAACGGCTCGGCCGGGGATTGCGCCGCTTCGATGGCGTCAAGAACCGCGTGGTCTTCAAATCCGCCGGGGGTTGTCACCACCTCGGCGGGGGCGGTCCAGTCTCTCCAGGCCAACAGATGCGGCCCGTCGCCTTCGGCCAATGTTTCGGGGCCTTGACCGTCATCGGCCAGCACAGTGGCGGCAAGGGCGGCCATATTGGCAATATCCTCGGCGATGTCGTCTTCTGCGGCCCCCGCGCAACAAGACCGCAAGATCAGGCCAAAGCTCTGGCCTGCCAGGGCCTCGTGAGCGATTTCCAGCAGGCGATCGCGCTCGGCCTCGTCTTTGATCGACCGCGAAATATTCAATCCTGGCGCATCCGGCGTCACAATCGCAAAGCGGCTTTTGAACAACAGCTTTTGGGTGACGGGCATGGCTTTGCCCGGCTCGGCGTGACCTGTCACCTGCACAAGGATCGGCTGACCCGGCGCCAAGCCTTTGACCTGACGCAAGAACGCGCTGCCGTCCGGGGTTTTCAAGAACATGCCGCCCTGCCCCTTGACCGGACGGTCGGCAATGGCGCGATAAACCGTGCCCACGCGGGGCGCATCCCCATCAATCAAAAGATCCTCAAGCCGGCCATCCACGATCAGGGCTGCCGCCTCGCGGTCTTTCAGGTGATCCAGAACAATCGTGCGGCCTTTCATGACGGCTCTCCTTTGGGTGCGGCAAAGTCAAGACCGGCGGCCCCAAGCAAAGCCGCCGTTTCAGCCAGCGGCAGGCCGACAATCGCAGTAAAGGATCCATTGATCCAGGGGATCAGCGCCCCCGCCGGGCCTTGGATTCCATAGCCGCCCGCTTTGCCCTGCCAGTCGCCCGTGGCCAGATAGCCCTCAAGCTCGGCGTTTGACAGCGCCTTCATCCGCACGGTGCTTTGCACGTCTTTTTGCCAGATCTTATCGCCGCGCCGGACCGCAATGGCGGTGATGACCTTGTGGCGGCGGCCAGACATGGCCTGCAAAAACGACCGGGCCTCGTCTATGGTGCGGGGCTTGCCCATGATGCGGCGGCCCAGCGCGACGACCGTATCGGCCGATAACACGATATCATCGGGACCAGCCGGAACCGCGCACAGCTTTTCATAGGCCATGCGCGCGCAATAGGGGCGCGGCAGTTCATTGGCATTTGGGGTTTCGTCGATGTCGGGCGCGCGCACCGCGTCAGGCGCAACACCAATTTGCGCCAGCAATTCCTTGCGACGCGGCGATCCTGACCCCAGAATAAACAAGGGTTATTTGAAACGATAGTTGATCCGACCTTTTGTCAGATCATAGGGGGTCATTTCGACCTGAACTTTATCTCCGGCCAGAACACGGATGCGGTTCTTGCGCATCTTTCCCGCCGTATGCGCGATAATTTCATGGCCGTTTTCAAGCTCGACCCGGAATGTCGCGTTCGGCAGAAGTTCCTTCACGACACCTGGAAATTCGAGCGTATCTTCCTTGGCCATGGTCTCTCCTTGCACTTAGCACCCAGCCAGACGTGGGCGCCGCCTAGATGATCGCTTTTTCTGCTGTTTTCAAGGGCGATTTGCGCCCCCCGCCGCCAATATGCAAAGATAATCGCCCCGGCGCCCAAATGGAATAAGCGAGAACCGGCCAGTCCCGGCATTGTCCGAGTTGATTTGTCCTGCCAATGGGTGCGACAGTTAAACCGTAAGTTTGGTGCGAGTAAGTAAATGTTGTTAAAAGGTGTGACCCTTCGGGGGCTTGAAGTCTTTGAGACGCTGGCCAGCACAGGGTCCGTGGCAAAAACCTCGGTGATAACCGGGTTAAGCCAGCCGGCGGTCAGCCAACAGCTGCGCAATCTTGAAAAGGCCCTTGGTGTTGATCTGATTGACCACAGCCGCCGCCCGATGCGGTTGACCCACACCGGTCACAGTTTTCTGGACAAGGTGGGCGATGCGCTGGATATTTTGCGCCGCACCCAAAGCGAGCTGAGCGCGCTTGAGCTGGATCAGGTCGAAACGCTGAACGTCGGGATAAGCGAGGATCTGTCGCCCTTGTTGGCGCCGCCCTTGCTGGCCGATCTGGCCACCCGCATGGCCGCCACCAGTATCGCCGTCTCTTGCGGGCCAGGCGCCGATCTGTTGGCGCGGCTGCATGGTAAGGCGCTGCATATGGTTGTGGCCTGTGCCGGGAAAGCCGCCTTGGACGGGATCACCGAATACCCCATGCTGCATGACCCCTATCTTTTGGTGGCGCCGCGCGGCACCCCGTGTGATTTGACCGCCCTTGGCCCCGAAACACCCTTGATCTTGCCATTGGTCGGACAACATCGGCGCCAGCAGGTGGAGCAATGGCTGGATGCGGCCAAGATCCAGGCGCCGCGCCGGTTTGACATGCAATCGGCGCAAATGGCCATGGCTATGGTTGCACAGGGTGGCGGGATCACCATTACCACCGCCCTGACTTTTGTTGCCGCTTCGGCACTGCACGGGCAGCTGCTGCCCCAGCCTTTGCCTTTTGCCGCCCCTGCCCGGCGGGTGTCGCTGTTTACCAGCGCCGAATGGGCCGGGCCGGTGCCAGAAGATATTGCCCGCGCCGGACAGGCCATCGCCCTGGAAAAACTGATCCAACCCGCCCGCCTGGTCCTGCCATGGCTTGCAGAGCATCTGAATTTGATCGACGGTTAGCGCGCCGCAGATCAAAGGAGGGGCAAATGACCAATATCGTCGTGCTGACCGGCGCCGGAATTTCGGCTGAAAGCGGGCTTGAGACGTTTCGCGCCGAGGATGGGCTTTGGGCCAAGCACCGGGTTGAGGACGTCGCCACGCCCGAAGGTTTTGCCCGCGATCCGCGCCTGGTGGTCGATTTCTATAACGCCCGCCGCGCGCAGGCGGCGCAGGCCCAACCCAATCCGGGCCACATGGCCTTGACCGATGTGCAAAACCTGCCTGGCGTGGCCTTGAGCGTGATCACCCAAAACGTCGATGACCTGCACAGCCGGGCCGGCACGGACGGGGTTATTCACATGCACGGCAGTTTGAGCGGCGCACTCTGCGGGGCCTGCACACATCGTTGGCCGGCACCGATGGTGATGCAGCCCGGCGCGCCCTGCCCCAAGTGCCACAGCCCCGCCGCGCGGCCCGACATCGTTTGGTTCGGGGAAATGCCTTATGAGATGGAACGGATCTATGAACTTTTGGCGCAGGCGGATATTTTCGCCGCGATCGGAACCTCGGGGAATGTGTATCCTGCCGCAGGTTTCGTGGCCGAAGCCAATCGCCAGGGTGCCACAACGATCGAGTTCAACCTGGAGCGATCCGCCGTCGGGGGCCAGTTTGATGAGCAGCGCCTTGGCCCGGCCTCGGTCACGCTGACGGCCTGGCTGGAGGAGCTGCGACGTTAGGGAGCGCGGACCGCCTTGGGCGCGGAAGATTTACAGGTTGGATGCCTCCGGCGGGGATATTTAAGAACAAAAGAAAGGCGCGCGCGTCCGGGGCGCCGCCGGGCGCCAGGGGGAAACTGTGCGCTAGACGATGACATCCTGTGCGGTTTGCGGCCCCAGGGCAAAGACCCGTTTGTAGCGGTCGATTTCGTCCTGTGGGCCCATGGCCTTGTTGGGGTTGTCAGAAAGTTTCACCGTTGGACGACCATTGGCGCTGATGGCTTTGCACACGAGCGAGAACGGCGCCAGCCCGTCATTTGGCACCAGCCCGCGGAAATCATTGGTCAGCAATGTGCCCCAGCCAAAAGACACTTTGACCCGCTGAGAGAATTGCCTGTGCAGCGCCCGGATGGTGGTCACATCCAGGCCATCGCTGAAGATGATGCGCTTGTGGCTGGGGTCTTCGCCGCGGGCGCGCCACCAGTTTATGGCGGTTTCGGCGGCGGCGGCGGGGTCGCCGCTGTCGATACGGATGCCCGTCCAACCAGCCAGCCAATCAGGGGCGTTGGCCAAGAAGCCCTGGCTGCCATAGGTGTCGGGCAAGATGATCCGCAGGTTGCCGTCATGTTCTTCGTGCCAATCTGACAGCACGTCATAGGGGGCCTGCGCCAAGGCTGCATCGGTTTTTGCCAGCGCGGCATAGACCATCGGCAATTCATGGGCGTTGGTGCCGATGGCCTCGAGTTCACGGGTCTTGGCGATTTTGCAATTCGAGGTGCCGGTGAAGGCATGGCCCAGGCCTTCGCTCATGGCTTGCACGCACCAGTCCTGCCACAGATAGCTGTGCCGCCGCCGGGTGCCGAAATCGGCGATGGACAGATCGGGGATATCGTTCAGCGCCTCGATTTTTTCCCAGACCCGCGTCATGGCACGGGCATAAAGCACCTGGAGCTCGAACTTTTCCAGCCCATTCAGCACCGCGCGGCTGCGCAATTCCATCAGCACGGCCAGCGCGGGAATTTCCCACATCATCACCTCGGGCCAGCTGCCTTCGAAGGTCAGCTCGTATTGATCGCCGCGCCGTTCAAGGTGATAGGGGGGCAGGCGCAGGTTTTCGAACCATTCCATGAAATCGGGCCGGAACATCTGGCGTTTGCCGTAAAAGGTATTGCCGCGCAGCCAGGTGCTTTCGCCCCGCGACAGCGACAAAGAGCGGATGTGGTCCAGTTGCTCGCGCAGCTCGCCTTCGTCGATCAACCGCGCCAAGGGCACTGTGGGGCTGCGGTTGATCAGGCTGAAGGTGACCTGCGTATCGGGCTTGTTGCGAAACACCGACTGGCACATCAACAGCTTGTAAAAATCCGTATCAATCAGCGACCGGACAATCGGGTCGATCTTCCATTTATGGTTCCAAACGCGGGTGGCGATATCAACCATGCGCGGTCTCCTGGTGGACGCCGGCGCGGTGCATTGCCTGTTTGGCGGCTTGTGCCGATCCGTCAAGGTCAATGGCCCGGCACAGATCGGCCCGCACGGTCACGTCAAACCCCAGTGCGCGCGCATCAAGCGCCGAATACTGCACGCAATAGTCAAGGGCCAAGCCGACCATGGTCAACCGGGTGATACCGCGCGTTGTCAGATAACCTGCCAAGCCGGTCGGCGTTGTGCGGTCGTTTTCGAAAAACGCGCTGTAACTGTCGATCTGTCGGTTATACCCCTTGCGCAGGATCAGATCCGCCGCGTCCACGTTCAGATCGCGGTGAAAGGCGGCGCCGGGGCTGCCTTGCACGCAGTGATCGGGCCAAAGCACCTGGGCGCCATAGGGCATGTCAACCACGTCAAACGGCGCCCGGCCGGGATGGGAGGCGGCAAACGACATATGTCCGGCGGGGTGCCAATCTTGGGTCAGGATCACCGCGTCATGGGTCGCCATCAGGCGGTTGATCCCTGCGACAATTTGCGCGCCGCCGGGCACCGCCAGCGCCCCGCCCTCGCAAAAATCGTTTTGAACGTCGATAACAATCAATGCTTGCATGGTATCCCCACCTTTGGCGTTGGTTAAAACCCACTGCTGTCATCGCCGCAAGGGCAGATTTCGCCGCAAAGCCCCTTGCACCGGTGCAATCGAAGGCAGTATTTGGGGCCTATGTATACCATTGCTGCGCTCTATCATTTCACCCGCTTTGCCGATCCGGCCGCGATCAAGCCGGCTTTGCTGGACTGTTGTCTGGCCGGCGATGTCAAAGGCAGCCTGCTTTTGGCCAACGAGGGGGTGAACGGCACCATCGCCGGGCCGCGCCGCGGGATCGACGCGGTGTTGGCGCATTTGCGCGCCCTGCCCGGCTGTGCGGATTTGGACTGGAAAGAAGCCACCAGCCAGACCCCGCCGTTCAACAAAATGAAGGTGCGCCTAAAGCGCGAGATCGTGACCATGGGGCAACCTGATGTCGATCCGCGCGCGCGGGTTGGGCATTATGTGCGCCCCGAGGATTGGAACGATCTGATCCAGCAAGACGATGTGGCGGTGATCGATACGCGCAATGATTACGAGGTCGCGATTGGCACCTTCAAGGGCGCCATTGATCCCAAAACCCAGAGTTTTGGCGAATTTCCGGCCTGGTGGGAAGAAAACAAACACCGGTTCCACAACAAGCGTATCGCGATGTTCTGCACCGGTGGCATCCGTTGTGAAAAATCGACCAACTTTCTGCTTGGGCAAGGGGTCGAGGATGTCTATCACCTGAAGGGCGGGATTTTGCAGTATCTTGAAGACATCCCCCAAGACCAAAGCACCTGGGACGGGGAATGTTTTGTCTTTGACGCGCGGGTCAGCGTTGGGCATGGCCTTCAGGAAGGCCCACATATGTTGTGCTATGGCTGCCGGCGCCCGATCCTGCCCGAAGACCGGGGCAACCCCGCCTTTGAAATGGGCGTCAGCTGTCACCACTGTGTCAACGAGACATCAGAAGACGACAAAAACCGCTTTCGCGAACGTCAAAAGCAGATCCACCTGGCCCAGCAACGCCAGGCCTAAGGTTTCTGGCCGGCGTTAAGCCGACCGTAACCCCACCCGCGCTATACCCCCCCTTGGGTGAAGTAAGAGTGGTGGAGACATGGGCGCGCAGGGTATTCCCGCACCAGTCATCATCAAACGGAAAAAGGTTATCCAAGGCGGTGGGCACCATGGTGGTGCCTGGAAAGTGGCGTATGCCGATTTCGTCACCGCGATGATGGCGTTTTTCATGTTGATGTGGCTGCTGAATGCAACGACGGAACAGCAACGCAAGGGGCTGGCGGATTATTTCACGCCCACCGTGCCGATCAACCGGATTTCCGGCGGTGGCGACGGGGCCTTTGGCGGCGACAGCATCTTTTCGGAAAACGTGCTGCCGCAAAAAGGCACTGGGGCATCAGCCACGACTGTGACCAAGCAAAAACAGGCGCTTGGATCCACCGGGGTGCAGGACCAAGGCCAAGAGCAAGAGGCGCCGCCCGATCCACTCGATACCGTGAATGAGGCGCTTTTGGGGCGCGGCGGCGAATCATTGGTCATGGAGAAAATGCTTGAGCATGTGGTCACGCGGATCACCGACGAAGGTCTGGTGATCGAGCTGTTTGCCCTGCCCGAGGCCCCGTTGTTCCTGGACGGAACCGACACGCCGACCGATTTGATGCATGATCTGCTGATCCTGATCGCCAGCGCCACGCGCATGGTGCGCAACGACATCGCCATCGAAGGCCATGTCCGCGCCCAGCCGATTGTCTTGGCGGAAAACCCGGTGTGGGATTTGTCCAGCGCCCGCGCCATGCGCACGCGGCATCTGTTGGAAACCAACGAAACCCCCACACAACGCATCGCCCGCATCACAGGCCATGCCGATCGTGATCCTGCGATCGCGGATCAAATGGCGGTGCGCAACGACCGGATAGAGCTGATCTTGTTGCGCCAATGATCCTGCGCGCAAAAAGTAGCGCACATTTTATCTGTTAGCGCGCTGTTAAGCCTGCGCGCGTAGTGATGAGGCAACTCAGACTGACACAGCAGAAAGGCGTGCCATGACAATATCATCCTCACTGAATGCAGGGGTTGCAGGGCTTCAGGCCAACGCCACGCGCTTGGCCTCCATTTCAGATAACATCGCGAATTCCTCAACCTTTGGCTACAAAAGGGTGACGACTGATTTTGAATCCATGGTGCTGACAACCGCCAGCGGATCGGGTTCTTACGCGGCGGGCGGGGTTCGAACCTCGACCCAGCGGCTGATTGATGAACGTGGCACGCTGGTGTCCACCTCGAATGCGACCGATCTTGCCGTGCGCGGGCGCGGGATGCTGCCCGTGGCCCAGCGCCCAGATGTGGCGGTCAACCAAGATGAATCGCAAATGTTTTTGACCACGACCGGATCGTTTCGCACCGATTCCGATGGCTATCTTAAATCTGATTCCGGGCTGGTGTTGATGGGCTGGCCTGCCCTTCAAGATGGCACGATCCCATCGTTTCCGCGCGACACGGCGGACGGGTTGGTGCCGATCCGCATTAACGCCAATGAATTTTCCAGCGACCCGACCACCGCCATCAAATTGGGCGTCAACCTGCCCGCAACCGAAACAGAGGCCGGCGCCACCGGCGATCCTGAGCAGCTTTCGGTCGAATATTTCGACAACCTGGGCACCTCTGAAACCATCAGCGTGTCGTTCACTCCGACGGTGCCGGGAACCGGGGCGTCGAATGAATGGACCATGACATTGACCGATTCTGCCGCCCCCGGCACGCCAATCGGCGAATATGTCGTCACATTCGAGGATTCGCGCACCGCCGGCGGCACCTTGTTGAATGTCGCCACCGTCAGCGGCGGCGCCTATGACGTGGCCACGGGCACGGTCATCGTCAATGTGGCCTCTGGCCCGATCGAGATCGACATCGGCACCTATGGCGATTCGGACGGTTTGACCCAGCTGTCCTATAATTTCGCGCCGGTTTCCGTATCAAAGGATGGATCCCCCGTCGGCAATTTGACCAGCATCGACGTGGATTCCAACGGGTTTGTGCGCGCCTCGTTCGACACGGGCGTAACCAAGACCATCTATCAGGTGCCGCTTGTTGATCTACCCAATCCAAACGGGATGATCGCCCTGGATGCACAGATTTACCAACCATCAACCGACAGCGGCGCCTTCTTTTTGTGGGATGCCAGCGATGGGCCGACGGGCGATATCGTTTCCTTCGCGCGCGAGGAATCAACCACCGATGTCGCCGGTGAACTGACCTCGATGATCCAGACCCAGCGCGCCTATTCCTCGAACGCCAAAGTGATCCAGACCGTGGACGAAATGTTGCAAGAAACCACCAATATCAAACGCTAATCCGCTGAACTAAGGGGCGCATATGTCTATTTCCGGGGCCTTGTCCAATGCCATGACCGGCCTGCGCGCAGCGGGCCGCGCCTCGCAGGTTGTGTCATCGAATATTTCAAACGCGATGACGCCGGGGTATGGGGTGCGCAGCCTGTCGTTGTCCTCCTCTATGTTGGGCGGGGTGCAGATCGACGGGATCGCCCGCAAGGCCAACCCCGCCATCATCGCCGATTATCGTCTGGCCACCGCCGATCATGGACAGGCCAGCGACCGGATGGCATTTCTGGGCCAATTGGAAAGCCTTGTCGGCACCCCGGAAAACCCTGCGTCGCTTTCGGCCCGCATTGCCAAGTTCGAAAGCAGCCTGATCAGCGCCGCCAGCCGCCCCGACGCGCCCGAACGACTGACCGCCGCGCTTTATGCCGCGCAGGATGTGATGTCGGTTCTGGGACAGGCCAGCCAAGGTGTTCAGACCGCCCGCAGCGCCGCAGATCAACAGATTGATGCACAGGTCAACGCGTTGAACACCGGGCTGGGGCAGGTGCGCGATCTGAATGCACAGATCACCAAGGCCCTGAGCCAGGGCGCCGATACCTCTGCGCTTCAGGATATGCGGCAACAGATCGTTGACGATCTGAATACCATCGTGCCCATGCGCCAATTGCAACGCGATAACGGCAAGGTTGCGCTGTATTCCACCGGGGGGGCCATCTTGCTGGACGGCACGGCCGCCACGGTCAGCTTTGACCCCAGCAACCAGATCACCGCCTATCAATCCATCGGCGCCGGGACACTGTCCGGCCTGGAAATCAATGGCGTGCCGATCCGCACCGACAGTGTGAAAGGGGCGCTGATCGGCGGCACGCTGGGCGCTCAGTTCGAAATCCGGGATGAACTGGCCCCCCAAGCGCAGTCACAGCTTGATGCCTTGGCACGCGACCTGATGGAGCGTTTTGAAGACCCCGCTGTCGATCCCAGCTTGCTGCCCGGTGATCCGGGGCTGTTTACCGATGGCGGCCTGGCATTCGATCCGCTGGCGGAAACCGGGCTTGCGGGTCGGCTGACCCTGAACCCTGCCGTTGACCCGGCCCAAGGCGGCCAGGCCTGGCGGCTGCGCGATGGCCTGAACGCGGCGACCCAGGGCAATGTCGGCGATGCCCGTCAACTGCAACGGTTATCCGACACCTTGACCGCCGCACGCACCCCTTTGTCAGGCAGCTTTGGCGGCACAGCATTCACCGCCAGCACCCTGACCGCCAATTTCACCTCACAAATCGGCACCGATATCGCCGCTGGCGAGGGGCATCTCAGCTTTGCGTCGACGCGGCTGGCCTCTCTCACTCAGGCCATTCTGGCCGAGGGCGTCGACACAGATCACGAAATGCAGCGCCTGATGCAGATTGAGCAGGCCTTTGCGGCCAACGCCCGGATGATCGAAGCCGTCGATGAAATGATGCAAACCTTGATAAGGCTATAAGCGATGTCACTTTCCTCATTGGGCGATCTGGCTCAATCCTTCATGCTGCAACGGCGCAGCGCCGCCATCCGCCAAGACATGAGCCGCCTGACCCATGAGCTGGCGACCGGCCAAAAGGCGGACATGCGGCAGGTGCTGGCCGGCAACCATGGCTATATCTCACAGATTGAACGGACGCTCAGCGCGCTGACTGGCTTTACGCTGGCCACACAAGAGGCGGAACAATTCATGGACGGCATTCAATATGTTCTGGACGGAGCCCAGGAAAAGGCAGGAAAACTGGGCGCCGATCTGATTAGCGCCAGCAACAGCGTGGTTGGCCTTGTTGCCAGCAACCCGTCGCAAAATGCCGAAACCGAATTGCGCAGCGTGATGGGGCTGTTGAACACGCAATCGGCGGGGCGCAGCCTGTTCGCAGGCGTGGCAACCGACACGCCGCCACTGGCCACGACCGATGCGCTTTTGGCCGATTTGCGCACGGCGATGACCGGGGCCGGCTCTGTCTCGGCGATGTTGGCCGCGGCAGACACCTGGTTCGATACCGGTGGCGGTTTCGAGACACTGATTTACCAGGGGTCGGCGACCGCGCTTGCTCCGTTTCAACTGTCGGACCAGGAAACCGTGCAATTGGATGTGCGCGCCGATGATCCCGCCATCCGCGAGGTTTTGAAACATTTCGCCGTCGCCGCCCTGGCCGAGGATCCGGCCCTGGGCCTGACCCCCGCCGAAAAGGCCGAGATGTTTTCCACCACCGGGGCCGGGCTGCTGGTTGGACAAAGCGCCCTGACCGCCCTGCGCACCGGGATCGGGTTTTCCCAGGCGCGCGTCGACGAAATCGCCACGCGCAACGCCGCCACGCAAACCGGGCTTGAGATGTCGCGCAACGCGCTGCTTTCGGTGGATCCGTTTGAAACCGCAACCAAATTGGAGGATGTGCAATTCCAGCTGCAAAGCCTTTATGCCGTCACGGTCAAATCCTCGCAGCTGTCATTGGTGAACTTCCTATGAGGCTGCTGTTGCAAACCCTATGTCTGCTGTGTTTGACGCTCAGCGCTGCGGCGGGACCGGTGCGCATCAAGGATCTGGTGGAATTTGACGGGGTGCGCGGCAATGATCTGGTCGGGTATGGCTTGGTGGTCGGGCTGAACGGCACCGGCGATGGGTTGCGCAATTCCCCCTTTACCGAAGAAATCATGACCAACATTCTGGAACGCCTTGGGGTCAATGTCACGGGCGAGCAATTTCGCCCCAAGAATGTCGCCGCCGTCTTTGTCACCGCGGCTTTGCCCCCCTTTGGCCGCGCCGGTGGTCAGATCGACGTGACGGTTTCAGCAATTGGCGATGCCAAAAGCCTGTTGGGCGGCACCTTGGTCATGACCCCGCTGAATGCCGCAGACGGTCAGATA
Organism: uncultured Sulfitobacter sp.; assembly: GCA_937138475.1. GTDB lineage: Bacteria > Pseudomonadota > Alphaproteobacteria > Rhodobacterales > Rhodobacteraceae > CAKZPD01. Next base: position 12,844 of record CAKZPD010000017.1, on the reverse strand, counting down.
TATGCCGTCGCGCAGGGCACGATCATCGCTGGCGGCGCAGTTGCCGAAGGGGATGGTGCCAATGTGACCCAAGGGGTGCCAACCGCCGGCGTCATCCCGTCAGGCGCCCGCATTGAGCGCGAGATCGACTTTGATCTGGCCTCGCTGACCCAGCTGCGCCTGGCCTTGCGCGATGCCGATTTCACCACCGCCGCCAGAATCGAACGGGCGATTAATGACGAATTTGCCAATCCTGTGGCGTTAATGCTGGATTCAGGCACGGTTCAAATCAACATCCCGATGACACAAATGGCATCTGTTGCCCATGCGCTGGGCCGCATCGAAAACATCGCCGTCGAACCTGAGCGCAAGGCCCGCGTGGTGGTCGACCAACGCTCGGGCACCATCGTGATGGGCGATGATGTGCGGATATCGCGGGTTGCTGTTTCGCAGGGCAATCTTACGCTGCGTGTGCAAGAGGCGCCCATCGCGGTTCAACCGAACCCCTTTGCCAAAGGCGAAACCGTTGTCGTGCCCCGCACCGACGCCACCATAGAAGAAGAGCCCGGAATCGGCCTGGCCATGGTTCCGAACGGCACATCGCTTTCTGAGGTCATTGCCGGGCTCAACGCGCTTGGCGTGTCGCCGCGCGATATGATCGACATCTTGAAAAGCATCAAGGCCGCCGGGGCGCTTCATGCCGAATTCATCGTGCGCTAGGGTCCGGCGTCAACTGGCGCACAGTCAAACTGCGGCGCCGATCGCCGGCGATCAAAGATCATGCAGATAGCTGCGCACGCAGGTTTGCACATGACGGAAACGGTCCCCGCCCAGATGTTTTCCACCAAACCAGCGGGTGACGACCACCAGATGATCGGTCAGCCCTTCGCGTTCCAGCATCCGCAAGATCACCATGCCCGCGCCCGATTCGCCGTCATCATTCTTGGTGGCCCCACCATCGGATAGAACCGCGCCCCATGTGTTGTGGGTTGCCTTGGCATAGGCGCGGTCCTTTTTCAAAAGCTTGATCGCCGCGTCAATCTCCGCGCGGTTTTGCACCGGGCCACCCGACACCGCATAGCGCGAGCCGCGATCCGTCACGATCACCCCCAATTGCCGCATGTGCTAAAGCCCGGCAACGGTCGCGCGCACCGTCTCAAGGCGCTGCGCGTTCGGGGGGTGGGTGCCCAAAAAGCGATCTCCGGGATCGGGGATGCGTGAAAAGAACACGGCGCCTTTCAGCGGGTCATACCCGGCGCGATGCGTGATCAATGTGCCCAGGGCATCGGCTTCCAGTTCAAATGCCTTGGAATAGCTGCGCGCGCCCACCCGCGCCCCGGCGCGCTGCACCGTATCGACCAGGACTTGATCACCGCCCAACAGCACCGCCAAACCACCGGCAAGGATTGCCCCGGCAACAGCGTTTTGCCCCTGGCGGGCGATATGCCCCTCGATGTGATGGGCTGCCTCGTGCCCCATGACAAAGGCCAGCTCATCCGCGTTGCGGGCATCCGCAATCAGCGCCACGGTAAAGGCAATCACCGGCCGGCCCGTGCGATCCAGGGTCTGAAACGCATTGGGCGGCTGATCGGGCCGGTCATCCACCACGATGTGAAAATCGCAATTCACCCCGCGCGTGCGGCTGCGGCATTCGGATTCGGCCACCGGCTCGACGGTTTGAACCACCTGAGCGAACATCCGCGCCGCCTGCCGGGCCGGCAAACGATCCACTGCGCCCACATCGGGCGCCCGAGCCACAGGCGCCGTGCAGCCGGAGAAAGCCAGCGCCGCCACCGCAAAGATCCACAAACCAATCCGCACCCATACACCCCTTGCTCAGCTTCTTGCGGCGATCTTATCACGCAATTGCGTCTTCGCCAGCCCATCTGCCCCCCTTGCGCCGCGCCGCAAGGGGCCTAGAGTAACCCTATGTTTACCATTGAACATGAATTCGATGCCACGGTTGTCACGCTGGTCGATGACGGCGCCGCGCCCCTGCAAGAAGACGTGGTGCTGCACGCGACCGAAAGCGCCATCATCATCAATCAATATGACCCGCGCAGCGACCGCATGGTGTCGATCACCTTCAGCCCCGAACAGTGGCGCGACCTGACGGCGGCGCTGGACCTGCCCGAAGGGGTCTATAAGGTCGAGTGACCGCCTTGGGGCTGGACCTTGCCTGACCGCCCGCCTAACCTCGGGCGATCATTCAGCAAGGACAACACCATGGCAGTCGGCAATAAAATCAAAACCTGGGCAAACGGACGCTGGCATGACGGCGATCTGGCGGTCATGCGGGCGGCGGATCACGGCGCATGGCTGGGCAGCACGGTCTTTGACGGCGCGCGCATGTTCAATGGCACAGCGCCCGACCTGCGCCCCCATCTTGAGCGGGTCAACAATTCAGCGCGGGCGCTGATGCTGACGCCCACGGTCGATGTCGACACGATGATGCAAATCATCCGCGAGGGGTTGAAATCTTATGGCCCGTCGGATGCGGTCTATATCCGGCCGATGTATTGGGGCATTAACGGCGACCCGACCGCCATCATCCCTGCCGCCGACCAGACGGGCTTTGCCATCAGCCTGGAACAAATCGCCATGCCCCCCGAAACCGCCGCCCTGACCCTGACCACCACGCAGTTCCGCCGGCCCGTTCTGGAAAGCAGCGTGGTCAATGCCAAGGCCGGCTGCCTTTACCCCAACAACGCCCGCATGCTTGCCGAAGCCCGCGCCAAAGGGTTCAACAACGCGCTGGTGGCCGATGCGATGGGCAATGTCGCGGAAACCGCCACCGCCAACGTCTTTATGGTCAAAAACGGCGAGGTCTTTACCCCGATTGCCAATGGCACTTTCCTGGCCGGCATCACCCGCGCCCGTCATATCACCCATATGCGCGCCGAGGGCATTCCCATTCATGAAGCCGTGCTCAGCTTTGATGACTTTCACAGCGCGGACGAGGTCTTCTTGACCGGCAATATGGCCAAGATCAGCCCCGTCAAAGCCTTTGATGACACGCAATACCAGATCGGGCCGGTCACACGGCGGCTGCGCGAAATCTATTGGGATTGGGCCGCCACGCAAACATTGGACGCGTTTTGAATTGCGCCGGACCCAGACAAGGGTCATGATCCCCGCCAAGGAGACATCAACGAATGCGTAAATTTCTAGTTATCTTGGACGACAGCCGCGAATGCCTGAACGCAATGCGGTTTGCGGCCATGCGCGCCGCCAAGACCGGCGGCGGGGTCGAAATCTTGTCGATTATCCCGCCCGATGAATTCAACCACTGGATCGGCGTGGGCGAAGTCATGCGCGAAGAAGCGCGCGAACGCATCGAGGTCCACTTTGAGGTCTTTGCCAAATGGATGCGGGACAAGCAGGGCGTCGACCCAGAGCTGGTGATCCGCGAAGGCGAACCCGTCGACGAAATCATGGCCCAAATCCGCGAAGACACCGACATCGGCGTTCTGGTTTTGGGGGCCGGCACCGATCGCAAAGGCCCCGGCCCGCTGATCACCCAGCTGATGAAAAACGCCGGCGCGTTGCCAATTCCCGTCACCGTGGTGCCTGGCGATCTTAGCAAGGAAAAGCTTGAGGCCGTCACCTGATCAGGGCGCGGGCGCACGCAACTTAGAACACTTCTAAACCTTGACTTGGCACGTTGCCGTCCGCATATCAGGCACAACCTCAGGAGAGCGCTCATGTTTATTCAAACCGAATCGACCCCAAACCCCGCCACGCTCAAGTTTCTACCGGGTCAAACGGTATTGGAGCTGGGCACGGCTGATTTTCCCTCGGCCGAAACGGCGGGCGCATCCCCCCTGGCCGAGCGGCTTTTTGCCGTCAGCGGTGTCACGGGCGTATTTTTCGGCAGCGATTTTGTCACCATTACCAAGGGTGATGACATCGACTGGGATCATATCAAACCCGCCCTGCTGGGCGCCATAATGGAACATTTTCAGTCCGGCCAGCCGGTCATGACAGATGGCAGCGCCCCGTCATCGGGCCATGCCGAACACAGCGGCGAAGACGCGGCAATTGTCGGGCAGATCAAAGAACTATTGGACAGCCGCGTGCGTCCGGCCGTGGCACAAGACGGCGGCGATATCACCTTTCACGGCTTTGATCGCGGCGTTGTTTATCTGCATATGCAGGGTGCCTGTGCCGGCTGCCCGTCCTCAACCTTGACGTTGAAAATGGGCATCGAAAACCTGTTGCGGCACTATATTCCCGAAGTAACCGAGGTGCGCCCGGTTGCCTGACACTGTGCCGTTGATCTTGGCATTCGACACATCGGCCGCGCATTGTGCGGCCGCTTTACTGTCTGGCGACCAGATTTTGGCCCATCAAGCCGAGGAAATGACCAAAGGTCAGGCCGAACGTCTTATGGGGCTGTGCCAAGACGTCTTGTCGCAAGCGGGGTGCGATTTTGCCGCGCTTGACGCCATTGGTGTTGGCATCGGGCCGGGGAATTTCACCGGCATACGCATCGCGGTTTCTGCCGCGCGCGGCTTGGCCTTGGGGCTGGGCATACCTGCGGTTGGCGTATCGGGGTTTGACGCCTTGCATTTTGGCCAAACAGCGCCCTGCACCTGCACGATCGACGCGCGGCGCGGCCATGTCTTTGCGCAACATTTCACCCCGGCCCCGCAGCCGCCACAACTGGTTGCAGATGACAGCGACTTTGGCGGGCCACGGATTGGCGCCGGCGGCCAGGCGCCGATGTTTCCGCCCGCCATTGCCATCGCCCATCTGACCCGCGCCCGGTTTCAAAAGACCACTGACCGTCCAGCGCCCCTTTACCTGCGCCCCGCAGATGCCGCCCCGGCGCGCGATGCGCCCCCGGTTATTTTGTCATGAACGTCAATAACATGGCCCGCATTCACGCCGCGGCTTTTGTTTACGACAGGCCCTGGTCTGCGGATGAATTTTCAGGATTGCTGGCCTTGCCGCATGTTCGGCCCTTTTCCCAGCCCCATGGTTTTGCCCTGGTCAGCGTCATCGCCCCGGATCAGGCCGAACTGCTGACCCTTGCCGTCGATCCGGCGCATCAGCGCGGCGGGCTTGGCCTGCGCCTGATGCAAAACTGGATGACCGCGCTGCCTGTGCAATCTGCCTTTCTTGAGGTGGCAAGCGACAATGAACCGGCCATCGCGCTTTATCGCCGCTGCGGCTTTGCCGTATGTGGAACCCGGCGCGGATATTATCGCCGCGCCGGTGGGGGCCGGGTCGATGCCCTGGCCATGCGCACCAGCTTGACCAAAGGTCAATTCGGATAATTTCCGGCATAACTGTCTGAATACTATTGACCCGGCCCGGTCCTTACAGGCTAAATTGCATCGATCCATCGATCTGCTCGAGATCGGGCAGAAGGGCCAATCAGTGGCCCCCCCTGCTCCAACAACAACCGGGAGACCAAAATGACCCTTATGCAGAAATTCCTCGGCGCAACAGCCGCCTTTGCCCTGTCGGCAGGCGCCGCCATGGCCGAACCTGCCCTGATCTTTGATTTGGGTGGCAAGTTTGACAAATCCTTTAACGAGGCCGCGTTCAACGGCGCCCAGCGCTGGGCCGACGAAACCGGCGGCACCTTCCGCGAGATCGAGCTTCAGTCAGAAGCCCAGCGCGAACAGGCGCTGCGCCGCTTTGCCGAGGCCGGCGCCAATCCGATCATCACCACCGGCTTTGCCTTTGCCACCCCCGTCGAAGCGGTCGCAGGCGATTACCCTGACACCAAGTTCGTGAACATTGACGGCTGGATGCCCGAGATCCCCGCCAACGTACAAATGATCAGCTTTCAAGAACACCAAGGTTCCTATCTGGTGGGCATGATGGCGGCCATGGCGTCCAAATCCGGCACCATCGGCTTTATCGGCGGCATGGATATTCCGCTGATCCGTCACTTTGGCTGTGGCTATGCCCAGGGCGCCAAGGCGGTGAACCCCGATATCAATATCGTTGCCAACATGACCGGCACCACCCCTTCGGCATGGAATGACCCCGTCAAAGGATCCGAGCTGACCAAAGCGCAAATCAGCCAAGGCGCGGATGTGGTCTATGCTGCGGCAGGCGGCACCGGGGTTGGCGTTTTGCAAACCGCTGCGGATGAAAACATCCTGTCGATCGGCGTGGACAGCAACCAAAACCACCTGCATCCGGGCAAGGTTCTGACCTCGATGCTCAAGCGGGTCGATGTTGCGGTCTATAACTCGATGAAGTCGGGCAATGATATCGCAACCGGCACCTCTGTGGTTCTGGGCCTGGCCGAAGACGGTGTGGGCGTCGCGATGGATGAAAACAACGCCGCGCTGGTGGATGCCACCATGAAACAAGCCGTCGAGGATGCCCGCGCAAAGATCATCTCGGGCGATCTTGAAGTGGCCAGCTATTACGCCACCGACAGCTGCCCCGCGCTTGATTTCTAAGACACACGACCCCCAAGCCAGGCATTGCCCGGCTTGGGGCACCTTCCGGCGGCCGAGGCCCCGATCACAGGCACAGGAGAGCCCCGCGTGACCTCAGGCACCGCCCCGGCGATTGAACTGCAAGGCATTTCCAAAGCCTTTGGCCCGGTTCAAGCGAACAAAGACATTTCCATCCGTGTCATGCCCGGCACCATCCACGGCATTATCGGGGAAAACGGCGCCGGAAAATCGACGCTGATGTCCATCCTTTACGGGTTTTACAAAGCCGACAAGGGCGCCATCTTTATCAAAGGCCAACGGACCGAAATCCCAGACAGCCAAGCGGCAATTCAGGCCGGGATTGGCATGGTGTTCCAGCACTTCAAACTGGTTGAAAACTTTACCGTTCTTGAGAATATCATCCTTGGCGCAGAAGACGGGCGGCGGTTGCGCCCATCCCTGGCCAAGGCCCGCACCGCCCTTGTCAATCTGTCGCGCGAATACGGTCTGAACGTCGATCCCGATGCCGTGGTCGAAGATATCGGCGTCGGGATGCAGCAGCGGGTTGAGATCCTCAAGGCCTTGTATCGTCAGGCCGACATCTTGATCCTGGACGAGCCGACAGGCGTTTTGACCCCGGCCGAGGCGGATCAGCTGTTTCGCATCCTTGACCGTTTGCGCACCGAAGGCAAAACCATCATCCTGATCACCCACAAGCTGCGCGAAATAATGGAGATCACCGACACCGTCAGCGTCATGCGGCGCGGCGAAATGACCGCGACGGTGGCCACGAACCAGACCTCGCCGCCGCAATTGGCCGAACTGATGGTCGGGCGCAAGGTGTTGCTGCGGGTCGATAAAAAACCCTGTGCCCCTGGCCCGGTGGTGTTGGATATCAAAGACCTTCAGGTGATTGACAGCAAAGGCGTCGAGCGCCTGAAACATATATCCTTGCAGGTGCGTGCCGGGGAAATTCTTGGCATTGCCGGGGTTGCCGGAAATGGCCAGTCAGAGCTGCTCGAGGTTCTGGGCGGCTATCGTCAGGGGCGCGGGGAAATCACCCTGAATGGCGCGCCATTGCCCCTGACGGGCAAGGGGACAGGCGGGCAATCGCGCCGGGACGCCGGCATTGCCCACGTCCCCGAGGATCGCCAGCGCGAAGGGTTGATCATGGAATTTCAGGCCTGGGAAAACACCGCCTTTGGCTATCACCTTAGCGCTGAATACCAATCTGGTCTGCTGATGGATAACGCCGCCATTCAGACCGATACCCAAGACAAGATGAAGCGCTTTGACGTGCGCCCCCCCGATCCCCGGCTTGCGGCCAAGAATTTTTCCGGCGGCAACCAGCAAAAAATCGTTCTGGCCCGCGAAATCGAACGCAATCCGGATTTGTTGTTGATCGGTCAGCCAACACGCGGCGTTGATATTGGCGCGATTGAATTCATCCACCAACAGATTGTCGCCCTACGCGATCAAGGCAAGGCGATATTGTTGGTCAGCGTCGAACTGGACGAGATCCTGTCGTTGTCCGACCGCGTGGCGGTGATGTTCGACGGCGCCATCATGGGCGAACGCGCCCCGGATCAAACCGATGAAAAAGAGCTGGGCCTGCTGATGGCCGGAGTGGAGAGCTAAGCCATGGATATCATGCCAAAATGGGCCGAAGTGGTCTTGGTGCCGCTGATCTCGCTTTTGTTGGCGGCGGCGCTGTCGGCTCTGGTGATCCTTGGCATCGGCGAAGACCCGGTCGCCGCGGTCAAACTGATGGTCAGCGGCGCCCTGGGCAGCACCTATGGCTGGGGCTATACGCTGTATTACGCAACCAATTTCATGTTCACCGGCCTGGCTGTGGCCATCGCCTTTCACGCCCGCATGTTCAACATTGGCGGCGAAGGTCAGGCGATGCTGGGTGGGTTGGGCGTGGCGCTGGCCTGCCTGTATATCCCTTGGCCACATTGGTCGCTGGCGCTGATCGGCGCCGCGCTTGGCGCCGCAGCCTTTGGCGCAATCTGGGCGGCAATCCCCGCCTATCTTCAGGCCAAACGCGGCAGCCATATCGTGATCACCACCATCATGTTCAACTTTATCGCCGCTGCGGTTCTGAACTATGTGCTGGTCAATCTGATGCGCCCCGCCGGCAGCATGGACCCCGCCACCGCGCAATTCCCCAAGACGGTTCACCTGCCCACCCTGCACGACCTTTTGGCGCCGCTTGGCATCAGCTTTTCCAAAGCCGCCCCGGCGAATGTGTCGCTGATCGTGGCGGTATTGGCCTGTGTGTTCTTGTGGGTGCTGATCTGGCGCACGCGCATCGGCTATGAAATCCGTGCCTATGGGCATTCCGAAAGCGCGGCAAAATACGCGGGCATTTCGCCGGTCAAGATCACCATGATTGCGATGCTGATTTCCGGCGGTCTGGCCGGGATGATGGCGATCAACAACGTGATGGGCGAGGCCGAGCGCCTGGTCCTGAACGCCACCGAAGGGGCCGGGTTCATCGGGATTGCCGTGGCGCTGATGGGGCGTTCGCATCCGTTGGGGGTGTTTTTGGCGGCGATTTTGTTCGGCTTTTTGTATCAGGGCGGCGCCGAGCTGGCACTGTGGACATCCATCCCGCGTGAATTGATCGTGGTCATCCAAGCCTTGGTCATCTTGTTTACCGGCGCGCTGGATAACATGGTCCGCTTGCCGTTGGAAAAGCTGTTCTTGATGCTGCGCAAGGGGGGCGTGTGATGGATTTTATGACGCTTATCCAACTGCTTGACAGCACAATCCGGCTGGCCACACCGCTGTTGCTGGCCTGTCTGGCCGGGCTGTTCTCGGAACGCGCGGGAATTTTCGATATCGGGCTTGAGGGGAAAATGCTGGCGGCGGCGTTCTTTTCGGCGGCGATTGCCGCGCTCAGCGGGTCGGTCTGGTTGGGTCTACTGGCCGGGATCGGCGCCTCTTTGCTGCTCAGCGCGTTGCATGGGCTGGCCTCGATCACCTTTCGCGGCAATCAGTTGATTTCAGGGGTGGCCATAAACTTTCTGGCGGCGGGTATGACGGTGCTGATCGCGCAGGATTGGTTCCGCCAAGGCGGGCGCACCCCGTCCCTGTCGGGCAATGCCCGCTTTGAACCCATCACCCTGCCCGGCGCCGACCAACTGGCCCAAGTGCCGGTGATCGGCCCGCTTTATGCCGAACTGATTTCCGGGCATTCGATCCTTGTCTATATGGCCTTTGCCGCCGTGCCCCTGACCTGGTGGGTGCTGTATCGCACCCGCTTTGGCCTGCGCCTGCGCGCCGTCGGGGAAAATCCCGCTGCGGTCGATACAGCGGGCGTGTCGGTCATCGCGCTGCGCTATGCGGCGGTGGCCATCTGCGGGCTGCTGTGTGGCATTGCCGGGGCCTATCTGTCCACGGCGCTTCAGGCCGGTTTTGTCAAAGATATGTCGGCCGGGCGCGGCTTTATCGCGCTGGCGGCGTTGATTTTTGCCAAATGGCGCCCCTGGCATGCGCTTTATGCCACCTTGCTATTTGGCCTTTTTGGCGCGCTGGAAACCCGCCCCGATGTCATCACCGCTGTGATTGGCATGAAGGTCCAGGGCCAGCTGTTGGGCGCCCTGCCCTATATCATGACTGTGATCATTCTGGCGGGATTCGTCGGCAAGGCGATCCCCCCGCGCGCCGGCGGCCTGCCCTATGTCAAAGAACGTTAGGTCCAGTTTGCTGCAAATGTTAAGCGCAGTTCGCCGCATGGCAGCATAGGATATTGATTTTATCAAAGCCTTTGGGCTAACAGTGGTCATGCAAATCTATCTTCCTATTGCCGAAGTATCGGTCAACGCGTTCCTTCTGTTGGGGCTGGGCGGAATCGTCGGAATATTGTCCGGCATGTTCGGTGTCGGCGGTGGGTTTTTGATGACGCCATTGCTGTTCTTTATCGGCATCCCCCCCGCCGTCGCAGTCGCCACCGAAGCAAACCAAATCGTTGCCTCGTCCTTTTCGGGGGTGTTGGCGCATTTGAAACGCAAGACGGTCGATCTGAGGATGGGCACCGTGCTGCTGATCGGCGGTTTGATGGGGGCGGCTCTTGGGGTCGTGCTGTTCAACTATCTTAAGGCGCAGGGCCAAGTCGATCTGTTGGTCAAGCTGTGCTATGTGGTGTTCCTGGGCATCATTGGCGGGTTGATGTTTGTCGAAAGCCTGCGCGCCATCCGCAATACCAAATCGGGCAAGCCCCCGGCGCGCAAAAAGCACAACTGGGTGCATGGGCTGCCCTTCAAAATGCGCTTTCGTGTTTCGGGGCTTTATATTTCGGTCATTCCGCCGCTGCTGGTTGGTGTGTCTGTCGGTGTGCTGGCCGCGATCATGGGCGTGGGCGGCGGCTTTATCATGGTGCCGGCGATGATTTACCTGCTGGGCATGCCCACCAAAGTTGTTGTTGGCACATCCCTGTTTCAGATTATTTTTGTCACGGCATTTACCACGATGCTGCATGCCACCACCAACTTTACCGTTGATATCGTTTTGGCTGTGCTGCTGTTGATTGGCGGGGTGATCGGCGCCCAAATCGGTGCCCGCATCGGGGTAAAAATGAAGGCCGAGCAACTGCGCATTTTGCTGGCGATGATGGTGCTGGCGGTCTGCGGCAAGCTGGCGCTGGATCTGCTGATCATGCCATCCGAGCTGTATTCCATCGGCGCAGCAGGGGGTCACTGATGCTCAGAGCCATTGTCACCCGAACGATTGTCGCTGTGCTGCTGTGGGCCACCCCCACCCTGGCCGAAGAGGTGGTGCTGGGGCTCAGCCAGGACCGCGTGTCAATCACCACCAATTTTGATGGCTCTGAGATTTTGATTTTTGGCGCGGTCAAGCGCGAAGTCCCGCTGCCGCGCGATTCCCAGCTTGAGGTGATCGTGACCGTCGCCGGGCCATCTTTGCCCCTGACGGTGCGCCGCAAGGAAAAGCGGCTGGGGATCTGGGTCAACACCGACAGCGTCGAAGTCGACCGCGCCCCCAGCTTTTATGCCGTTCTGACCAGCGCCCCCCTAAGCGAAGTTCTGGACGATGTGGAAGATCTGCGTCACAAGATATCGGTGCCACGCGCCATCCGGTCGGTCGGCGCCCCGTCCAATATCCAGGATTCGATGGCCTTTACCGACGCGCTGATCCGCATCAAGGAAAACAGTGATATCTATCAGCTGCGCGAAGGCGCAGTAGAGCTGCGCGAGCAGACCCTGTTCAAGACCTCGGTGAAAATGCCCGCCGCCCTGACCGAAGGTGACTATGCGACGCGCATTTTCTTGACCCGCGATGGCAAAGTTGTCGCCAGCTATGAGCGCAACATTGATGTGCAGAAGGTCGGGTTGGAGCGTTGGCTCTATGAGCTGTCGCGCGGGCAGCCGCTGCTGTATGGGTTGATGTCACTGGCCATTGCCATTGGCGCAGGCTGGCTTGCCTCATCCGTATTTCGCCTGCTGCGCGCCTGATCCCCGGTTCAGCACGCGTGGCTGGCCGGCGGGATTTGGATATTTAAGAACAAAAGAAGGCGGCGGAGTTGGCCGGTGCCGGGCATTGGCCCTGTGGTACCTCGCCGAGCGCGAGGGCCGCGTGCTGTTTTTTTGAGCGAGGCGATGCACGGCGGCGGTTATACCTGTGTTGAGGGATGTGCGGCAAAGGGGTCTGCGCACCTTGCACGATCCGCGAAGGGGGCTTGTTTGCGTGCCTCAACGAAATTAGTCTCGATGTGATCTGACACCGTCCGCTGCTCAGCAAGCTGAAATGGGGACGGCGCATCTTTTGAAGGGGATGATGGTGGTTCGCCTTGATGGAGGTGCACAGCGAACCATCCAATCATCAAACACAAAACCGGATTGCTGAGCCTAGCCGAGGAATTGGCAATGTCGCCAAGGCCTGCCAGGTGATGGGCCTGTCGCGCGACATGTTCTATCGCTATGAGTCAGCGGTGAAGGACGGCGACGTCGAGGCGCTGTTTGAACGCACCCGGCACAAGCCCAATCTGGCCAATCGCGTCTTTCCGGCGACAGACGACGGGGTGATCAAATCCGCCACGAATTTTCCGGCCTATGGCCAGGCCCGCGCCTCCAATGAGCGGCGCAAGCTAGGGGTGTTTGCCCCGCCCGCTTAGGGGCAAGTGTTGAGCGGGTTATCCCGTCGCCTCTGGCAAAGGCGCGGCATCGGCTTGTGGCCCATAGGCCGCTTGTGTGCGGCGATCCGGAACGGGACATCGGGGCCGCCAAAGGGCGGATGGTATCCGGGTCAACCTTGGGCGCAAGGGTATGCAAGCTGTCGAGGATTGGCCCGCCGCACCATTTCCCAGGTATTGCTGTGATCATTGACATGGCACATCCGGGGCAGCTCCTCGTGATCGAAGCCATCAAAAGCGGCGATAAAACCCACGCCCTAGAGGCGATGACCCAGCACATTCACGCCGGCTATGACCTCCAGAT
>CAKZPD010000016.1 GCA_937138475.1 uncultured Sulfitobacter sp. | reverse complement strand
GTGACACCCCACACCAAGTTCGAAGCCGAAGCCTATATCCTGACCAAGGAAGAAGGCGGCCGTCACACGCCGTTCTTTGCGAACTATCGTCCGCAGTTCTACTTCCGCACCACGGATGTGACCGGCACGGTTCAGCTGGCAGAAGGCACCGAAATGGTCATGCCCGGCGACAACGTGTCCTTCGGCGTTGAGCTGATCGCCCCGATCGCCATGGAACAAGGCCTGCGCTTTGCCATCCGCGAAGGCGGCCGCACCGTCGGCGCCGGCGTCGTCTCCAAAATCACCGAATAAGCGGGATTAACCGCTAGACATTTTGGGTGCCGAGTAATATTGGCACCCAAACGCGACAAGGGGCCACGGCCCCTTGTTGGTTTAAAGCGCGATGAAGGGCGGCGATGCGCGTCTTCCTTCCTCTCCGTTTCAAGACCCGAATAAGGGAAAAGAAATATGGCCATTCAAAGCCAAAATATTCGCATCCGCCTCAAGGCGTTTGACTATCGTGTGCTGGACGCGTCCACACAAGAGATCGTCAGCACCGCCAAGCGCACGGGTGCATCGGTGCGTGGACCCATCCCGCTGCCGAACAAGATCGAAAAATTCACCGTTCTGCGTGGCCCACACGTTGACAAGAAATCCCGTGACCAGTTCGAAATCCGCACGCACAAGCGTCTGCTGGATATCGTCGATCCGACACCACAAACCGTAGACGCGCTGATGAAGCTTGATCTGGCGGCCGGTGTGGACGTCGAAATCAAACTGCAATCTTAAGGCCGGGGGTAATATCTATGTTGCGCTCAGGCGTTATTGCAAAAAAAGTCGGCATGACCCGGCTGTTCATGGAAGACGGCAAGCAGATCCCTGTGACCGTTCTTCAGTTGGACAAGCTTCAGGTTGTCGCACAGCGCACCGCTGAAAAAGACGGTTATACCGCCGTTCAGTTGGGTGCAGGCACCGCAAAAGTGAAACGCACCAGCCAAGCGATGCGTGGACATTTCGCCGCTGCAAAGGTGGAACCCAAGCGCAAAGTCGCTGAGTTCCGCGTTGATGCGGATGCGATGATCAATGTCGGTGAAGAAATCACCGCCGATCATTATTTCGAAGGTCAGTTCGTTGACGTTGCAGGCACATCCATCGGTAAAGGTTTTGCCGGCGCGATGAAGCGGCACAACTTTGGCGGTCTGCGGGCGTCGCACGGTGTGTCGATCAGCCACCGTTCGCATGGTTCGACAGGTCAGTGTCAGGATCCCGGCAAGGTTTTCAAAGGCAAGAAGATGGCCGGTCATATGGGCGCAGCCCGCGTGACAACGCAAAACCTGGTTGTGGTTCGCACCGATACCGATCGCGGCCTGATCATGGTCAAAGGCGCGGTTCCCGGTTCCAAGGGTGGTTGGGTCACTGTCAAGGATGCGGTGAAAAAGCCGTTCCCTGACAACGCCGTTCTTCCGGCAGCTTTGAAATCCGCGGCACAGGCAGCACCTGCCGAAGCCGAGCAGAAGGAAGGTGACGCATGAAACTCGATGTCATCAAACTCGACGGGGGCAAAGCCGGTTCGGTAGATCTGGACGAGGCGCTCTTTGGTCTTGAGCCACGCGCAGACATTCTGCATCGCGTGGTACGTTGGCAGCGCAACAATGCGCAAGCCGGCACACACAAGGTCAAGACACGCTCCGAGGTCAGCTATTCGACCAAGAAGATCTATCGCCAAAAAGGCACCGGTGGCGCACGCCACGGCGCCCGTTCGGCACCGATCTTCCGCAAGGGTGGTATCTATAAGGGTCCAACCCCACGCAGCCACGGCCACGAGCTGACCAAAAAGTTCCGCAAACTGGGCCTCTGCCACGCGCTGAGCGCCAAGTTCAAAGCGGGCGAGCTGGTCATCATTGACGAAGCATCAAGCGAAGGCAAAACCGCCGCTTTGGCCAAACAGATCAAGAATCTGGGGTGGAAGCGCGCTTTGGTCATCGACGGCGCCTCGGTCAACGAGAGCTTTGCTCAGGCAGCGCGCAACATTGAAGGTCTGGATATCCTGCCGACAATGGGTGCAAATGTTTACGACATCCTCAAGCGTGACACCCTGGTGATCACCAAAGCGGGGATCGAAGCACTGGAGGCTCGTCTGAAATGAGCGCGAAGGCAGAACATTACGATGTGATCCGCAAGCCGATCATCACTGAAAAGGCCACAATGGCATCCGAAAGCGGTGCGGTTGTGTTCGAAGTGGCGATTGACAGCAACAAACCCCAGATCAAAGAGGCCGTTGAGGCGCTGTTTGGGGTCAAGGTCAAAGCGGTGAACACCACGATCACCAAGGGCAAGGTCAAGCGCTTCCGCGGCCAGATGGGCAAGCGGAAAGACGTGAAAAAGGCTTATGTGACTTTGGAAGCCGGCAACACGATCGACGTGTCCACCGGCCTGTAAGGCAGCCCCGATAAAAATACGAAAGCCCCGGCCTTGAAACACAGGCCGGGGCTTTTTCGTTTGCCGTGGATTGGCGGGATATTTCTGGGGATTTTCCGGTGAATCGCTTGACCTGCGCGCCGGTCTTTAATAGGTGGACCTATCGACAAGGCCCCGGATTCGTTCGGGGCCTAGTTGTTGTTCGAAAGACACCTGAATTTGGGGACCTTCGGGGCCCTACAACCATGGATGCTTTGGCATCCATAAGCAAAACGGAAGACAGAACATGGCACTCAAGTCGTATAAGCCGACGACGCCAGGCCAGCGTGGACTGGTACTGATCGACCGTTCGGAGCTTTGGAAAGGCCGCCCGGTCAAGGCCCTCACTGAGGGTTTGACCAAGAATGGCGGACGGAACAACACCGGACGGATCACGATGCGCCGCAAGGGCGGTGGCGCCAAGCGCCTTTATCGTATCGTTGATTTCAAGCGTAACAAATTCGATATCTCGGCCACGGTCGAACGCATTGAATATGACCCCAACCGCACAGCCTTTATCGCTTTGGTCAAATATGACGACGGCGAGCAGGCGTATATCCTGGCGCCACAGCGCTTGGCCGTTGGTGACAAGGTCATCGCCTCGGCGAAATCGGACATCAAGCCCGGCAACGCGATGCCCTTCTCGGGCATGCCGATCGGCACAATCGTTCACAACATCGAGATGAAGCCCGGCAAGGGTGGTCAAATCGCGCGTGCGGCGGGCACCTATGCCCAGTTCGTTGGCCGTGATGGTGGCTATGCCCAGATCCGTCTCAGCTCGGGCGAACTGCGTCTGGTGCGTCAAGAATGCATGGCCACCGTTGGTGCCGTGTCGAATCCAGACAACTCGAACCAGAACTATGGTAAAGCCGGCCGGATGCGCCACAAGGGCATTCGTCCTTCGGTTCGCGGCGTGGTTATGAACCCGATCGACCACCCACATGGTGGTGGTGAAGGCCGGACCTCGGGTGGTCGTCACCCTGTGACACCATGGGGCAAGCCGACCAAAGGGGCTCGTACCCGGAACAAGAACAAAGCGTCCAGCAAGCTGATCATCCGCTCGCGGCACGCCAAGAAGAAGGGACGTTAATTCATGTCTCGCTCTGTATGGAAAGGCCCTTTTGTTGACAGCTATGTGCTGAAAAAGGCCGAAGCTGCCCGCGAAAGCGGTCGTAACGAAGTGATCAAGATCTGGTCGCGCCGCTCGACAATCCTGCCTCAGTTCGTGGGATTGACCTTTGGTGTGTACAACGGTCAGAAGCACATCCCTGTAAACGTCTCCGAAGACATGATCGGTCAAAAGTTTGGTGAATATTCGCCGACCCGCACCTATTATGGCCATGCGGCGGACAAAAAAGCGAAGCGGAAATAAGCCATGAGCAAGGATAAGAATCCCCGCCGCGTGGCAGACAACGAGGCACGCGCCAAGCTGCGCATGCTGCGTACAAGCCCGCAAAAGCTGAACCTAGTTGCCGCAATGATCCGTGGCAAGAAAGTTGATCGCGCGTTGACCGATCTGACCTTCTCGAAAAAGCGGATCGCACAGGACGTGAAGAAATGCCTTCAGTCCGCAATTGCGAATGCCGAAAACAACCATAACCTGGATGTGGACGAGCTGATCGTCGCCGAAGCCTATGTCGGCAAAAACATGACCATGAAACGCGGTCGTCCTCGGGCGCGCGGTCGGTTCGGCAAGATCATCAAGCCGTTTTCCGAAATCACCATCCTGGTGCGTCAGGTGGAAGACACAGTTGGGGAGCAAGCCTAATGGGTAACAAAGTCAATCCGATTGGCATGCGCCTCCAGGTCAACCGCACCTGGGACAGCCGCTGGTATGCAGACACCAAGGATTACGGCGATCTTCTTCTGGAAGACCTCGCGATCCGTGACTTCGTCAAGCTGGAATGCAAGCAGGCCGGTGTGGCCCGTGTGATCATCGAACGTCCGCACAAAAAGTGCCGCGTTACGATCCACACAGCCCGCCCCGGTGTCATCATCGGCAAGAAAGGCGCTGACATTGAAGGTCTGCGCCAAAAGATCGCCGCGATGACCACCAGCGAATTGCACCTGAACATCGTAGAAGTGCGCAAGCCCGAGCTGGATGCAGCTTTGGTTGGTGAAAGCATCGCGCAGCAGCTTGAGCGCCGCGTCTCTTTCCGCCGTGCCATGAAACGTGCCGTTCAGAACGCAATGCGCATGGGTGCCTTGGGTATCCGCGTCAACGTTGCGGGCCGTCTTGGCGGCGCCGAAATCGCGCGGACCGAATGGTATCGTGAAGGCCGCGTGCCTTTGCATACGCTGCGTGCCGACATCGATTACGCTCACGTCGAGGCCACGACCCCTTACGGGATCATCGGGATCAAGACCTGGATTTTCAAAGGCGAGATCATGGAACATGACCCAGCCGCGCGTGACCGTAAAGCACAAGAACTCCAAGACGGCCCAGCACCTCGCGGTGCCGGCGGTCGTCGCTAAGGGGGAATGACAAATGCTTCAACCAAAGCGTACTAAATTCCGTAAACAGCACAAAGGCCGGATCAATGGTTTGGCAAAGGGCGGGTCTGACCTGAACTTTGGCACCTATGGCCTGAAGGCGCTTCAGCCCGAGCGTGTGACCGCCCGTCAAATCGAGGCGGCTCGCCGCGCGATGACACGTCACATGAAACGTCAGGGCCGTGTTTGGATCCGCATCTTTCCGGATGTGCCTGTCACGTCGAAACCTACCGAAGTCCGTATGGGTAAAGGTAAGGGCTCGGTCGATTTCTGGGCCGCCAAGGTCAAGCCAGGCCGCGTGATGTTCGAAATCGACGGCGTCGATGACGGCATCGCCCGCGAAGCCCTGCGTCTGGCCGCGATGAAGCTGCCAATCAAGACCCGCGTCGTTGTGCGTGAAGACTGGTAATCCCGGTCTGTCAGAATGATAAAAGCCCCCGCCAAGCGATTGGCGGGGGCTTTTTCTTGCCTGCGACCAATGCTTGGCCTGTCAGGATTTGCAATGGCCACGCCCAGGGCCTTGGTCCCCAGCACAGGCGCGTAGGCGCCCCTAAAGCCCCGTGGCCTCAGTATATTTGTGAATAGGCGGCTGCAGATGCGGGTGCCCGTGGGCCGGCGCTAGGCCAAATGCCCCCAAAGGTCATATTCGCCGGCCTCGTCCACCGTAACGCGGACGATATCGCCGACGGTCAAACCCGTGTGGCCTTGGTCGATGAACAGGTTTCCGTCAATCTCGGGGGCATCGGCTTTTGTCCGGCAGGTTGCCGCTTCGGCGTCAATCTCGTCGATAATCACCTCAAACGTCTGCCCCACCTTGGCCGCCAGCTTGGCCTCGGATATTGTCTGCGCCTTGGCCATAAACCGCTCCCAGCGGTCCTGTTTCACCTCGGCAGGGACATGATCCGGCAACGCATTCGAACGCGCCCCGTCAACGTTTTCGTATTGAAAACATCCCACCCGGTCCAGCTGTGCCTCGTCAAGCCAATCCAGCAAGGTCTGGAATTCGGCCTCGGTCTCGCCAGGATAGCCAACAATAAATGTCGACCGCAACGTCAGGTCTGGGCAATCTTGCCGCCAGGCTGCGATTTCGTCCAATGTCTTTGCCGCCGCAGCGGGGCGCGCCATACGCCGCAGCACATCCGGATGCGCATGTTGAAACGGAATATCCATATAGGGCAACACCAGGCCCTCGGCCATCAACGGCACCAACTGGCGCACATGCGGATAGGGATACACATAATGCAACCGCACCCAGGCGCCCAACGACCCCAAATCGCGGGCCAAATCGGTGATATGTGCCCGGTGGCCCCGGCTCTCGGCATGTTTGATATCAACCCCATAGGCCGATGTGTCCTGACTGATCACCAGCAACTCGCGCACACCGCTGTCAATCAGCTTCTCGGCCTCACGCATCACCGCATGGGCCGGGCGCGATTGCAATTTGCCGCGCATATCCGGAATGATACAGAACTTGCACTTGTGATTGCAGCCCTCGGATATTTTCAAATAGCTGTAATGCCTCGGGGTCAAACGCACGCCGCTGGCGGGCAGCAAATCCACAAACGGATCAGGCGACGGCGGCACCGCCGCGTGTACGGCATCCAGCACCTGCTCATACTGATGCGGGCCGGTGACCGCCAAGATACGCGGATGATGCTCTTTGACATAGTCCGGCTCGGCCCCAAGGCACCCGGTTACAATCACCTTGCCATTTTCTTTAAGGGCCTCGCCAATCGCCTCAAGGCTCTCGGCTTTGGCCGAATCCAAAAATCCACATGTGTTGACAATCACCGCGTCAGCGCCGGCGTAATCGGGCGATACCCCATAGCCCTCTGCACGCAATCGTGTCAGAATCCGCTCACTGTCCACCAGGGCTTTCGGACAACCCAGCGACACCATACCAATTGACGGCTGGCCACTGCGCAGGCGCCCGGCGCCCGGTGCATTGGCGCGGCTGTCCAAGTCAGAAAGCGGCGCCTGATCGGGCCGCAACAAAGGGGGATTTGTGCTCATTCAGGCGCTATAATCCATTCACGCCAAGGGCGAAAGATGCCCCGTGCGAAATCCGCGGCGCGGTTAAACCATCCGGCCTTCTTTTGTTCCTAAAATATCCCCGCCGGAGGCTCCCTACCGCCCGGCAGGCGCTACATTTGATCGCCTGGTGCGGCGCGACCAAATGGCAGGGATCAAAAGGTCTGATCATAGGCGCCAACCGCCGGTTCTGTCCGGATCACCGCATCCAGCGCGGCGAAAATGGCCCGCAATTCGGCCTCGCTCTCGGGGCTTTCGCAGACCACCACCAAATTGGGCGTGTTCGACGACGCCCGCACCAACCCCCAGGCGCCATTGTCCAAGATAACCCGTGCGCCGTTGACTGTGACCACTTGGGCGATGGCACGGTCCGCCAAGGTGGCGCCAGCCTGCGCCATCTGGGCCAGGCGCGCCACCAGCCGTTCCAGCACCTCGTATTTGATTTCGTCAGCACAAAAGGGGGACATCGTTGGGGTGGCAAAGGTGCGTGGCAGGGCGCGGCGCAGATCGGCCATGGATTTTTGGGGATTGCGGTCCATCAGTTTACAGATCTCAACCGCGACGCGCAGGCCGCAGTCATAGCCGCGGCCAATCGGCTCTGCCAGGAAATAATGCCCCGACTTTTCGAACCCGGCCAGGGCGCCGATTTCCTTGACCCGTCGCTTCATATGCGAATGCCCGGTCTTCCAATAATCGGCCCTGACCCCCAGCGCAATCAACTCGGGGTCCGAGGCAAAAAGCCCGGTTGATTTCACATCGGCAACAAAGCAGGCGCCGGGATGCAGCTTGGCCAGATCGCGGGCCAAAATCACCCCGACCTTGTCGGCAAAGATTTCCTCGCCCTCGTTGTCAACAACGCCGCAGCGGTCCCCATCCCCGTCAAAGCCCAGGGCAAAATCGGCCCCCGACGCTTTGACGCTGCTGGCCATGTCATGCAGCATTTCCATCGCTTCGGGGTTTGGGTTGTAATGAGGGAACTCATAGTCAAGGCGGTTGTGGCTGGGCACGACCTCCACTCCCATGCGCTCAAAAAGGGTGGGGGCAAAGGCCGATGCCGTGCCGTTCCCGGTTGCACAGACCACTTTGAGCGGGCGGCTGACTTTGAAATCGCCAACCAGATCGTCCAGATAGGCCTCTTTCACACCGTCCACGAATTCATATTGGCCGCCGGGTCGGGCGACACCTTGGCCTTGCAGAACGATATCGCGCAGCTCGGACATCTCGTCCGGGCCATGGGTCAGGGGCCGCTCAAAGCCCATCTTGACCCCGGTCCAGCCGTTGGGATTATGCGAGGCCGTGACCATGGCAACCGCCGGGGCATCCAGGTGGAACTGGGCGAAATACGCCATGGGCGACAGGGCCGGCCCGATGTCCTTGACGTGGATGCCGGCCTGCATCAGCCCCAACATCAATGCGTTCTTGATGCTTAAGGAATAATCGCGGTAATCGTTTCCAACCGCGATTTCAGGTTTGATCCCGCGCCGGTGCATCTGGGTGCCCAGTCCCAACCCAAGGGCGGTGATGCCGGGCAGGTTGATATCATCCGGGTATTTCCAGCGGGCATCATATTCCCGAAATCCGGTGGGTGCGATCATGGGATCGCGCAGGAATTCCCAGCTGTTCGGGGTCACGACATGGCTTGGTGTCTTCACAAAATGGCTCTTTGTTCAAATGGAATAAGTTAAAAGGCTAACGGGTTTTGCTTGGCAAGGGAATCAAATTGCATCAAGTTTTCGACAAGCGCGGCCATGTTCTCAAGGTGGATCATGTTTGGCCCGTCCGAGGGCGAGTTGTCGGGATCTTCGTGGGTTTCGATGAACACCGCGGCCACGCCAATGGCGACGGCGGCGCGGGCCATGACCGGGGCAAATTCGCGCTGTCCCCCCGAGGATCCGCCCTGACCGCCCGGTTGCTGAACCGAATGGGTTGCGTCCATGACAACCGGATATCCGGTGGCGGCCATTTGCGGCAGGCTGCGCATGTCGGCCACCAGCGTGTTATACCCAAACGAGGTGCCCCGTTCGGTCAGCAAAATCCGCCGATTGCCCGTGCTTTCGATTTTGTCGATGATATTGGGCATGTCCCAAGGGGCAAGGAATTGCCCCTTTTTGACATTGATCGCGGCGCCTGTTTGACCGGCTGCCAGCAAAAGATCGGTCTGGCGGCATAGAAACGCCGGAATTTGCAGGATGTCGACGGCATCGGCGGCTGGGCGGCATTGATCGGTGCTGTGAATATCGGTCAGCACCGGAACGCCAAGGCTTTTGCCGACAGATTGCAATACCTTGAGGCCGGCGTCCATGCCCAGCCCGCGCACCCCCCGCAACGAGGTCCGGTTGGCCTTGTCATAAGAGGCTTTGAATACATATTGCGCCCCGAACTTGGCACAGATTTCCTGCATCCGCCCGGCAATCATTTGGGCGTGGGTTTCGCTTTCCAATTGGCAAGGTCCGGCGATAATCGTCAGCGGGCGATCGTTACCGATGGTCAGATCGGCGATTTGGACATGGGTCATATCAAGAAGTTACCTGTTCACAAGATATAAGAGAGGTCGCCCCCGGATCATAAGGAAAATCCCCGCGAATACCAGAAAAGCCAACGGCGTATTTCCAAACCATTCTGGGGGCAGGGATCGGGAAATCTGGGGCAGGCGCCGGGCGGTATGAAACCCCAGCGCGGGATCGAAAAAGACCGGCCGTCTTGTGCCGGTCTTTTGGGGTTTCTGGTAGGCCGGGTCAAAATGCCTAGCCCGTTTGTTTCTCAACCCGCAGCAACTTGCCGGCGATAATGCTGACCGCGGCGGCGCCAAAGCTGAACAGAGCGCCCATTTTCGCGGCATCCTGGACCGGGCCACCGGGAAAGGCGACCGACGCCACGAACAGCGACACGGTAAAGCCAATGGCCGCGACAAAGCCGATAACCACAAGGTCGATGGGCCGCATACCTGACGGCAGCCCAAGCCCCAAGGGGCGCGCCGCAAACCAGCCAAAAAGGAAAATCCCGACCGGCTTGCCGATCAACAGCCCGGCCAAGACCAGCCATGTTGCCGGCCCGATCGACGAAAACTGCACCCCAGCATTGAGCAGGCCAAAAAAGAACAGCACGATCTCTACGGGATGTTTCAGCGCGTGCTCGATCTGGTTCAGCAGGTCGGTCAGGTGCTGTTCAGCCGCCGAAAAGATACCAAAGGCGCGGTCTGCATGGGGAATTGTCGGCACAATCGGCAAAAGGCCCAATGCAGGGTGCAGGCCCGAACGCATAAAGGCATACCAGCTGATGCAGGCCGCGATGAAATAAGGGAAAAAATGCAGTTTGCTGCGAACAAAGGTCGACACCGGACGGGCCTGATTGCCGCGATCCAACACCCGCGGCAGCCAATTGGCCAGAACAAAGACCCCAACCGCCGCGCCCAGCGACAACAGCAGCCACACCGGCGCCAAGTCACCCGACGGATAAAAAATCGCCAGAATGATCAATCCCGCTGCATCGTCGGCAATTGCCAAAAGCAGCAGGAACCGCACCGCAGGGTGCCCCGCGCCAAAGACGATTCGGCCAACCAGATAGGAAAAGGCAATATCGGTGGCGGTTGGAATGGCCCAGCCATTGGCGACCGCGCTGTAGGTTTCGGATCCCAAGAACAGCGCCAGCCCCAGATAGACGCTGATCGGTCCGACCATACCGCCCAGCGTTGCAACCAAGGGGGTTGCGGCCTTTTTCCCGCGCAGCGACCCGTTTTTCAGGATCACCGCTTCCCAGACCTCTTTTGCGGCGATGGCAAAAAACAGCGCCATCAGCAGGTCATTGACCAAATAATGCAGCGTCAAGGTCCGGTGCCCGTCATGAAGATGCCCAATCGGCGCATGATCCCATATCACGAATTCGACAAAATCATGATAGCTGTGGTAATCAATATTCGCCCAGACCAGCGCGATCAAAGCGCCAAGGATCAAAAGCAATGAATAATTGGTCAGAAAATTCCATACGCGATACATTCTCGGGTCCCCGTTGTTATTTCGGTCTTAGCTACGCCAAGCGGCACCGGGTTTCAACGGGTCTGCTTTGTGCTGTCGTTTGTCGGACTTACAAGTAAAATTTGCAGGTGAATTTGCGCCGTGGATCACATGGATTAAGGGGGGACATTGCCGTTTAATGACCTATGCGATGAATTGCGCCGCTGTCAGCTGTGCCGCGATCGCTTTGCGCAGACCAAGACGGCGCATCGCCCGCGCCCTGTTGTGTGGTTCGATCCGCGCGCGCGGGTGCTGATTGCGGGGCAGGCGCCGGGACGATTGGTGCACCAGTCCGGGCAACCGTTTACCGACCCTTCGGGGCAACGATTGCGCGCCTGGCTGGATCTGTCGCCGGCGCAGTTTTATGATCAAAGCCGGATTGCGATTGTGCCCATGGCCTTTTGTTTTCCGGGATATTCAGCGACGGGCGCAGACCTGCCACCGCCGGCGATTTGTGCGCGCACCTGGCACGGGCGGGTGTTGCCGTTGCTTGGCAACATTCAGCTGCGGCTGGTGGTGGGCGCTCATGCGATCCGGGCGCATTTGGGGGCGAAATCTGGTGTGTATCAGGCGGTGCGGGATCAAATTGGCGCGGACCAGGGCATCTTTGCCTTGCCTCATCCCAGTTGGCGCAATACCGCTTGGCTGAAGAAAAACCCATGGTTTGAACGCGATGTCCTGCCGCCGTTGCGACAGCGCGTCAGAAAGGTGCTTGAAAATGAACCCGACGCTGCTTGATCTGGCCCATGCCGCCATGGAAAACGCCCCCCAAAACGATCAGCTGCGTCTCAAGTTTTATGAACGCCTTGCCGCAAGCGAGCTGTTCTTGTTGCTTGAGGCCGAACCCGACGAGGCCACAGGGAACATCACCCCGCATCTGGCCGACTGGGAGGGCGAGCGCTTTGCCTTGGTGTTTGACAAGGAAGAGCGCCTGGCGGATTTTCATGGGGGCACCGCGCCCTATGTAGCGCTGTCAGGGCGGGTGATTGCCGGTATGCTTGCCGCGCAAGACATCGGCATGGGGGTCAACCTGGATGTGGCACCATCGTCTATTTTGCTTCCTGCTCAGGCGGTTGCCTGGCTGTCGGACACCCTTGGCAATGCCCCAAGCGAGGTCCAGGCCCGGATCGTGGCGGTGCATCCGCCCAAGGGTTTGCCCGACACATTGATCGAGGCCCTTGACCAGACATTGGCATCGGCGATGGGCATGGCGCGCGCGGCCTATTTGGTGGGGGCCGAATACGACGGCGGGCAGCGCGGGCATATGCTTGGCTTTGTTGGCGCGTTACCGCAGGCCGAAGGGGCGTTGGCCAAGGCCACCGCCGAGGCGCTGACCTTTTCCGGGATCGAGGCCGGCGCCATGGATGTAGCATTTTTCAAAGCGGATGATCCGATTTGCGCCCGTTTGGACAAGGCCGGGTTGCGCTTTGATTTGCCCCAACCCGAAGATCTGGCCAGCCCCGATCGCCCGGCGCCCGGCAGCGATCCGGCCCGCCCCCCGATCCTGCGCTGACCCTCACGGCTTTGTCACAACCGCGCGATAGCGCCGGAAAAGGCTGCGACTTTTGCTGATTTGCCCCTAGGCTGGAACCCGTAACCAGTAACAAGGAGTGCTATATGACAAAAGGAGCGAAAAAGCGCATTTCATGCTTGATCCGCTCGTGGACGGCCAAAGCCCATACCGGTCCAAGATATATGAATGCCTCAAGATACGTCGCATTTGGCAAAGATGCCGCGTTATATTTTTATCAACAACAATATTTTAACAGCGCCCAACAAGCAGATTTTAAACCGGGCGCGAAATTTCAAAGCTCTCAGCAATGGTTGAACATCCAAGGCAGCGCAGATTGGTCTCTGGCGGGGCGCAGGGTGCTTGGGCCGCCGCATTAACGGCCGCGCCGTTTGCTATTGTAACACATGAATGGGAAAACCCCCATGAAGATGACTATGCGCAATCGTGTCGATTATTCCCGGCGCCGCGTGGCGGCGGGGCTGATGTTGGCAATCGGGTTCAGCCTGTGGTGGCTTTTGGCACCGGGCGGGCCTGGAAATGTGATCCGGGCCGACGCCGCTTATAACGCCTGGGCCGAGGGATCATTGACGATTATTGATATTCGCCGTCCCGATGAATGGGCGCAAAGCGGCACGCCAAAGGGCGCGGTGCGTCTTGATCTGCGGCGGCCGGATTTTCTGCATGCGCTAAGCGATGCGATGAACGGTCAACTGACCACGCCCATTGCGGTGATCTGTGCAACAGGTGTGCGGTCAAGACGGCTGGCGGCGCAACTGCAAGAGCTGGGCCTGAAGCAGGTCTTTGACATATCCGAGGGGATGTTTGGCGGCGACGGTGGCCCCGGCTGGATCGCGCGGGGCCTGCCATTGGATCGTTGACGCCGTTGCGCCTGCCCTGATCCGGAGTTACCGGCGGCGGTCGCGCCGCGCCGACATCGGTTGAAACGCCACCCCGACATGGGCTTCGCAATAGGGTTTGCCTTGTTGCACCGGCAGCCCACAGAACCAGAAATCTTCGGTTGCCGGATCACCAACAGGCCATTTGCAGGTGCGCTCGGTCAGTTCCATCAAAGAAATGCGTTTGGCTTTCTTTTCGACCTCGGACACTTTGGCCAGCGCCTCTGGGCTGATTTCGTTGGCCGATGGCTGTGGAGGCAGCGGCTGACCGGCAGGGATGATCTGTTTGCGGGCGGGCAAAGCAGGGCGCGGTGCCGGGGCCGGCTCTGGCGCCGGTTCGGGTTGCTTGGCCTCGGGCTCGGCCGGTTTGGGGGCGGGCTTTGGTTTGGCCTCGGCCTTGGGTGGCGGCGGGGATTTGGGCTTGGGTTCCGGTTTCGCCGGGGTCGGCGCCGCAGCGGTGCGGTTCGACAGGCCCAAACGATGCACTTTTCCAATCACCGCGTTGCGGGTCACGCCGCCCAGCTCTTTTGCGATCTGGCTTGCCGATTGGCCCTCGCTCCACATTTTCTTGAGCATCTCTACGCGGTCGTCAGTCCAGGACATCAGCCATTCCCTAATTCAAAAGCGGCCCTACGTACGAGGACCGCTCTGCCAATTTCGTCAGACAGCCATTTTAATCGTTGCCGCCCAAGATACAAGCGCAGAACTTAGACCTTTCGCGGCGTTTCGGGAAGGTTTTGTTTCAAATGCACCGCGCGCAGGGCCAAATTCATGGCGCCCAAAGCCAGCATCGCCCGTGAGGTGGGCAGGCGGGGAAAGGCAAGCGCGAAAAATAAGCGCTTTCCCTTGCGGCAAGTATGCGGTAATTGCGCCCCATGACAACACGCATGGCATATCCGGTCCGACGACGTCTGCTTTCCCGCGCCTAAGGCGTGCTGATGCTGTGGCGTTTTTGACGCTTGTCTCTTCCTCTCAAAAAATGTTGACCTGCCTGCACCCGTCATGCACGTTCCGTGCTTTATGCAGGCCCTTCTAAGGATAATCGAATGATCCCAACGCTTTTGCCGACGTATGCGCGTGCCCCGATGACCTTTGTAAAAGGCGAGGGCGCCTGGTTGACCGAGGCCGACGGCCGACGGTTTCTTGATTTGGGCGCCGGCATTGCGGTGAATGCGCTGGGCCATGCGCATCCGGCCTTGGTGCAGGCGCTGACCGATCAGGCCGGCCAGCTTTGGCATACCTCGAACCTTTATAGAATTCCGCAGCAACAGGCTCTGGCGGATCGTTTGGTCGATCTGACATTTGCGGATACGGTGTTTTTCACCAATTCTGGCACCGAAAGCTGCGAGCTGGCGGTAAAAATGGCGCGCAAATACTGGTTTGATAAGGCGGCGCCCGACCGGGTCGAGATCATAACCTTTTCCGGGTCGTTCCATGGCCGGTCTTCGGCGGGCATTGCTGCGGCAGGCAGCGAAAAGATGACCAAAGGGTTTGGCCCGTTGCTGCCCGGCTTTGTCCATCTTGAGCTGGGCGACATGGCGGCGCTGAAGGCGGCGATCACCGACAAGACTGCCGCCATTTTGATTGAGCCTGTGCAGGGCGAGGGGGGCATTCGCCCGATCCCGGACCGCGACCTGAAAGAGATGCGCGCCCTGTGTGATGAACACGGGCTTTTGCTGATATTCGACGAGGTGCAATGCGGCGTGGCGCGCACCGGGCGGCTTTTTGCCCATGAATGGGCCGGGGTTTCACCAGATATCATGATGATTGCCAAAGGTATCGGCGGGGGGTTTCCTTTGGGGGCGGTGTTGGCCACCCAAGAGGCGGCAAGCGGCATGACCCTTGGCACCCATGGATCGACCTATGGCGGCAACCCTTTGGGTTGCGCTGTGGGTGCGGCGGTTCTGGATATCGTGTCCGACCCCGCCTTTCTGGGCGAGGTCAGCCGAAAATCCGGCTTGCTGCGGCAAAAGCTTGAGGGGTTGATCGCGGCGCATCCGGATGTTTTTGACGAGGTGCGCGGCATCGGTTTGATGCTGGGGCTGAAATGCAAGCTGCCCAACACGGCGCTGGTCAGTGCCGGCTATCAGGCCGGGCTGTTGACTGTGCCGGCCGCAGACAACGTCATTCGTTTGCTGCCGCCGCTGAACATAACCGATGAAGACCTTCACGAGGCCATAACCCGCCTTGATGCGGCCGCCGTCCAAGCCCGGCAAGAGCAGGAGCAATAAGATGAACCACTTTCTTGATATCCACAAAACCGATCCGGCGGCGCTGCGCGGGATGATCTCCTCGGCGATCCAGATGAAGACCCGCCGGGCAGGTCAGCCGCGCGGCGCACCGGACGCGGATTTGCCCCTCAAGGATCGGATGGTCGCGCTGATCTTTGAAAAACCCTCAACACGCACGCGGGTGTCTTTTGATGTCGGGGTGCGCCAGATGGGCGGGCAGACGATGGTGCTGTCGGGCACGGATATGCAGTTGGGTCACGGCGAAACCATCGCCGACACGGCGCGGGTGCTCAGCCGCTATGTCGATCTGATCATGATCCGCACCTTCGACGAAGCGGTGCTGGCAGAGATGGCGGAATTTGCGTCTGTGCCGGTGATCAACGGGCTGACAGATCGCACCCACCCCTGCCAGATCATGGCCGATGTGATGACGTTCGAAGAACACAAAGGCCCGATCAAGGGCAAAAAGGTGGTCTGGTCGGGCGACGGCAATAATGTCTGCGCCTCTTTCCTGCATGCGGCGGGGCAATTTGGCTTTGACCTGACGTTTACCGGCCCGCCCACGCTGGACCCAGAGCAGGAATTTGTTGATCTGGCGCGCTCGAAAGGGGTTAATATCACGATCGAGCGGGATCCGATGAAGGCTGTCGCAGGTGCCGATCTGGTTGTTACGGATACTTGGGTGTCGATGCACGACGCGCAATCGGCACGGGAACGTCGCCACAATCAGCTGCGGCCCTATCGGGTCGATACGCGGTTGATGGGCAATGCCAAACCCGATGCGTTGTTTATGCATTGCTTGCCAGCGCACCGCGACGATGAGGCCACTTCCGAGGTGATGGATGGTCCAAACTCAGTGATCTTTGACGAGGCCGAGAACCGTCTTCATGCGCAAAAGGCCATTCTGCGCTGGTGCTTGGGCGTCTGATCGCGGGCGGGCCCTTGGTCGGGGGCGCGCCAGATTACCGGCGCGTCTGCCTGTCCCCAAGCGCGACGCCAACAAAACATGACGCAAAAAGGCCGCCCCACCGGGGCGGCCTTTTTTCAATTGGATTACGCATCTGCCGGGCGGCCCCGCGCGGCGTTGAAATCTTTGCAACCTAAATCCGCCATCACCTATCGCGGCCCGAAATCATAGATTTAGCTGCGATAGGTGATGGGTGATCTTTTAAGTCAAAACCGAAATGCTTTGGGTCAGCTGACGAAGGCGTTCAGGATCATAAAGATCGCCGCTGACATCGCCGCTGCTGCCGGGACGGTGATCACCCAGGCCGCCGCGATGGTCATGAAATGCGAACGGCGCACCAATTTGCGGCGGCGGCGCTCTTCCGGGGCGATTTTCTTGACGGTGCCGACCTTGGCATTGGGTTGCCGCAACCGCCGCTCCATATGCCATTCGCGGTAAAACCCTACGCCAAAGACCGCCCCGACGGCGATATGGGTCGAACTGACGGGAAGGCCCAGCCAGCTGGCAATGATCACCGTGATCGCCGCTGACAGGGCCACACAATAGGCCCGCATCGGGTTCAGCTTGGTGATTTGGCTGCCAACCATGCGGATCAGCTTGGGGCCAAACAGGAACAGGCCAAAGGAAATCCCAAAGGCGCCGATGACCATCACCCATGTCGGGATCGCCACCTTTGTTGCCACATCGCCAAATTCGGTTGCGTGAACGATGGCGGCCAGCGGACCGACGGCATTGGCCACATCATTGGCCCCATGCGCAAAGCTCAGCAGTGCGGCTGAGAAGACCAAGGGGATTCCAAACAGAACCTTGACCGATTTGTTTCGGTTTTCCATGCCTTCGGACTGGCGCTTGATCAGCGGCGCAGTGATCACATAGGCCAAGGCACCGAAGGCCGCCCCGATCAGCAGGGCGGTGCCCATGTCGATCTTGATGATCCGCTTAAGACCCTTAAGCGCCAGATAGGCTGAAAACACCCCGGCCATCACCCCGATCAGGATTGGTACCCAATGGCGCGCGGCGGCGATCTTGTCGTCTTGATAGATGATCTTGGCCTTGATCAGCGCCAGAAAGAATGCGGCGATCGCTCCGCCCAACACCGGGGAAATGACCCAGCTTGCGGCGATCATGCTCATGGATGCCCAATTGACGGCCCCCAGTCCGGCCGCCGCTATGCCTGCCCCCATAACGCCCCCAACGACCGAATGGGTGGTCGAGACCGGCGCACCAATCCAGGTCGCCAGATTGACCCAAAGCGCCGAGGAAATCAGCGCCGCCATCATCGCCCAGATAAAGGTGGTGCTGCTGTTGACAGCCGCGGGATCAATAATGCCCTTCGATATGGTCGAGACCACGTCGCCGCCGGCCAAAAGCGCCCCGGCGCTTTCGAATAGGGCGGCAATCATGATCGCCCCGCCCATGGTCAGCGCATTGGCGCCCACGGCCGGTCCCATGTTGTTGGCCACGTCATTGGCGCCGATGTTGATCGCCATATAGGCACCAAAAGCGGCCGCCGCGACAATCACCAGATTGAACGAAGAATGCCCGAACATGATGGCGCCGGCCAGGGCAGCGATCACGATAAACGCCAGCGCAATCCCCGGCGCCACCAACGGCCGAGAGACATAAGCCGTCGCCATCTCCATCTGCGAGATCCGGTTAAGATCCTTGTCCAGTGTTTTCCACTGGCTTCCCTGAGGCGTTCTGGTCATGATGACCCCCTGCTGACAACCGCTATAATCGCGCGGTATCTAGAGGTTCAAACCCCATACGGCAACAAATTGTTGGATCGCATGTTGGCGCAACGACCGGTTTTCAACCCAAAGGGGGGGTAAAGGCGGCCAATAGGGACTTGAGTTGTGGCTCTTCGACCAGCTGCGCGGCGTCCTTGGCCGGCAGCCAGCGCCGGGTGCGTTCCGCGCATTCTGGAAAATCGTCTTCGATCTGATGCACCTTGGCGCAATAGACCTGCGTGCGCACGCGGGTGCGCATCCCTTCGGCCAGCCCTTTCAGGTATTCATACTGTCCGATCGGATTTTCGCCGATATCGGCAGATTTGACGCCTGCCTCTTCCCAGGCCTCTCTCAGGGCGGATTCCGGGCCGTTCAGCCCATTGATTGGCCAGCCCTTGGGCAAGATCCACCGTTTGCTTTCGCGGCTGGTGATCAAAAGGATCTGCGCGCCGTCCGGATTGTCGCGATAGCACAGCGCCGCCACCTGCACGCGGGTTGGGCGTTTG
Source organism: uncultured Sulfitobacter sp. (assembly GCA_937138475.1). Classification (GTDB taxonomy): domain Bacteria; phylum Pseudomonadota; class Alphaproteobacteria; order Rhodobacterales; family Rhodobacteraceae; genus CAKZPD01. The sequence continues at coordinate 112,637 of CAKZPD010000016.1, read as the reverse complement.
AATAATGGCCGCACAAAGTCGCGCCAAAAGCTGGATCGGGGGGTGGTTTTGGGCGGGTATGACATGCTCGGTTGCCTTTTTGGATCAGCCTAGCGCCAGAAAACCGCGCCGTCCAGTTTCAGCTTTTGCTGCTGCGCGGCTTGGCGCGCAGGGTCGGATCGGCTTGGGTCGGGTCTTCGGGCCATGGGTGCTTGGGATAGCGCCCGCGCATGTCTTTGCGCACGTCCAAATAGGAACTGGCCCAAAAGCCTGGCAGATCATCGGTGATCTGCACCGGGCGGCGCGCGGGCGACAGCAAGGTGATGCGCAGCGGACAACCGGCCACCACAGGATGGCGGGTCAGGCCGAACAGTTCTTGCAGGCGCAGTTCGATCTGCGGCACCGCCCCATCATAGCTGATTGGCACCTTGTTCCCCAGAGGGGTTTCGAAATGCGCCGGGGCGGCTTGGTCAAGCTGTTGCTGCTGGGGCCAGGTCAGACGGGCGCGCAACGCGGGGGTGATGTCAAAACCCTTCCAGTCTTGGGCGCTGCGTGTCCCGCCCAGATGCGGCAGCAGCCAGTTTTCCAAGCTGTCCAAAAGATGCGGCAGCGAAAAATCGGGAAAACCCGGATCGGCGGTGCGCATCAAGGCGGCGCGGGATAAAAACCGCTGCGCCGTGGGGGATGGGATCAGCCCCAACTGGCGCACCCCCTCAAGCATGGCCAGTGCGACAGCGTCTTGCGGGGCGTCGGGCCAGTTGCGGTCTTGCAGAACCAAGGCGCCAAAGCGTTCCTGCTGGCGGGCTTGGACCCGGCCCTCGCGGCGTGACCAGCGGCACAGGTTTTGCCAGCTGATCTGATCGGCAAACAGGTGCCTCAGCTCGGCGTCGCCAAGGGCGATGGCTTGGCGAATCTTGGCCTCGCGCGGGTCGCCGTCAAGGTCGGTGATCACCAACAGCCGCGCAGCGCCCAGCGGATCGCCCTGCGGCAAAAAGGCCCCCTTACCGTTGGCCAGAACAAACCGGGCGGCATCGCCGTTGCGGCGCAGGGCGATCCGGTCGGGATAGGCCAGGGCGGCCAATTGCGCAGACGAAAACCCGTTTTTGTCCTTCAACGTTTCGGGCGGGGCCGCCGCCCGCAGGCGCGCGCTGTCCTCTTTTATGCGTCTGATGCTGGGGCCATGTGCGTCAAGGCCGGCCAAACCGGGGCTGCGCAATGCCGCAAGCCGCAGCGTCAAATCGGCCGGTGCGCCGCGCAGGATGTCGCGTTCATTCAGCATCGCGGCCAACAGCGGCGCATCGCGGCCACCGCGCGCGATCATATGGGCCAAGCGGGGGTGGGTCGGAAGGCCGGCGATCTGGCGCCCATGCGCGGTGATGCGGCCCGCAGGGTCAAGCGCCCCCAGCATTGTCAGCACGGCGCGGGCCTCGGCCAGTCGCGCGGGGTGGGGCGGTGTGACAAACCCAAGTTGCGTTTCATCGGCCCCCCAAAGCGCCAGCTCAAGCGCCAGCCCGCACAGGTCGCCGACCTCGATCTGGGGGGGCGGGAACGCGGCCAGCGCGCCGTCTTCGCCGCGGGTCCACAGCTTGAAACACTCCCCCGTGTTCAGGCGGCCGGCGCGGCCCATACGCTGGGTGGCCTCGGCTTTGGTGACTTTGGCGGTGATCAGCCGCGCCATCCCCGAGGATGGGTCATATTCAAGCCGCCGCGCGCGACCGCCATCCACAACGACGCCGATGCCGTCAATGGTCAGGGATGTTTCGGCAATAGAGGTCGCCAGCACGATCTTGCGCCCCTGCGCGGCAGGATCAATCGCGCGGCGCTGGGCGGCAAAATCCATCGCGCCGAACAGCGGTGCAATCGTGCAATCGCCCGGAAGCCGCCCGGTCAAGGCCGCCTGGGTCTTGCGAATTTCGCCCTCGCCGGGCAGAAAAGCCAGCAGGCTGCCTGTGGTTTGCGCCAGGGCGGTTTCTATCAGATCGGCCATCGCCTGTTCGAACCGTTTGGTTTTTGGCACGGGGCGATCCAGCCAATGCGGTGTGACGGGAAAGCTTTTCCCGGCAGACGTCACGATCGGGGCCTGCATAAGGGCCGCGATCGGCGCGGCGTCCAGCGTGGCGGACATCGCGATCAGCTGCAAATCATCACGCAGCGCCCCGGCGATATCAAGGCACAGTGCCAGCCCCAGATCGGCATTCAGGGACCGTTCGTGAAATTCGTCAAAGATCACGATGCCAATGCCTGCCAGATCGGGTTGGCGCTGAATCATCCGGGTCAAGATGCCCTCGGTGACGACCTCGATCTTGGTTGCGGCGCTTACTTTTGATGCACCGCGCATACGAAAGCCCACGGTCTGGCCGACCGGTTCTTGCAAGGTCGCGGCCATGCGCTCGGCGGCGGCGCGGGCGGCAAGGCGGCGCGGTTCCAGCATCAGGATCTTTCCGCGCAGCTTGCCCGAACCCAGCAAGGCCAGCGGCACGCGGGTGGTTTTTCCAGCGCCGGGCGGGGCCTGCAATACCACCCGCCCGGCGGTATCAAGCGCCTGTTGAATTTGCGGCAAAACGGCGTCGATGGGCAATGAATCCTTCATGCCTTTGCTTATCGCCAATCTTTGGGCGCGCCAAGCACTGGACTTTTGCCGGGCGCTATTTGAAAACAAGGGCAAAGGGGGCAGGCTGATGGATATTGACGATCTTGCAAGACGGGTTGCCGCCGCCGATCGGCGCGCCTTGGCCCGCGCCATCACCTTGGTCGAAAGCGCCCGCGATGACCACCGCCAACAGGCGCTGGCGCTGCTTGAGGCCCTGCCACGGGATCGCCAGGCGTTGCGGATCGGGCTGTCTGGAACGCCCGGTGTCGGCAAATCGACATTTATCGAATCCTTTGGGATGATGTTGGTCGGGCGCGGTTTGCGGGTCGCGGTTCTGGCGGTTGATCCGTCGTCGTCGCGGTCGGGCGGGTCGATTCTGGGGGACAAGACCCGCATGGACCGGCTGGCGCGTGCGCCCAATGCCTTTATTCGCCCCTCGCCCAGCCAGACCCATCTGGGCGGTGTTGCCAGGCGCAGCCGCGAAGCCGTGGCCCTGTGCGAGGCGGCGGGCTTTGACGTGATTCTGATTGAGACAGTGGGCGTTGGCCAATCCGAGACAGTGGTGGCCGAAATGGCCGATGCTTTCTTGCTGCTTTTGGCCCCGGCAGGCGGAGATGAGCTGCAAGGCGTCAAACGCGGCATTATGGAAATCGCAGATCTGATCCTTGTCAACAAAGCCGATGGTGATCTGAAATCGGCGGCGGTGCGCACCTGTGCCGATTACGCCGGGGCGTTGCGGTTGTTGCGCAAGCGGCCACAAGATCCACAGGGATTTCCCAGGGCGATGTTGGTTTCTGCCCTGCATGACAGCGGTTTGGCGGATGTTTGGGATGTTCTTAACGAATTGATATCGTGGAGAAAAGAAAACGGGCATTGGGCAGGGACGCGCGCGGCGCAGGCGCGGTATTGGTTTGGCCAGGATGTGCGCAATGCGCTGTTGGCGCAGCTGGAAACCCCGCAAGCACGGCAGGCATTGGACGATTTGGCGGCGCAGGTTGGGCAGGGGGCCCTTAGCCCGGCGTCAGCGGCGGATCGCTTTTTGGCGCAATTGCCCGCCGCGCCCCGATCAAAGTGATCTATTCGCGTCGACATCGGGTTGACCGCCCGCGCGATTCCGCCTAAAGCCTGCGAACCAATTTCACGGGGCGTGGCGTATGGCTGCCTCCTATGTCGTTATCCGGACCGCCGGGTGCGATCCAGCAAAAAGGATGATCCCATGTCGCGCGTTTGCGAATTGACCGGAAAAGGCCCAATGACCGGCAACAATGTTAGCCATGCTAACAACAAGACCCGCCGCCGGTTCTTGCCAAACCTGAATGATGTTTCGCTGCAATCCGAGACCTTGGGCCGCGTGTTCAAGTTCCGCATTTCCGCAGCGGCGCTTCGCACTGTTGATCACCGCGGTGGTCTGGATAACTTTCTTGCAAAGGCCAAAGACACCGAGCTGTCGGCCAACGCGTTGAAAGTGAAAAAAGCGATCGCCAAGTCCTCAGCGACCGAGGCCGCCGCAAGCTAAGGCGGTCTGAAGTGACGGTATTGACAACTCTGCCCGATGTGTATCGGGCAGAGTTGTGTCGTTTTGACCGATTGGTTTTGCGTCGGTGCCGGGCCATATCGCCATCATGACGCGCGTTTCGAAAACAGTCTGGGCGCTGGCCCTTTGTGTTGTGCTGGTTCTGGCCGGGCAGGGCATGGCGGCGGTGCGCGGGGCCTCGGCGGCCACGGGCAAGATGGTGCTTTGCATTGGCAGCGGCGCCGTCAGTGTTTATGTGGATGCAAGGGGGCGGCCGACCCAAGCGCCGCACCATTGCCCCGAATGCCTGCCGTCCTTGCTGGCGCTGATTTCGGACGCCGCAATAGCAGAACCACCTTCGCCGCTGCCGCGCGTGCTGGACGGTGCAGCCAAAGCTGCCCTTTGGCGCGCGGCCTTGCTGCGGGTTTACGGCGCCCGCGCCCCGCCTGTTTTGGTGTGATCGAACCAACCTTTTTTGCACCACTCATATCAGGAGAGACCGCATGTCTTTCAAGTTTCACATCGGGGCTGCCCTTTGCGCAGCGCTTGGATTTTCTGCCCTGTCCGCTTTGCCTGCTTTGGCCGAGGGCATTATGTTTCACGACGCCTATGCGATCACCGCCAGACCCGGCGCGCCCAGTGGCGCTGCGTTCATGGCGATCATGAACGCCACGGGTCACGATGACCGCCTGCTGGGGGTGGCTTCGGCCATTGCCAAGAAAGTCGAGCTGCACACCCATGTTGCCGATCCAAACGGGGTCATGAAGATGACCCGCATTGACGGAGGTATTGCCTTGCCTGCCGGGGCCACGCATCTGATGCAGCGCGGCGGCGATCATGTGATGTTCATGGGGCTGAACGGCCCGTTGGAGCAGGGCGCAGATGTTGTCGTGACCTTTACCTTTGAAAAGGCCGGCGACGTGGAGGTGACGATTCCGGTGGATCTTGAGCGTAAAGCTGAGCATGCCTCGGGTGATCACTAAAGCAATTCGGCTTTAACTTGAAAAAGTGTTCATCACCTATTGCATTGAAATTTATGACTTCAGGCCGCGATAGGTGATGACGGGTCAAAGCCAATGCTCTTGGGCCAATGGCCACTGGATTGAAGGCGCCCTGGGGCGCCTTTTTTCGCCTTCGGCGAGGATATTTTTGAACAAAAGAAGCGGGCGGTTGTTGGCTTTTTTGCCCGCCCCGCGATGGGGGCTTAGGGGGTCAGTCCAAAGCTGGTGAAGGGGAGGAAGCGCACTTTGTCGCCGGGGCGAATTTCGGCGGCACCGGGTGGCAATTCGACCAGGCCATTGGCCCAAGACAGGCCGCTGATCCGGCCTGATCCTTCGGAGGAAAATACTTGGACGGTGCCGTCGGCATAGTGGGCCCGAAGGTATTCGCTGCGTCCGGGTTTTTTGGACTTTTGGAACGCGGCGGGGACGTCGAATCCCATCGGTTCTGGCCAGTCTTGCCCGGCCAGAACCGCCAAGGCCGGGCGGGCAAAGATCAATGTGCAGATCAGGGCGGCAACCGGATTGCCGGGCAGGCCGAACACCGGGGTGCCCTGCCACATGCCCAGTGCCAGGGGGCGGCCCGGTTTGATGGCGATCCGCCAGAGGGTCATGGCCCCAGCGTCGGAGAGCACCGCCGAGACGTGGTCTTTGTCGCCGGCGGAGGCGCCGCCACTGGTGAGTATTGCGTCGGCTTGGCCTGCCGCCTGGTCCAGCCGTGCGCGGAGCATGTCCGGGTTGTCCGGGACGCGGCCCAGGTCAACCGGTGTATGGCCGAAATTGCGGATCAGGTTCAGCAGCATCGGCCGATTGGCGTCGAAGATCTGACCGTCTTGGGCGGTATCGCCAGCCTCGGCCAGTTCATCCCCGGTTGAGAGAACAGCGACGCGCAGGGGGGCATAGCTGCGCACGGTTGCAACGCCGGTAGCGGTCAGAAGCGCCGCCTCGGGGGGGCGGATCCGCTGTCCTGCGCGCAAGATGCGGGTGCCTTGGGTGACATCTTCGCCGGCGCGGCGCGTGTTGGCGCCCTGTTTGATCGGGCCATGAAAGGCGATCTGGTTTTCAGACAGGGTGATGTCTTCTTGCAAGACCACGGTATCGACCCCGGCGGGCAGGGCGGCGCCGGTTAGCACGCGCAGCGCCTGCCCCGGTGGCAGGGCGCCAGGCGCATCGCCGGCAGCAGCGCGGCCGCGGGCCAGGGGCAGCACATGGAGACCATCGCCCCGGCCCCCAGCAAAGCCATACCCGTCGACCGCCGTGTTGGGCAGCGGTGGATTGGCGCGCCGGGCCAGCACATCGTCCGCAGCAATGGTGCCTGTGGCCTGTGTTACAGGCAGGCTTTGCACGGCGGTGACCGGGCGCAGCCGGGATTTAAGCAGCGAGAGGGCCTCGGTTACGGGGGTCCAATGCACACCGGCGGGCAGGGCGAAACAATCGTTTTTCAGCGGTTTCGGGGACGGGATGCCGAAAATCCAGCCTTCTTCGGGGCTGGTGATATCCAACAGGTCGGTCATGGCCTTGGGCGAAAGGAGGCTGATCTGGCGCGCATAGTCCTGCACCTGCCAGGCGTCTTTGATCATACCATCCGGGGCGGGGCCGACGTGAGGCGCGGGCCAGACTTCGGCCAAGGTGATCGGCGCGGTGGCGGGTGAAAATGGCCAGACGGCAAGCGCATCGGAAAATTCCCGGCGCAGCTGTGACAACACGGGCAGCCCCATCAGCACCTGAGAGCCAACAGCGCCGGCCCCGGCAAGTTGCCAGCAAGAGAAGCTGCCCGAGGCCAGGCGTTCGGTTGCGCGCCGTTCTGGAAAGGCCAATTCATAGCCGGATTTGTTGCGCGCCAGGCCGGGCACATCTGTACGGCCGGCGTTGCCCCAGAACGGCCCACCGCCCCCCAGCACCTGGTTGATATGTCCGGCAATCTGGAACCGGTTGTTGGCCGTTGGGCTGTCGGTGATATGGGTTTCCAGCCAATCCCAGATGGCCAGGGGGTTGTCTGTTCCGGTCAGCGCCTTGGCGAAACCGTGCGGATAGGCAAAGGGGAAATCGAAACCGGCAAAGACACGCCGCCGGGCGCCAAGCTCGGCTCGAAAGAAATCGGTGATCCAGATCAGGGCCGCGTCGCGGTTGCGCAAATAGACGGGGGCCTGCGGCACGCCTTCCCGCGCCACGCCGGCCCAGATTGCATCGGCCACAGGTTTGGGGCCGCGATCATTGCCGCCGGACCAATCGACGATCAAGATGGTGTCAAACTGGGTCATAATCCGACCTCGGCGAGGATGAAATCAGCAATCGCGCGGGTATCGTTCAGGTCAAAACATGGGCGGTCAACGGTGACGGGGCTGTCGCTGGCCACGGCGCGCACGGTTGGATCATCGGGGGCAATCAGCGGGTTTCCGGTGACGGCGCGGTGGGCTTCGATCTTGGGGTGGGCATCGCGTTTGTAACCTTCGACCAGAACCAGATCGACAGGGGTCAGCTTGGCCAGCAGCTGGCTCAGGCTTGGTTCGGCGGTGCCGCGCAGTTCATGCATCAGGGCAAAACGGTTGCCCGAGGCCAAGAGCACCTCTTGTGCGCCTGCGGCGCGATGGCGAAAGCTGTCTTTGCCGGGGTGATCGACGTCAAAGCTGTGGTGCGCGTGTTTGATCGTTGAAACACGAAGGCCGCGCTGGGTTATGTCTTGGACCAGACGTTCCATCAGGCCGGTTTTGCCGGCGTTTTTCCATCCGACAACGCCAAAAACATTCATAAGTATCCCTTTGCGATAGCAAGGTCTTGGGGGGTGTTCACATTGAAAAACGGATCTGGCGTGCCGGTGTCAAACAGGGCCATGCGCCCGTCATGCTGGCCGGTCCAAAGCACGACTTTGCGCAGGCCGGCGCCAAGGGCATGCCGCAGGTCGTCGCGCAGGGCGACAGGCCACAGGCCGAATGTCGGATGGCGCTGATTGCCGTCGTGCGGATCATGGGTGGCGGCCAATGCAAGCGGCGCGGCCATGCCTTCGGCGGCCAATTGCAGACGGGGGGTGAGATCGCAGGGAAAGAACGGGGTATCGGCTGCGGCGGTCACGATGCTGTCAAAGCCCTGCTTGGCCGCCCAGTCCAGCCCGGCCAAAACCCCCGCCAAGGGACCGGCGTAATCGGGGATGCTGTCGGGCAGCACCGGCAGACCAAAGGATGCAAACCGCGCCGGATCGCCATTGGCATTGATCGCCAGCCCTGCAACCTGGGGGGACAGCCGGTCGATAACCCGACCCAGCAGGCTTTGCCCGCCCAGCGTCAGCAGCCCTTTGTCCCCGCCGCCCATTCGGCGCGCCTGGCCGCCGGCAAGGATCACCCCCAACGGTTGTTTCATTCGCTTGCCCCCTTGCGGCCGGCGCGCTTTGGCTCATTTTCGATGGCCGAGGGGTCTATGTCGCGCTCAAGCCGGGCATCGCCGGCAAGACAGACAAAGCGCTGTCCGCGCAGCCGCCCGATCAGGGTCAGTCCGACCTGCTGGGCGATTTCCACCCCCCAGGCGGTAAAGCCGGACCTTGAGACCAGAACCGGTATCCCCATCATCGCGGTTTTCATCACCATCTCGGAGGTCAGGCGCCCGGTCGTATATAAGATCTTGTCATCGGCGTTTTGTTCATGTGACAGCATCCAGCCGGCGATTTTGTCAACAGCATTGTGGCGGCCCACGTCTTCCATATAGACCAAAGGGCGATCTTGCGCACACAGCACACTGCCATGAATGGCCCCCGCCTCGAGATAAAGCGAAGGGGTGCGGTTGATCTGGGCGCTGAGACGATAAAGCCACGAAGCCCTGACCGGGGTTTGCGGCAGGCAAATGCCCGACAGCTCTTCCATCATGTCGCCAAAAACCGTGCCGACGGCGCAGCCGCTGGTGCGGGTTTTCTTGCGCATCTTTTCTTCATAGTTTGTTTTGCGCCTTGTGCGGACGATAACGGTTTCCAGTTCCTCATCGTAATCGACGCCGGTGATGTCATCGTCGGCAGACAGCATCCCCTGGTTGCGCAAAAAACCCAGCGCAAGGTATTGTGGATAATCGCCAATGGTCATGGCAGTGACAATTTCCTGTGCGTTCAAAAAGATCGTCAGGGGGCGTTCTTCGACCACATTCAACGTGGTTTGCTGGCCAAGGTGGTCAATGCCTTCGACACGCCGGGTTAAACGCGCCAACGCCGGATCGGGCGCAATCAGATAGCCGCCACTGTCGCTGAGTTTCGCCAATTGCATTCCCCCGAGATCAAAGTTATCGCTTGGATCATATTTAAGGGCATCGCATGAGCTTCACCACCACCAAATCCGCCTATTGGAAAGGCGTCCGCGACGGGGGGCCGTTTGTCTTGATGATTGCGCCCTTCGCGATGTTGTTCGGCGTCTTGGCAACCGAGGCCGGCTTGAAGGTCTATGAGACCTTGGTGTTTTCCATCGTGGTGATCGCCGGGGCGGCGCAATTTACCGCACTGCAACTGATGGCTGAGGATGTGCCAACCCTGATTGTGTTGGCATCGGCTTTGGCGGTCAATTTGCGCATGGCGATGTATTCGGCCTCGTTGACGCCCTATATCGGTGCCGCGCCGCTTTGGCAGCGGGCTTTGGCGGCCTATTTCACCGTTGATCAGACCTATGCCTGCGCGCTTGCCCAATACGAAAAGGCCCCCCAGATGACCGTGCCGCAAAGGATGGCGTATTTTGCGGGAACCGCCACGCCGGTGGCGCCGTTCTGGTATGGCTGCACCTTGCTTGGCGCGTTGCTGGGCGCCCAAATCCCCGAGGCCTGGGCCCTTGATTTCGCCTTGCCCATCACCTTTTTGGCGCTGGTCGCGCCGATGTTGCGCACACGGGCGCATCTGGTGGCGGCCTTGGTTGCGATCATCACCAGCTTGCTGGCCGCAGGGGTTCCATATTCGCTGGGGCTGATCATTGCCGGTCTTGCCGGAATGATGGCTGGGGCACAGGTTGAAGCCCGCCAAGAGCGCAAACAAGAGGTTCCGGTATGATTGACAGCCAATCGCTTTGGATTGTTATTTTGGGATTGGGCCTGGGCAGCTTTGGCTTTCGGTTCGCCTTTACCGGCATAATCGGCAGCCGTCCGATGCCGGCCTGGGTGCTGCGGCATTTGCGCTATACCGCGGTTGCAGTCTTGCCGGCGCTTTTTGCGCCCGCTGTGGTATGGCCCAGCGCGACGGGCGGCGCCCCTGATCCGGCGCGGTTGTCTGCGGCGGCGGTTACTTTGGTGATCGGATTGTGGACCAAGAACGTCTTTGCGGCGATGTTCGCAGGCGGCGGCACGTTGTTCGCGATGCTTTACTTGTTGGGCTAAAACACCTCGGCGGCGACGCCATCCAGAATGTCGCCTGCATCGTTTTCATAATAACGTTCGGTTTCCACATCCGGTCGCAAGGAAATCTGTTGCATCAGGCGTTTGGGGAAAAAGGTCACATTTATGTCTTGGAACCCTGGAACCTGTCGCAAAAGATGCGTGGTGGCATTGGCGCAATAGGATTTGGCCACAGGCCCGTTGTCGATGGCCAGCCCAAGGGCGGCTTCGGCCTGTTCTGGGCTGACGGGGATGGTTTGCAGCACAACATGATAGGTGCTGCGGGCGTGTGCGCTTTTGTAGGCCCGTTCCCATGCGGGGGTGATCCCATAGATCACGTCGCCGCGTTCGACCACTCTGGGGTCGCGAAACGATCCGGCGGGGTCAAAGATCACCCTCTGAGACCCATTGATCATCAGCGCCGAATGGCCACCGCTGCCGGTCTGATTGTTGATCATGGTGATGACGGTGATGGATTTCGGTCCCGGCGCGCGATAGGCGCGGGCTTCGATCTCGGCTTGGGTGCTTTGTGGATCGGGGGGCACCGTGCAGCCCAACAATAACAGGGCCATCGCAACAAGACCAAAGACGCGGCGCACAGCGTTCCCCCTTAAGCCGTTCAATCCGATCCGCTTAGACGCGGAAGATGGCCAGGCCGACCAGGATCAACAAGATGACAACCACGGACCAGGTTGTGAAGCGCATGAAACCGTCAAAGGTTTTCTCTTGGACCTCGATGTCCATCTCGCCGTGCTTATGTTCTGCCATGTCGTGCAGTTCCTTGTTTAGATGCGTTTGGCGCTGACTACTGGATTTCGGGCTCCGTGTCACGCCATCAAACGCATTGATGCGTCAAAATGGCTGGGATGTTTATTTGGCCGCAAACACCCAAGCACCGTCAGACCGTGTGTGGCGCGTGGCCTGCCCATGCAGATAAAGGTGGCTTAGGTGGGCCAGCGATTCGACCAAGGCCAGACCGTATTCGGCATCGCCTATCGTGCGCTTGAACAATGTGCCAAAGCAATCTGGCGCGGTCTTTGGGCTGTCTAACGTCTCAAGCAGTCGGGCCAAGGCGCTGTGATGATTGTCGATCAGATGCTGCATACGCAGGGGCAACCCGGTAAAGGGCAGTTTGTGCCCGCCCAGAACCAGATGGTCCTCGCGGGCCATGGGGGCCAGACGTTCGCAGGCCTCGAGCCACTCTGAAATTGGGTCGGCCATGGGTTCGGTGGGGTAAACGCCTATGTTTGGGCTGATTGACGGCAATATCTGATCGCCGGCGATAACCAGCGCGTCGTCTTGGCTCCAGAAGGTGGCGTGTTCGGGGGCATGGCCGTTGCCCATATGAATGTCCCAGCGGCGGCCACCCATCGTGATCGACTGGCCTTGCTGAATGCGCGTATAGCCGACAGGCAGGGCGGCGACGACATCGGCAAAGTTGAACGGGCGTTCGGTTGCGCGGGCGTGCAACCGGGCGGCGTCCATCCCGGCCTTGCGATAGAAATCAAGGGTCTCGGGGGTCGAAGCCGTTTGTTCGTCCAGGGTCAGCATCCGGCCCATCAACCACGCGGTGCGGGTGGTGACCAATTCGGCGCCATGCTGGGTTTGGAACCACCCGGCAAGGCCGATGTGATCGGGGTGGTGATGGGTGACAACAACCCGCCCGACCGGCTTGCCCGCCAGCGGCCCATCCAGCAGCCGCTGCCAGATCGCCTTGGTGGTCTTGGTCGCAAAGCCGGTATCGATGATCGTCCAGCTGTCGCCATCATCCAGGGCATAGACGTTGACGTGATCCAGCTTCATCGGCAGAGGCAGGCGCATCCACAGAACGCCGGCGGCAATTTCGATTGCCGCGCCCGGTTCGGGCGGGGCTTCGTGCGGATAATGCAGGCCGGCGCGGGCTTGGTCTTTCATCAGGCGGCCAATTCATCAGCGCTGAGGGCGTAAAGATCGTCCGCCCCGGTCTGGGTGTGCGCCAAAAGCCCCGCATGTTCCGGCAGCAAGGCCCGTATATAAAACCGCGCCAGCTTGGCGCGCGCGCCGCTGGGGTCTGCCATGGCGGCGCGCAGGTGATAATGCCCGCCCAAGACCCGTGCAAAGGCCCGCAGATAAGGCACCGCGCCGGCGAAACGCGTGTTCAAATCGCTTTGTGCCGTAAGCCATTCGGTGGTTTCACGCAGCGATTCGCAGGCCTGCCAGACAGGCTCTGCCAGCTCGGGCAGGTGGGCGCGGGCGGCCTCGGCATCTGCTTCGATTTCGTCCATCAAACGGTTGGCGGCCTCGCCCCCGTCCATCATCTTGCGGGCGACAAGATCCATGGCCTGAATGCCGTTGGTGCCCTCATAAATGGCGGTGACGCGAACATCGCGGCTGAATTGGGCGGCGCCTGTTTCTTCGATAAAGCCCATGCCGCCATGCACCTGAACGCCCATTTCCGCCACGGCGATGCCGGTGTCTGTGCCGAACGCCTTGGTGATCGGCGTCAGCAACGCGGCGCGGGCGCTCCAATCGCTGTCCCCTGTTGCATGGGCCATGTCGATCGCCACCGCGCAGCTAAGCGCGATGGCGCGGGCGGCAAAGATATCTGCCTTCATCGTCATCAGCATCCGGCGCACATCGGCATGATCCAGGATGGTGCCGGTGCCGCCAGCCACCGGGCTGCGGCCTTGTTTGCGATCAAGCGCATAGCCAAGGGCGTGCTGATAGGCGGCCTCGGCGGTGCCGATCCCCTGACCACCAACCCCCAGGCGGGCGTTGTTCATCATGGTGAACATGGCCGCCATGCCGCCCTGTTCGGGGCCAACCAACCAACCCGTGGCCGCGTCGAATTGCATCACGGCGGTGGGTGATCCGTGCAGCCCCAGCTTGTGCTCAAGGCTGACCACATTCACGCCGTTGCGCTTGCCGGGATTGCCGTCGGCATCAGGTAGATATTTGGGCACCAGAAACAGGGAAATCCCCTTTGTGCCATTGGGGGCGCCGGGCAGGCGCGCCAGCACCAGATGGCAGACATTGCTGGCCACATCGTGATCGCCCCAACTGATAAAGATCTTTTGGCCGCTGATCGCATAGCTGCCATCGCCATTGTCCTCGGCGCGGGTGCTGAGCGCGCCAACATCGGATCCGGCTTGTGGCTCGGTCAGGTTCATTGTTCCGGTCCATTCGCCGGAAATCAACTTGGGCAGATACAGCGCCTTGATGGCATCGCTTGCATGATGCTCGATCGCTTCGATTTGCCCCTGAGACATAAGCGGCGCCAGTTGCAGCGACAGGCAGGCCCCGGCCATCATGTCATTGACCGCAGTGGTCAGCGACATCGGCAACCCCATGCCGCCATGCGCGGGGTCGGCCGACATGCCAATCCAGCCGCCTTCGGCAATCGCTTTCCATCCATCGGCAAAACCGGGCGATGTGCGGACCACGCCGTTCTCAAGCTTGGCGGGCGTCAAATCGCCATTGCGCTGAAGCGGTGCCATGACATCATCCGACAGTTTCGCGGCCTCGGTCAGAATGGCGCGTGTCAGATCGTCTGTGGCCTCGCCAAAGCGTTCGGTCTGTCGCACCTGATGCTGATTGACCACATGATCAAACATGAAAATGAAATCGTCTGAAGGGGCGCGATACGGCATGCGGGGTCTCCGGTTTGTGGGTGCGCGCTTGGCAAGCGGCACCGTATCCTCTATGGGGCTGATGGCCCGCATCATGGGCCTTGCAACCATCACCGGCAACCAAAACGCGGCGTCACAGCACAAAATGAGCCAGCAAACCACCATAACCCTGCCGCCCACCGCCCAGGGAATTGCCCAGGCGGCAGATATTTTGCGCCGGGGCGGGTTGGTGGCCTTTGCCACGGAAACGGTTTACGGGCTGGGGGCAGATGCCCGCGATGCTGGGGCGGTGGCCGCAATTTATCAGGCCAAGGGCCGGCCCAGTTTCAACCCGCTGATTGTGCATGTTCCCGATATTGCCCAGGCCCAGCACTTTGCAGACTGGGGCGACCAGGCCCAGGCCCTTGCGCGCCGTTTCTGGCCAGGACCGCTGACGTTGGTCTTGCCGCTGCGCAAGGGGCATGGGTTGTCGTCATTGGTGACGGCCGGGCTGGATACAGTTGCGATCCGGGTGCCGGCACACCCTTTGGCCCGACAGCTTTTGCAGGCCTTTGGCGGCCCGGTCGCGGCGCCTTCTGCCAACCCGTCTGGCCGGATCAGCCCCACAACAGCCGCGCATGTGCATCAGGGGCTGGATGGCAAAATTGCGGCAATTTTGGACGCCGGCCCCTGTCAGGTCGGTTTGGAAAGCACCATCATCGGTTTTACGCCTCGGCCGGTCTTGTTACGCGCCGGTGGGGTGCCCACCGAACAAATCGAAGCCACGCTGGGTGGCCTGTCTTTGACCCGCCCGACCGGCGATGAAATCACCGCGCCAGGTATGCTTAGCAGCCATTATGCCCCCCAGGCCCGGATGCGTCTGAACGCGCAAAAGGCCGCGCCGGGCGAGGTCTTGTTGGGGTTCGGCGCCATGCCATGCGATCTGAACCTTTCGGCCACCGGCGATCTTGGCGAGGCCGCGGCCAATCTTTTTGATCATCTGCATAGTTTGGACAAGCTGGGCCGCCCGATTGCCGTTGCCCCGGTCCCGTGGGATGGCCTGGGGGCCGCGATCAACGACCGGCTACAGCGGGCTGCGGCCCCGCGTTAAGGAAGGCTTTGTATTTGGGGGTTGCGGTGTCAGGCGTGTCCCGCATGGGCCGACAGCCCCAGCGGATCGACCCCGATCGACTGAAGCGCGGCCTGCCATTTTGTCAGCGGCGGTTCATCAAAGACCAGTGCCGGGCTGGCATCAATGGTCAGCCATCCATTGTGGGCGATCTCGTTTTCAAGCTGACCGGGGCCCCACCCCGCATAGCCAAGCATCATAAGCGCCCGATTTGGGCCACCGCCCTGCGCCAGTTCTTCCAGAATATCGAGGGTGGCGGTCATGCCGAACCCGCCCTGCACATTCAGCGTATGCAAGCTTGAGGTATAATCAAGCGAATGCAGCACAAAACCGCGCCCGGTTTCCACCGGGCCGCCGAAATGCACGGTCAGCGGGCGGGCATGTGTGCTTGGGTCGATATCAAGTTGATCCAAGACGTCGCTCATCCTGACGTCGCTGCTGGGCTTGTTCAGCACCAACCCCATGGCGCCCTGATCGGAATGTACGCAAACCAGCACCACCGAATGGTCAAAGCGCGAATCGGACATGCCGGGCATTGCCACCAACAGCTTGCCGGTCAGATCCAGCGACAGGTTTATCTTTTTTGTCCGGGCCATGGTCCCAGCATGGCGCCTGCCGCCGCCGCGCGCAAGAGGGCAGGCATCACCAGTGGTTAACCGCATTGTGACTTGGCATTACAGCGCGATATGTCCATGAAGATCCCCATGCGGATATTTTGGCTCTTTTCTGTCTTGATGGGATGGCTTGCGATCGCGATCGCCGCCTCTGCCCAAGATGCGCCGGTCAGCGCGCGCCTTTTGCCGGGGTGGACTGCGGCGGACGGGGCGCAAATGATCGGGGTTGAACTGACGTTAAGCCCAGGCTGGAAGACTTATTGGCGGGCGCCCGGTGATGCGGGCATTCCGCCTCAGTTCGACTGGGGCGGCTCGAAGAACATTCGCACCGCAGAGGTTCTGTGGCCCACCCCCGAGGTGATCTTTTTGCAAGGTATGCGGTCGATTGTTTACAAGGGCCGCGTCGTGCTTCCGGTGCGGATCACGCCGATGGATCCATCGGCGCCGCTTTCACTGCGGCTGGGTTTGGATATTGGCGTGTGCCGCGATGTGTGTATGCCGCATCAAGAACGCCTTGCCCAAGTGGTCCAAGACACCGGTGGCACGCCGGTGCCGGCGATTGCCGCCGCCATTGCTTCGCAACCGTTTACCGCCCGCGAGGCCGGGCTGCGCGGTGCAAAATGCAGCCTAAGCGCGACCCCTGATGGGCTGCGCCTGACGGCGCGGATGCTGCTGCCGCGGGCTGGGGCCACGGAAGATGTGGTTGTGGAAACCGGTATGCCTGATATCTGGGTAAGCGAGCCTGAAACCCAGCGCAGCGGTGATACGTTGATCGCCACGGCGCTTTTGGTTGGATCGCAAGACGGGGCGATTGCGATTGATCGAAACCAGCTGCGGATTACCGTGCTGGGCAGCACCCATGCCGTCGATATCCAAGGCTGCGCCCGCGGTTAACGCCGCCGCAACGCGGCGCTGCCCAGCCCATAGAACACCAACGCCGCAGCGCTTGCCCCGCCCAAAAATATCCCCGCACCCGCGATTTCGGCCGGCCATTGGGCCATGGCCGGAAACAGCCGGACCACCGGCGCGGGCAGGGCGCCTTGCAGCAATGCCGGCGCCAGGGTCAGCCCCCCCCATATCAGCACAATCGCCCAAAGGGCCCGCATCCCCCAGCGCAGACCGGCGACCGGTGCCCGCAGCGCCCGCTGCATGGCGCTGATGTGGCGGGCGATGTCTTGCTGCATGGCCATCAGCGCCGGCACCACAACCAGAACCAGCACCATGCCAAATCCCAGCCCATAGACCAAT
The DNA here is from genome assembly GCA_937138475.1 of uncultured Sulfitobacter sp. Lineage (GTDB taxonomy): Bacteria > Pseudomonadota > Alphaproteobacteria > Rhodobacterales > Rhodobacteraceae > CAKZPD01. Next base: position 95,651 of record CAKZPD010000016.1, on the reverse strand, counting down.
GTGATGACCGTGGGCTTCAAGAACTGCGCCTGTTGGCTTTGTTCATACAGCAAAGGTGTCATGCCCAGGACCGTTGTCAGGGTTGTCAGCATCACCGGGCGCAAGCGGTCCGCTGCGCCATCAACAATGGACGGCAACAGGCCACGTTCCTGGGCGTATTCGTCGATGGTCGTCACCAGCACAATCGAATCGTTGATGATGATCCCGGTCATACCCAACAAACCGACCACGCTAAACATACTAAGCGGGACATCCCAAAGGGCATGCCCATAGATCGCCCCGACCAAACCAAACGGTATGATCGCCATCACCAGAAGCGGGCGCGTCCAACTGCTGAACACCCAAGCCAGCACCAGGAAAATCCCGGCCAGACACAGGACAAAGCCGACCAGGCTGTCGTTCAGAAATGCGTTCTCTTGTTCGGCCAAACCGGCCAGACGCCATTCGACCTGACGTTCAGAGGCGATGCGCGGCAGGATTTCGCTTTGTAACAGACTTTGGATTTGGCTGGCCCGCGCTGGGTCGTCTTCGGAAATGTCGCCGGTCACGGACACCAGCCTTATGCCATTCTCGCGCCGCACGGTGCTGAAACCGATGCGGCGCTCGACGCTGACGATATCGGCCAGGGGCACATAGCGCCCGCCGGGGGTGCGCATTTGGGTGCGGTCCAGAAAATCGGCGGTCAGTTCCCCCTTTGGCAATTCAACGCGGATTGTGGCGCTGCGGGGGCCATCGGGAAAACTGGCGGCTTCGATCCCGTTCAAACGGTCGCGCAGCGCGCGCCCCAGCGTATCAATGGTAAAGCCAAGCGCTTGACCTTGCGGGGTCAGATCCAGGATCAGCTCTTCTTTGTCATAGGCCATATTGTCTTGCACGGCGCTGACTTCGGGGTATTGGGCAAGCGCGGTCTGCAAATCCTGCGAGGCCGCCTTGAGGGTGGTCGTGCTGGCGCCAAAAAACTGGACCGAAAGGGCATCGCCGCCCGGACCGGACCGCCAGCCGCGAAACGACACGGTTTCGGCCAGCGGATGATTTTCCACGGCATCTTGCAGTTCGGCGACAAAAGCAAAGCTGGAATAGGGGCGCAGATCCGCGTCGATCAACTCAATTGAGATCCCCCCCAAAAGGTCAGGGTCTTTGGTGTCTGCCCCGGCCAGCCCCCAACCGGCGTTCCCGCCGATTTCGGCCATGACGTAATCCAATGGATTGGTGCCAAAACGGTCTTGGTAGGCTTTGCCTGTTGCCTCGGTGGCGCGTTGCAGCTCTTGCATCATTGCAAGGGTGTCGGCGCGGGTTGCGCCCTCGAGCATCGCGAAATTCCCGGTGACCGAGCCGCGCTCGGGCGCGTTAAAGAACCGCCACTGCACATCCCCTTTGATAAAAAGCGCAACCTGCGATGCCAAGATCAGCACCGTCAGCGCCACGACCGGGTATCGGGCGGTGATCACCCCGGCGATGAACGGTTTGAACAGGCGTTCCCGCAGCCACAAAAAGCCGCGATTGACCTGCCGGCTGGGCCAATCATACCAGCTTTGCCTTGCCCCGGCCGCCAAGGAATGGGCCATATGATTGGGCAGGATCAAGAAACATTCGACCAGCGAAGCGGCAAGAACCACAATCACCGTGAAGGGGATGTCGCGGATCAAATCACCGAACCGCCCGCCAACCACCACAAGGGCCATGAAGGCGATGATGGTGGTCAAGGTCGCGGCAAATACCGGCATGGCCATGCGTCGGGCTGCGGTTTCGGCGGCCACGACCGGGGCTTCGCCAAGGTTGCGGGCGCGGTGGTCGGCGTGTTCGCCCACGACGATGGCGTCATCGACCACAATGCCAAGGGTGATGATCAGGCCGAACAGCGACACCATGTTGATCGTCAACCCGCCCAGATACATCAGCGCAATGGCGGCCATCATCGCCACCGGGATCCCGGCGGCCACCCAAAATGCGGTGCGCGCATTCAGGAACAAGAACAGCAGCATAACCACCAACCCCAACCCGACAAGCCCATTGTCCAGCAAGATATTCAGACGCCCGGTGATTGCCTCGGCGCGGGTTCGGATCAGCTCTATCCGGACGGTGGGCGGCAAGGTCGCGGCAAGGGCCTCGGCCACGGTTTCAACCTGATGCTGAATGGCGATGGCATCGCCTTTGTCCGACCGATCGACCCGTATGGAAATCGCAGGATCTTGCCCAACGAAAAAGCTGCGCTCGCGGTCGCTGCCTTGGCGGAATATTTGCGCCACATCCCGGATCTTGAGCGAGGATCCATCCGGGTTTGACCGCAAGACGATATCGGCAATCTGGCTGGCCGATCGTTTTTCGACCCCCGTGCGCACACGGGCGTTCGCCCCTTGCACATCGCCCGCCGGGTCGGCATCGGTTTCTGCGGCAATTGCAGCGGCAATCTGCGCCATGGTCACGTCATGGGCTATCAGCTTGGCGGATGGCACCTCGACCAGCATCTGCGGCGCCGCGACACCCTGGATGGTTGCCCGTGTTACCCCGGCGGCAAACAACCGGGTTACGAATTCATCGGCAAACCGGCCCAATTGCTGGGGGCTGATTGGCCCGGTGATGACCACATCGGTCACCCGGTCGCGCCAAACGCCGCGGCGCACCTGCGGGTCTTCTGCTTCGTCGGGCAGTTCGGTGATCGTATCGACGGCGCCTTGCACATCATCCGCGGCGCGGGTCATGTCCCAGCCGGGTTCGAATTCAAGGGTGATCACCCCGCGCCCCTCGCGCGAGGTCGAGGTCGAGCTTTCAACCCCCTCAACCGCCAGCAAGACAGGTTCCAGAACCTGAACAATCGCGGCGTCCACGTCCTCGGCGCCGGCGCCTTGCCATTGGGTAGAGACGGTGACGTTCTCCAAAATCACATCTGGAAAAAACTGCGCCCGCATATTCGGAATCGCGGCGAACCCAGCCAACAACAAAACCAACAGCAACAGGTTTGCCGCCGTTTTGTGGCGGGTAAAATAGGACAACAGCCCCCCTGCCGGTCCGGGTATCTTGCGGGCCATGCGGATTACCCCCCCATCCGGCTTTCGATGCGCTCAACCATTTTCAGCGGCACTTGCGGTTCTGACAATTTTGCCAACACGCGATCCTTGGCCTCTTGCGGCATAAAGGCGTTGTCTTTGACAAAGGCGACAAGGCGGGCGCGGCGTTCCGCGCTTAGTTCGACCATGGCCGGGGCGGTTGCGGTGGGTTGCCCGGCGCGCAGCGGCTTGACGGCAATGCCAGCCCCCAGCAGGGGCGACCGCGCCTGCACCACGTCGCGCCCCTCCAGTAGCGGACTGCGAACCAAAACGTCATCGCCCTGGCGGCGAATCAATGTGACGCGGATCGCCTCCAGCCTGTCCTCTGCGCCCAGCACCAGAACATCCTGTGCCGCATCCATCGCGGCCGATGGCAAACGCACAACGTTCTCAAGGGGGGGCTCGGTCACGCGCACGGTGACGAAATCGCCTGTTTTAAAGCCGATCGGCTTGGCCAGGGTCGCAAAGATCACCCGCCCGGTTTGGCCGTCGCCGGTTCCGGCGCTGGCGCGCGTGATGGTGCCGTCTGCCGTCAGGTCCAGACCGGCGACATCCAATGTCACGTTGATCGGGGCGCGCATCACCTGGCCCAGGCTGTCCAGAAAACGCACGTATTGGGCGGTCGACACCCGGAACGAGACCTCAAGATCATTCGGGTCGATCAGCTCTGCCAGACGTTCGTTCATTGAAACCAGACGTCCTTCCACCACATTGGTGGCGCCCAGCGTGCCGCTGAACGGCGCGATCAGGGTCGTGTCGTCCAATTTGCGCTGGGCCTCGGCCAGGGCGATCTGGGTGCGGGTCAGCCGGGTTGCCGCTTGGTCGATGCGGGCCTGGGCCTGGGCCACGGCTTGGCGGCGGGCCAACACCTGCGCCCGCGCCGCCGAGGCCGCCAGCTCGGCGGTTTCCACCGCAGCTGCGGTGCCGACGCCGCGGGTTTGCAGATCAATCTGCCGTTGATGGGCGCGCCCGCGCAGATCGGCCTGTTCATCGGCTGCGGCGCTTTCATCCTGTGCCAGGGTCAAACCGCGCGCCGCGTCGCGTTGTTCGGATCGTGCATCGGCCAGGTCGGCTTGCAGGCGATCCACAACCGCCTGGGCGTCTGACGGGTCAATCCGCACCAGAACATCACCCTTGCGGACGGCCCCACCATCTTGAAAGCTGTCGGCAAGCCAGATGACCCGCCCGCTGATGGCGGCGCGCAGTTCAAGCCGGCGTCGCGATTGGATTTCCCCAAAGGTTTCCAGAACGGGGTGGGTCCGCCCGGCCTGCGCGGTGACAACGTTCACGGCAAATACCCGTTCGCGGGTGGGCGGGGGCGTGCGGTCCTTGGACATGCGCGTCTGGATCGCCGATCCCACTGTTTGCGCCGCCAAGGCCAACAGGGCCAGCGTCACCGCCGCCAGCACGAACCCGATCACAGTTTGGCGCAAAAATCGCATGGTTGTTTTTCCGTCGTTAGGTTTGACATAGGTCCACGCGGCCGCGTTTCCAATCCTGCCTGTTAAACGCAGACCTATGCTATTTTCGTCGCAAGTGTTCGTCCAATCGCGGCATGATCTCTACAAAGTTGCAAGGCGCGTGGCGAAAATCGAGCTGTTTGACGAGTATTTCATCCCAAGCATCCTTGCAGGCGCCAGGGCTGCCCGGCAAGGCAAACAGATAGGTGCCCTGCGCAACCCCGGCGGTGGCACGGCTTTGGACGGCGCTGGTGCCGATCTTGTTCATCGACACGATGGTAAACACCGTGCCAAAGGCGTCGATTTCCTTTTCATAGACATCGCGGTGCGCCTCGACCGTGACATCACGCCCGGTCAGCCCGGTTCCCCCGGTGGACAGGATCACGTCTACCTCGGGGGCGGCGCACCAGGCCCTCAGTTGGGCGGCGATCTGGTCACGTTCGTCGCGGATGATCTTGCGATCGGCCAAAACATGCCCTGCGGCGGTCAGCCGTGCTTGCAGGATGTCACCCGATTTGTCCTGGGCCATGTCGCGGCTGTCCGAGACAGTCAAGACGGCGATGCGGACCGGCACAAAGGGTTTGCTGTCATCCAGGCGGTTCACCATGGTTATCCACGCTCCATCAGGGCCAGCCGCAGGGCCAGCGTTGTATAAATGCCGCCGGTGATCCAGCCCAGCGGGCCAGCCGCGCCCACCAGCCGGGCGCTTAGCCGGCCGGCAAAGACGCCGACCATGCCGTTCACGACAAAGCCGCCAAGGGCCAGAACCGCACCAAAGATCAGGAACTGTCCCAGAACCGATCCGGCCTGTGGGTTCACAAACTGTGGCACAAAGGCCAAGACGAACAAAATGACCTTGGGGTTGCTTAAATTCACCATCAAGCCGGCGCGAAAGGCATGGCGTGCGGCGGATTTGGGGGCGGCGGCAGGGGAAGTGCGCGATGTGATCGTCTGCACCGCGAGCCAAAGCAAATACGCCACGCCGATCCACCTGATTATTTCAAAGCTGCCGGGCAGGCTGGCGATCAGGGCGCCCACTCCGGCGCCGGCAATGGCCCCGTGGACCATCGCCCCGACTGCGATCCCGGCGCTGGCGGCCCAGGCGGCCCCCGGCCCAGACCGCAGGCCCTGACCCAGGCAAAACATCATATCTGCGCCCGGCGTAACGTTCAGCGCCAGCGCTGCGGGTACAAAGGCGGTCAGGGTGATCAGGCTAACCATCGGACAGGCGTGACCGCAAAGACAATAAATCGTGCCAAACCGCAGGTTTGACCGCTGGATTACGCCGCACATAGGCCGGGTGATACAGCGGCAATACCGGGCGCGACACAGCCGTGCCCCATTGCCCGCGCAACCGCGATATCCCGCGCTGCCCCAGCAGCGCTTCACAGCTGATATTGCCCATGGCGACAATGATCTTGGGATCGGCCAGGGTGATGTGACGCTCAAGAAACGGGCGCATCATTGCGATTTCGGGCTGGGTGGGGTCACGGCCCTGGGGTGCCCGCCAAGGCAGCACATTGGCGATATAAAGCCCGCCGCGCTCTTGCGTGCGGCCCAATCCGATGGCTTGGAACATCAGGTCCAGCATCGCACCTGTCTCGCCGGGAAAGGCGGCGCCGGTGCGGTCTTCTTCGCGGCTTGGCATTTCGGTGACGATCATCACGCTGGCGCCGGGTTTGCCGGCGCTGAACACCATGTTGCGGGCGCCAAGGCGCAGCTCGCAGGGGTCGAACCCGGCCATGGCTGCGCGCAGATCCTCAAGGGTTTGCGCCGCCGCTGCGGCCGCTGTCGCTGCCGCGACAGGGCTGGGCGCATCCTTGGGCTGCGCAGCAACCGGGCCGCTGCGTTGATCTGCCGCCCCCCGCGCCGCCTCTTTGGTGGCCCCGCGCGCGGCGGGCGCCGCAGGCAGGGTTGCCGGCGCCTCATAGCGGTCAAGAGGCGCGTCACAGATCGCATCTGTGGCCCCCAATTCGACCTGCCATTCCAGCAGGGCGCGCGCGTGATGAAACTCGACTGATTCCATGCGTTCAGCTTAAGCGAGGCGCCGGGTAAACTGAACCGCTAGTTCACCGGGGCGCCTGTGCTGCGTTTGGGCGCTTGCCCGTTGCCGGTGCGCTTTCTATAAGGTGGCAAATTGCGCAAGGTTTCCCTATGACATTCGCCCATCGCCACCTGCTTGGTATCGAACAGCTCAGCGCCACGGATATCACCACCCTGTTGGATCTGGCCGATAGCTATGTCGATCTGAATCGGCAGTCGCACAAACACAGCGACGCCTTGGCCGGTCTGACCCAGATCAACATGTTTTTTGAAAACTCGACGCGCACCCAAGCCAGCTTTGAAATCGCCGGCAAACGCCTTGGGGCGGATGTGATGAACATGGCGATGCAGGCCTCGTCGATCAAAAAGGGCGAAACCTTGATCGACACGGCGATGACGCTGAACGCCATGCACCCCGATCTGTTGGTGGTTCGCCACCCGCAATCAGGCGCGGTTGATCTGTTGGCGCAAAAGGTCAACTGTGCGGTGCTGAATGCCGGGGACGGGCGCCACGAACACCCGACGCAGGCGCTGTTGGATGCGCTGACCATTCGCCGGGCCAAGGGGCGCTTGCATCGCCTGTCGGTGGCGATCTGCGGCGATATTGCCCACAGCCGGGTGGCCCGGTCGAATATTATGCTGCTTGGCAAGATGGAAAACCGCATCCGTCTGATCGGCCCACCGACCTTGATGCCCGCCGGCATTGCCGAATTCGGGGTCGAGGTCTTTGACGATATGACCCAAGGCTTGCAAGATGTTGATGTGGTGATGATGCTGCGCCTTCAAAAAGAGCGGATGGACGGTGGGTTTATCCCGTCCGAGCGCGAATATTATCATCGTTATGGTCTGGATGCAGACAAGCTGGCGCATGCGCGACCCGATGCAATTGTCATGCACCCCGGCCCGATGAATCGCGGCGTGGAAATCGACGGCACATTGGCCGATGACATCAACCGCAGCGTTATTCAGGACCAGGTGGAAATGGGTGTGGCCGTGCGCATGGCGGCGATGGACCTGCTGGCGCGCAATCGCTCTGCCGCTGCGTGATGGCCAAGGTTCTGCATATCCCGCCGGGGGAATATGGCAAGCTGCATGTGCTGGCCATCAATTCCCCGCCGCAGGATCTGTCGGCGCTGTTGCAATGCTATCCGCCGGCGGATGTGGCGCGCCAGCTGTTGGGGGCGCCGCATCTGCACACGGCCCGCGCCGAATTGTTTGATCTGCGCGATCTGGGGGATATGGGTCTTTTGGGGTATTTGCGTGATGCCTATGATATTGACACAGGCGCCCTTGCCCCCAGCAAGGCGCGTCTGGAACAGCTTGAGGGTTTTGTGCTGTTGCTGCCGTCCTCGGTGGTGATGGTGGGGGGGGCCGCGCTCGCGCTGGGGTCGGGGTTGACCCATATCGCCACCCTGACCGAACCATCGCCCCAAGCGCCGGGTGCCATGCCCCCGGCCGCGGCCCGCGCGGCCCATGCCCCAACCGCCCTGGGGCCGCGCCTTGGCGGGCGCTTGGCGTCAGGGGTTGTCGGGGGCGCCATCATTGCCGGGCTTATTCTTTGGTGGCTGCTTGCCTAGCCATCCCCAACACGCATTCGGAGAACAATATGTCAGACCCCAAAGATCCTAAAATGTCAGGCCGCATCGCGATGATTGCTTTGCTGGTCGCCTTTGGCGTCGTGGGGCTGATGCTTTGGGTGGGACAATAATCATGGCGCAGACGGTTTTTTTGAATGCACAGATCATCGACCCTGAAACCAAGAATGTTGCACCAGGGGGGCTGTTGGTTGAACGCGGGGTGATTGCCGGACGATTGCCGGCAGACGCCCCAGCGCCAAATGGGGCGCATGTGGTCGATTGCGCGGGCAAATATCTGGCGCCGGGGATTGTCGATATTGGCGTGCAGGTCTGCGAACCCGGTGAGCGTCACAAAGAAAGCTATCGTTCGGCCGGGTTGGCTGCGGCGGCGGGGGGGGTCACAACGATGGTCACGCGGCCCGACACGTTGCCCGCCATCGACAGCCCGGAAACGCTTGAATTCGTCACCCGGCGCGCCAAGGAAACAGCCCAGGTCAATGTGGTGCCGATGGCGGCCCTGACCAAAGGCCGCGAAGGTCGCGAAATGACCGAGATCGGCTTTTTGATGGATGCCGGCGCCATTGCCTTTACCGATTGCGACCGGGTGATAACCGACACCAAGGTCTTTTCGCGGGCGCTGACCTATGCCCGGTCGTTGGGGGCCTTGGTGATTGCCCACCCCCAGGATCCGGGGCTGAGCAAAGGATCGGCGGCCACATCGGGCAAGTTCGCCTCGTTGCGGGGGTTGCCGGCGGTGTCGCCCATGGCCGAACGGATGGCGCTGGATCGGGACATCGCATTGATTGAAATGACCGGGGCCAAATACCACGCCGATCAGATCACCTGCGCCCGCGCGCTTCCGCCGCTGGCCCGCGCCAAGGCCAACGGGCTGGACATCACGGCGGGCACGTCGATCCACCACCTGACTCTGAACGCGCTGGATGTGGCCGACTATCGAACATTTTTCAAACTTCGCCCGCCTTTGCGCGACGAAGAGGACCGCTTGGCCATCGTGCAGGCTGTGGCGGATGGGTTGATTGATGTCGTGTGTTCGATGCACAGCCCCCAGGACGAAGAAAGCAAACGCCTGCCTTTCGAAGAAGCAGCCAGCGGCGCGGTCGGGCTTGAAACCTTGTTGCCTGCTGCGATGCGCTTGGTGCATGCCGGTCTGGTCGATCTGCCGACCCTTTGGCGGGCCATGTCGTTCAACCCGGCCAAGCGTCTGGGCCTGGCATCAGGCCGCATCAGCCCCGGCGCGCCCGCCGATCTTGTGGTTTTCGACGCCAATGCCCCGTTTGTCCTGGATCGAAGCACCCTGTCATCGAAATCGCGTAACACGCCCTTTGACGGGGCGCGGATGCAGGGTAAAGTGTTGCAAACTTATGTAAATGGCGCCTGCGTCTATGCGAGGGACTGATGCCTGCAATTGAACATTCCGGGGCGATGATGTTGATCTGGGCGCTGCTTGGTTACGGGCTTGGTTCGGTGCCGTTTGGTATGATCTTGGCGCGTGTTATGGGGCTTGGCAATCTGCGCGAGATAGGATCGGGCAATATTGGCGCCACCAATGTTTTGCGCACCGGCAACAAAACGGCGGCGGCGCTGACTTTGGTGTTTGACGCCGGCAAGGGGGCCGCTGCGCTTTTGCTGGCCCGTGCCATCGGCGGCGAAGCGGCCGCGCAAACCGCCGGCCTGATGGCGATGGTTGGACATTGCTATCCGGTCTGGTTGGGCTTTCGTGGGGGCAAAGGCGTTGCGACCTTTCTGGGGCTGGCGCTGGCGTTGGATCCGCTGGTTGGGGCGCTGGGATGCGGCGCCTGGCTGATCGGGGCGTTCAGCACGCGGATTTCCTCGATGGGGGCCTTGGTGTCGGCCGCGTCCTTTACCTTTGTCCTGCTGTTTACCGGGCATGGCGCAGCGCTGGGCTTTGGCATGGTGCTGACGCTTTTGATTTTTTGGCGCCATCGCGGCAATATCGCCCGTATCCGGGCCGGAACCGAACCACGGATCGGTCAGAAGACCACCGGGCCGTGATGGCCATCGGTGCCGTGAACCTCATGGCCGGAAAGGGAACTGTGCATGATCATCGCCCGTAAATCTGACCTGCAAGGCACCCAGCGTGATGCGGCCGGCCCCGGCTGGACCAGTTTGCGATTGCTGGTGAAATCTGACGGTATGGGGTTCTCCATGACCGAAACACAGATCTTGCCGGGCGCGGTTCTGACCTTGGAATACAAACACCACATCGAGGCCTGCTATTGTCTGTCCGGGCAAGGGCAGGTGACAGAATTATCCAGCGGCGCTGTGCATCCGATCGGGCCGGGGGTGCTTTATGCCCCCAACGCCCATGACCGCCACGAGGTCCGCAATGATGGCGAAACCCCGATTTTGCTGATTTGTGTGTTCTCACCTGCCTTGCAGGGCGATGAGGTCCACGGCGCTGACGGCTCTTACCCTGCGGATTGAGGCGGCGATAATCGCCCATCCAACCAGCGCAGAAAATCGTCGCTGGCGGGGCTGGCGTTGGCGGCAATGAAATAGCTTTCCTTGGCGGGATGGCCGGCGATTGGCAGGGCCACCAGACGCCCATCGGCTAGGGCAGGCCCCGCGATCAGCGAATTGGTCAGCGCAACACCGCCGCCCGAAACCGCCATATCCACCGCCAGCCCGTGCGAATCGACATAGACCAGTGGCGCGGCGCGGTCCGCGATGTTCTCACGCGCCAGAATTTGCGACCACTGATCCGACACGCCGACCGGTTCGATCAACGGAAGCCGGTGCCAAGGCGCCTGCGCCAACAGATCGGGCGCGGCCACCGCCACCACCTGTTGATCCCCCAGCCGTCTGGCGTTCTTGCCCACCACGTCAAAGGCGCCAAAGCGGATTTCCACATCGGCGGTCGCGGCAGAGAAATCATCGGGCCAGATGGTGGTCATGATCCGCAGTTGCAGATTGGGGTGCCGCTGTTGAAAGTCGCGCAGGCCGGGGGCGATGACCCATTGCGCGATGCTGACGCTGGTGGCGACGCTGAGCGCCAGCGAAGTTGCCTGCGGGATGAACGCATCGGTGGCCGCCGTCAATCGCACCATGGCCGCCGCCACATCAGGCACCAGCAAACGCCCGGCATCGGTCAGCGCCAGCCCCTTGGGTTTGCGCACAAAAAGCTGTGCGCCCAGCCTGGTTTCCAGCGCACGAATATGCTGGCTGACGGCGGATTGGGTCAGGCCCAGCTCTTGGGCGGCGATGGTAAAGCTAAGGTGGCGGGCGGCGGCATCAAAGGCGCGAAACCAGGTCAAAGGGGGGATGGCTTTTTTCATGCCATATCTTTGACATTAATTTTTCTAATGGCAATGACGCATTTTCTTTTGCTTGATGCGCGGCGCGATGATTTGCCACATACGCCAAACCGCAAAGGGGGCCAGACGTGACACCGGACATTCGCAAGATCGTAACCTATGACGAAGAAACCCTGATCGAAGGGTTCAAACCCGCGCCGGTGCCATGGCGTATGTTTGCCGTGGCTGCGGTGTTGCGCAACCCATGGGCCGGGCGCTTTGTGCAAGACCTGCGGCCCGAGATCCAGGCCTTTGGCCCGGTGCTGGGCCAGATGATGACCAAGCGGATGATCGACCTTGCAGGCAGCGGCGACGCCATCGAGGCCTATGGCAAAGCCGCCGTTGTCGGGCTGGACGGAGAGATCGAGCACGCCTCGGGGCTGATCCATACCCTGCGGTTTGGCAACCACTACCGCGAGGCGGTCGGCGCCAAAAGCTATCTGGCGTTCAGCAACACGCGCGGGCCGGCCAATGCGGCGATCCAGGTGCCCTTAATGGACAAAAACGACGCGGGCCGGCGGTCGCATTATCTGACCATTCAATTTGCCATTCCCGATGCCCCGCGCGCGGACGAGGTGGTGGTGGTTCTGGGCGCCGCGACCAGCGGGCGGCCGCATCACCGGATCGGAGATCGCTATCAGGATTTGAAGGAACTGGGTCATGATCTGGAAAACCCTGCCGCGGTTTGATCCCGTTTGCGGCCTTGCGGGCCATCGCTGCGGGTCCGGGCCGGATATGGTGTTGATCCACGGCGTTGGCCTGCGCAGCGAGGCATGGGGCGCGATGATCCCCGCGCTTCGCGATCGGTTCACGCTGCATCTGATTGATCTGCCGGGCCATGGTCAGTCCGCGCCCGCCAAGGGCGATGCGTTGCAGGATTTCGTCGCCCCGGTGCGCGCGTATCTTCAACAGATCGGCGGTGCCTGCGTGGTGGGCCATTCCATGGGCGCGATGATTGCGCTGGCGGTGGCCGCACAGGCGCCAGCGTTGGTGCATGGGGTGGCGGCGCTGAACGCGATTTACCGCCGTTCGCAATCCGCCGCGACCGCCGTCCAAGCCCGCGCCAAGGTGCTGGCGACATCCGGGGCCAGCGACCCGGCCCCGACCTTGGCGCGTTGGTTCACCGATTTGCAAAGCCCTGCCGCCTTGGCCTGTCGGGCGTGGCTGCAACAGGCCGATCCGGCGGGCTATGCGCGGGCCTATCGGGTTTTTGCCCATCACGATGGCCCGGCCGATACCGATTTGGCGCACCTCAAGATGCCAGCCCTGTTCATCACCGGCGCGCAAGAGCCAAATTCAACCCCGCAGATGTCGCGGGCCATGGCGGCGCTTGCCCCGCAGGGACATGCCTATGTTATCGAAAACGCAGCACATATGGCGCCCATGACCCATGCCGATGAAATCAGCGCAGCGCTGGGCCGACATTTCCCCCCAACAGGAGCCGACGCAGATGCAGATTGATCCAAAGGCCCTGCGCGCCGCCTTTAGCCAGTTCATGACCGGCGTGACGGTTGTCACCGCACGGTCCCCCGGCGGCGATTTGATCGGGTTTACCGCCAATTCCTTTACCTCGGTGTCGCTGGATCCGCCGCTTTTGTTGGTGTGTCCGGGCCGGCATTTGTCAAGTTTTGACGCCTTTGCAAGGGCTGAACATTTCGCCGTTAGCGTGCTGGCCGAAGGGCAAGAGCATGTCTCGAACCTTTTTGCCAAAAGCGGCACCGACCGCTTTGCCCAAGCCGATTATGACCTTGACCCCAACGGCGCGGCGCTGATTTCCGGGCGCGCCGCGGGGTTCTCGTGTCAGACATTTCAGCGCGTGCCGGCCGGGGATCACATGTTGCTGATCGGTCAGATCACCGGATTCGACAAACAGCCGTTGCCGCCGCTGGGCTATTGCCCCGACGGGTATTTCAGCCTCAGCAAGGAACGACAGGCCGATGCGGCCAGCGCCTCGCGCAAGGAAACAATCGCCAGCGTGATCTTGCGGCAGGGTCAAAACCTGCTGTTGGATGCCAATGGCCATCTGCCAAGCACACAGGTGGGCGAAACGGCCGGCGCGCGGTCGGCGTTGCGCGGCTTTCTTGACGGGCTGGGCATAGAGGCCCATCTGGGGCCGGTCTATTCTATTTATGACGAAACCGCCGGGTTACGGCGCAAGGTGCTGCTGGGCCGGGTTTCCGAAAAGGCCCCGACGGCCCCTTTGCAGCCACACCCGATTTCCAAAACCGCCAGCCTGCGGCAGCCGACCGATGCGCTGAATGTGATGCTGGCGCGTTTTGCCGCCGAACACCAAAGCCAGTCCTTTGGCCTTTATATCGGCGACGCCCAGCAGGGCGAAATTCATCTTTTGGACAAGGATTGAGCCATGGATTTTTCTCTTTTTGCGCATATGGAACGTTTGAGCCCCGAACAGGATCACCAGTCGCTTTATGATGATTTTCTAAGTCTGTGCACCATGGCGGATGACGGCGGTATGCGCGCCATCTGGACCGGAGAGCACCACGGCATGGAATTCACCATCGCCCCTAATCCATTCATCACCATCGCCGATGTGGCGCGCCGCACACAGAATGTCAAATTGGGCACCGGAACTGTGATCGCCCCCTTTTGGCACCCGGTGCGTTTGGCCGGCGAGGCGGCAATGACCGATCTGGTCACCGGCGGCCGGCTTGAGCTGGGCGTGGCCCGCGGGGCCTATTCCTATGAATACGAGCGGATGATGCCCGGCCTTGACGCCTGGGAGGCCGGCCAGCGCATGCGCGAGACCTTGCCGCTTTTGCCAAAGCTGTGGCAGGGTGACTGCGCCCATGACGGCAAGTATTTCAGCTTTCCTTCCACCACCTCGACGCCAAAACCGGTGCAGCAGGATGGCCCTCCGATATGGGTGGCGGCGCGTGACCCGAACAGCCATGAATTTGCGGTGCACAATGGGTTTCATGTGCAGGTCACACCCTTGTGGCAGGGCGACGCGGAAATCGTGTCTTTGATGGATCGCTTTAATGCCGCTTGCGCCAGTCACAGCGGCCCGCGGCCCAAGATCATGTTGCTGCACCATGTCTATGTCGGCAGCGACGCGGCCGATGTGGATCAGGCCGCGCAAGAGCTAAGCCGCTTTTACAATTACTTCGGCGCCTGGTTCCAAAACAAGAGACCTGTCCAACAAGGGTTGATCCAGACCCTGACACAAGAGGAAATGGACGCCAATGCCTTGATGGCGCCGGACAAGCTGCGGCAGGATCTGACCATGGGCACCGCCCAGCAGGTGATTGACCGGATCAAACGCTATGAGGATCTGGGATATGATGAATTTTCGTTCTGGATTGACAGCGGTATGAGCATAGAGCGCAAGCGCGCCTCGCTTGCGCGGTTCATTGATGACGTGATGCCGGCTTTTGCGTAAGGAGCAAATGACATGAGCAACCTTCCCCATTATCAGCTTTATCTGGCCGGAACCTGGACAGCCGGCGCCGCCGGGCAGCAGATGCAATCGCTTGATCCCGCAAATGGCGCGCCCTGGGCCAGCTTTGATTGCGCTGCCCCCAGCGATGTGGATCGTGCGGTTGCGGCGGCCAAGGCGGAGTTAGACAATCCGGCCTGGCGCGACCTAAGCGCGACGGCGCGCGGCAAGCTGCTGTATCGTCTGGCGGATTTGGTCGAACAAAACGCCGCACATCTGGGCCGGATTGAAACCACAGACAGCGGCAAGCTGGCGGCGGAAACCATGGCGCAAACCGGGTATGTCGCCGATTATTACCGGTATTATGCGGGGCTGGCCGACAAGGTCGAAGGCGCGGTCCTGCCCATCGACAAACCCGATATGCATGTGTTCACCACCCGCCTGCCGATCGGCGTTGTCGCGGCGATTGTGCCTTGGAACGCGCAAATGTTCCTGACCGCGACCAAGCTGGGGCCGGCGCTGGCGGCCGGATGCGCTGTTGTGATCAAAGCCTCGGAAATCGCGCCTGCGCCGATGTTTGAATTCGCCAAACTGATTGATCAGGCCGGCTTTCCGCCCGGTGTGGTGTCGATTATCACCGGAGATGCGGAAAACTGTGCGATCCCGTTGACGCGGCACAAGGATGTGGACCGGATTGCCTTTACCGGCGGCCCGGAAACCGCCCGCCATGTGGTGCGCAATTCGGCGGAAAACTTCGCGGTGACCACGCTGGAACTGGGGGGCAAGTCCCCGATCATCGTGTTCGACGATGCCGATCTGGATGCGGCGGCCAACGGGCTGATTGCCGGAAATTTCGGCGCCTCGGGCCAGTCTTGCGTGGCTGGATCGCGCGGTCTGGTGCAGCGGTCCTTGCTGCCGCGCCTGATTGAAAAAATCACCCAGAAATCCAAGGATCTGATCGTGGGTGATCCCCAGGACAAGGCCACGCATCTGGGGCCTCTGTGTACCCGCGCGCAGGTCGATACGATCACTGACACCTTGCAAAAGGCCCAGGCACAGGGGGCGGTGATTCATTTTGGCGGCACCCAGCCCGCAGGCACGGCCGGCAACTATTTCCTGCCCACCCTGGTGGAATGCAACAGCCCGCAAACGCAAACCCTGCACACCGAGATGTTCGGGCCGGTCATGTCCTTGCTGCCCTTTGACACCGAAGCCGAGGCCATCGCCCTGGCCAATGACAGCGAATTTGGTCTTGGGTCGGGCGTCTTTACCCAAGATCTGGCGCGGGCACACCGGGTCTGTGGCCGTTTGCGGGCCGGGATCACCTGGATCAACACCTATCGCGCCATTTCCCCGATTGCGCCGTTTGGCGGGTTCAACCAATCGGGCTATGGCCGCGAGGCCGGCGCCGAGGCGATCTTGGATTATACCCGCACCAAAACCACATGGATCAACACATCGGCCCAACCGATGGGCAACCCCTTTGTCATGCGCTGATCCGTGTCTTAGCCGGGCAAATCCTTGGACGGTATGATCTGGAAGAATTCACCGGCGGACCAGACCCCGAACCAATCTTGGTGATGACAGCCCAGTTCCACCAGCCGATAAAAGCTTTTGCGGTCTATCAGCGCCTCAAGACCGGCGCGGATCAAGACATAGGGCGCCGGCTCGCCGGTTTGCGGATCCCGCACGACGCGCAAGGGGTGATTTGGGCCTGCCACGGCGCTGTCGCCGATATTGGTGGTAAAGGTCAAAACCTGATCGCGCTGGCTGCCTGTGGCTTCAAAATCGACGGCGACAAAGGGCGCGTCATCCACTGTGATCCCGACCTTTTCCACGGGGGTCACCAGAAAGAACTTGTCGTCTTCTTTCTTGAGAATCGACGCAAACAGCCGGACAAGGCCGGGCCGCCCAATCGGCGTGCCTTCGTAAAACCATGTGCCGTCGCGGGCGATGCGCATATCCAGATCGCCGCAAAACGGTGGGTTCCACAGATGCACCGGCGGTAAACCGCGCGTTTTGGTGGCCGCAATCGAGGCCGCGAGGCTTTCTGCCGATGGTGTCACGCTTTTTTGTCCGCTCATTGTTTTTGCCATTCTCAGGTTCCGCGATAGATTGCATCAAACCACATATGCCACAGGAGCAACAAGTCATGAGCGAAGCGGAAGACCTGATTGGCGAAATGGAGACCCTGGGAACACAGCTTGCCTTGGCGCGGCAATCCATCAGCAAACAGTTCATTGGCCAGGAACGTGTCGTTGAATTGGCCCTTTGTGCGCTGCTGGGGGGGGGGCATGCGGTCTTGATTGGATTGCCGGGTCTTGGCAAGACGCGCTTGGTTGAAACATTGGCCACGGTGATGGGGCTGCGGGCCAATCGGGTGCAATTCACCCCCGATCTGATGCCGGCCGATATTCTTGGCTCTGAGGTGCTGGATACCGATGCCAACGGCCAGCGGCGCTTTCGTTTTGTCGAGGGGCCGATTTTTTGCCAGCTTTTGATGGCGGATGAAATCAACCGGGCCTCGCCCAGGACACAATCGGCGCTGTTGCAGGCGATGCAGGAACAGGTGGTGACGGTCGCCGGGATCAATCGCCCGCTTGGGGCGCCGTTCCATGTGCTGGCCACGCAAAACCCGATTGAGCAAGAGGGCACCTATCCGTTGCCAGAGGCCCAGCTTGACCGGTTCTTGTTGCGCATTGATGTGCCCTATCCCGAACGTCAGACCGAACGCGAAATTTTGCTGGCCACCACCAGCAACGATCACGCCGCATCCCCGCCAGTGTTCAGCGCCGCAGACCTTTTGGCCGCTCAGCGCGTCTTGCGGGCCATGCCGGTCGGCGACAGCGTGGTCGAGGCGATCTTGGATCTGGTGCGGGCGCTGCGCCCCCAAGATGCGCTGGCCAGCGACTATGTTCAGCAGAATGTCGCTTGGGGGCCGGGGCCGCGCGCGGCGCAGGCGCTGATGATGGCGGTGCGCGCCCGGTCTTTGCTGGGTGGGCGGCTTGTTCCCAATGTGGATGACGTGGCGGATATGGCCTATCCTGCGCTGTCGCATCGCATGGCGCTTGGGTTTGCGGCACGGGCCCAGGGGGATGATGTGGCCGGGTTGATCGCGCGCACGGTGGCGGCGCGCCTTGGAACGCAGGACGCGGCATGACCGCCGGGCCATCCCTTGGCGCACAGGCGCATGGGTTGGCCGCCCATTTGCCGCCGCTTTTGGCCAGCGCCGAACATCTGGCCCTTGCGGTGATGCCCGGCAGCCACGGCCGGCGGCGCGCCGGCGCCGGCGATGATTTCTGGCAATACCGCGCAGCCCAGCCTTTGGACAGCCGCCGTCTGATCGACCATCGCAGATCGGCCATGGGCGATGCCGAATATGTAAGAGAGCGCGAATGGCAGATCGCCCAATCGGTGGTGATCTGGGTCGATCCGGGGGCCGCGATGCGCTTTGCCTCGGGCAAGGGCGCGCCAACCAAAGCCGGGCGCGCGCAGCTTTTGGCGCTGGCCTGTGCGATCTTGTTGATCCAGGGCGGAGAACGCGTGGGCCATGCCGGGACATTGGCGCCGCGCCGTGGCAGGGCACAGATTGCCCCTTTGGCAAACGCCCTGATGGACGCGGTGCCCCAAGACCACGCAACCTTGGACGCCGCCGCGGTGCCCGCCGGATCGACCCTGATCCTATTTTCCGATTTTCTGGGCGATCTTGAAGGGATCCGCGCGGTTGTGGCCCAGTCGGCGGCGCGCGGTGGGCGCGGCGTGCTTTACCAAATCCTTGACCCGGCCGAGGAAACCTTTCCCTTTCAGGGGCGCACCCATTTCGAAAGCCCCTCGGGGCAGGTCCGTCACAAGACCCTAAAGGCGTCTGACCTTAGGGCCCGCTATTGCGCGCGCCTG
Organism: uncultured Sulfitobacter sp.; assembly: GCA_937138475.1. Taxonomy (GTDB): domain Bacteria; phylum Pseudomonadota; class Alphaproteobacteria; order Rhodobacterales; family Rhodobacteraceae; genus CAKZPD01. The sequence continues at coordinate 76,898 of CAKZPD010000016.1, read as the reverse complement.
CACCAGCGGCAAGAGACATTGGCGGGGCTGGCCGACCGGGCGGGGTGGCAGTTTGGGGTGCACCGCACCGACCGCAGTGCCCAGTCGGCGCTGCTGTGGCTGTATCACGCGCTTGCCGGTGACAGGCGATGACTGCGGCGTTCGGTCTTGGCCTTGGCTTTGGTGCGCCGTGGCTGCTTTTGGCGTTGCTGATCTTGCCGGTGATCTGGTTTGTGCTGCGTGCATTGCCGCCCGCGCCGGTGCGCCGGCGTTTTGCCGGGGTGGGCTTGCTGCTGGGGCTGCAAGATGCGCAGGCGGTCGTGGATCGCACGCCGCTGTGGCTGTTGGTGTTGCGGGCAGCGATTGCCGGGTTGATCATTCTGGGCCTGGCCGGTCCGGTGCTGAACCCGGCCCCCGGCGGCGACCGCCCTGCCGCCCTGTTGATTGTGATCGACAACGGCTGGCCCGGTGCGGCGGATTGGCCCGAACGGCAAAAGACGCTGGCGGCCCATTGGGCCGAGGCCGTGCGCACCGGGCGCCAAACTGCGATCTTGTCCCTGACCGCCCCGCCGGCCCCATTGGTGTTTCAACCCGCCAGCCCCGGCGCCGGTCCGATCGCGCCGCCGATGCCTTGGCTGGCCAATGCTGAACAGGCGCTGGCGCTTGTTCCGGACGACATCGCGTTTGATACGTTGTGGGTTTCCGATGGGGTTGATTTTGCAGGCCGCGCCGCGTTGCTTGATCGCTTGTCCCAGCGCGGTCAGGTTCGGGTGTTGCAACCGCCAAACGCCCCGGTGGCTTTGGCCCCGCCACAGCTGGTCGACGGCACGATTGAGATCAGCGCCCTGCGATTGCCGACCTTGGCCGGGCCGCAAAGCGTGCGGTTGATGGTGCATGGCCTTGATCCGGCGGGCAACCCGGCGGTCTTGTCAACGCATGATTTGCGCTTTGCCGCCGGGCAAGACCGCGTCGTTCAGCGCCTGACCGTCCCGGCCGAGCTGCGCGCCCGTATCCGCTTTTTCGCGCTTGAGGGGCAGCGCTCGGCCGGGGCGGTGCAATTGGCCGATGACGCGCTACAACGGCGCAAGATTGCCTTGGTGGCGGGACAATCCAACCGCGAGGGGCCGCAGCTGTTGTCGCCGCTCTATTATCTGGATCGGGCCTTGTCCCCGAATGCGACCTTGCTGGATCTGCCGCTTGGCACGGCATTGCCCGCCAACCCCGATGTGATCATTCTGGCCGATGTGGCGCAGCTGCCCCCAGCCGAAGCAAAGGCCCTTGCCGCTTGGGTGTCGCGCGGCGGGGTGTTGCTGCGATTTGCCGGGCCGCGTCTGGCGGCCCAGCCCGGCGGCCCGGTGCCGGGCGGCGCGACTGATCCGGCCCCCGGCCTGGGATCGGGGGAATTCGTGGGCAGCGCGCTGCTGCCGGTGCCGCTGCGGGCCGGGGGGCGCGATATCGGCGGCGCCCTAAGCTGGGGAACCCCAAAGGCATTGGCGCCGTTTTCGCCCGCCTCGCCGTTCTGGGGCTTGCAGATCCCCGATGACATCCGCGTGCGCGCGCAGGTGATCGCCCAGCCGGGTCCGGCCCTTGCCGATGCGGTGATCGCGGCGCTTGCGGATGGCACGCCCCTTGTGACACGGGCGCCGCTGGGGCAGGGTCAGGTGGTGTTGTTTCATGTAACCGCCACCGGCGAATGGTCAAACCTGCCGCTGTCGGGGCTTTTTGTTCAGATGCTGGAACGGCTTGCCGTCAGCGCCCCGGCCCAGCGCCCCAGCGCACAAAGCCTTGAGGGCACCGTCTGGGCCCCGCAATCGGTGCTGGATGGTTTTGGCAGCCCCCTTCCCGCCGGGCAGCGCAAAGGCGTTGCCGGGCCGGATTTGGTGGCGGCGCCGCTGGGTCCGGATCTTTGGCCCGGACGGTACCGGAATGGTGAGCAACAAATCGCCCGCAATGTGGTTGACCACGATGACCCGCTGACCCCGGCGGCGTGGCCCGATGGGGTGGTTTTGCAAGGCGATGCGCCGCCGCGCCCCCTGGGCGGGATGCTTTTGGGGATGGCGCTGGCCCTTCTTGCGCTGGATGTGTCTGCGACGCTTGCCCTTGGCGGGCGCCTTGTTGCGCCGCTTCTGGGGGGGGCGCTGAGCCTGAGCATGGGCCTGTTGTTGCCATCCGCGCCAAGCCACGCGCAGCCGGTTGATCCGCTGGCACAAAGGGCCACGGGCGATCTGGTTCTGGCGCATGTCCTGACCGGCAACGCGCCGCTTGACGATCTGGCGCGGGCGGGGCTGTTTGGCCTGTCCGAAACTCTGTTCTTCCGCACCTCGGTTGAGCCGGCCCTGCCGATCGGGGTCAACCTTGAAACGGACGAGCTGGCGTTCTTTCCGATGCTGTATTGGCCGATCACCCCCGATCAGCCGACCCCCAGCGCCCAGGCCTATGCCAAGCTGAACGCCTATCTGCGCCATGGGGGGATGATCTTTTTTGATACCCGCGATGGGGATATTGCCCAGTTGTCCGGCCCGGCCCGCCAAGGCAGCACGACAGGACCGGGCGCCAATGCCCGCAAATTGCAAGCGCTGGCCGCGCCGCTTGATATCCCCCCGCTGGCGCCGCTGGCGGCGGATCATATCCTGACCCGGACCTTTTATTTGCTGCAGGATTTTCCGGGTCGCTACACCAGCCGCGATATCTGGGTCGAGGCCCCGATTGCGGGAAGCCGCACAACAAGCGGGCAGCCGTTTCGCCAGCTGAACGACGGCGTCACACCCGTGGTGATCGGGGGGAATGATTGGGCCTCGGCTTGGGCGATGCGCCGCGATGGCAGCTTTTTCGCCCCGATCGGGCGCGGCCTGTCAGGCGAACGCCAGCGCGAACTGGCGTTTCGGTTCGGGGTTAATCTGGTGATGCATGTGCTGACCGGGAACTATAAATCGGATCAGGTTCATATCCCGGCGCTGCTGGATCGGTTGGGCCAATGAATGCGACGTTGACATTGAACCCGGCGCTGCCGCTTTGGGTGATTGCGCTGCTGGGCGGCGCGGCGCTTGGGGCTGCTATGTTTGCTGCGATGCGCGGGCTTGGCGGCGCGGGGTGGCGGGCGTTGGCGGGCGCGGTGGTCATTGCCGCCCTGCTTGGCCCCGACCTGCGGCAAGAGCAGCGCCAGCCGCTGGATGACATCGTGCTTTTGGCTGTGGACGACAGCGCCAGCAACCGTCTGGCCGGACGCCCCGACCAGACAGGGCAAACCGCCGCAGCGATCACCGCGAAACTGACCCGCCCTGGCCTGACGGTCAAGGAAATCCGCCTGGCGGACGGCGGGCAGGCCGGCACCCATCTTTGGGGGGCGATCAATGCCGCCCTTGCGGCCGAACCGGCCGGGCGTATCGCCGGCATCATCGCCCTGACCGATGGCCAGCTGCATGACCCGGCCAGCGCGCCGGCGGCTTTGCCCGCGCCGTTTCATGTGCTGCTCAGCGGGCAGGCCAGCGACTGGGATCGCCGTCTGCGTGTGACAAACGCCCCGGCCTTTGCCATCATCAACGAAGAAACCCGCCTGACCTTGCGGCTGGACGATACGGGGGCCGGGCCGGGCCAATCCCACGCGCTGCTGGATATCGCCGTGAACGGCGCGCCGCCACAACGGGTTCAGGTGCCGCTGGGTCAGGATCTGGATCTGCCGTTTGTGTTGCCGCATGGTGGCCGCAATGTGATCGAACTTACCGTCCCGCCGCACCAAGATGAGCTGACAGACCGCAACAACACCGCGCTGATTGAAATCAACGGAATTCGCGATCGCCTGCGGGTGCTGCTGGTCTCAGGAGAGCCGCATGCCGGCGGGCGCACCTGGCGCAATCTGCTCAAGTCTGACAGCGCCGTCGATCTGGTGCATTTCACCATTCTGCGCCCCCCGGATAAACAAGACGGCGTGCCGGTCGGGGAATTGTCCCTGATCGCCTTCCCAACCCGAGAGCTGTTTCTTGAGAAAATCGACGATTTTGACCTGATTATCTTTGATCGCTTCAAACGGCGGGGTATTTTGCCATCCGCTTATCTGGCCAATGTTGCGCAATATGTTCAGACCGGGGGGGCGGTGCTGATTTCGGCGGGGCCGGAATTTGCCGGTGCCGACAGCATTTTTCGCACCCCGCTTGAGACGATCTTGCCGGCCGCGCCAACCGCACGGGTGATCACAGCGCCATTCCGGCCGCAAATCACCCCGGACGGCCTGCGCCACCCGGTCACGCGCGGCTTGCCGGGGGCAGGGGAATGGGGGCGCTGGTGGCGGCAAATCGAAATGACCCCGCAAAGCGGTCAAGTGTTGATGACCGGCGCCAATGACAAGCCGCTGTTGGTGCTGGATCGCGTGGGACAGGGCCGCGTGGCGCTGCTTGCGTCAGATCACGCATGGTTATGGAGCCGGGGCTATGAGGGTGGCGGGCCCCAGCTTGAGCTGCTGCGCCGACTGGCCCATTGGATGATGAAAGAACCAGAGCTTGAGGAAGAAGCCCTGACCGCCGAGAATCTGGGCGGTGCGGTGCAGATCACCCGGCGCACCATGGCGCAGACGCCGTCCCCGCTCAGCATCATTGCGCCGGATGGACAGCGCCTTGAGGTGCCGCTGACGCCGGACGCCAACGCCCCCGGCAGCTTTGGCGCCCGCTTTGAAAGCGATCAGATCGGGGTATATACGTTGCAAAGCGGCGATTTGCGGCAGGTGATCGGATTAGGGAGCGCGACACCGCGCGAATATGAACAGCCTGTGGCCTCGGGCGCGATGCTTGCGCCCTTTGCCACCAGCATCACCCGCATGGAGGATGGGCTGCCGCAGATCCGGCAGGTGCGCGCCGGCCGGCCAAGCGCCGGGCGTGGCTGGATCGGCATCACCCCGCGCGGGGCCTATGAAACCCATGGTCAAACCCGCCGCCCGCTGTTGCCTGCGTGGCTGGTGCTGATGGTGGGGTTGGGCGCTTTGCTGGCCGCCTGGTGGATCGAGGGCCGCCGCGAGCGCCCTTCGTAAACACAGCGCATTGCGGCTTAAGCAGTTGTTCACCTGATGTCGTCACCCTGACGGCAAATAGATTCTCGCCCCGCGGAGCGTGCGATGAGCCTTGCAAACAGATTGATAGAGGAACGGCGTGGCCGCCTGGCGGCCGAGCGACTGCTTGAGCTGAAACAGGCCGAGCTGTTTGCGGCCAATCGCAAACTGGACAAACACGCCCGCGCCCTAAGCGATGAAATCACTGTCACGCGGGCCGAAAACCAGCGGGTGAAATCCGACCTGAGCGCGGCGCAGGAACAGGTCGAGCGCACCGAACGCCGTCTGTGGCAATCTATTGAAACCATCCGCGACGGGTTTGCATTCTTTAACGTCGATCAGGAAATGATCATGGCCAACCGCGCCTATTTGCAGGTGTTCGATGGGTTGGAAATCATCAAGCCGGGGGTCAACTATGTCACGATCCTGCAAATGCTGACCGACGAAGGTATCGTGGATACCGGCGATCTTGGCCCAGGCGCCTGGCGGCAGATGATGACCCTGCGGTTGCAACAAGATGCACCGCCGCCGGTGACGATTCAGCTGTGGAATGGCGAATACATCAAGATGATCGACCAACGCGGGCCGGATGGGGATATCGTTTCGCTTGGGCTGAACATCACCGCCAACGTCGCCCACGAGGCCGAGCTGCGCGAGGCCCGCCAGATCGCCGAAGATGCGAACCGTGCCAAATCCGCGTTCTTGGCGAACATGAGCCACGAAATCCGCACCCCGATGAATGGCGTTCTGGGCATGGCCGAGGTGCTGCGAGACACCCCCCTAAGCGACGAGCAAACCTTGTTTGTCGATACGATCAAAGGTTCGGCCGAGGCGCTGTTGGTGATCATCAACGATGTTCTGGATTATTCCAAGATCGAGGCCGGCAAGCTTGATCTGGCGGCCGCGCCCTTTGATCTGGAACAGGCCATCCACGAGGTGCTTTTGCTGATGCAGCCGGCCGCGACCGCAAAAGGCCTTAGCCTGTCGCTGGATTATGATCTGTTTCTGGCGGCGGAATTCATTGGCGATCCGGGCCGGCTGCGGCAGGTGATCACCAATCTGGTTGGCAACGCCGTCAAATTCACCGCCCAGGGTCATGTGTTGGTGCGTGTCACCGGCGTTCCCGACGCAGCCACCGCCCGGACAACCTTGCACATCAGCGTCGAGGACAGCGGCATCGGCATCCCCAAAGACAAGATCGACCACATTTTTGGCGAATTCAATCAGGTGGAAAACGAACGCAACCGGCAGTTTGACGGATCGGGTCTGGGTCTGGCGATCTGCGCGCGGCTGGTGGAATTGATGCAAGGCGAGGTCTGGGTGACATCAACCCCCGGCGAGGGGTCGTGCTTTGGCTTTAAGGTCACGTTGCGCAATGGTGGCGCCTATGATGCCCCCAGCCTGCCGTTGGGCTTTGCCGATGTTTTGGTCCTTGACGCCGAACCCAGCAGCGCGGCGATCTGGGCTCGGCATTTTTCCCAGGCGGGGGTGCGCGCGACGGTCTGCGACGGCGGTCAGGCCGCGCAGGCGCATCTGCAACAGGGCGCCGATCTGGTGCTGCTCGATCATGATCATCTGCCTGGCGCCGCGGCCAAGATCGACGCACAGGGCGTGCCGATCTGTGTTCTGGCCGCGAACCCAAGCGATGTGGCCCCGCTTGAGGGCCCGCACATCATTTTGCAAAAGCCCCTGTCGCGCCAGGCGCTGTTCAGCAAGCTGAGCGCGCTTGACCACGGGGGCGGCGCCCCGCGCCGGATGCGGGTTTTGGCCGCCGAAGACAACAAAACCAATCAGCTGGTGTTTCGCAAAATGGTGCAGGATATGGCGATTGATCTTCAGTTTGCCGACAATGGTCGCGAGGCCGTCGCCGGCTTTAGACGCTTTGCGCCCGACCTTATTTTCATGGATATCTCAATGCCGCTGATGGATGGAAAAGAGGCCACGCAAGCTATTCGCGCGCTTGAAACCCAAGACCGGGGCCGCTGTCCGATCGTGGCCTTGACCGCCCATGCAATGGAAGGGGACCGCGATCAGATTATGATGGCGGGACTGGATGAATATCTGACCAAGCCGCTGCGCAAGGCCGAGATCCGGCAACAGATCGAACGGCACTGCCCGCCGCAAGCCATGCCGTTGGTCAAGGCTCAGGCGGCGGAATGACGCCGCAAAAAGACCGGTTGATCCGGGGTTGAACGATCGCGCTGATAAACATAACCGCCGCCGTCGAAATCCTGCAAAGCCTCTGGATCACGCAGCCGGCGCTGAACCACAAAGCGGGCCATGGCCCCGCGCGCCTTCTTGGCGTAAAAACTGATCACCTTGGCGGGTTTGCCGTCGCCTTTGTCCTCAAGAAATTGCGGTGTGATGACCCGCAAGGCCAAGGCGCCTGGCCGCACCGCGCCAAAATATTCCTGGCTGGCGCAATTGATCAAAACCGCGCTTTGGGTGCGGGCGGCGTCGGCGTTCAATTGGTTGGAAATCCTGTCCCCCCAAAAATCATACAATGTCTTGCCGCGCGGGTTTTGCAGACGGCTGCCCATCTCAAGCCGGTAAGGCTGGATCGCGTCCAAGGGGCGCAACACCCCGTAAAGGCCGGACAAAATCCGCAAGTGATCCTGGGCCCATGTCAGCTCTTCTGGGTCAAGGCTGGCGGCTTCCAGGCCCTGATATGTATCGCCGGCAAAGGCAAAGACCGCCGGGCGGGTCAAGCTGGGGCAGGGGGCGGCGGCAAAATCCTGAAAGCGTTTGGCATTCAGATTGGCCAAATCGTCGCTCAGGTGCATCAGCGCCTTCAGCTTGTCGATGGGCAGGCCGCGCGCCACTTGGGCCAGGGCTTGGGCGTCGTCCTGAAAATCAGGCGTTGTGGCGGCGCTGGCGCGATCTGACCAATCCAGCTTTTTGGCGGGCGAAATTACAACCAGCATATGATCCCTTTTCTGTCGTTTCCTCGGACTTAGCCCGCCCGGCGCAGCACGTCCAGAAAAGCCGGACCAAATCTTTCGCTGCGCTTTTCGCCCAGCAGGCGTTCAAGGGTTGGGGCGTCGGGGCTGCGCAGTTGTGCGACCTTGGCCAAAACCGATGCCGAACAACTCAGCGGCTTGTCGGTGCCATGGGCCCCCCGCGCCAAGGCCGACTGTGCCGCCAGAAGTTGATCATAGATATCGCCCGCCTCTTTGCCGGCCAGCTTGCGGCGGCTGGGATGCATGGCCTCGGCTTCGCCAATGATCACAGACAGGAAGGCATCGCCAAAGCTGTTCAGCTTTTTCGCCCCGACCCCGCCGATATGGGCCATCTCGTCCAGCGATTGTGGGCGTTTTTCGGCCATCTCGATCAGGGTGCGGTCGGTAAAGATGATATAGGCCGGCACTTTGGCGGCCTCGGCCAGGGCGCGGCGCTTGGCCTTCAGTGCAGACAAAAGCGGCGCGTCTTCGTCGTTGACCATGGATTTCACCGCAGGATGGCGGGCGCTTGCGGCCTGAATGCTGTCGCGGCGCAGGTCGATGGTTGCCTGATCGCGCAGGATCGGCAGGGCGGCATCGGTCATCCGCAAGGCCCCGTGGCGTTCTGGGTCGGGGCGCACCAGATCATGACCCATCATCTGACGAAACACCGCTTGCCATTGGCTGCGGGAATATTCCTTGCCGACGCCAAAGGTCGGCAGCTTGTCATGGGCGCGCTGCATGACCTTTGGGGTTTGTGTGCCGCGCAAGATGTCAATCAGATGCCCGGCGCCAAAACGTTCATCCGTGCGCAGAATGGCGGACAGGGCCTTGCGCACGGCCAGGGTGCCATCGAACACGTCGGCCGGTGTGTCGCACAGATCGCAACGCCCGCAGGTGATCTGTGTTTCCCCGAAATAGCCAAGCAAGCTTTTGCGGCGACAATGCAGCGCCTCGGCCAGGCCCAGCAGCGCGTTCAGCCGGGCGTGGTCGGCGGCGCGGCGTTCCGGCGGGGCCAGCCCTTCGTCGATCTGTGCTCGGCGCAGCCGGATATCGTCGGCACCAAACAGCGTCAGCGTTTCGGCCGGGGCGCCATCGCGTCCGGCCCGGCCGATTTCCTGGTAATAGGCCTCGATGCTTTTGGGCAGATCGGCATGGGCCACCCAGCGGATGTCAGGTTTATCGACCCCCATGCCAAAGGCCACGGTTGCCACAACGATCAGGCCATCTTCTTGTTGAAAGCGTTGCTCGGCGCGGCGACGGTCCTCGGCCTCCATGCCGCCGTGATAATGCAGCGCCTTCTGGCCGGCCTCTTGCAGGGCGCGGGCGATGCCTTCGGTCTTGGCGCGGGTGCCGCAATAGACGATCCCCGATTGCCCCGGACGTGCGGCGGCAAAATCAAGGATCTGCTTGCGTGGCCCGTCTTTGGCGGCAAAGGCCAGGTGAATGTTGGGCCGGTCAAACCCATGCAAAAAGCTGCGCGGCGCCGCCCCGTCAAACAGCTTTTGCGTGATCTCGGCGCGGGTTTCGGCATCGGCGGTGGCGGTAAAGGCGGCCAAAGGCACATCCAGCGCCCGCCGCAGCTCTCCGATCCGCAGGTAATCGGGGCGAAAATCATGGCCCCATTGGCTGACGCAATGGGCCTCGTCCACCGCGATCATCCCGACGTTGATGCGCCGCAACAACCCAAGGGCCGATCCCGCCGCCAGACGTTCAGGCGCCATATACAGCAGCTTGAGGGCCCCGCGTTCAAGCGCGTCAAAAACCGCCTGGGTTTCCTCTTCGGTGTTGCCCGATGTCAGGGCGCCGGCGGTGACGCCGGCCTCTTGCAAGGCGCGCACCTGATCGCGCATCAGCGCAATCAGCGGCGAAATCACCACGGTGACGCCGGGGCGAAGCAACGCAGGCAGCTGAAAGCAAAGGGATTTCCCGCCCCCTGTCGGCATGATCGCCAATACGTTTTCGCCCTGGGTGACGGCTTGGACGATCTCTTCTTGGCCGGGGCGGAACCCGTCAAAACCAAAGATTTCACTAAGCAGCGATGCCGCGCTGGTCATGGGGCGTGTCCTGTGGGTTCGTCTGCTCTTGTCTGGGCAGAATCGCATAAGGGGGCCGGCCCAGACAAGCCCAAAGCACTTTCAAACCTGTTAAAGGAACAAGGCGTAGTTGTTGACCAGAATGATCCGCACGATGGCAACCCCCAGCAGCACCGCCAAAGGCGCCAGATCCAGCCCGCCCATCGGCGGCAGCAGCCGGCGCACCGGGCCATAGATCGGCTCAAGCAGTCGGTTCAGCCCATTCCAGATTTGTCCGACCACCGGTTGATACAGATTGAGCACCTGAAAATTGATCAGCCAGCTCATGATCACATGGGCAATGATAAAGAACCAAAGCACGTTCAGCAAAAGCATGAGGATATCAAAGATGGATTGCATCGGGCCGGCCTTTTGTTGTTGCGCTTCTCAGTTAAGCAAGCCGCGCCCAAAGGGCAAGGCCGTGCGCCGCGGCTTTTGCAGCCGGGGGGGCGCTTTTCCTGTGCAAACTGCGGCGGCCTGATCTATCGTGATCGCAGAACAAAAAGCAGGGGCAAATCCGCAATGGTCCGTATCACCGACAAAAAGCGCATCTGGGGCTGGTATTTCTTTGACTGGGCCAGCCAACCTTATAACACCTTGATGCTGACCTTTATTTTCGGGCCGTATTTCGCCCAAACCGCCACCCAGGAATTGATCGCCGCAGGGCTAAGCGACAGCGCCGCCAAAGCGCAGGCGCAGGCCTATTGGGGCTATGGCTTGACGGTGACGGGGGTGCTGATTGCCTGCCTTGCGCCGGTGCTGGGCGCCGTGGCCGACAGCACGGGGCGGCGGCTGCCGTGGATCTGGTTTTTCTCGGTGCTGTATGTTTTTGGGGCCGGGGCGCTGTGGTGGACGGCGCCGGGATCGTTCTCGGTGCTTTGGGCGCTGGTGTTTTTCGGCGTCGGCATGATCGGGATGGAGTTCGCAACGATTTTCACCAATTCCTATTTGCCCGAACTGACACAGCACCCACAGGAACGCGGCCGTCTGTCAGGGTCTGGTTGGGCGTTTGGATATGTGGGCGGCGTGGTGGCGTTGGTCGTGATGATCGCGCTGTTTCAGGCAACCCCCAGTGGCAAAACCATGATTGGCCTTGATCCGCTGTTTGGCCTTGATCCAGCCACCAAGGCCGACACGCGGATCGTCGGACCGCTGACTGCGCTTTGGTATGTGGTCTTTATTATCCCGTTCTTTTTATATGTGCGTGATGCTAAAATCCCCCAGCCCACCGGCACGGTTGCGGCGCTAAAAGATCTGGGTCGCACCTTGCGCGCCTTGCCCCGGCGCCCCTCGCTTTTGGCTTATTTGGGCTCGTCGATGTTTTACCGCGACGCGCTGAACGGGATGTATACCTTTGGTGGCATCTATGCGCTGGGCGTGCTGAACTGGTCGATCATCGACATCGGAATTTTCGGCATCCTGGCCGCCGTCAGCGGCGCGGTGTTTTGCTGGGTGGGGGGGCGTGTCGATCGGGCGATCGGCCCGATGCCGGTCATCGTTGTGTGCTGCGGTGTGCTGATTGTCACCGCCTGCCTGATTATATCGCTCACGCCGCAGTCGATCATGGGGATCGCATTGCCACCTGGATCGGCCTTGCCGGATATCTTGTTCTATGTCGCCGGCGCGATGATCGGTGCGGCGGGCGGGGCGCTTCAGGCGTCTTCGCGCAATATGTTGACCTTGCAGGGCAACCCTCGGCGGATGACCGAATCCTTTGGGCTTTATGCGCTTTCGGGCAAGGCGACATCGTTCCTGGCGCCGGCGCTGATTGCCTTGGCCTCGGATATCACCGGCTCGCAGCGTATGGGCATTACCCCGGTTGTCGGGCTGTTCGCGCTGGGGCTGGTCTTGCTGATTTGGGTCAAGCCGCAGGGCGATCACACCGGATGAGGGCCGCGCGCGGCAACATTGCCAAGGCAGGCAAACCGGGCGCGGATTGCGCCGCCGGGGCGATCCGGCGCTGGCGCTGGCGCCTGTCGGTGGTCGCGCTGATCGTCTTGGGGGTGGCGGGGTGCATCGGGCCGCGCGCCATGGCCCCGAACGCAACGCCGGCCCCGGATACCTTGGCTTTTGTTGCCGCCGCCGACACAACCGAGGCGAAAATATTGTTCGGGGCGGCCAAAACCGGATCGGCCCAGCGCCCGGCGCCCTTGGGCAGCTATGCCAAGGGCTGTCTGGCCGGGGCAGAGGCCCTGCCAGACAGCGGCCCGACGTGGCAGGTGATGCGCCCGTCGCGCAACCGCAACTGGGCCGCGCCCCAGACTGTTGATTTTTTGCAAAGGCTCAGCGCGTTTGCCGCCAAGCAACCCGCCTGGCAGGGGCTGTATGTCGGGGATCTAAGCCAGCCGCGCGGTGGGCCGATGCTGTCGGGGCATGCCAGTCACCAGATCGGGCTGGACGCGGATATTTGGCTGCGGCCCGCCGATGATCTGACCTTGACGCCGGCACAGCGCGAAACCCTTGCGCCGCTGTCCCTGCGCCGCGCCAATGGCGCCTTTGTCAATCCAAGCTGGAGCAAGGCACATCATGCCATTCTGCGCGCCGCCGCCCAAGATCCGCGCGTGGCCAGGATTTTCATCTTTCCGGGGGCCAAGGTGCAGATGTGCAACGATGAAACAGGGGACCGGGCCTGGCTTGGCAAGGTGCGGCCATGGTATGGGCACCACTATCATTTCCATGTGCGCCTGCGCTGTCCCGGCGGGGCGACCGGGTGCCAGGATCAGCGGCCGCCCCCCGATGGGGACGGCTGCGCCGAGGCCCAGCGCTGGGTCGATGACATTCTGAATCCGCCACCGCCCAAGCCGCAAACCCGGCCGCCGCGACCCAAACCGCCCCTTGCCCTGAAAGATCTTCCGACCGCATGTTCCTCCGTTTTACGTTCGCCCTAGCGTCGATGCTTTGCGTGGTTTTGGTGGCCCAGGGCCGCCCGGCCCCGCCGCACAATCCATTAGCTGAGCTTATAGGTCACTTATCATGGCGCCATGATGCCGCGTGGTTCGGCGGCTTTTCCGGGCTTGAGATCAGCCCGGACGGCAAGCGCTTTGTCGCCATCACCGACCGGGCCTATGTGGTGCGCGGCCAGCTTGAGCGTCGCGATGACAAGATCACCGGCATTGCCGTGACAGATCACTTTCCGATGCTTGACACCGACGGGCGCCCGCTGAATGGCAACCGCAGCGACAGCGAAGGGTTGGCGATTGCCGCCGACGGGCGGATGTTCGTATCCTTTGAGCTGCTGCACAGGGTCTTCGTCTTTCCCACCCCCGAGGGCATTCCCGATTGGGCCGCCCATCACAACGGCTTTAACCGGCTGGCCAAGAATGGATCGCTCGAGGCGTTGGCGGTGGATGCACAAGGGCGGCTTTATACCCTGCCGGAAACCATGCCGGGCCGGGCCGATTTTCCCGTGTTCCGCCATCAACGGCAGGGCAGCGGTCAATATTGGGACCAACCATTCGACCTGCCGCGCCGCGATGGGTTCGCCCCTGTGGGGGCCGATTTTGGCCCCGATGGACGGCTGTATCTGCTGGAACGCGCGCTGTATCCCATGGCGTTTCGCAGCCGGGTGCGCGCCTTTACCCTGGACGGGGATCGCATCGTTGACGAAGATGTGGTGCTGGAAACCCGGCTGGGGGCGTTTGGCAACCTGGAAGGGCTGGCGGTCTGGCGCGATGCGACCGGGGCCATGCGTCTGACGATGATCGCCGACAACAACTTTTTGCCCATCTTTCCGACCCAGATCGTTGAATACCGCCTGAAAGAATAGCTTGCCCAGCGCCGGGCTTTTGCCTAAAGACCGCGCGTCTGCGATGATCGCAGGCCAAGTCGCCGCTACCTTGCAAAAAACGGGCTTATCAAATGACACATCTTCGCTTTCCCGGCGTTATCGCCATGGCCGCCATTGTGGTCGCCTCTAACATTTTGGTGCAATTCCTGTTCGGCCAATGGCTGACATGGGGGGCCTTTACCTATCCGCTGGCCTTTTTGGTCACGGATATCATGAACCGTGTTTATGGCACGCAACAGGCCCGCCGCGTCGTCTTGGTCGGGTTTATCGTGGGGTTGATCTGTTCGCTGATCGGCACGCAGATCATGGGCGAATTTGGCCCGCTTGTCACCGTGCGCATCGCCATCGGATCGGGGTTGGCGTTCTTGGTGGCGCAATTGGCCGATGTGTCGGTGTTTGCCGCGCTTCGCGGGGGGAAATGGTGGCGCGCGCCGCTGGCGTCGACCCTGATCGGCAGCACCTTGGACACGGCCTTGTTCTTTTCCATCGCCTTTTCGGCCAGCTTGGTCTGGATCGAACCGGGCAACGATGTGTCCTGGGCCGCCGAGATCCTTCCGATCCTTGGGGTTGGGCCGCTGGCGCCATTGTGGGTGTCGCTGGCCATTGCCGACTGGGGTGTCAAACTGACCCTGGCGCTGATGGCGTTGGTGCCATTTAGGTTAATCACCAAACGGCTGTTGACCGCCGCTGCGTAAAAAACGCTTTGCGATTTTAAAAACCTGTGTCACCCTCTTATTAACGTCAACAGATAGGTAAAGGAGGTGATCCAGTGTCAAGAAAGGTATTGGAGCGAGGTGTCGGAACAGCATGGGGGACCGCCGGTTAAGGCAACCCTTGGCGGAAATGGCCGCCCATGTGGATCGCTGATCTAACCGATCCCGCCTCCGAATTGCCATTCGATTGGGCCGCCTTGCAACAGGGCGGCCCTTTTTCGTATCTGACCTTTTCCGCCCTTGATCGCCGTGCGATGATGGGGGCAAAGGACCGGCCCATGTTGCACATCACCCCAGACGTTGCCCTTCAAGATTGGGAACTTTCAGAAAGCTTTATGCGGGCGTCGGGGCCGGGCGGGCAGAATGTCAATAAGGTGTCAAGCGCGGTGACCTTGCGATTTGAGGCGGCGCGCTCGCCGTCGCTGAGCGCGCCGGTCAAGGCCCGGCTGCGGCGTTTGGCCGGGCGGCGCTGGACGCAAGAGGGGGCCATTTTGATCCAATGCGACGAAAGCCGCAGCCAGGCGCGCAACCGGGAAATCGCCAAAGAACGTCTGGGGGAATTGATCCGCAAGGCGCTGATTGCCCCGAAACGGCGGGTTGCGACACGGCCAACGCTTGGGTCCAAAAAGCGTCGGCTTCAGGCCAAGAAACAACGCGGAGAGATCAAGGCCGGGCGCGGCAAGATCGACCCCAGCGACGTTTGAACGCCACCCAACCAGGCGCAGCGCCGCCGCACCTGAGGTTCCCCTCAGGTCTTGGCGGCGGCTTGGGTGCGGGCCGGACCAAAGCGCGCGGTCAGCCGTTCGATGATCTGATCGCGGGCCATCCGATAATGGCTTAGCTTGGCGTCACGGGTTTCCCCCAGGCCGGTGGGGTCCAGAATGGGCCAATATTCCACATCCAGATGATAAAAGCGCGTCAGCTCAAGCGCGCGCCGCTGCGAGGCCGGCGAAAGCGCCACGACCAAATCAAAAGAAGACAGGTCATCGCCCCAGTTTTCCATTTCATCAAAGCTGCGCGACCGATGCCGCGACAGTTCTACGCCCAGCTCTTTGCAGACGGCGATGGAAAACCCGTCGATCTCCATGTCGTTCTTGACGCCGACGGATTGGACGTATGTGCCTGTGCCATAAAGTTTTTTCATGATGCCTTCGGCCATGGGCGAACGCACTGCATTGTGATCGCAGCAAAACAAGACCGACTGGGGCATAGGTTCCGTCATTTAGCCGCCGAAGTGTAGCACACAGATCAGTGTGAACAGCCGGCGCGCCGTGTCAACATCGACTTCGGCTTTGCCGCTTAGGCGTTCTTGCAAGACCCGGCTGCCTTCGTTGTGGATGCCGCGCCGGGCCATGTCGATGGTTTCTATCTGGCTGGGCGGCAGCTTTTTCACCGCGTCGAAATAGCTTTCGCAGATCTGAAAGTAATCCTTGACCACTTGCCGAAACGGGCCAAGCGACAGGTGGAATTCTGCGGCCTTTTCCGCACCTTCGGTGTTGACGTCAAACACCAGACGTTTGTCGCGGATCGACAGGCCAACGTGATACGGCCCTTGCGGCACGGGGCGGTCTTCTTTGGCGGGCAACACAAAGCTGTTGTCCTCAAGCAGGTCGAACATGGCGACTTTGCGCTCCTGCTCGATCTCGGGGGTGGGGGCGGGCAGGCCGGAATCGTCAAGTTCGATATGGGATATTCTGGACATGGGATCCTTTGGCATCGCTTGGGTTCCTTTGCTTAGACCGCAAGCCCTGTTCAGGCAACCGCCAGATGTGGCGATCAGAGCTTAAGTTTTCGATCAATTGTCGCAGGGATCGTCATTGTTCAGCCGCGCCAGACGCGCCGTGACCGAAAGGCCGTGCGCCTCGAGGCTTTCGGATGCGGCCAGCGTTTCCGCCGCCGGTCCGATGGTCCGCAGGGCCTGCGGCGACATCTTGGCCAATGTGGTGCGCTTCATGAAATCCAGCACCGACAACCCGGAAGAAAACCGCGCCGATCGGGCGGTGGGCAGCACATGATTTGGCCCGCCGACATAATCGCCGATGGCCTCGGGGGTCCATTGGCCCAGGAAAATGGCACCGGCGTGGGTTATCTGGGCGCTGAGCGCATCGGGATCGGCCACGCACAGCTCAAGGTGTTCAGGGGCGATGCGGTTCGACAGGGTGGCGGCGGTGTCCAGATCGGGCACTGTCACAATGGCGCCGAAATCCCGCCAACTGGCGCCGGCGATGGCGGCGCGGGGCAGGGTTTCCAAACGCTTGTTGACGGCATCGGCGACCGCCCCGGCGAGGCCATGATCCGTGGTGATCAAAATAGACTGTGCGCTTTCGTCGTGTTCGGCCTGTGACAAAAGATCCAGCGCGATCCAATCGGGATCGTTGTCGGCATCGGCGATCACCAGAATTTCCGATGGGCCGGCAATCATGTCGATGCCGACCTTGCCAAAGACCCGGCGCTTGGCCGCCGCGACAAAGGCGTTGCCCGGACCGGTGATCTTGTCAACCGGCGCGATGCTTTGGGTGCCATAGGCCAGGGCGGCAATCGCTTGGGCGCCGCCAATGCGATACACTTCGTCGACGCCGGCCAGCCGCGCCGCCGCCAGCACCAAGGGGTTCAGCACCCCATCGGGCGCCGGCACGACCATTGCGATCCGTTCGACCCCGGCGACTTTGGCCGGGATGGCGTTCATCAACACCGACGACGGATAGCTGGCCAATCCGCCGGGCACATAGATCCCCGCCGCAGAAACCGCGCCCCAGCGCCATCCCAGCGTTGCGCCGCTGGCGTCGGTCCATTGGGCATCCTGGGGGCGCTGGCGCTCGTGATAGGCCCGGATGCGCGCCGCTGCCAATTCCAAGGCCTGCGCCTCGGCCGGGGGAACGGCGGACAGGGCCTGATCGATTTCACCGGGGGTGATGCGCAGGGATTGCGGGGTCAGCTCTTGTCGGTCGAATTTCCGGGTCAGCGCAATCAGGGCCTGATCGCCATCCCGGCGCACCTGGGCAATGATCTGGGCGACGATGTCATCGACATCGGGGCTGTCTTCACGTTTTGCCCCCAAAAGGGCCTGAAACGCCTGTTCAAATCCGGGGTCACGGGAATCAAGGAAAACGGGCATGGCTTGGGCCTTTTGCAACGTCGCTGGCGCGATCAATCAATCCAGGTGGGTGGGGGTGCGCCGCGAAGGCGCGGCATAGGGTTTTGTGACATCCTTCAACGTCGCTTCTAATGCTTCGACCCGCAGGCGGATGGCGCCGCCGCCCGAAAGGGTCAGAACAACATCCCCGGCAGGGGCATCGTCGGGATCAAAGTCGATGGCCAAGAGCGACAGGGCGGCATCCTTGTCATCGCGGTCCAAGCCGGCGCTGGCGACGCTTTGGACCCCGTCAAAGCACAACAAGGTGCGCACGCGTTCCTTGCGCTGGCCGTCTTCCCAGCGAAACCGCCCAAGCAGCACAGAAAAGCGCGCCCGCGCCGGGGCCCAGGACATATCGGCCGTGCGAAACACGGCGTCTTGCGCCAGCGAAGACAGGATCAACAGATCATCTGCGTCCATCGCCCCAAGGTTCAGCGGCGTGCCGGCTGCGTCTTCAAAGCGTGCATCGGTCACGTTCCGTGTATCCGTTCAATATTGGCCCCGACACCGCGCAGCTTGGCGACCACATGTTCATACCCCCGATCAAGGTGATAGACGCGGCTGACCAGCGTTTCGCCCTGGGCGGCAAGCCCCGCCAGAATAAGCGAAACCGAGGCCCGCAAATCGGTCGCCATGACCGGCGCGCCCTTCAGCTTGTCGACGCCGGTGACGGTGGCATGGCCGCCGTGTACTTCGATCCGGGCGCCCATGCGCATCAGTTCGGGCGCGTGCATAAAGCGGTTCTCGAATATCTTTTCCTCAAGCACGGATGTGCCGTCTGCCGTGCAAAGCAGCGCCATCATCTGGGCCTGCAAATCGGTGGGAAAGCCGGGGAAGGGGGCGGTGGTTACATCGACGGCGCGAATGCGATCGCCCCGGCGTTTGACACGCAGCCCCTGCGGCGTTTCGCTGACATCTATGCCGGCGGCGTCCAGCTTTTCACAAAAGGCGGCGATCAAATCAATGCGCCCGCCCAACAGCTCGACTTCGCCGCCACAGATGGCCGGAGCCAACATATAGGTGCCCAGCTCAATCCGGTCGGTGACAACGCGGTGGGTGGCCCCATGCAGGCGGTCGACGCCCTGAATGGTGATCGTCGGGGTGCCGTCGCCGTCGATCTGTGCGCCCATGGCCCGCAGGCAATTGGCCAGATCGACGATTTCGGGTTCGCGCGCGGCATTGTTCAGGACGGTGGTGCCCTTGGCCAAGGTCGCAGCCATCAGCGCGTTTTCTGTCGCCCCAACCGAGGCAAAGTCAAAATCCACCACGCCGCCGCGCAGACCCTTGGCGGCCTTGGCATGGACATAGCCATCGCGCAGCTCAAGCTCGGCGCCCATGGCCTCAAGCGCTTTCAGGTGCAAATCCACCGGCCGGGCACCGATGGCACAGCCGCCCGGCAGCGACACCACAGCATGGCCGTCGCGTGCCAGCATTGGTCCCAGCACCAGAATCGAGGCCCGCATCTTGCGCACGATATCATAGTCGGCTTTGTGGTTGTCGATGGCGTGGCTGGACATGGCAATGACCTGCCCATCCTGAAGCGATGTGACCTCGGCCCCAAGGGACCGCAACAATTCGGTCATTGTGCGGATATCGCTTAGGCGCGGCGCATTGGTCAGGGTCAGCGGTTCTTCCGACAACAAGGTGGCCGGCATCAGCGTCAGGCAGGCGTTCTTGGCGCCCGCGATGGCAATCTGTCCGGACAGCGCGCCGCCCCCTTTGACCAGAATCGAATCCATGTATCAGCTGTCCTTTTCCTGCCCGCCGCTTGCGTCGCGGTCTGGTGCATCATGTGTTGTGGCGGCCCCGCGCGCCCGTGCCTGCGCCTTACGCCGCCCCATATTCGCTTTCAACGCTTGTTTCAGGCGCTGTTCGCGGCGCTCGGCCTCGGTTTGGCCGCTCTTGCTGGGTTTTTTGTCTGCCATAAAGCCCTATCTAGCCCAGGTGCACAAAAGGGTCCAGATTGCCCTTGCACCATATTGAGATTGAGGCTAATCACCCGCCAGATCGCTGCTGTAGCTCAGAGGTAGAGCACTCCCTTGGTAAGGGAGAGGTCGAGAGTTCAATTCTCTCCAGCAGCACCATCTCGCTTTTTCTACCCAATTTTTTCGTTAAAGTCCTGAAAGGGAAGGAAAAATTCGGAGTTCGATACACTCCATTTTGGCCGTATCTGAGGGGCTCTGCGAAAGCCAATCTCAGCACTGTCTGGCGCATTATATAGTCTCCATTTTTATATATATTCCAAGGACTTGATAGAAATTCAAGGGCGAGTTCGATACATTCCTCCAGCCGTCCCTTCGGCGGTATTGTTCTCTCGATCCGCTCCTAAAGAACGATCTTCTTGCGTTCCAACTTCTCCATACGAGCTTCATAGGCGCTGACAACGGCAGCACTGTTCGCCTCGACAATCCGATCCAGAAGGCTCTCGATTTGCTGGTCAACATCACCAAGTTGCTTTGTGAGCGCTTTCTTCGTGTTCTGGGCGTCAGCAAGGCGCATGAGCACGGTTCTTGTCGTGTGCGGACCATAGATACGGATCAGTTCGGATAGCTCCTGCACGAACATCCAGACCCTAACGCCCAAACCAGGAAGTGCCGTTAAGCTTTCAGCGAGCCCAGAGAGCCTGCCCATATTGGCAGACTCATCGAGCATAAACAGAACCTCGTTGTTCCCCTGCGAGCGGGCAACCGCCGTAATCGCCTGCCGGGTCACAAGACCGAGCCATGTCCCGTGCGTTGCGATCTTATCCTGCGGGATCACGAGATACACGGTAGTCTTGCCTTCCTTCAGTTTTGCGAATTCAACATCATTTCCGCTGACGGCATCAGCGAGCCAGCCGAGTGGATCGAAGATATCAAGCGCCTGAAGCGCGCCTTGCCGGAAATCGGCAAATTGCTCGGCGCTTTCCTTCATCTGATAGGCAAGATCATCACCGAGATCGGCAGCCATCCCAAAGAGCGCTTCGGAGCCTTTCATTTCTTCGACCGCACGCTCCAAACGGCGTGGGCTGGAGACCACCCGCCACATCTCCGGCAGGGTGCAAAGATCAGTCTGCCCGCGCGTTGCCAGATGCAGCATCAGAGCCCGCAGGATCATACGTGATCCATCACGGAAGTAGCGGTTGCGTGCATCTTCAGGTTCCCGAATATGGGCAGCAAGAGAGGCACGCCCACGATCCGCATCCAGCCGCGCGCGTTCTTCGAACGTCAAACGGATGGAAAACGGCGGCGGATACTTTGACGTTTCCGCCTCAGGCTTTGCGGTGGATGCCGCTATTTCATTGAAATTATGGTCTAAAGTTCTCATCGACGCACCTCAGACTCTTCGAGTCTAGCTGTGCGAGATAGCGTTCCCACTGCTCAAGTGTATCGAACAGTTGGGACCATTCTTCAGCGCTCAGGGAATTGAACTCAGGGTTCAATCCTTTTCCCGTCGGGCGCACCATCCCCCTTCACATCCGAGCAACTTCCCCGAGACGCGCTGCGTTTTGGCGGGCGCTGGCGGGGGTGCGGCGGCGGGCGGGGGCGTTAAAAATCGACGGCGATGCCTTTTTTCTCCCAGTCGCCAAAGCGCACCGGGTCCGGTCCGTCGCGACCGCCGATTTCGGTGGGGCGCGCCGGGGATGCGGCGGCGGCGCGGCGGGCTTTGGCTTCGGCCAGGGCGCGCTTGGCGGCGGGCGGCAGCGCGGCGGGGTCGGCCTGTGGTGCCGGGTTTGGGGTGTTATTTTCGCTTTGGTCGGTCATTTTGCTGTCCTTTGGCCCGTCGTGCCCTTGATATACGCGGTCCTTTGGCGCAGACAACCCGGCAAACCCATAGGAGGCAATGCCCATGTCAATTCCCGGCCTGCAAGCGCGTAAATCCGCTGTTTATTTGCTTGATCAGGTGTTGGAAGACCGGCGCCTGATGTCAGAGCTGATGACCGCAGGGGTATTGGACCGTTTGCCCCCAGAGGAGCGGGCGCGGGCGACGCGCTTGGCCCAGGACACCCTGCGCGGGTTGGAGCGGGCGGACCGGATGCTGCAAAAACATCTTCATAAAAAGCCGCCATTGACGGTGCAAAACGCGTTGCGCCTTGGCACGGTTGAACTGTGCCAGGGCGGGGCGGCCCATGGGGTGGTCAGCGTTCTGGTCGAGGTCATTGCCCGGCATCCGCGGTATGGCCATCTGAAGGGTCTGGTGAACGCGGTGCTGCGCAAGATTGCCGCCGATGGCCCCGAGGCCTGGGAGGCCTTGCGGCCGTCGCGGATGCCCAAGTGGCTGCGCGGCCCCTTGGTCGAGGCCTGGGGCGGGGCGGCCATTCAGGCGATGGAGGCGGCGCATCAGCGCGGGGCGCCGCTGGATTTGACCGCCAAGGGCGATGCAGAGGGATTGGCGGCGCAGGTGGGCGGCACGCTGTTGCCCGGCGGATCGGTGCGCGTTGACGGGGCGGGGCAGGTGTCATTGATGCCGGGGTTTGCCGAAGGCGATTGGTGGGTGCAGGATGCGGCGGCGGCCTGGCCGGCGCGGATCCTGGCGGCGATGCCCGGCGAAGCGGTTCTGGATCTTTGTGCCGCGCCCGGTGGCAAGACCATGCAGATGGCGGCGGCGGGCGCGCAGGTTACGGCGCTGGATATTTCGGCCAACAGGTTGGGGCGACTGAAGGACAATCTGGCCCGGACGGGGTTGGTGGCGCAGGTCAAGACCGGGGATGCGCGTGCGGCAACGGGGCAGTTTGATGCGATTTTGCTGGATGCCCCCTGTTCGGCGACCGGCACGTTGCGGCGGCACCCGGATTTGCCTTTTGCAAAGGACGGAAGCGAGTTCGGGGCGCTGATTGATCTTCAGGCTGAATTGATCGACCACGCCTGGTCGCTGTTGCGTCCGGGGGGGCGGATGATGTTTTGCACCTGTTCGCTGTTGCCCGACGAGGGTGAGGTGCAGATTGATGAGGCCTTGGCGCGTCATGGCGACATGCGTGTAGCGCCCGAGGGGCTGAGCGCGGTTGGGATTGCGCCCGAGTGGGTCACGGCCGAAGGCGGCGTGCGGTTGCGTCCGGATTTTTGGGCGGATCGCGGCGGTATGGACGGGTTTTACATGGCGCTTTTGCGCAAAGGCTGAGGCGCCGTGAGGACAGGCGGGGCCTGCGGCACGGTTTGGGGCCTCCGGCGGGGATATTTTTGAACAAAAGAATGCCGGTGTGCGGTGCAATGCGCCGTGACTTGCCCTGGCGGGGCGGGTATGACGGGGAAAGAATTGGAGGCGGTGTTTGATGCTTCATCTTTCCGGGCCGGTCATGGCCACGCCGGCTGTGCTGGATCGTTTTGCCGCCTGGCGGATTGCCCGCAAGGATCGCGGGGTGGCGGTGTTTCGCACCGGGCCGGTGCCGCGGTCGATTGGCAGCCCCGAGCGGGGGCGGCAGTTGTGTGCGGGGCAGTTTTTGCTGGGGGGGCATTTGGTGGATCATCCGGGGGCGGCGCCGTGGACGATTGCGGCGCCCGACCGGGCGTTTGCGGCTGAATTGCATGGCTTTGGCTGGATGGATGATCTGGCGGCGCTGGGCGATGGCGCGGCCCGGCAGCGGATGCGGGCGTGGAGCGCCGCTTGGGTGACGCGGTTCGGCCGGGGGCGCGGGCCGGGTTGGAGCGCCGATCTGACCGGGCGACGGGTGTTGCGGTTGCTGCATCACGGGGCGGTTCTGGACGATCCTGCCCTGCGGCGCAGTTTGCTTCAGCAGGTGTTGTTTTTGGCGGCGCGTTGGCATCGGGCCCCAGCGGGGTTGCCGCGGCTTGAGGCGCTGGCGGCCTTGCTGCATGGGGCGGCCAGTTTGGAGGGGTTGGAGCATCTGTCTGGCCCGGCAAGCGAGGCATTGGCGCGCGCCTGTCGCGGATCCGGGTGGCCCAAGGGCGATCTGGCAAGCCGCAACCCTGAAGAATTGCTGGAAATTTTCACCCATCTGGTTTGGAGCGTCGAGAGCCTGTCGCAGTTGGGTCTGGCGGCGCCGGCCCAGGTGCAGACGGCGATTGCGGCGCAGGCCGGGGTGTTGCGGGGGTTGCGCCATGCCGATGGGGGTTTGCCGCGGTTTCATGGCGGTGGGCGCGGCAGTTTGGGGTGGCTTGATCAGGCTTTGGCGATGGCGCGTGGACGGCGGCACCTGCCTGAAGGATTGTGCCTGGGATTTGCGCGGCTGAGCGGTGGCCGCAGCACGGTGATTGTGGATGCGGCGCCGCCTCAGGCCGGGAGCGAGGCGCTTCAGTCCCATGCGTCGACGCTGGGGTTCGAACTGACCTCGGGGCGGCGGCCGGTGGTTGTCAATTGCGGCTCGGGGGTGGCGTTCGGGGCGAAATGGCGGCGGGCAGGGCGCGCCACAGCGTCGCATTCCGTGCTGTCGTTGCGCGGGGTTTCCAGCGCGCATCTGGGCGAGGAAAGCCGCAAGACAGGGCGCGAAGCGTTGATGAGCGCGCCGGTCTATGTGCCGATTGAGCAAGGCGAGACAAGCGATGGGCTGCGGTTTCAGGGTGGGCATGATGGGTTTTTGCACACCCATGGGCTGACGCATGCGCGCACGCTTGAGCTGCGCCGCGATGGCAGCGCCCTGATCGGGGAAGACATGCTTTTGGCCATGGAAGATGTGGAAAAACAGCGGTTTGACGCGGCATTGGCGGCAACACAGCGGGGCGGTATCGACTTTGACATCCGGTTTCATTTGCACCCCGATGTCGAGGTGGTGACCGCGCAGGATGGGGCGTATCTTGCGCTGCGCCTGCGCAGTGGCGAAATCTGGGAGTTCCATCACGATGGGTCGCTGGCGCTTGATCTGGCCGGATCGGTCTATCTTGAGGCCGACCGTCTGGAACCACGTCCGACAAAACAGATTGTTCTTTCGGGCCGGGCCGTGGCATATGCGACCCGAGTCCGCTGGTCCCTGTCCAAGACACCTGAAACGGCCACCGGTCTGCGTGATCTGGCCCAGGATGCGCCGATGTTGCCTGGCCAACCTATAACTGACCTATAAGGAATACTAATGACTGATCTTGCCCCTGTGTCCCGCGCGCTTTTGTCCGTTTCCGATAAGACCGGTCTGATTGAACTGGGGCAGGCGCTGGCGGCGCGCGGTGTCGAATTGCTGAGCACAGGGGGCACGGCGCAGGCGCTGCGGGCCGCGGGCCTTGAGGTGCGCGATGTGGCCGATATCACCGGGTTTCCCGAAATGATGGATGGGCGGGTCAAGACGCTGCACCCGGTGGTGCATGGCGGATTGCTGGCGTTGCGCGATAACCCTGCGCACCGCGCCGCGATGGACAGCCATGGCATCGGCCCAATTGATTTGGTGGTTGTTAACCTTTACCCGTTCGAGGAAACGGTCGCCAAGGGTGCGCCCTATGCCGAAGTGATCGAAAATATTGATATCGGCGGCCCGGCGATGATCCGCTCAGCGGCCAAGAACCACGGGTTTGTTACAGTCGTGGTCGACGTCGAGGATTATGCCCCCCTGCTTGAGGAATTGTCCGCCAATGACGGCTGCACCCGCTATGCGTTGCGCCAGCGGCTGGCCCAGACCGCCTATGCGCGCACGGCCTCCTATGACACGGCCGTCAGCACCTGGATGGCCGCCCAGGTTGGCAACACCCCGCGCCGCCGCGCCTTTGCCGGCACCTTGGCGCAGGAATTGCGCTATGGTGAAAACCCGCATCAAACGGCCGCGTTTTATACCGACGGCAGCGCCCGGCCCGGTGTTGCCACCGCCCGCCAACATCAGGGCAAAGAGCTGTCCTACAACAACATCAACGACACCGACGCCGCCTTTGAGCTGGTGTCGGAATTTGACCCAAGCGCCGCGCCCGCCTGCGCGATCATCAAACACGCCAACCCCTGCGGCGTGGCCACCGGCGCCACCCTGCAAGAGGCCTATCGCCGGGCCTTTGATTGCGACCGCACCAGCGCCTTTGGCGGGATCATCGCGCTTAATCAACCGCTGGACGGCCCCACAGCCGAGGAAATCAGCGCCATCTTCACCGAAGTGGTGATCGCACCGGGCGCCGATGCGGATGCGCTGAAAGTGTTCCAGGCGAAAAAGAACCTGCGCCTTTTGACAACCGGCGGCCTGGCCGATCCAACGGTGGCGGGGCTGGCGGTGCGCCAGGTCTCGGGCGGGTTCCTGGTGCAGGACAAGGACGTGGGCCGCATCACCGCGCAAGATCTTCAGGTGGTGACAAAACGCGCCCCGACCGCAGGCGAATTGGCCGACCTGTTGTTCGCCTGGACCGTGGCCAAACATGTCAAATCCAATGCGATTATCTATGTCAAAGACGGGGCGACCGTGGGCGTCGGCGCCGGTCAGATGAGCCGCGTCGACAGCACCCGCATTGCCGCGCACAAGGCCCAGGATATGGCCCAGGCCATGGGGCTGCCGGCGCCACTGACCCAAGGATCGGTCGTCGCATCCGATGCGTTCTTTCCCTTTGCGGATGGGCTGATCACCGCCGCCGAGGCCGGCGCGACCGCGCTGATCCAGCCGGGCGGGTCGATGCGCGACGACGAGGTAATCGCCGCCGCCGATGCCGCCGGCCTGGCGATGGTCTTTACCGGCATGCGCCACTTCCGGCACTAGGGGGCAACCATGCGCGCGCTCAATCTTGCGGCTTTGCTGGCCTTTGCCACCGATCAGCTCAGCAAATACGTGGTGATCGTCCGGATGGACCTCAGGTCCGTCGGCGGGATTGATGTGCTGCCGCCCTTTCTGGGCTTTCGCTATGGGGAAAATCCGGGGATCAACTTTGGGCTGTTCGCCAATGGCAGCACGGCGGCCAGCTGGGCGCTGATCGCGGTGGCTTTGGTGATCTGCGCCGGGGTCTGGCGCTGGCTGCACCAGCCGCAGATGGGGGCGCTGGCCCGGATCAGCGGGGGGCTTTTGATCGGCGGGGCGCTGGCCAATGTGCTTGACCGGTTGCTCTATGGCTTTGTGCTGGATTTCCTCAACACCTCGTGCTGCGGGATCGACAACCCCTTCGTCTTTAACCTTGCCGATGTGTGGATTTTCGCCGGCGCGCTGGGCCTGGTGTTCTTCGCCGCCGAGGGCAAAACCACCCCAGGCCAAAAAGGCCAGTGACATCCGCCGCCCGCCTGGGCTAGGAATAGCCAAGTCAAAGGAGACCACCGATGCGCCTGATCCCGGCCCTGATCCTGATAGTCCTCGCGCTCGCCGGTTGCAGCAACCAAGGCCTGCGGGATCTGCGCAACAGCTCAAGCGGGCCGGATGAATTCATCGTCGAACCCAAGGCGCGCCTGCAAACCCCGACCAGCTACGCCAGCCTGCCCAGCCCGACGCCGGGCCAAGGCAACCTGGCCGACACCGATCCGCTGGCGGATGCCGCCCAGGCGCTGGGCGGGCGGAAACAATCGGGCGGGGCCGCCGATGGGGCGCTGATTGCCGCCACCGGCCGCTTTGGCGTCGACCCGGAAATCCGCACGCTGCTCGCCGATGCCGATGCCGATTTTCGCCGCCGCAAAGGCCGCTTTACCCAATACCGGATCACCAGCGTCGGCCTTTATGAACGTCTCTACAAAAGCCAATCGCTCGACGCCTACGCCGAAGCCCGCCGCTGGCAACGTGCCGGCATCGCCGTGCCCTCTTTCCCGCCGCAATAACGCCGCGCCGGCTTCTTTTGTTCTTAAATATCCCCGCCGGAGGCCCCCAGCCGATCCACCCGCGCCGCCGCCAGCGGTGCCCGCAGACCAAGCGATTGTGAACGGCCCGCGCTTGATTCTGCGCCAGGGGGGCGTATTTGCTTAGGGGCGCGGCGCTTTGCCCGTTCACCAAAGGATCACCGATGCGCTTTTTCTCCGCCCTGCGCCGCGTTTGGCCCCCCGGCATTGCCGCGCTGTTCGGCCTTGCCTTTACCGGTGCGGCCGGTGCCGATACGGTCAGCCATTTCACCCTGGACAACGGGTTGCAGGTGGTGGTGGTGGAAGACCACCGCGCCCCGGTGGTTCAGCATATGATCTGGTACAAGGCCGGCTCCGCAGATGAACCCCCAAGCGCTTCGGGCGTGGCCCATTTTCTGGAACATCTGCTGTTCAAGGCCACCGATACCCTCGCCGCGGGCGAGCTGTCGGCCACGGTTGCCGCCAATGGCGGGCGGGACAATGCCTTTACCAGCTTTGATTACACCGCATATTTTCAGCGCGTTGCGGCCGACCGGCTTGCGCTGATGATGCAGATGGAAAGCGACCGGATGCGCAACATTCGCCTGACCCCAGAGAATATTGCCACCGAACGCGACGTGATCATAGAAGAGCGCAACCAGCGCACTGAAAACAACCCCAATGCCCTGTTTTCCGAACAAAAACGTGCGGCGCAATATCTCAACCATCGTTACGGCGTGCCGATCATTGGCTGGATGCATGAAATGCAAAGCCTGGATATGCAGGACGCTTTGACGTTCTATGATCGCTATTACGCGCCCAACAACGCAATTTTGGTGGTCTCGGGTGATGTCACCCCGGCCCAGGTGCGCGGCTTGGCCACGCGGTATTACGGGGCGATTCCCGCCAACCCCGATCTGCCGCCACGTCTGCGCAGCCAAGAACCGCCGCAAACCGCCGAAAGGCGGATCGTGTTCCGCGATCCGCGTGTGGCGCAGCCCTATGTCAGCCGCTCGTATCTGGCGCCCGAGCGCGATCCGGGCGCCCAGCAAGAGGCCGCCGCCTTGACCCTTTTGGCCGAGCTGCTGGGCGGCGGCACGACATCGTTCCTGACCCAGCGGTTGCAGTTTGACACCCAGATCGCCACCTATAGCGGCGCGTTTTATTCCGGGGTTTCGCTGGACCGGACGACCTTTGATTTGGTGGTGGTGCCCGGCCCTGACATCACCTTGACCCAGGCCGAGACGGCCTTGGACCAGGCGCTGGACGCCTTTCTGACGGCCGGGGTCGATGCGGGGCAGCTGGCCCGGATCAAGAAGCAGATCCGCGCCGAGCAGATTTACGCCCGTGACAATGTCGATGCCATCGCCAACCGCTATGGCCAGGCGCTGGCCTCGGGCTTGACGGTCGAGGATGTGCAAGCCTGGCCCGATGTGCTTGAGGCCGTAAGCGCCGATCAGATCCTGTCCGCCGCCCGCAAGCTGTTGGACAAACGTGCCTCGGTGACCGGTTGGCTGACCCAAGAGGAGCCGTCATGATTTTTCGATCCCTTGCCACTGGCCTTTTCACCGCCCTTGCCATCGCCTGTGGCGCGGCGCTCAGCGCTTTGCCGGGGCATGCCGCTGTCGAAATTCAGGAAAGCACCTCGGCCTCGGGCGTGCGCGCCTGGTTGGTCGAAGATCACAGCATTCCCTTTGTTGCGCTTGAAATCCGCTTTCGCGGTGGGGCGTCGCTGGATCGGCCGGGCAAACGCGGCGCGATCAACCTGATGACCGCGCTGCTTGAGGAAGGCGCCGGGGATCTTGATGCGCGCGAATTTGCGGCCGCAGCCGAAGATATGGCCAGCAGTTTCAGCTTTGACGTCGGAGATGACGCGCTGTCGGTTTCTGCGCGGTTCCTGACCTCGGAAACGGCGGGTTCGGTCGCGCTTTTGCGTGCGGCGCTGACCAGGCCCCGATTTGACCAAGATGCGATTGAGCGGGTGCGCCAGCAGGTCTTGTCGGTCATTCGCTCGGATGCGGTCGATCCGGATGAAATGGCCCGCCAGCGCTTTGACGCGCTGGCCTTTGCTGGCCATCCCTATGGCAGTTCAATCAACGGCACCATCGACAGTCTTGGCGCGCTGACGCGCGACGATCTGTTGGCGGCGCACCGCGATGTTCTGGCGCTGGACCGGGTCTTTGTCGGGGCAGCGGGGGATATCACCCCGCAAGAGCTGGCGGCGCTGATCGACGATCTTTTGGGGGATTTGCCCGCGCAGGGGGCCGCGATGCCGCCAGTGATCACCCCGCAAATCCCGCCGGGCCTGACGGTGGTGGATTTTGCCACGCCGCAATCGGTTGCGATCTTTGGTCAGCCGGGGATCAGCCAATCCGATCCGGATTTCTTTGCGGCGAATTTGCTTAATCAGGTGCTGGGCGGCGGCGGATTTGAATCGCGCCTGATGACCGAGGTGCGCGAAAAGCGCGGCCTGACCTATGGGGTTTACAGCTATCTGGTTTCACGCGATCTGGCGCAAACTTACATGGGATCGGTGCGTTCGGCCAATGATCGTATCGCCGAGGCGATCGCAGTGATCCGCGCGCAATGGGCCAAGGCCGCGACCCAAGGCATCACCGCGCAAGAGCTGGCGGATGCCAAGACATTTATGACCGGCGCCTATCCTTTGCGGTTTGATGGCAACGGGCCGATTGCCAATATCATGGTCGGTATGCAGATGCTGGGCCTGCCGATTGATTATATCGCCACCCGCAACGACAAGGTGCGGGCGGTGACATTGGCCGATGTGCAGCGCGTGGCGCGACAATTGCTGAACCCCGAGGGGTTGCATTTTGTCGTGGTCGGTCAGCCCGAAGGGCTTTATTCGCCGTAGGGCACCCAAACGGTTTTTGTTTCGGTCGCCGCGTTCAAAAAGGCGCGGCCTTCGCCCATTGGCCCCTCCCAGTTGCGGGCCAGACCGTGGTTGACCCAGCTGCGTTTGATGTTGGAGGCAGCGCCATGTTCGACGATGCGTGGCAAGGCCGGGCTGCTGCCAAAGCTCCAGATGGCGTCGATTTCCATATGGCCGGACATGGTGTTGGCCAGATCCTCGTGCGGGCCGGTCAGGATGTTCACCACCCCCGCCGGAATATCCGAGGTTTCAAGCAGTTGGATAAGATCGGCAACGATCAGCGGATGGCTTTGCGACGCGGCCAAAACGATGCGGTTGCCCATGGCCACGGCGGGTGCCATGCAGGACACCAGCCCCAAAAGCGGCGCTTCGTCCGGGCAGATGGCGCCGATGATGCCCACCGGTTCCTTTAGGCCGATGGCGATGCCGCGCAGGGGCACCCCATGCACGCGGCCTTCGAATTTATCGGCCCATGCGGCATAGGTGAACAGCCGCCGAATGCTGGCGTCGACTTCGCGGGCGCCGGTCTTGCCGCCGCGCATTGCGTCCAGGTTCCGGGCCAGCGTATCGCGGCGTTGTTCCATGTTCTCGGCCAGATAATACAGGATTTGTGCCCGCAGGTGGCCGGTGCTGCGGGCCCAGCCGCTGGCGGCGCTGGCCGCTTCGACGGCGGCGCGCACATCTTTGCGCCCGGCCACCGGGACGTGGCCGAGCAGCCCGCCGGCTTTGGCAAAGACCGGGGCGCTGTGGCCGCCATCTGGGCGGGTTTGTTTGCCGCCGATATACAGTTTGCAGGTGCGGTCGATGCCGCCGGCGATCACCGGCGCGTCGGTTTGCGGGGCGGGCAGGGGCGTGGGTTTCAGTGCCCGCTGCGGCGCGCGGTCTTTGGTATAGGCGCGCAGCCCGTCCCAGCCGCCTTCGCGGCCAAAGCCGCTTTCGCGCACCCCGCCGAATCCGGCGGCAGCGTCCATCAGGTTGGTGGCATTGACCCAAACGATCCCCGCCGCCAGTTTGGGCGCGATATCCAGCGCCAGATTGATGTTTTCGCTCCAGACTGTGGCGGCCAGCCCATAGCGGGTATTGTTGGCCAGTTGCACCGCCTCGGCCGGGGTGCGGAAGGTGGTCGAGACCAGAACCGGGCCAAAGATTTCCTCTTGCATCAGGGGATCGGCCGGATTGAGGTTTTCGATCAATGTCGGGGGGTAAAAGCAGCCGCCCTGGGGCAGGGGCGCGGCGCTGACGTGGGTGGTGCCGGCCGTGTTCGCGGCAAGCTTGGCGGTGATCGACGCCAGCTGCACAGGGTCGACAATCGCGCCGACATCGGTGTTTTTGTCCAGGGGGTCGCCGACGCGCAGCTTGTCCATGCGGGCGCGCAGCCGGGCGTGAAAATCCTTGGCCACGGGTTCATGCACCAACAACCGCGAGCCGGCGCAGCACACCTGACCCTGATTGAACCAGATGGCATCCACCAGCCCCTCGACTGCTGAGTCCAGATCGGCGTCATCAAAGACGATATAGGGGCTTTTGCCGCCCAGCTCGAGGGTCAGCGCCTTGCCGGTGCCGGCGGTGGCTTGGCGGATGGCCCGACCGACGGCGGTTGATCCGGTAAAGGCGATCTTGTCGACGGGGGCGGCGACCAGATGCTGGCCTGTGTCTCCGGCGCCGGTGACGATATTGACCACGCCTTTGGGCACGCCGGCCTCCCGGCAGATCTGGGCAAACAGCAGCGCGGTCAGGGGCGTGTATTCTGCCGGTTTCAGCACCACCGTGTTGCCCATGGCCAAGGCCGGGGCAATTTTCCACGCCAGCATCAACAGCGGAAAATTCCATGGGATGATCTGGCCGCAAACCCCCAGCGCGCGCTGGTCCGGCAATTCGCTGTCCATCAGCTGGGCCATGCCGGCATGATAGTAAAAATGTCGCTGGGCCAGCGGGATGTCGATATCGCGCGCCTCGCGGATCGGTTTGCCGTTGTCCAGGGTTTCCAGCACGGCAAACAGGCGGCTGTGTTTTTGCAGCAGCCGCGCCAACGCATAAAGCACCTTGGCGCGTCCATGACCGCCGCGCCGTTCCCAGGCCGGCTGCGCCTTGCGGGCCGCTTGCACGGCGGCTTGGATGTCGGCGGCGCTGCCGCCTGAGACCCGCGCCAGCCGGGCGCCCGTTGCGGGGTTCTTGCTGTCAAACAGATCCTGCGGCGCGGTAAAGCGCCCGCCGATGAAATGGCCAAAACCATCCGGGTGCCGGTCCAGCCAAGCCTGCGCCTCGGCGGTGCTTTCGGGGGCGGCGCCATATTCCATGGTGTCAAAAATCTCCGAGACGGTCATATCAATACCTTATCAATGGGCCGGATGGGCCTAGCTGGTCGCGTGGCGATAACTGGCGGAATAGTTTCCGGTGACGTGATGTTCCAGCTGGCGTTCAATATCATTGAGCAAGGACGACGCCCCGAACCGAAAAAGATCGGGCGCCAGCCAGCGGTTGCCCAGTTCCTCTTTTATCAGCGCCAGATAGGTCAGGGCATCCTTGGCCTTGGATATGCCGCCCGCAGGCTTGTACCCGACATGAAAGCCGGTGCGGGCGTGAAAATCGCGAATGGCGCGGATCATCACCAAAGACACTGGCAGGGTTGCATTCACGCTTTCCTTGCCGGTCGATGTCTTGATGAAATCGGCGCCGGCCATCATGCACACCAATGAGGCGCGCGCCACATTGCGCAGGCTGCCCAGTTCGCCCGTGGCGAGGATGGCTTTGACGTGGGCCTTGCCGCAGGCTGCGCGAAAGGCGCGCATTTCGTCATAAAGCGCTTGCCAGTCACCGCCCAGCACATGCCGCCGCGAGATGACGATATCAATTTCGCTGGCGCCTGCTGCGACGCTTTGTTCAATTTCCGCGATCCGCAGTGGCAGGGGCGACAGGCCGGCCGGAAACCCGGTGCTGACGGCAGCCACCGGGATGGTCGTGCCCTCAAGCGCGCGCAGGGCGGCGGGGATCATCTCGTGATAGACACAAACCGCGCCGGTGGTCAGCCCGCGCAGACCAAGGGCGCGCTCAAGCGTTGGGTCAAGCGGACGGCGGGCTTTGGCGCAAAGCCGCGCCACACGGTGTTCGGTGTCATCCCCCGACAGGGTGGTCAAGTCGATACAGCTGATGGCCTTGAGCAACCAGGCCGCCTGATGGGCCTTTTTGACGCTGCGCCGGGCGGCGATGGTGGCGGCGCGCCGTTCAATCGCCGAGGTGTTGGCCTGAACCCGCGCGACCCAATCCAGATCCAGCGCCATACCGCTGTTGCGGGCCAGCGGAACAAGGGGCAGCTGCCCGGCGCCTGTTATCACCGCCTGAGTGCTGCTGTGGCCCGATGAGGCTGTCATTTCGTGGTCCTTAACCTGGGGTGTTGGCGGCTAAATTGGCACGCGCCCAAGACCTTGGCAAGCGATGCTGTCACAGGCGATTTATTGCGAGCCATTCGCAATTGCAATTGACTTGTTGCGAATAATTCTCATATTCAAGTTCATGGACAAATTGCATCAACCGTTTTCCCGCCGCGCCGCCCTTATGGGGTTGGCGGCCATTGGTCTTGCACCACGCGTTTGGGCCGGGGGCGCGCCGCTGCGGATTGTGGCGACCACCGGGATGATCGCCGATGCCGCCCGCCGTATCGGCGGCGACGCAGTCGAGGTGCAGGCGTTGATGGGGGCCGGGGTTGATCCGCATTCCTATCGCGCCACGCGGTCGGATATCGTGGCCATGACCCGTGCCGATCTGGTCTTGTGGCACGGGTTGTATCTTGAGGCCCAGCTTGAGCGGTTCTTTGAGGATTTGGCCCGCAAGCGCCAAGTGGTGGCCGTGGCCGAGGATCTGCCGCGCGCCCTGCTGCATGGTCATGCCGATTACCCGGACCGGTTTGATCCGCACGTCTGGATGGACCCGTCGATCTGGGCGTTGGTCGTTCAGAACATCACCCAAAGCCTGACACAGGCGCGCCCGGAAAACGCGGCGACATTTGCCGCCAATGCCGCCGAACTGGCCCAAGAGGTCGGCGGGCTTGACCGCTATTGCCGGTCGGTTTTGGCGCAGGTGCCACCGGCGCAACGGGTTCTGCTGACAGCGCATGATGCCTTTGGGTATTTTGGCAAGGCCTATGATTTCGATGTCATTGGTATTCAGGGCATTTCAACCGAAAGCGAGGCAGGCCTGAACCGGATCAGCGCCTTGGTATCGGTGTTGGTGGCACGCAACATCCGGGCGGTGTTTGTCGAAACATCTGTGTCAGAGCGCAACATACGCGCGTTGATCGAAGGGGCGGCGGCGCAGGGCCATCAAGTGGTTGTTGGCGGTGCGCTGTTCAGCGATGCCATGGGGCCCGAGGGCACCTATGAGGGAACGTATATCGGTATGATTGATCACAACGTCACGACCATAGCGCGGGCGCTGGGCGCGGATATCAGCGCGGCGGGCTTTTTGGGCCGCCTCCGGGCAGGGAGCTAAGCATGGGACTTGAACTCGCCGTCAGCGACGGACAAGCGATGGACGACCACGCGGCGCGGATGCAAAGCCCGTTGGCGATTCGCGGTATGACCGTATCCTATGGCCAAAAGCCGGCGATTTTTTCGGTGGATATGACCGTGGCGCCCGGCGCGATGACCGCCATTATCGGCCCCAATGGGGCGGGCAAGTCGACCTTGCTCAAGGCGGCGCTGGGGATCATTGCGCCACTGGCGGGGCAGACATTGGTGTTTGGGCAACCGATCAGGCGCCAGCGCCACAAGATCGCCTATGTGCCTCAGCGGGCTTCGGTGGATTGGGATTTCCCGACGCGGGTTCTGGATGTGGTGATGATGGGGCTGTTCCCGCAGTTGGGGCTTTTGCGCCGGGTGCGCGCCCCGCACCGCGCCAAAGCCTTGGCCTGTTTGGCGCGCGTGGGTATGGAAAGCTTTGCAAGCCGGCAGATCGGCCAGCTGTCGGGCGGACAACAGCAGCGGGTCTTTTTGGCGCGGGCCCTGGCACAAGAGGCCCAGCTTTATCTGCTGGATGAGCCTTTTGCCGGTGTCGATGCGGCAACGGAAAAGGCGATCATCAACGTGCTGAAATCCCTGCGCGATGCAGGCAAGACGGTTGTGGCCGTGCACCATGATCTGTCCACCGTCAGCGAATATTTCGATCATGTGTTCATGATCAACACGCGCAAGATCGCCGAAGGCCCCCTGGCCGAGGCCTTTACCGAGCGCACCCTACAAGAAACCTATGGCGGGCGTCTGGCCGGTGCGCAAATGGATCAGATCGGCCGGGCGCTGGCCGCCAGATGATCCGCGACGCGCTGCTGTTTCAGCTTGGCTATAACGCCACGCTGGTGACGTTGGGGGCGATGCTTTTGGGCATGGCGGCCGGGGTCGGCGGCACGTTTTTGTTTCTGCGCAAGCGGGCCTTGGTTTCAGATGCGATTTCACATGCGACGCTGCCGGGGGTGGGGCTGGCCTTTATGGTGATGGTCGCCTTTGGCGGAGATGGCCGCAACCTGATCGGATTATTGGGGGGCGCGGCGGTATCTGCGGCGCTTGGGCTTTTGGGGGTGGCGTGGCTGGCAAGCCGGACGCGCTTGGCCGAAGACGCGGCGATCGGCGCGGTGCTGTCGGTGTTTTTCGGCTTTGGCGTGGTATTGTTGACGATGATCCAAACCATGAGCGCCGGCCAGCAGGCCGGGCTTGAGGGGTTCTTGCTTGGTTC
Organism: uncultured Sulfitobacter sp.; assembly: GCA_937138475.1. Lineage (GTDB taxonomy): Bacteria > Pseudomonadota > Alphaproteobacteria > Rhodobacterales > Rhodobacteraceae > CAKZPD01. The sequence goes on along the minus strand of CAKZPD010000016.1, from coordinate 41,005 downwards.
AACCGCCGGGATGTTGCGATCAGATGCGATGATCATTGCGGGGGCGGCGGCGCTGACGCTGGGGCTGGTGCTGGCGCTGCGGCGGCCGCTGACGCTGGCGGCCTTTGATCCGGGATTTGCCGCATCGACCGGGTTGAACGTGGCGCGCACCGATTTGGCCATGATGGGTTTGGTGCTGGCGGTCACGGTGGTGGGCCTGAAGATCGTCGGGCTGATTTTGATTGTTGCCTTGCTGATCATTCCGCCGGTCACAGCGCGGTTTTGGACGGAACGCACCGATCATGTGGTTGTGCTGTCGGGCGTGTTTGGCGGGGGGGCGGCTTATTTGGGCGCGGCGTTTTCTGCGGCCCTGCCGGATTTGCCAACGGGGCCGATTATCGTCTTGGTGGGGTTTGCGATTTTTGCGGTGTCGCTGTTGCTGGCACCGCAGCGCGGTGTGTTATCTGCGGTTCTGCGTCACCGCATGTTTCAGCGCCGGGTGCATTTGCGCCAGGGGTTGCTGGCGTTGGCGCAGGGGCAACCCATCTATGAGCCGCTGACCCTGCGCCTTTTGCGCCGCGAGGGGTTGGCCCTGCCTGACGGTGTTGCGACCCCTGCCGGGCGGGCCCGTGCCGGCAAGGCGCTGCTGGATGAAACCCGCTGGCAGCTTGTCCGGCAAGACCCCAGCTTTGAGGCCGCAGCGGCGCATTACGACGGGCTGACCCCGATCGAGACCGTGCTGACCGTCGATCAATTGGATGAAATAGATCAGCGCCTGCCGCAACCCCACGAGGTATCCCGGCCATGAGTGGATCCGAGTTTGTCCCCCTGTCGCTGGTGCCGATGTTGATTGGCATCTGTGTCGCGGTGGCCTGTGCCCTGCCGGGGAATTTCCTGCTGCTGCGCCGTCAGGCGCTGATTGGCGATGCCATCAGCCATGTGGTGTTGCCCGGTATCGTTGTCGCGTTTTTGATCACCGGGGCGGCGACCACCTGGCCGATGCTTTTGGGGGCCGCAGCCGCTGCCGTGGTGGCGGTGATGGCAATCGAGGCAATTCGCCGTCTTGGCCGTATCGAACCGGGCGCCGCCATGGGGGTGGTCTTTACCGCCATGTTCGCCGCCGGTGTGCTTTTGCTTGAGCAATCGGACACATCGAATGTGCATCTGGATGTCGAGCACGCACTTTATGGCAATCTTGAAAGCCTGATATGGCTGGATGCCACGGGCTGGCACAGCCTGGCCGATCCCGCCGCCTTGGCCCACCTGCCGGTCGAGCTGCCGCGCATGGCGCTGACCTTGTTGGCCGAAGCGCTGTTCGTCGCTTTGTTGTGGCGGCCGCTCAAGATTTCGACATTCGATGAACGCTTTGCCCGCACCATTGGCATTGCCACCGGCCCGTTGGGGCTGGCGTTGGTCGTGGTATCGGCGATTGCGGCGGTTGCGGCCTTTGACGCCGTGGGCAGCATCATCGTGATTGCCATGTTCATCTGTCCCCCGGCCACTGCGCGGCTGATCACCAATGATTTGGGGCATCAGGTGGTTTGGTCGGTGGGGTTCGCGGCGCTTGCGGCGGTGCTTGGGTATGTTTTGGCAGGATATGGGCCGTTGTGGCTTGGCTATCATTCGTCGGTGTCGGCGGCTGGAATGATTGCCACGGTGTCGGGGGCGATGCTGGCCCTGGCCGCAGTTTTTGGCCGCCACCGTCACCGCACAGGGGATGGCGCGGCCCTGTGATTCATCAGCTTTAGCGGGTTTCAGAATCGCGGTTGTTCATGCTAGGTTTTGCGGCATGAACGCAACAGACCCCAACATAGGCCGCAAATCGCCCCCGGTTATCCGGCAACTTGATGACAGCGCCATCAATCGCATTGCCGCAGGCGAGGTGGTTGAGCGCCCCGCCTCGGCGGTCAAGGAGCTGGTCGAGAACGCCATAGACGCCGGCGCTGGGCGCATTGAAATCGACTATGCGGATGGGGGAAAAACCTTGATCCGCGTGGCGGATGACGGGTGCGGGATGTCGGCGCAGGATTTGCCGCTGGCGTTGTCGCGGCATGCGACCTCAAAGATTGACGGATCGGACCTGCTGAACATTCACAGCTTTGGGTTTCGCGGCGAGGCCCTGCCGTCGCTGGGGGCGGTGGGACGTCTGTCGATCACCAGCCGCCCGGCAGGCGCCGCCGCCGCGCAGATTACCGTGACCGGTGGCCTGGCTGCCCCGGTTAAGCCCGCGGCGCGGAACCAAGGCACAACAGTGACCCTGCGTGATCTGTTCTTTGCCACCCCGGCGCGGTTGAAATTCCTGCGCAGTGACCGCGCCGAGGCGCAAGCGATCAGCGATGTGGTCAAACGGTTGGCCATGGCCGAACCCTTTGTCGATTTCGTGCTGCGCGATGTATCGGGTGACGGCCCCGGCCGCGAAGTGTTCCGCGCCCAAGCCGGACAGGGCGATTTATTCGGCGCTCTGCGCGGGCGTTTGGCGCGCGTCTTGGGCCGTGATTTCACGGAAAATGCGCTGGCGATTGATGCCACCCGCGAGGGGATCCACCTGACGGGTTTTGCCGCTTTGCCAACCTATTCGCGGGGCAGCGCGGTGGCGCAATATCTGTTCGTGAATGGCCGCCCGGTGCGCGACAAGCTGTTGGTGGGGGCGCTGCGCGGCGCCTATGCCGATTTCCTTAGCCGTGACCGGCACCCTGCGGCGGCGCTGTTCTTGGACCTTGATCCGCATCTGGTCGATGTGAACGTGCATCCCGCCAAATCCGAGGTCCGCTTTCGCGATCCGGGGCTGGCGCGCGGGCTGATTGTTTCGGCGCTGCGGCATGCGCTGGCTGAGGCCGGGCACCGGGCGTCGACCACGGTGGCGGGGGCGACGCTGGGCGCCATGCGGCCTGAACCGATGGGCGGGCGGGTGTATCAACATCAGCCGTCGGCGCGCGCCCAGTCCGGGCCGATGACCGCAAGTTTTGCAGAAACCGCGCCGATGTGGGGGCGTGTCGATCCCCCGCCCCAGACCGGGCAGGGCGATGCAAACCATCAGCCCACGGGGGAAAACAACGATCCGGCAACGCCTGATTATCCGTTGGGAACCGCACGCGGTCAGGTTCATGAAAACTATATCATCGCGCAAACCGCGACGGGCATGGTGATTGTTGACCAACACGCCGCGCATGAACGCCTGGTTTATGAGCGCCTCAAATCACAGATGGCGCAAAACGGCGTGGCCGCGCAGGCGTTGTTGATCCCCGAAGTGATCGAGCTGTCGGAGACTGACTGTGCGCGGCTGTTAGATCATGCGGCGCAATTGGCCAGCTTTGGTTTGGTGGTCGAGGCCTTTGGCGGCGGGGCGGTTGCGGTGCGCGAAACCCCGGCGATCTTGGGGCAGGTCGATGCGCGCGCCTTGGTTCTGGATATCCTGGACGAATTGACAGACGCCCCGGAAAGCACCCTGTTGCAATCCAAGATCGAAGCCATCCTAAGCCGGATTGCCTGTCATGGGTCGATCCGTTCCGGGCGGTGGATGCGCGCCGAGGAAATGAATGCCCTTCTGCGCGAGATGGAGGCGACCCCCCATTCGGGGCAATGCAACCATGGGCGCCCCACCTATGTGGAACTTAAGCTGGCCGATATTGAACGCTTGTTTGGACGAAGCTGATGACACCCCTGATCCCAATCAACCCAGACGATCCAAATCACCTGGTGCTGCTTTTGGCGGCGGCGGGCGGGCTGTTGATCGTGGTGCTGTTGCTGGCGGTGGTGCGTGCCGCGCGCAATACCGCCCGTCTTACGGCGCCGCTGGCCCAGCAGATGGGCAGCCTGGGGCAGATGGTTCAACAGCTTGGCGCCGGGCAGGATCAGCTGCGCGGCGGGTTGCAAACCGTGTCGGACACACAGGCCACGGCCCATTCACAGGTATTGCAAACGATGGAGGCCCGTCTGGCGCGCGTGCAGCAGGAAATGCAGGACCGGCTGGCGGAAAACGCCATGCGCTCGGCGCGGGCCATGGCCGATATGCAGGACGGCATGAAGGAATCGCTGCATGGCGCGTCGAAACAGACGACGACATCCCTGACGCAATTGCAGGAACGCCTGGCCGCGATCGACAAGGCGCAGGACAATATCACCCAGCTGTCGGGCAATGTGCTGACCCTGCAAGAGCTGCTAAGCAACAAACAGGCGCGCGGGGCCTTTGGCGAAATCCAACTGATCGAAATCGTGTCGAACGCGCTGCCCTCGGACAGCTATTCGGTGCAGGCGACCCTGTCCAACGGCAAACGCGCCGATTGCCTGATCCATCTGCCCAATCCGCCCGGCCCGATTGTGATCGACAGCAAATTCCCGCTTGAGGCCTATGAGGCCCTGCGCCGGGCCGACAGCCCCCAGGCCAAATCCGAGGCAGTGCGGGCGATGCGCACGGCGGTCAAGGCCCATATCAATGCCATCAGCGACAAATACATCATCGAAGGGGAAACCGCCGATGGGGCGCTGATGTTTCTGCCATCCGAAGCGGTCTATGCCGAGCTGCACGCGAATTTCCCCGAAATCGTGCGCGAGGGGTTTGAAAAGCGGGTGTGGATCGTATCGCCGACCACCTGCATGGCGACCCTGAATACCATGCGGGCAATTTTGAAGGATGCGCGGATGCGCGAACAGGCGGGCGCCATTCGCAAGACCCTGCGTTTGTTGCATCGCGACGTTGAGCTGGTTGTGGAAAAGGTCGGCAAGCTTGACACGCATTTCCGGCAAGCGCGCAACGACATCGATGGCATCACCGTCGCGGCAGAGCGGGCCGGAAAGCGGGCATCCAAGCTGGATAACTTTGATTTTGAAGAACTGACCCCAGAAGATCCGGCGTTACCGATTGCCGGGCCTGCCGCCGATTAGATCCCCAAAAAGCGCTGCGCGAGCCGTGGCAAAAGCCCTTGCAGGCGCAACGGGGCATCTGTCACGGCCAGGCAAATACAGTCTTGGTGAATATCGGCCACCGGCGTGTGATGGACATCCGCGTTGGCGATTTCAACGTCACCGCGTGCAAAATAGTCGCCTTCATCCTGAAAGGCCCCCTGCAAGACCATGGTCATTTCAAGACCGTTGTGGCCGTGGCTGGGCATTGCTGTGCCGGCCGGGATGTAAAACAGCCGGGCAGTCGCCGCCGCCGAAGTTTTAAGCACCGCCTGTTTGACCCCCATGCCGATGGGGCGCCAGCGGATATCGTCAAGGCCCCCGCCGATATAGTCAAGCAAGGGCTGCGGCAATACCGGGTCGCTGCGGCGTGGCGCCATGGCGGGTGCTGGCCCGGCGATTTTGGCCAGTGTCTGGTCTAAACTGTCGGCGGCCATGGCCTGGGGCTGTGCCGATGTTTCGATCAGGCTGCCGCCGATGGCGTCGAACCCTTCGGTTTCGGCCCGGCAGCTATCGCAGATCGACACATGGGCTGCGACAATCAGGTTGACTGCTTCGGGAAGGGTGCCGCAGGCAAACCCCATAAGCATATCTTGGGGCAAATGATGCGTGATGTCTGGTTGGTGGGTCATGGCATGGTCATTTCATTGCGCGGCGCAGACGATCCAGCGCCAATCGGATGCGTGATTTTATCGTCCCAAGCGGCAGCCCGGTCTGCGCTGCGATTTCGCTGTGGGTCAGGTCGTTGAAATATGCCTGCTCAAGCAGGCGGCGTTGCGCCTCAGGTAGGGCGCTGATGGCTTGCGTCAACTGTGCGCTTTCCTGGGCAAGGGCGATCACGTCCGCTTGCTCGGGTTCGGCCTGAGGCCCCCAGCCCAGATCATCGGGTTCCGGGCGGCGTTCCTTGCGCAACAGATCAATTCGGCGGTTTCGGGCAATCGTGAATATCCAGGTCGCGGCCGACGCGCGGGTGGGATCAAAAAGATGCGCCTTGTGCCAGACCGAGACCATGACATCCTGGGCGCAATCCTCGGCCTGATCTGGGCTGGCGCCCGAGTTGATCAAAAATCCCTTCACCCGTGGCGCGAAATGATCAAACAGCGCGGCAAAGGCCGCCTTGTCACGGTGGGCATGAATGCGGTGCAAATGATCGGCCCAAAGCGTTTTGTCGGTTGTGGTCTTGATGTTCACCCGCGCGCGCCTTGTGTTTCGGGGCCAAAATGCAACAGCCTCGGCCCTGGGTTCGACCAAGGGACCGGCCTGGGGGCCACCGTCATGGCGGGGCTGATGCGACGTTATGCTGGTTAACATCTAACAGCTACGCTGCGGCATGGAAACTGGATCACAATTGTTTTTGCTGTGACATTTCATCCAATCAACGCGGGGCTGCGTATATCTTGCAAAGGTCAGCGGATGCAGGGGATTTATGCAGCTTAATTCAGTGTCTTCGGGGCGATTGGCCCCATCCAGGTCCGTCGGCAAGCCGCGCGTTGCGGTTATCGGCGGCGGTATTTCAGGCATGGGTGCGGCCTATCATCTGGCCGACCGTTTCGACGTAACGCTGCTTGAGGCCGGTGCCCGCCTTGGCGGTCATGCGCGCACCGTGATGGCGGGCAAACATGGCGACCAACCGGTCGATACCGGCTTTATTGTCTTTAATTATGCCAACTATCCGCATCTTGCCCGGCTTTTCGCCGAGCTTGATGTGCCGGTGATCAAATCAAACATGAGCTTTGGCGCGTCGATTGATGGTGGGCGTCTGGAATATGCCCTGACCAATCTGGATACGCTTTTTGCCCAGCGCAGCAATATGGCACAGCCACAGTTCTGGCGCATGGTCCGCGATATCATGCGCTTTAACAAACATGCCTTGGCGATGTCGCAGGACCGCAGCCTGACCCTGCGGGCATTTCTGGAACGGCTGGGAACGGGTGCGTGGTTTCGCGATTACTATTTGCTGCCGCTGTCGGGGGCAATCTGGTCCACCCCGACGGAAAAAATCATGGATTTTCCTGCGCATGCGATGATTCAGTTCTTCGAAAATCATGCGCTGTTGCAGGCCACGGGACAGCATCAGTGGTACACGGTTGACGGCGGGTCCGGGCAATATGTTTCGCGGTTGCAAGGCGCCCTTGCGGCGCGGGGCGTTCAGATCAGGTTGCGTGCGCCGGTGCAGTCCGTGTCGCGCGGCGCGCAAATCACGCTGCGCTGCGCCGCAAGCGAGCCCGAGATTTTCGACTACGTTGTTTTTGCGGTGCACAGCGATGACGCGCTGGCGATGTTAAGCGATCCAAGCCCACGGGAACATGCGGCGTTGGCGGCCATTGCCTATCAGCCGAATGATATCGTTTTGCATGCCGATTGCTCTGTTATGCCCAAACGTCGCAAAACATGGGCCAGCTGGGTCTATACCGAAGACAGCAACGCGCCGTCTTCGCGCATTGATCTGACCTATTGGATGAATTCGCTGCAACCCATCCCTGCGACGGACCCGATGTTTGTTACGCTGAACACCAAGCGCCAGATCAGACAGGATCTGATCTATGATCAGGTCACGCTGCGCCATCCGGTGTTTGATCTGGCGGCCCTTTCAGCCCAGCAAAAGTTGCGGCAGATAAACGGTGCCCAGGGCACATGGTATTGCGGCGCGTGGATGCAGAACGGCTTTCACGAAGATGGATTGGCCAGCGCGGTCGAGGTTGCCCGCCTGATGGGCGCCGCCGCCAAGGTTCAGGTGGCGGCGGAATGACGCAATGGGTTGATCATATCCGTGGGCAAAGCTTTCACACCCGCAAAGGGCGCATCCGCAATGCGTTCCGCTATGGCGTTGATTATGTCTTGTTTGACCCTGAAAACTGGCAAGGCCCGGCGTTGTTGCGGCGCCACGGGTTCGGCGCGATGAGCCTTGATGCCCGCGACTGGGGCGGTGCGCCGGGGCAGGGCCAGGGCGCGCGATGGGCGCGGGCGGCGCTGGCGCGCCATGACATCCGGCCCCAGCGGTTGGCGCTTTTGACGCAGCCGCGGGTCTTGGGGCACAGCTTTAATCCGGTCAGTTTCTGGTTTGCCTTTGACGCCGCGGATAATCTGATCGCCGCAATCGCCGAGGTCACAAACACCTTTGGTGACAGGCATTGTTATCTGTGTGCGCCGGCCTCTGGCCGGGCGATTACCCCGCACGACACGCTGGAGGCGCAAAAGCTTTTGCATGTCTCGCCGTTTCAGCCTGTCGCCGGGGGCTATCGGTTTCGGTTCGACATCGGCCCAGATCGTATCGGCGTTTGGATCGACTATTCCCACGCGGGGGGCGGGGTTGTCGCCACCCTGACCGGGCGGCGGGCCAGGTTGACCAACGCGGCAATCGTGGCGGCCATGCTGCGCCGCCCCTTTGGCGCGCGCCGGGTGCTGGCGTTGATTCATTGGCAGGCGTTGATTTTGTGGGCCAAGCGCGCGCGCTATCGGCAACGACCGCCGGCCCCGGCACAGGATGTTTCCGGCCCAGTGGCCAAGTGATTTCATACCAAAGGGAGACAGCAGAATGGATTGGACCCAAGGGATGCTGATGGCGGCGCTGCTGGTTTTGTGCGGCCTGTGGCTGAGGGCGCAACGCTGGAGTTTTGCCGCCCAGCGCCCCCAAGATTATGACGGGGCTGCGCAGTCCTTTGATCTGAGAACCCACATGCGCGGAAAGATGATCTGTGATGGGGTGATTTTTGGCCCATTGGGCCGCGTGCAAAGCCGATTCACCGCCACGATGGAGGCCCGTTGGAGCGGTGCGCGTTGCATCATGACCGAAGATTTCATTTTTGACAGCGGGGCCAGACAGCACCGCGAATGGCAGCTTGAGCTGCTCGAGGATGGGCAGATCCTTGCCCAGGCCGAAGACGTGATCGGCCAGGGCCAGGGACAGCAAAGGGGGGATGCAGTGCAGCTGCGGTACCGCTTGCGCTTGCCGTCTGATGCGGGGGGGTATGTGCTGAATACGGTGGATTGGATGTATCTGGTGCCGGGCGGGGGGATCGTCAACCGATCGGAGTTCCGCAAGCTGGGGGTGCCGGTGGGCGGCTTGATCGCGACAATGCGCCAGCAAAGCAGCAGCGATGCGTGAGGCCGCGAACTGGGCCGGAAAACGGTATTGGCTGGTCGGCGCCAGCGCCGGTCTTGGCGCGGCGCTGGCGCGGGTGATGGTCAAGGCCGGGGCGCATGTCGTGCTGTCTGCGCGGCCCGGACAATCCCTGGATGCGCTGGCACAAGAGCTGGGCCCCAGCGCCACGGCGCTGCCGATGGATGTAACCAATGAGGCAAGCGTGGCGCAGGCAGCGTATGCCGCAGGGGCGGCCGGGGCAATTGACGGGGTGGTGTATCTGGCCGGGGTGTATTGGCCGATGGCGGCACAAGGCTGGCACCCGGCGCAGGCCACGGCGATGGTGGATGTCAACCTGACGGGGCTGATGCGGGTCCTTGGGCATGTGGTGCCGCAGATGGTGGCGCGTGACCAGGGACATATCGTGATAACCGGCAGCCTGAGCGCCTTTCGCGGGCTGCCCGGTTCGGTTGGCTATACTGCGTCCAAGGCCGGCGCGCTGTCGCTGGCGGAATGCCTCTATGCGGATCTGCGCCGCACCGGGGTGCGGGTGCAGGTGGTCAACCCCGGCTTTATCAAGACCCGCCTGACCGACAAGAATGATTTTGCGATGCCCTTTATCATGACCGCCGATCACGCGGCGCAGCGCATGTTTGCCCATATGCAGGGGCGCAGGTTCAAGGCCAGCTTTCCGCGCCGGTTTGCGTGGGTGTTTCGCCTGGGGCAGCTGTTGCCGGACGCGCTTTATTTTCGTCTGTTTTCCTGATCTTGGCGCGGGTTTTCCCGTAATCCAGCGGAGCCGCCCCTTTGGGGCGGCACGACATTCTTTATTGGCCCGTCGCCGGCGGGGTCGCGCCCAAAGCCGCCGCTGCGTTTTGGTCAAACGTGGCGCGGGCGCGTTGCCATTGGGGGGCTGCCCCATGGGCCAGCGCCTGCAAATGCGGCAGCAGCGCGCCGGCGAAGTCCTGGCTGCTTTCGAGCGGCAAAAGCGAGGGCAGGTTGTCGATGGCGGTCACGTCCAGTGGCGGCGCCGCGCACAGCCGCAGGGCCGGTGCCTGCCATGTGGTCGTCTGCCGATAGAGCGGGATTGGCGAATAGGGGCTGGTGGGGTCGCAGGCAATATCGGCGATCACCCGCAGGGCGCGGGGGGCGTCAAGCCGGGTGTCTTTGGGCAGAAAAACCGGGGTGTCCGGGCCGGCCAGAATACAGTTGAGGAAAATCTCGTGACGCAGGATTTCGCGGGTGATCCCGCCGCGCGCTGTCTCGGCGATGTCCCAGGCGGTGATTGGGCTTTGCACGGCTGACAAGAGCGCCGCCGCGCCGCGGCCAGTGCGGCCCAGCGCCCCGATGATCAGGGCGCCAGGGGCCGCTTGGCCGGCCAATTGCGCCCGAAGCTGAGCGATCATAGCGCCAGCGCTGGGCTGTGTCTGGGCGGGGGGCGCGATCTGACCGCGTTGCTGGGCCAGCCAGCAGTGCAGGGCCATTGCCGCCCCGGCAAACCCTGCCCAATAGCCAAACGCCACAAGCCGCCGCCCCTGATCATCGACAAGATATTCCAGATCCAAAAGCGCGCCGCCGCCTTGGGTGAACCGGTTCAGAAATGCCTGCGCGCCGGGCTGTTCCTTGAAGGCGTGACCAAACATGATGTGCCGATGGATAAGGGGCGCGTCGCCGGGAGGGAGCTCTTTCAACCCCAAGATCACCGCATCCTTGGGCGCGTCTGGCCAGCTTTGGGCCGGCGCCATGGTGCAGCCGGCTTGGGAATACTCCGCGTTGGGGATGATGCGCGATGGGCTGGCTTCGACCGTGACCTGCGCGCCCTGGGCGATCAGCGCCGCCGCCCCTTCCGGCGTCAAAGGGGTTCGGGCTTCGTTGGCGCGGCTTTCCGCGCGCAGCCAGAAGTGGGGGGCCTTATCTTGGGTCATATATGTGTCTGCGCATGGTGGCGGGCCATTGGTTCAAGATGCGGGACAGCATTGAACAACACAGGCGACAGCTGCCCACCAATTGGGAACATCCGATGCACCGATGTGTGAAAGATCGCCAGGGCCATGGCCGCCATGGCAGGGATGTCCAGGCGCAGGCTTTGGCGCATCACCATAGAGATCAATCCGCCCGAGGTTACGACAAGGGCCGGCCCATCGCCACCGGCGATGTCTTGCAGGGCCGCCTGAACGCGGGCCTCAAAGGCGGCAAAGCTTTCGGGCGCGCCGGCGATCCGGTCTTGTTGCCAGGCGGCGAACACCTGTGGCAGGTGGTGCACGAATGATTCGCGCTCGGTGGGAAGGGGCAGGCCGTGTTCGCGCTCCATCGCGCTGGCAAGGGTAAAGTATTCCAACTCATTCAAGCGCGGATCGCGAATCGGCGTCAGGCCGGTTTCCATGGCTGCGGCGGTTTCGATGTGGCGCGACAAGGTGCCGGTATAAAGCCGGGTGTGATGCTGGTTTTGATCCTTGAAGTGGCGGCCCAGCCACGCCGCCTGCTGGCGGCCCAGATCACTGAGCCGGTCATAGCTTTGCTCGTCCCGAGCGGTGGAGTTGGCCTGCCCATGACGGACAAGGGTGATATGCGACATGGGCATCCTTTCACGCGGTCTGATGCTTGATAGCCGCGCCAGCAGCGGGAAGAAAGCACCGCTTTGCGGAAATCGAAACGCGGCAGAGTGGCGCAAATTTGGCCAAGGGTGTCGGGATTGATGATGTTTCCTGACGCAGATGGCGTCTATACACTGATGCAAGACATGCAGGAGCGCGCGCCATGACCGATAAAATCACCTTTACGCTGGATGGCCAGCAGGTTCAGGCCGAGGCCGGAATGACCATCTGGGAGGTGGCCAATGGGCGCGGGCTGGTGATTCCGCATCTGTGTCACAAACCGGCGCCGGGGTATCGCCCGGATGGCAATTGCCGGGCCTGTATGGTCGAGATCGAAGGCGAGCGCACGCTGGCGGCATCCTGCATTCGCGAACCGGCCGAGGGCATGGTTGTCACCACGGATTCGGCACGGGCCAGCAGCGCCCGCAAGATGGTGGTGGAAATGTTGGTGGCCGACCAGCCACAGCGTGACAAGGCCCATGATAAATCGTCGCATTTGTGGGATATGGCCGATCTGAACGGCATCGACGCCAGCCGCTTTCCGAAATTGGAAGACGGGCGTATTCCCTTGTTGGACAACAGCCATGTGGCGATGTCGGTCAATCTGGATGCCTGTATTCAATGCGGGCTGTGCGTGCGCGCCTGCCGCGAGGTTCAGGTCAACGACGTGATCGGGATGTCTGGCCGCGGGCATGACGCGTATCCGACCTTTGATATGGCCGACCCCATGGGCGATAGCTCTTGCGTGGCTTGCGGTGAATGTGTGCAAGCCTGCCCCACCGGTGCCTTGATGCCCGCCACCGTTGTCGATGGCGATCAGGTCGGCGACAGCGCCGATTTCGACGAAGAAGTCAGCAGCATTTGCCCGTTCTGCGGCGTGGGTTGTCAGATTTCGTTGAAAATCAAAGACAACAAGGTGAAATATGTCGAAGGGATCAATGGCCCGGCCAACGAAGGGCGCCTGTGCGTCAAGGGCCGCTTTGGGTTTGATTATATCCACCACGATCACCGCCTGACCAAGCCGCTGATCCGGCGTGACGATGCCCCGGCCAAGGGGCTGAACGTTGATCCGGCCAATTGGCAAGAGGTGTTCCGCGAAGCCACCTGGGACGAGGCATTGGACGTTGCGGCCAAGGGCCTTAAGGGGCGCGGCCGCGAGATCGCCGGCCTTGGATCGGCCAAATGCACCAACGAAGAAGCCTATCTGTTTCAAAAGATGATCCGGCAGGGCTTTGGCCACAACAACGTTGATCACTGCACCCGGCTGTGCCATGCCTCAAGCGTTGCGGCGCTGATGGAGAACGTGGGTTCGGGGGCCGTTACCGCGACCTTTAATGAGATCGAAAACGCGGATGTGGCGATCGTGATCGGGGCAAACCCGATCGAAAATCACCCGGTCGCCGCGACCTATTTCAAACAGTTCACCAAACGTGGCGGCAAGCTGATTGTCATGGATCCGCGGGGCGTCGGGCTGCGCCGCTTTGCCAGCCACATGCTACAGTTCCGCCCCGGTGCGGATGTGTCGATGCTCAATGCCATCATGCATGTGATCGTCGAAGAAAAGCTGTATGATCAGCAATATATTGAGGCCTATACCGAAAACTGGGAGGCCGAAAAGGCGCATCTGAAGGATTTCTCGCCCGAGAAAATGGCCCCCATCTGCGGGATTGAACCCGAGGTTCTGCGCGATGTGGCACGCACATTTGCCACCGCCAAGGCGGGGATGATCTTCTGGGGCATGGGCGTCAGCCAGCACATTCACGGCACAGATAATTCGCGCTGTCTGATTTCGCTTGCGCTGATGACCGGTCAGGTTGGCCGCCCCGGCGCCGGGCTGCATCCGCTGCGCGGTCAGAACAATGTTCAGGGCGCCTCTGATGCCGGGCTGATCCCGATGTTCCTGCCGGATTATCAGCCGGTGACCGATGATGGCGTGCGTTCGGCCTTTACCAAAGTGTGGGAGACGGGCGATTTTTCGAATGAAAAGGGCCTGACCGTCACCGAAATCCTTGATGCCATTCATACCGGCGACATCAAGGGCATGTATATTCTGGGGGAAAACCCGGCGATGTCCGACCCGGATGTGGAACATGCGCGCGCTGCCTTGGCCAAGCTGGATCATTTGGTGGTTCAGGATATTTTCATCACGGAAACCGCCAATTATGCGGATGTGATCCTGCCGGCCAGCGCCTTTGCAGAAAAGAACGGGACCGTCACCAATACCAACCGTCAGGTGCAGATGGGCCGCGCCGCCGTGACCCCGCCCGGCGAGGCACGCGAGGATTGGTGGATCGAGGTCGAACTGGCCAAGCGCCTTGGGTTGGGCTGGACCTATACCCACCCGTCGCAGGTATTCGCCGAGATGAAGCTGAACATGAAATCCCTGGATAACATCACCTGGGACCGGCTTGAGCGCGAGAACGTGGTGACCTATCCATCGCTGTCGGAAACCGATCCCGGCCAGCCGATCGTGTTTGGCGATGGGTTCCCGCGCCCGGATGGGCGGGCGCGCTTCACCCCCGCCAGCGTCATCGCCCCCGATGATGTGCCGGATGAGGAATATCCGATGATCCTGACCACCGGGCGGCAGCTTGAGCATTGGCACACCGGGTCGATGACCCGCCGCGCCAGCGTTCTGGATGGGCTTGAGCCCGAGGCAAACTGTTCGCTGCACCCATCAACTTTGCGCCGTTTGGGTGTTGAACCCGGCGAACATGTGCAGTTGACCACCAAGCGTGGCAGCATCAAGATCATGGCCCGCGCCGATCGCGCCGTGGCGCCCGATATGGTGTTCTTGCCCTTCGCCTATGTCGAGGCGGCGGCGAATGTGCTGACCAACCCGGCTGTCGATCCCTATGGCAAAATCCCCGAGTTCAAATTCTCGGCGGTGCGGGTCGAAAAGGCCGAAACGGTTCTGGCGGCAGAGTAAGCATGATCCCGGTCGATCCCGCGCGTTTTTTGGCCGATCTGCATCGGTTGCGCGGGTTCGGGGCGTCGGGGGTTGGCAAGGGGGTGGTAAGGCCCGCCTTTGGTGATGCCGATATCGCGGCGCGGGATTGGCTGATCGCCCAAATGCAGGACGCGGGGCTGACCGTTCAGGTGGATGCGGTCGGAAATGTTTTTGGCTTGGCCGCGGGGCCGTCGATTTTGCTTGGATCGCATACCGACAGCCAACCCGAAGGTGGTTGGCTGGATGGTGCCCTGGGGGTAATGGCGGCGCTTGAGATCGCGCGCGCAGCACAGGCCGCGGGCGGCCCTGCGGTATCGGTCGTGTCTTTTCAGGACGAAGAGGGGCGCTTTGGCGTCACCACCGGCAGCGCGATCTGGTCGGGTCATCTTGATCTGACTGTGGCGGATGGTTTGTGTGATCACGCGGGCCTGCCATTTGCTGCTGCGCGCCGCGCCATGGCCGGGCGCGTCACCGGCCCGGTTGATCCGGCGCAATTCACCGGCTTTATCGAGCTGCACATAGAACAGGGGCCGCATCTGTTCCAAACCGGTCGGCAAATCGGCGTGGTCACTGATATCGTCGGCATCCGCGATATGAACATCACCCTGACAGGCCAGCAAAACCACGCGGGCACGACGCCTATGCACGCCCGCCAGGACGCATTTCAGGCGCTTGCCGCGTTCAATCAGGCGCTGAATGATCGGTTGCGCAATGTGGTGACGCCGCAGACCGTCTGGACCATCGGCCATGTGGCGCTGCATCCCAATGCCTCGTCCATTGTGCCGGGGCGGGCTGAATTTTCGATGCAGTGGCGCGACGCCAGCAGCGCGCGTTTGGACAAGATGGAACGGATCATCCGCGATACCGCAGAGGAGATCGCCGGCGCGCATCAGATGGCGCTGAATTTCGGCCCGATGCTGGGGCTTGAGCCGGTGGCGATGGATCCGCATCTGCGCGCGGCGCTGGAAACGGCGGCGGCGCAGATCGCGCCTGATCGCTGGTGCGCCTTGCCGTCCGGGGCGCTGCATGATGCGACCAATGTGGCGCGGCTGATGCCGGTGGCGATGCTGTTCGCGCCGTCAATCAACGGGATCAGCCACGCATTTGAAGAAGACACGGACGAAGGCGACCTGACCGCCGCCTTGCAGGTGCTGGCGCGCGCGGTTGCCGCCTTGGCCTAGCGCCAGACGACATCGCCCAGAAAGATATATCCGGCGCCATAGATGGTCTTGATCAGTTGCGGGTTCTTGGGGTCTTCGCGCAGTTTTGTGCGCAGACGCGAAATGCGCACATCCATGGCCCGGTCAAAGCTGTCGCTGGCGGCGCCGCCCAGGCTTTCTTGCATTTGGGCACGGCTGATCAGGCGTTTCGGGCTTTCCAGAAACAGCCGCAATACTTCGCCCTCGGCATGAGAGAATGGCACCTCGTCGCCGCTGTCGTCTTGCAGCACATAGCGGTCAAAGAAGGCGGTCCAATTGGCAAAGCTGGCGACCGACCCGGCTGCGTCAGGGGTTTTGTTGCTGCGCAGGCGGGCGCGAATGCGGGCGACCACCTCGGCGGGATCAAAAGGCTTGATGATGTAATCATCCGCCCCCAGTTCCAGCCCGGTGACGCGGTCTTGCACCTGGGCGCGCCCGGAAATGATAATGACGATCGCCCCCTGCTCAAGCGCCAGACGATGGACAAGTGTCAGGCCATCGGTGTCGGGCAAGGACAGATCAACCAGACACACATCAGGGGTGTGGCTTGCCAGTGCGGCTTCGAAGGCGCGGGCCCGGCCAAAGCTGAGGGTGCGGAAACCGGCCTCTTGCAGCGCATCAGCCAGCATGGTGCGGATCGCGGGCTCATCATCCAAAATTGTTACCAGCTCGTTTGTCATATCGTGTCCGCTTTGCTTTGTGGGGCCAACAGGGCGACCAAATCTGCCGCGCCAAAGGGTTTTTGCAACACCGGGGCCAGGGTCTGGGCCTCTTGGAAGAGGGGGTTATCTGCCGCAAGCGAGGTCATCAGGACGATGGGCATATCGTTGCCTTGTTGGCGCTTGGCCAGATCAATGCCCGTGGCCTCGCCGGCCAGTTGAATATCCGAAAGGATAAAGCTGATCTGTGGCAGATCGGCAATCAGGGCTGTCGCTTCGTCTGCGCTTGCCGCCTCGATGACGGAATGGCCCAACCCCGTCAGCATATCGCGATAAACCTCGCGCAGGTCGTCGCGGTCTTCGACCAAAAGGGCAAGCCCGCCGGGGCTGTGGACCGCAGGGCGATAGGGCAGGCGCAGGACCACCTCGGCGCCGCTGTCGTGATTGCGCAGCTGCAAATCGCCCCCGGCCACTTTTGTCATGTCGTAAACCATCGTCAGGCCCAGGCCGGACCCCTTTGCCCCCTTGGTGGTGAAAAACGGCGCAAAGCCCTGATCCAGTGCCTTTGGCGAAAATCCTGGCCCGGTATCGCGCAGGGTAAAGTCGATCCAGGTGTTGTGAACGATCTTGATGCTCAGGTGGATTTTGCCCCGTGCGCCGCAGGCATCGCGGGCGTTCAGGATCAGGTTCAGCAAGCTGTCATGCAGCATCCCCACATCCAGCATGGCCACCGCGTCGGGGGCGTGGTTTGATACATCAAGCATCACCTGCCGTGGCAGCGTTGGATCGGCCAGCGTCTTGAGGTCGTCGCTGAGGGTGCCCAGACGTGTCGCGCTGGGCCGCAGCGCCCGCCCGGCCGTCATCCCCGCAATAGAGCTGAGCAGATTGCCGCCGCGCCGCGCCGCGGCCAGCGTGCCTTCTATCAGCGGGCCAGCCCCCGGTGGCAGGTCGGCCAGGCGCCCCAGCTTGGATTGCAGCCCAAGGATGATGGTCAGCAGGTTGGAAAAATCATGCGCCAATCCCGATGTCATCTGGGCGGCCAGCGCCCGTTTGCTGGTTTGTTGCAGGGCGACGCGGGCCTGCATTTCGGCAGTGACATCCATGGAAAGGATATAAACCCCGCCGCGTGTGTCGGGGGTAAAGGCCACGCGGATCCGCCGCGTGCTGGCGGTGTCGGTGAATTCAAACACCGATGGCTTGCCGGCAAAGGCGCGGGCAAGATTGCGGGCAATCCCCTGATAGGCCGACGGACCCAGCGCCCGTTCGATGTGCAGCCCCAGAATATTCGACGGCCTGCCGGGAATCACCGTGCTAAGCTGGCGGTTCGAATAGGTATAATAGCCATCGCGATCCACATGGGCGATGTGGGCAGGGGTCATTTCGGTGGCCAGGCGGGTGCGGGCCTCAATTTCGGTCAGTTCGCGCTTGGCCTCTTCCAGCGCGGTGTTCATCGCGGCCAATTCGCGGTTGGTGGCGGACAGCTCCTCGGCATAGGCGACAAGTTGCGATGACAGCTCTTTTGAATGGGCGCGCAGCATTGCCTCTTGTTTTTTGGTTGGGGTGATGTCGGTGTAAACTGTCACCCACCCCCCTTGCGGAAGCGGCGATCCCTCGACGCTGATGGTGCGGCCGTTGGCGCGGGTGCGTTCCATGTAATGGGCCTCAAAGGCGCGGGCCTGGGTCACGCGCTCATGGACGAAGCCCTCTACATCGCCCACATCGCCATATTCGCCGCGTTCGGTCAGGTAACGGATCGTGTCCTCGAAGGGGGCGCCGGGGGTGACAAGCGCCTGCGGAAGGGCAAACATCTGTTGAAACGGCGCGTTGCACACCGCCAGCTTGAGATCGCTGTCATAGATGGTCAGCGCCTGGGCGATCAGGTTCAGCCCGGCGGCGGTCAGCGCCTGTGTCTGCAAGGACGGATGGGGCAAAGGCGGGCCTTCTTTCATTGGGGACAGGCCATGGCTAACACTTGCCGCAGCTAAAAAACAAAGCCTTTTGGCGCAAAATCGGGAAAATTACGCGTGTTACAATTCGTTAGGATTGCGAAATCTTCAGGAAAAAGTTGACCAACAGGATAATTCCAACATTGTTACGGACACAGGTCGTAACAGCGGCCGTGCTTGCCCCGTGTATGGGGCAGGGTCTGGGAGGAAAAAAGTTGACTAACCGCTTGGATGGCGCGTCGGGGCCTGGCTCTGTTCCTGCGCTTTTGCATCGCAACGCAAAGAAATTTGCGTCTGCGCCTGCGTATCGTGAAAAAGAATATGGCATCTGGCAAAGCTGGACCTGGGCGCAAACCGAAGAAGAAATAGAGGCATTGGCGCTGGGGTTGTTGTCTTTGGGCATCAACGAGGGCGATTTCGTCGCCGTCATTGGCCGAAACCGTCCACGGCTTTATTGGTCGATGGTGGCGGCGCAGATGGTCGGCGCAATTCCTGTGCCGCTGTATCAGGACGCAAATGCCGAAGAGATGGCCTATGTTCTGGGGCATTGCGGGGCGCGGTTTGTCATAGCCGGCGATCAAGAGCAGGTCGACAAGGTCATCGAAGTGCAGGACCAGTTGCCTGAGTTTGAGCGAATCGTTTACCTGGACCCGCGCGGCATGCGCAAATACGATCACGCCAAGCTTGATCAATACATGGAGCTGCAAGACATCGGCCGTTCCAAACGCGCCGAATTGGGCGCCGAGCTGGAGGCCCGTCAAGCCAAGCTGACCTATGACAGCACTTGCGTGATGCTGTACACATCAGGGACGACGGGCAAGCCCAAGGGCGTCGTGCTGTCCAACCGCAACGTGATCGAGACGTCAAAGACGTCGGCGGAATTCGATCACCTAAGCCAAAGCGACGATATTCTGGCCTATCTGCCGATGGCATGGGTGGGGGATTTCATCTTTTCCGTCGGTCAGGCGATGTGGACAGGCTTTTGCACCAATTGCCCCGAAAGCGCGGATACGATGCACACCGACCTGCGCGAAATCGGCCCGACGTATTATTTTGCTCCGCCGCGAGTGTTTGAAACCCAGTTGACCAATGTGATGATTCGCATGGAGGACGCCGGACGTTTCAAGAAAAAGCTGTTCGATTATTTCATGGCCCATGCGCGCAAGGTCGGCCCGGCCTTGCTGGATGGCAAATCGGTCGGGATATGGGACCGGATCAAATACGCCATGGGCGAGCTGGCGATTTATGGCCCGCTGAAGAACACCCTTGGGTTTAGCCGGGTGCGCGTCGGGTATACCGCGGGCGAGGCCATTGGCCCCGAGATCTTTGATTTCTATCGTTCGCTAGGGATCAACCTGAAACAGCTTTACGGGCAAACCGAAGCAACCGTGTTCATCACCGCCCAGCCCGATGGGCAGGTGCGCAGCGATACCGTCGGTGTGGCCTGCCCCGGAGTTGAGCTGAAGATCGCCGAAAACGGCGAGGTCTTCTACCGCTCGCCGGGGGTGTTTGTCGAATATTACAAAAACGCGGACAGCACAGCCGGAACCAAGGACGCGGAAGGGTGGGTCGCCACCGGCGATGCCGGCTTTATCGAAGAGGCAACCGGCCATCTGCGGATCATCGACCGGGCCAAAGACGTTGGCCAGATGGCCAGCGGCGCGTTGTTTGCCCCCAAATATGTCGAGAACAAGCTAAAGTTCTTTCCCAACATTCTGGAGGTCGTGGTTTTCGGCAACCAGCGCGAAGAATGCACCGCCTTTATCAATATCGACCTGACGGCAGTCGGCAACTGGGCCGAGCGCAACAACATTGGCTATGCCTCATATCAGGAACTGGCGCGCCATCCCCAGGTGATGGATACGATCCAAGCCCATGTGGAAGAGGTAAACCGCAGCGTTGCCCAAGATGAAATGCTTTCGGGTTGCCAGATCCATCGGTTTGTTGTGCTCCACAAGGAACTGGACGCCGACGACGGAGAACTGACCCGCACACGCAAGGTGCGCCGCCGGATCATCGAAGAGAAATATGCCGACATCATTGCCGCGCTTTATGATGGATCGTCTTCGGTCAGCACAGTGACAGAAGTGACCTATGAAGACGGCCGCAAGGGGGCGATCAAGGCCACGCTTGAGGTGCGCGCCGCACAGGTGCAGCCGGTGGCGCAAAAGATGGCGGCGGAATGATGCTGGCAAGACTGAAACAAGACGATATCGCCACATATGCGTTGTCGCAGGCGGGAAAGGGTTCATGCGCGTGACGGACATGACCACAGAATACACCACAGCTGACGGCCGCCGCATCGGTGGCACCGTGATGGAGATGAAGAACATCACGCTGCGATTTGGCGGTGTTGAAGCAATCAAAAACATTTCGTTCGACATCCGCGAAGGTGAAATTCGCGCGATTATCGGCCCCAACGGCGCGGGCAAATCGTCGATGTTGAACGTGATTTCAGGGTTCTATGTCCCACAAGACGGCGAGGTCTGGTACAAAGGCGCGCCGCGCCCGCCGATGAAGCCCTTTGAGGTCGCACAGCAGGGCATCGCCCGCACCTTTCAGAACATCGCCCTTTTCGAAGGGATGAGCGTTCTGGACAATGTGATGACCGGACGCCTGACCCATATGAAGACCGGATTGTTTGCCCAATCCATCTGGAAGGGCAAAGCCGAACAAGAAGAGACCGAAAACCGCGAAGTCGCGGAGCGGATCATCGACTTTTTGGAAATTCAGGCGATCCGCAAGACACCTGTTGCGCGGTTGCCCTATGGGTTGAAAAAGCGGGTCGAGCTGGCGCGTGCATTGGCCGCCGAGCCGACGATCTTGCTGCTGGACGAGCCAATGGCCGGCATGAACGTCGAGGAAAAAGAGGACATGAGCCGCTTTATTCTGGATGTGAATGATGAATTTGGCACCACGATTGCCCTGATTGAGCACGACATGGGCGTGGTCATGGACCTGTCTGACCGTGTCGTGGTGATGGATTACGGCAAGAAAATCGGCGACGGCACCCCGGACGAAGTGCGCAACAACCAAGACGTGATTGATGCCTATCTGGGGGTTTCACATGATTGATCCACGCTATTTTTCGACCCAACGCCCCAGCCGCACAACAAAGGAGGCCATGTAATGCCTGAACAATTGGCCTTTACCATCGAGGTGTTTCTGAACGGCCTGATGGCCGGGGTGCTTTATGCGCTGGTCGCGCTGGGCTTTGTCCTGATTTACAAGGCGTCCGGTATTTTCAACTATGCCCAAGGGGTTATGGCGCTTTTTGCCGCGCTGACCCTGGTGGGGATCATGGAAGGTCAGGTGCCGTTCGCGCATTTGATCAATGCCATTCTGGGCACCGATGTGCACCACTTTGGCTGGCATGTGCCGGCGTTCCTGGCGATCGGGCTGACGATGGTGGTGATGATTGTGCTGGCGTATCTGGTGCAACGCTTTGTGTTTCGTTACCTCGTGGGGCAAGAACCGATCATCCTGTTCATGGCGACCATTGGTCTGGCCTATTTCATGGAAGGGGTGGGCGACCTGATGTGGGGGTCCGAGATCAAGACCCTTGATGTCGGCCTGCCGCAGGGCATCAACATCGCCATAGACGAGACAACCTATGGCTGGTTCGGTTACGGCTTCTTTATCGACAATCTGGATATCGTCGCGGCAATCATTGCCATACTGCTGGTGACGGGGCTGGTTCTGTTCGCCCAATACACCAAGCAGGGCCGGGCCATGCGGGCGGTCGCCGATGACCACCAAGCGGCGCTGTCGGTTGGCGTATCGTTGAATTTCATCTGGATTTTGGTGTGGTCGCTGGCCGGGTTCGTGGCCCTTGTCGCGGGCATCATGTGGGGCGCCAAGTCCGGGGTTCAGTTCTCTCTTTCCTTGATCGCGCTCAAGGCTTTGCCGGTGCTGATGCTGGGGGGGTTCACATCCATTCCCGGTGCCATCGTCGGCGGTTTGATCATTGGCGTCGGAGAGAAACTGTTTGAGTTCCTGATCGGGGCACCTTTCTTGGGCGGCGCCACCGAAAACTGGTTTGCCTATATGCTTGCGCTGATCTTTCTGGTGTTCCGCCCGCAGGGTCTGTTCGGGGAGAAGATCATTGAACGTGTTTAACCCCTGTTCGCCGCGTGCTGCGTTCCTGACCAACAAAGGACCATTTTGATGTTTTATCGTGAAGCGGGTGATTTCAACACCTCCTACCCCGAAGACAGCCAAACCTTTCCGATCAAGTTCGATCGTTGGCGCTATTACGCGGTGCTGTTCGTCGCCATTTTCGTGATCCCGTTCTTGATCAACGATTATTGGGTGAATTCGATCTTTTTGCCGTTCCTGATCTATTCGATCGCAGCCATCGGGTTGAATATCCTGGTGGGTTATTGTGGGCAGGTGTCTTTGGGCACCGGCGGGTTCATGGCGGTCGGGGCCTATGCGTGTTACAAATTGATGACCTCATTCCCCGATTTGTCGATGGTGGTGCATGTGCTTTTGGCGGGCGGGATCACGGCCGGTGTTGGCGTGTTGTTCGGATTGCCCAGCCTGCGGATCAAGGGGTTTTACCTTGCCGTTGCCACCCTGGCGGCACAGTTCTTTTTGGTTTGGCTGTTCAACCGGGTGCCATGGTTTTATAACTATTCCGCATCCGGGCAGATTTCCGCACCCGAGCGCACCTTCCTGGGTGTGAATATCACCGGATCGAACACGGACGCCTGGGCGACCTATTTGTTCTGTCTGTTTTTTGTGATCCTCAGCGCCTATATCGCCCGCAACCTGACGCGCGGATCGGTCGGGCGCAAGTGGATGGCAATCCGTGACATGGACATCGCCGCCGAAATCATCGGCGTGAACCCCTTGCGGGCCAAGCTGACGGCCTTTGCCGTATCGTCGTTCTTTGTCGGAATTTCGGGCGCCTTGTTCTTTTCGGTTTATCTGGGCGCGGTCGAAGTGGGCGAAGCCTTTGGCATCACCAAATCTTTCCTGGTTCTGTTCATGATCATCATCGGCGGCCTGGGCAGCATTTTTGGCAGCTTTGCCGGGGCGGCATTCCTTGTGCTTTTGCCGGTGGCGCTTAAGATCATCGGTGTGGATTGGTTGGGATGGCCGACAGATATCGTTGCGCATTTGCAATTGGTCGTTGTCGGGGCCTTGATCATCATATTCCTGATTGCCGAACCACATGGCCTTGCCCAGCTGTGGCGCGTGGCCAAAGAGAAACTCAGATTGTGGCCTTTCCCGCACTAGGGGCGGCCATAAGACAAAGCCTTGGCGCCAAGCCAATGGCAAAAACGGGCCGGTCAAAACGGTCCCATCGGATACACCAAAGGGAGGAACAACCGATGAAATACAAACTAGGAACTGCGGCCGTTGCCGCGTTGATGGCCGCAAGCCCCGTTATGGCGGATCTTGTGTTCCCATCGCTCAGCTATCGCACCGGCCCCTATGCGGCGGGCGGCATCCCGTTTGCGGATGGATATGCGGATTACTTTTCGATGATCAATGCCCGCGATGGCGGCATTGGCGGCGTTGCGGCACGGGTGCTTGAGTGCGAAACCGGCTATAACACCGAAAAGGGCGTTGAATGCTATGAATCCACCAAAGGCGAAGGCGCCCTGGTGTATCAGCCGCTGTCCACAGGTATCACCTATCAGTTGATCCCGAAAACCACAGCTGACAACATTCCGATGCACACCATGGGCTATGGCCGGACTTCGGCGGCGAATGGCGATGTCTTTAGCCACACGTTCAACTATCCTGCCAACTATTGGAACGGCGCGTCCGGCGCGATCAGCTATTTGCTGAACGAAAACGGCGGCGATCTGAAGGGCAAGAAAATTGCGCTGGTCTATCACAACTCGGCCTATGGCAAAGAGCCAATCCGCACCCTGGAAGAGCTGGCGGCAAAGCACGGCTTTGAGCTGAGCCTTCTGCCCGTTGACCACCCCGGTCAGGAACAAAAATCCCAGTGGCTGCAAATCCGCCGTGACCGTCCTGACAATGTCATCATGTATGGCTGGGGCGTTATGAACCAGGTGGCGATTCAAGAGGCCGCCAACATCCGTTTCCCGATGGAAAACTTTATCGGCATCTGGTGGTCTGGTTCTGAAAACGACGTGCTGCCTGCGGGCGCTGCGGCGAATGGCTATAAGGCATTGACGTTCCACGCCGTCGGAGATGATTTCCCGGTCTTTGCGGATATCCAAAAGCACGTTGTCGATGCGGGTAACGCAGCAGGCGCCGGCGATCAGATCGGCACGGTGCTGTATAACCGTGGCCTGTATGCGGCGATGTTGGCCGCGGAAGCCGCCCGCACCGCGCAGGGCATCCATGGCACGGCTGATATCACCCCGGCCATGATGCGCGACGGAATGGAAGCGCTCGAGATCACCGAAGCGCGCATGACCGAACTGGGCATGCCGAACTTTGGCCCGTCGTTCAACGTGTCGTGTGCCAATCACGGTGGCCCCGGTCTGATCGGTGTGACCCAGTGGGATGCAGGCGCAAGCGAATGGAAGCTGATCTCGAATTTCGCGGCGACGGATATGGATGTGATCCAGCCGTTGATCGACGCAGATTCGGGTTCCTATGCGACCGAAAACAATATCGCGTCGAACTGTAAATAAAACTGAATGCTCTGGCCGTCTGATGTGGCGGCCAGAGCACCTTATGGAATTTGAAGGGTCGCCCCATGCTTGACGCCGCCAGCACCAATGACACCGCCGTTGATACCCTGCTTGAGGTCAACAACATCGAGGTGATCTATAATCACGTCATCCTTGTGCTGAAAGGTGTCAGCCTGTCTGTCCCAAAGGGTGGCATCACCGCATTGCTGGGCGGCAACGGGGCGGGCAAGACCACAACCCTCAAGGCGATTTCCAATCTTTTGGCGTCGGAACGCGGCGAGGTGACAAAAGGGTCGATCAAATACCGCAGCGATGTCGTGCAGCATCTGGATCCGGCGGATATGGTCAAGCGCGGCTTGGTGCAGGTGATGGAGGGGCGCCATTGTTTTGAGCACCTGACCGTCGAGGAAAACCTTTTGACCGGTGCCTATACGCGCACCGATGGCAAGGCGGCGATCGCGCGGGATTTGGAAATGGTGTATGAGTATTTCCCGCGCTTGCGCGAGCGGCGCAAAAGCCAGGCGGGGTATACATCGGGCGGGGAACAGCAGATGTGCGCGATTGGCCGCGCGCTGATGTCGCGCCCCGAGATGATCTTGCTGGACGAACCAAGCATGGGTTTGGCCCCGCAGTTGGTTGAACAGATCTTTGAGATCGTCAAATCGGTGAATGAGAACGAAGGCGTGACCTTCCTGTTGGCCGAGCAGAACACCAATGTGGCGCTGCGTTTCGCCCACTATGGTTATATTCTGGAATCGGGCCGTGTGGTGATGGATGGGCCTGCGGCAGATTTGCGTGAAAATCAGGACGTAAAAGAATTTTATCTGGGAATGTCGGACGAAGGGCGCAAGTCGTTCCGCGATGTGCGCTCGTATCGGCGGCGCAAGCGCTGGCTCAGCTGATCTTGACGGCCCCCTTTTCACATCAATAAGGATCAAAGCGGATGGTTGACCCCCGTTTTTTTGACGCTCTTGAAACCCGCAGCCCGGATGAGCGCGCAGCAGACATGGCCGCGGCGCTGCCGCAGCAGGTCGCCCGTGCGCAGGGTTTGCCCGGCTATGGTGGCACGCTGGGTGATATCGACGCGGATCAAATCACCGATGCCGCCGCCTTGACCGCTTTGCCTGTTTTGCGTAAATCGGCGCTGGGTGCGGCCCAGGCCAAGGCCGCGCCTTTTGGTGGGTTTACCACCAAGGCTGCGCATGAATTTAGCCATGTGTTCCAATCCCCCGGCCCGATTTACGAGCCATCCAGCAATGATCCCGATTGGTGGCGGATGGGGCGGTTCTTGCATGCGGTTGGCATCGGCAAAGGCGACATCGTTCACAACTGTTTTGGGTATCACCTGACGCCCGCTGGAATGATCTTTGAATCCGGGGCCCGCGCGGTCGGGGCGGCGGTTTTGCCGGCCGGCACCGGGCAAACCGATTTGCAGGTGCAGGCGGCCCGCGATATCGGCACCACCGCCTATGCTGGCACGCCGGATTATCTCAAGGTTATATTGGACCGCGCCGACCAAATGGGCGTTTCGCTTGGCATTAACAAGGCGGCGGTTGGCGGCGGCGCCCTGTTCCCGTCGTTGCGTCAGGAATATGCCGAACGCGGTGTGGTCTGCCTTCAGTCCTATGCGACGGCGGATCTGGGCAATATCGCCTATGAAAGCCCGGCCATGGAAGGGTTGATCATTGATGAAAATGTGATCGTCGAGATCGTAACCCCAGGCACCGGCACACCTGTTGGCCCCGGCGAAGTCGGCGAGGTCGTGGTGACAACATTGAACCGCGATTATCCCCTGCTGCGCTTTGCCACCGGCGATCTAAGCGCCTATCTTGAGGGGCCAAGCCCCTGCGGCCGCACCAATGCCCGTATCAAGGGGTGGATGGGCCGTGCCGATCAGACCACCAAGATCAAGGGTATGTTTGTGCGTCCCGAACAAGTCGCAAGCCTTGTCGCCACCCATCCCGAAATTCTTAAGGCCCGTGTCATCGCCACCCGCAGCGCCGAACAAGACGCAATGACCGTTCAAATCGAAGCGGATGGCGGCAATGCCGACGCCTATGGCGAAACCATCGCCAATGTGCTGAAGCTGAAAGGCCGGGTAGAGCTTGTCGCGCCGGGGTCGCTGCCCAAGGATGGTTTGGTGATCGAAGATCAACGCGTCTATGATTAGGGGCGCAGGGGCGGTTTTGCCCAGGGGTTGACTTGGTGCCTTGGGGTGCGGTTTCGCTCTGGCCTTTTGGTGCAAAACCGCTGAAAACAGGGCCATGTCTGAACGTCTTACACATGTCACCGCTGCGCGCCCCCGGTCCAAGGACGGTATGGGCCTGCTGGCAAGCATCGCCATTTCGGTCGCTTTGATCTGTGCGCTGCCAATGTTGGCGGTGGCGCTGGCGGCCGTTGGGGGTGGCACGGATACCGTCGCCCATCTGGCCAGCACGGTCTTGCCGCGCTATGCGGGCACAACGCTGGTGTTGGTGGTGCTTGTGGCGCTTGGCACGTTTTCCATCGGGGTGGGCGCCGCGTGGTTGGTGACGATGACCCGCTTTCCCGGCGTGCGATTTTTCGAGATCGCATTGGTGTTGCCGCTGGCCTTTCCGGCTTATGTGCTGGCCTATGCCTATACCAGCGTTCTGGATCATGCGGGCATCGTTCAAAGCACCTTGCGCCAGATCACCGGCTGGGGCCCCCGCGATTATTGGTTCCCCGAAATACGATCCCTGGGCGGGGCGGCGGTGATGCTGGTGCTGGTGCTTTATCCTTATGTGTATCTGTTGGCCCGCGCGGCGTTCCTTCAGCAAAGCGCCACGACCTTCCTGGCGGCGCGGGCGTTGGGGTCGAACGCCTGGGCGGCCTTTGTCAAAGTCAGCCTGCCAATGGCGCGCCCGGCCATTGCCGGGGGGGTCTTGCTGGCGGTCATGGAAACCATCGCGGATTTCGGCACTGTTGCCTATTTCGGCGTTCAGACCTTTGCGACCGGGATCTACACCAGCTGGTTTTCCCTGGCGGATCGCACTGGTGCTGCACAGCTTGCGCTCTGTCTGCTCAGCTTTGCGCTTTTGCTTGCCATGCTTGAGCGCGCGCAAAGGGGACGGGCCAAGTATCACGACCCCTCGCGGCGCCAGCAACGGCTTGAGCCGGCGCAGCTGCGCGGCGGCCCGGCAGCGGCGGCCGTGGTGCTGTGCGGTATTCCGGTGCTCTTTGGCGCTGTGATGCCGGTTGGCCTGCTGTTGATCATGGGGCTTGAGTCCGAGCAAAACCTGCTGTCGCCGCGGTATCTTGGGTTTTTGCGCAATTCATTGACGCTTGCGGCGACGGCGGCGCTGTTGACGGTGGGGGCGGCGATTTGCGTGGGCTTTTACCGGCGGCTCAGGCCCGGACGCCTGTCGCAAACGGCGGCCTATTTCGCGCGTTTGGGCTATGCTGTTCCGGGCGGGGTGATCGCGGTGGGGCTGCTGGTGCCCTTTGCCGCCTTTGACAATGCGCTGGATGCGTGGATGCGGGCGCGGTTCGATATCTCAACCGGGCTGTTGATCACCGGATCCATCTGGCTGTTGGTGATGGCCTATATGGTGCGTTTCCTGGCGGCGGCGTTGGGCGCCTATGAGGGCGGCCAGGCGATGGTGCCGGCCAATATGGATGCGGCGGCGCGCTCGCTTGGTCAAACCCCATCGGGCACGTTGCGCCGGGTGCATTTGCCGGTGCTGGCGCCCAGCCTGCTGACCGCGCTGCTGATCGTTTTTGTCGACGTGATGAAAGAACTGCCGGCCACCTTGATCATGCGGCCATTCAACTATGACACATTGGCGGTGCAGGCCTATCGGTTGGCCTCGGATGAACGATTGGCCGGCGCCGCTGTGCCCAGCCTTGTCATCGTCGCCGTTGGGTTGTTGCCAGTTATCTTGATCTGCGCCCAAGTCGGGCGCAGACGCTAGCGCGCAGCCCCTAGGCGATGCGGCGTTCGGGCTTTAGGCTGGTGGGTTCGTTGCCTTGGGCGCGGTTCAGATCTGCGGCGGGCGCTTGGGTCAGGGCGATCAGATCGTCACTGCGCAGGGCGGTGCAAAATTCGCCATGCATGGCCGCCACGGAAATATCGTGCATGACTTCGGGGTCGTGATCCACCCCGTTCAGGTCAATCCGGTTGCAGGTCGCGCAGGCGTCATGGGCCAGATACACGTCAAACCCCATGTTTCCGGCCATCCGCACCGATGTTTCGACACAAAAGTTGGTGAAATACCCGGCCACGACAAGGCGGCTGATGCCGGCGCGGCGCAGCTTGGTTTCCATTGGCGTGCCGATAAAGGCGGCGTTCACATCTTTGCTGACCTCAATGTCGTGTGGCTGGATCTCAAGCCCCTCAAGCTGGGCGCCGCTTTCCAAAGACAGCTTCAGCGGGCTGTCGGGTTCAAGGCTGTCGTGGCGGGTAAAGGCAATGCGGCACCCGGCGGCGCGAAACGCATGGGTCAGCGCAATAAGCCGCTGTTGGCATTCAGGGTTATTCATCCGCCCCGTCGGCCCGCCCCAATGCTTGAGGTCGTGCACGCCCTTTTGCACATCAATCAAAAGCAAGGCGGTGTCTTTTCCGAACTGAGCGATCATCGTCTGGTCCCTATGTTGTGTTTCTTGGGGATAATGACCGCGATTGGCAGCCTGTCAATCGGGGCGCAGAAAAAATAAAAACGCACCGACGGGGCCGATGCGTTTTCTGGCGTTGATGGCGGGCGGATTATTCCCAACCGACCTGATCAAAAATTTTCTGAGCAGTCGGAATGTTTTGCGCCACATCGGTCAGATTGACGTCGTCTGGCTTGAAAAAGCCCAGCTCGGCCACGGCGGGGGACAGCGCGACCCCTGGAACGGCAGGGTATTCATCATTCCCCGCCGAGAAATATTGCTGAGCCTGATCCGAGGCCAGATATTCCAGGAACTTGATAGCGTTGTCGCGGTTGGGCGCGTGAAGAGCCACGCCGCCGCCCGACAGGTTCATATGGGCGCCGTTGCCGCCCTGGTCAGGAAACACCCAGCCAATCTGGTCGCGCTCGGCGCTGACCCCCGAGACATCCTTGCGGATCGATCGGGCGAAATAATAGGTGTTGGAAACCGAAATATCACATTCACCAGATACAATGCCGCGCAGCTGATCGGTGTCACCGCCTTGGGGGCTGCGGGCCATGTTGGCCACAACGCCTTTGGCCCATGCGCGGGCCACATCTTCACCTTGGTGGGTCACAATCGACGCCAAGAGCGTTTGGTTATAGGTGTTCGAGGACGACCGGATGCAGATTTGCCTCTGATATTTTGGGTCTGCCAGATCGGCATAGGTTTGTGGCGGTTCGGCAACGCGCTCTTTGCTGAAAAAGATGATCCGCGCGCGCTGGGAAAGACCAAACCATTGGTTGTCTTCGTCTTGCAAATACCCCGGCACGCGGGCCTCAAGCACCGGGCTGTCAACCGATTGAAACAACCCAAGATCCTTGGCGCGGGCCAGCCGCGATGTATCAACCGTCAGCAACACGTCGGCGGGGCTGTTGGCGCCTTCGGCCTTCATGCGGGCCATCAGTTCGTCGGCCTTGCCTTCGATGCGGTTGATGGTGATGCCTGTGGCTTGGGTAAAGTCGCTGTAAAGGCGTTCATCGGTATCATAGTGGCGCGCGGAATACAGATTCAGCTCGGATGCGGCGGCGGGCAGGGCACAGGCCACAAGGGCCAGGGTCGCAAGGATGGGTTTCACAAAGGTCATGATCGTTCCGTTTATTAATGACTGGCGGGAGTATTTCCCGAGTAAAACGATCAGAAACATATTTTACTCAGGCGCGCAAGGCGTACCTGAGTAAAAAGCTATGTTACTTGCCGAAATTATTCGGCGGCCTCGATTTTGTCCTGGGTCTTGGTGTCAAAATCGCCGGCGTCGTGGCGTTCGCGCAGTTGCAGGGCCAGATCGCCAAAAGCGCGGTTTACCATGCGCCCGCGCTGAACCGCTGGCCGGGCGTCAATCTTGCGTGCCCAGTCCAGCACATGGCCATAGCTTTCCACATCAAGAAAGGCGCCTGCCTCGTAAAGGCGGCCCAGCACCAGCTGACCATACCAGGCCCAGATCGCGATATCTGCGATGCTATAGCTGTCGCCGGCGATATAGGGGTGTTGGGCCAGTTGCCGATCCAGAACATCCAGCTGGCGTTTGGTCTCCATCGCGAAACGATCAATGCAGTATTCGATCTTGACCGGCGCATAGGCATAGAAATGGCCAAAACCGCCGCCAAGATAGGGCGCGCTGCCCATTTGCCAAAACAACCAGGACATCGCTTCGGTGCGCTGCGCGGGATCGCTGGGCAACAGGGTGCCGAATTTCTCGGCCAGATACAGCAAAATCGCACCCGATTCGAACACCCGCTGTGGCGCGGCGCCGCTGTGATCCATCAATGCGGGGATCTTTGAGTTGGGATTGGCCGCGACAAACCCGCTTGAGAATTGATCGCCCTCGCCGATGTTGATCAGCCAGGCATCGTATTCGGCGCCCTCAAAGCCTTGCGCCAAAAGCTCCTCAAGCATCACCGTGACTTTGACGCCATTCGGGGTTGCCAGGGAATAAAGTTGCAGCGGGTGCGTGCCAACGGGCAGGTCTTTATCATGGGTGGCCCCGGCGACCGGGCGGTTGATCTTGGCAAATTTGCCGCCGTTTTCGGTGTTCCATGTCCAGACGTCGGGCGGGGTGTAATCAGGCAGCTTGGTCATCTTGCTCTCGCTTGTGTTGGGATGCTGCTGCGAAAGCTAACCTTCGTGGCGCCGGGGGCAAGGTCTTTCGCGGTCTTTGCGGGGCCGATCGCTGCGCAAGGGGCAAATCACCGGGTCAGCCACAGGTTTACCCATCGCCGCAAATCAAAGGGCTGCAAACGAAAAAACCGCCCCAAATCGGGGCGGTTTTGAAACGTTGCTTGCTTGCGTGGTTCAGCCTTGGCGGGCTTTGAACCGGCGCTGCGTTTTGTTGATCACGTAAACGCGGCCTTTGCGACGCACAACACGGCAATCACGGTGCCGGTTCTTGAGCGAGCGGAGCGAATTGCGAACCTTCATGGTCGGTCTCCTTTGTCGTGGCGCGGGCCAGCGCCTTGGGTTGCGGGTGATCTTGGCGGACGTCCGCAAGACCAGTGAATAGGTGGTGGGCGATACTGGGATCGAACCAGTGACCCCTTCGATGTCAACGAAGTGCTCTACCGCTGAGCTAATCACCCCCTATGTTCACGCTTTCTGTCTTTGCCCCAAAACAAAACGGGGCGCGAACAGATCGCGCCGGTAGCGGGTCTATAAAAGGAGTCGCAGGGGGGATCAAGGGCTTTTGGTAAAGTGAATGGATGCGTTATGATCGGTTTCAAAGGAATGTCGATGACCCCAAGCGCCTATCACGTCAAATACCCCGAAAAACACCGATCTTGTGTGGTTTTTGCGTCGCCGCACAGCGGCCGGAATTACGGTGATTCTTTTTTGCAGCGTAGCGTTTTGGATCGCCGCGCCATCCGGTCATCAGAGGATGCGTTTGTCGATCGGTTGTTCGAAGCCGCCTCCCAGCATGGGGCGATGTTGCTGTGTGCCGATGTTCCGCGCGCCTTTGTCGATCTGAACCGCAGCACGGATGAACTGGACCCGGCCCTGATTCAGGGCGTGCGTCGCCAAGGGCACAACCCGCGCGTTGCCTCGGGGTTGGGGGTGATTCCGCGCGTGGTGGCCAATGGCCGCGCGATCTATCGCGGAAAGCTGACCCTGACCGAAGCGCAGGCGCGGATTGATGATTACTGGATTCCCTATCACAACATGTTGCAGCTGTTGCTGGATCGCACCCACCGCCGCCATGGCCAATCGGTGTTGATTGATTGCCATTCCATGCCACACGAGGCCATCGACGGTATGGCGCGGGGCGGAATGCCGGCGCCGCACATCGTGTTGGGGGATCGGTTCGGCGCGACCTGCGGCGCCGAGATCGTTGATCAAATCGAGACAGCCTTTACCGCCGCCGGGTTCATCGTTGCGCGCAACACGCCCTTTGCCGGGGCCTTTATCACGCAAAGCTATGGCCGACCGTCACGGCGCCAACATGCCGTTCAGGTCGAGATCGACAGATCGCTTTATATGGACGAGGCCACGATTGCCCCAAACGCCGATTTCGCCGCGGTGCAACAGGCGCTGAGCGTGGCAATCAAGGACATCGCGCGGATCGGGCCGGTGCAAATGCCTTTGGCAGCGGAATAGCGCCCTGGCGTTTGGCCCTAGCGCAATGCCCGCCCCTTGATGATCGCATCCTGGCCAAAACGTGCCTTGATCTGATCGGCGGCGCGTTCGGCCTTGGCGCGTTTTTCGGCGCCGGGATCCAGAAGGTCGGCTTCGTGACCGGCGTGGGATTCGGGGTGCAAATCGGTGATGCCGCAGCCGATCAGGCGAAACGGGCCTTGGTCTTTTGCCCCATCCAAAAGCGGACGGGCTGTGCGATAGATCGTATCGGCCAGTTGCGTGGCGCTGTGCAGGGTGGTGCGCCGCGACAGCCCCGCATGATTGGCGCGCTTGAGCTTAAGCACCACAACCCGCCCGGCCAATGATTTTGCTTTTGCCCGGTCGGCCACCTTCAGGGCCATCCGCCACAAATGCCCGTCCAGGGTTTCGATGTCGCTGGTGTCTTGGTCGAATGTGGTCTCATTCGAGATCGACTTCATCGGCATATGGGCCGAGACCTTGCGGTAATCTTCGCCGCGGGCCAGATGCCACAGCCGATCGCCCTGCGGACCAAAGCGGTTGATCAGGTCTTTGCGGTCCCAGCGCCGCAAATCTGCGAATGTCTGAATGCCAGCAGCGTTCAGGGCGTTCTGCCCCGATGCACCAACCCCCCAGATCATCCGCACGGGCTTGTCGTTCAGAAAGGCCTGGGTTTCGGCCTGGCCGATCACCGAAAAGCCACGGGGTTTGTCCAGATCCGAAGCGATCTTTGCCAAGAATTTATTGTGGCTTAGGCCGATGGATCCGGTCAGCCCCAATTCGTCTTTCATACGTTTGATCAGGCGGGCCAGCAACACCGCCGGGGGCGCGCCATGCAGACGCTGGGTGCCGTTCAGATCCAGGAAGGCTTCGTCCAGCGACAGGGGTTCAATGTCGGGCGTTAGCGTTTGCATCATCGCCTTGATGGCCCGCGAAGCTTCGCCATAGGCGGCCATGCGCGGTGCGATCACCACCGCTTCGGGGCACAGGGCCAGGGCTTTGAACATCGGCATCGCCGAACGTACCCCGCGAATTCGCGCGATATAGCAGGCCGTCGAAACAACGCCGCGCCGGCCCCCGCCGATAATCACCGGCTTGTCGCGCAGCGCCGGATTGTCACGCTTTTCGACCGAGGCATAGAACGCATCGCAATCCATATGGGCAATCGACAGCGAGAAAAGCTCGGGGTGGGCGACGACGCGCGGGCTGCCGCAACCGGGGCACCGCGGCGCGGGGTCAAACTGGGCGATACAGTCTTTGCAGATGGCGGGCATGATGGGGAACGCGCTGTTGCTTGGGTCGGCAGAATACCCTGCCTGACGCGATTTGAACATCGTGAAACGCAGGACAGCAGCCGGGCCTTGGCGTCTGGGCGTGCTGGCGGGGGCATGGCGAAAAGGATGATCTTTTTACTAAAAACCCCCCGCCTAAATTAGCCGGGGGGAGGAAACGAACCTCAGGAAGAGGCGGTCCGTCAGGGAGTATCACCTTCCTAAAGTCATACCACTCAAACGGGAATTCGCAAAGTCATGAATTCCATACCTTGCATGAAATCCCGCAGATACGTGGCCTTTTTCACGCAGACTGTGACATTATTACTATAATAATTCGGATAAAACAGCGCGGGCCGCAGCGGCCGGGTCCTGAGCTGTCCAGATTGGCCGCCCGACGACGATGTGATCGGCGCCGTCCGCGATGGCCTGTGCCGGGGTCGCGACCCGTTTCTGGTCGCCAAGTGCTGCGCCGGCCGGCCGCACGCCGGGCGTGACGATCAGCTTGCCTTGCGCCTCGGGCAGGGCGCGGATCATCGCCGCCTCTTGCGGCGAGGCAATGACCCCGTCTGCCCCGGCAGCAAAGGCATTTCCGGCGCGCATTGAGACCAAATCGGCCAGATCTCCGGGGCGCAGAAGGCATTTGTCCAGATCGCTGCGATCCAGCGAGGTCAAAACCGTTACGGCCAGGATTTTTGTGGCGGACCCTGCTGCACCTTGCTTTGCGGCCTCGACCACATGCGGATCGCCGTGGACGGTCAGGAAATCAAGATCGAACTGCGCCAGCCCCCGCACCGCGGCCTCGACTGTGGCGCCAATGTCAAACAGCTTCATGTCCAAAAAGATGCGCTTGCCGTGTTCCTGCTTGAGCTCATTGGCAAGGCCCAGCCCGCCGCCGGTCAGCATGCCCAGACCGATTTTATAAAAGCTGACGGCATCGCCCAGCTTTTGCGTCAGCTCAAGGGCTGCGATGGCATGGGGGACATCCAAGGCCACGATTAAACGGTCATCTGACATCTTATCTTCCTTATTTTGTCTGCGCCCGGATGCTCTAGCCGGTTTTTGCGGCGCAATGAAGGGCAAAGCTTGATCTGGGTCAGGGCGCGGACGCAGGGCCTGTGATATATGACCATTGTAAACGGTGCGAAGGTCTTGAAGCCGGACGCACAGTGCCCAAATAAACACCCAAGGCCCAAGACAGCCAACGTGCCGCATAGCCGGGCGTGGCAAGCGACGGGCGCTTAACAAGAAGGAGAGAACACCATGGACTTGACCAAGTTCACGGAGCGGTCGCGCGGATTTATTCAGGCCGCACAAACAATTGCCACCCGCGAAAGCCATCAGCGGCTTGCCCCCGAGCATATCTTGAAGGCGTTGTTGGATGATGACCAAGGGCTGGCCAGCAATCTTATTGCTGCCGCGGGCGGGCAGCCGGCGCGGGTGCGCGAAGTGATGGATATAAGCCTTGGCAAAATCCCCAAGGTGTCGGGTGATGCCGCGCAGGTCTATCTGGATAATGCCACACAAAAAGTGATCATCGAGGCCGAAGCCTTGGCCAAAAAAGCCGGAGACAGCTTTGTGCCGGTTGAGCGGCTTTTGATGGCGCTGTGCATGGTCAAATCCGCCGCAAAAGAGGCGTTGGACGCCGGGAAAGTGTCAGCGCAGGGGTTGAATGGCGCCATCAACGACATTCGCAAGGGGCGCACCGCCGATACGGCAAGCGCCGAAGACGGCTATGACGCGCTGAAGAAATACGCCCATGACCTGACCGCCGCCGCGAAAGCGGGCAAGATTGACCCGATCATTGGCCGGGACGAGGAAATCCGCCGTGCCATTCAGGTGCTAAGCCGTCGGACCAAGAACAACCCGGTGTTGATCGGTGAGCCGGGCGTGGGGAAAACCGCGATTGCCGAAGGCCTGGCCTTGCGGATCATCAATGGCGATGTGCCGGAATCGCTGCGCAACAAGCGGCTGCTGGCGCTGGATATGGGGGCGCTGATCGCCGGGGCCAAATACCGGGGCGAATTCGAAGAACGTCTGAAGGCGGTCTTGACCGAAGTCACCCAGGCCGCCGGCGAGGTGGTTTTGTTCATTGACGAGATGCACACCCTGGTCGGGGCGGGCAAAGCCGACGGCGCCATGGATGCCGCCAACCTGATCAAACCGGCGCTTGCGCGAGGCGAGCTGCACTGTGTCGGTGCGACCACGCTGGATGAATACCGCAAATATGTGGAAAAGGATGCGGCGCTGGCCCGGCGCTTTCAGCCGGTGATGGTGCTTGAGCCAACGGTCGAAGACACGGTCAGCATTCTGCGTGGCATCAAAGAAAAATACGAGCTGCACCACGGGGTTCGGATTTCGGATGCCGCGCTGGTGGCGGCCGCAACCCTAAGCCATCGGTATATCACTGATCGGTTCTTGCCGGACAAGGCCATCGACCTGATGGACGAAGCGGCATCGCGGCTGCGTATGGAAGTTGACAGCAAACCAGAAGAGCTGGACGCGATGGATCGCGCGATCCTGCAAATGCAAATCGAGGCCGAGGCGCTGCGGCTTGAGGACGATACGGCCAGCAAAGACCGTTTGCAGGTTTTGGAAAAGGATTTGGCCAACCTGCAAGAAAAAAGCGCCGAGCTGACCGCCCGGTGGCAGGCGGATCGGGACAAGCTGGCCGGCGCGCGCGATATCAAGGAAAAGCTGGATCATGCCCGAGCGGACCTTGAGATTGCCAAACGTGAAGGCAATCTGGCCAAAGCGGGTGAGCTGTCATACGGCGTCATCCCCCAGCTTGAGAAACAGCTTGAGGTCGCCGAAAGCCATGAGGAAGGCGGCATCATGGTCGAAGAGGCGGTGCGCCCCGAACAGATCGCCAGCGTGGTCGAACGCTGGACCGGCATTCCCGCAGGCAAGATGCTGGAGGGAGAGCGGGACAAGCTGCTTCGGATGGAAGATCAGCTGCACACCCGTGTTATTGGCCAAAAACCTGCGGTGCGGGCGGTGGCCAACGCGGTGCGACGTGCGCGGGCCGGTCTTAATGATGAGAACCGCCCGTTGGGGTCTTTCTTGTTCTTGGGCCCAACCGGGGTCGGCAAGACCGAGCTGACCAAAGCCGTGGCCGAATTTCTTTTCGATGATGATAACGCCATGGTGCGCATCGACATGTCTGAATACATGGAAAAGCACGCGGTTTCGCGGTTGATTGGCGCGCCTCCGGGGTATGTCGGCTATGACGAGGGCGGCTCGTTGACCGAGGCGGTGCGCCGCCGGCCCTATCAGGTGGTCCTGTTTGACGAGGTGGAGAAGGCCCATCCGGATGTCTTTAACGTGCTTTTGCAGGTGCTTGATGATGGCGTGTTGACCGATGGACAGGGGCGCACGGTGGATTTCAAGCAAACGCTTATTATCCTGACCAGCAACCTTGGCAGCCAAGCCCTGAGCCAGCTTCCGGATGGATCGGATGCGGGTGACGCCAAGCGCGAAGTGATGGACGCGGTGCGGGCGCATTTCCGGCCTGAGTTCCTGAACCGTCTTGATGAAACCATCATTTTTGACCGGCTGAGCCGCGAAAACATGGATGGGATCGTCGATATTCAGCTTGCGCGGCTGCAAAAGCGTTTGGCCGGCCGCAAGATCGCGCTTGATCTGGATCCGGCCGCGCGCAAGTGGTTGGCGGACGAAGGGTATGACCCGGTCTTTGGGGCGCGTCCGCTCAAACGGGTGGTGCAGCGCGCCTTGCAAGATCCACTGGCCGAGATGCTCTTGGCCGGAGATGTTCGCGACGGAGCGCATATCCCGGTTGGCGTCGGCGCGGATGGGCTGCTGATCGGAGACCGTGTGGCTGCATCCAACCGGATGCCCCCGAACGACGCGGTGGTGCATTGATGTAAGCGGCCCCGGCCTGCGTGGTCGGGGCCGTGTTTTCAGACGGTTGACCTTGTTTCACCCCGTTGCCGAATTTGTGAGGCGAATTGCTTTGGAATGCTTAGGTC
Organism: uncultured Sulfitobacter sp.; assembly: GCA_937138475.1. Classification (GTDB taxonomy): domain Bacteria; phylum Pseudomonadota; class Alphaproteobacteria; order Rhodobacterales; family Rhodobacteraceae; genus CAKZPD01. The sequence goes on along the minus strand of CAKZPD010000016.1, from coordinate 2,580 downwards.
GCGCGCCTACCTTTCGACCACAACAGGAAGGGGGCACCCAATGGCCTATCGCTGGAAGAACACACTGCAACCAAGGGACGCAACGCCGCAACAGATCTTTTTCAACCGCCGCGCAATTCTGGGGGCCTTGGCTGCCGGCGCGGCTGTCAGCACCCTGCCGCACGGCGCCGGCGCCGATACGCTTGCGCCCAACCCCTGGGAAGATATCACCCAATACAACAACTTTTATGAATTTGGCACAGACAAATCAGATCCGGCAAAATACGCCGGGGCGTTAACCACATCCCCTTGGCCGATTGTCATTGACGGATTGGTGGAACGTCCGGGCACCTTTGATGTGCAAGAGATTGTCGCCCAGATGACCGAAGAAGAGCGGATTTACCGGTTCCGCTGTGTCGAGGCCTGGTCGATGGTCGTGCCATGGATGGGGTTTGAGCTGGCCGATATGCTGGCCTGGGCCGGGGTGCTGCCCGAGGCACGTTATGTGGCGTTTGAGACCCTGTTGCGCCCCGAGGAAATGCGCGGCCAACGCTTTCGCACCCTTGACTGGCCCTATGTTGAGGGGCTGCGCCTGGACGAGGCGATGCATCCTTTGACCCTGATGGCAACGGGTCTGTATGGCAAACCCATGCCAAAGCAAAACGGCGCGCCTTTGCGGTTGGTGGTGCCGTGGAAGTATGGGTTCAAATCCATCAAATCCATCGTGCGGATCACCTTGACCAAGGATGAACCCCCCTCAAGCTGGGCGCTGGCCAATCCGCGCGAATACGGTTTTTACAGCAACGTGAACCCCAATGTGGATCATCCCCGTTGGAGCCAAGCGACCGAGCGGCGCATCGGTCAGGGGCTGTTTGCCCGGCGCACCCCGACATTGATGTTCAATGGCTATGAAGAAGACGTCGCGGGCCTTTATGCAGGCATGGACCTGCAAAAGCATTTCTAAGATGGCGGGGCAGGGGGCAATGCGCGGCATCACGGTGACCGGCTGGCGCGCGGCGCTGAACGCCGGGGCGCGGCGGTTGCCCACCGGTGTTATCTATGGCGCGGGGCTGTTGCCTGTGCCGACGCTGTTGATCAACGCGCAAAGCGGCGCCTTGGGGCCAGAGCCGATAAAGGCCCTTGAACATGCGCTTGGCACCTATGCGCTGCAATTCCTGATCGCCGGGCTGCTGATCACGCCGCTGCGGCGCTGGGCTGGGGTCAGCTTGCTCAAGTTTCGGCGGGCGCTCGGATTGCTCGCCTTTGCTTATGTGTGCTTGCACCTTCTGGTGTGGCTGGTGCTGGATATCGGCAGCCTGGGGCGCATCGGTGCTGATATCGTAAAGCGGCCCTATATTACTGTGGGGATGTTGGGCTTTGTTCTGCTTGTGCCATTGGCTGTGACCTCGAACCGTTGGGCGCTGCGGCGCCTGGGGGGGCTGTGGCACAAATTGCACCGTTTGGCCTATGCGGTGATCGCGCTGGCCGGACTGCACTATCTGATGATTCAAAAGGTCTATGATGTGCAGGCGCTGATCTATGCCGGCTTGGTGGTGTTTGTCTTGGCGCTGCGGCTTCCGCAGTTGGTTCGGGCCGGCAAACCGGGCTGAGTCGCCCGTTCATCGCCGGATTCGCCGCGATTCTGGCGCCCCCCAAGGGCAATCTGTTGTTTCCAATAGCGCTGGGCCGAGATTCGACCCCAAGATATAGGGGTGTCCCCCGTTTTCTGTGATCATCGCCTGGCTGTGTTTTCGTTTAATGCGTTGATTTTATTGGCATTATTCATTGATTTTGAAAAAGTTTGAGTATTTTGCAAAAAGGGGTTGCGGGTTTGTGTTGGTGGCCGTAGAACCCCCTTCACCGGCGGCGCAGTGATGCGGCAACGGGGCGCCAGACGGGCTGATCGGAGACGATTGAGAGACGAGGCGGAACGATAAAATCAGAGGTAATCGAGGCGGGGCGCGCCGAAAGTTTAGGGCGCACTTTGTTTCTTTTGTCTCTACGCTCTTTGACATTGATGAATATCTGAAGAGATATGTGGGCGGTTTGGTTCATTCGATGGATCAACTTCCTGTATATCGCGCCACTAGGGTTTATCCCGATGATGTGGTGTCAGCTTCACTGTTTGGCGGCTTTCGGTGACTTTGGTTACCTGAAGCATATCAAACAGAGACTGTTCTATAAGTTTCAGTAAGGCTTATAGGACGATGTGCAGAGGTTCGAACGTCAAGGATAAGCTGGCAACAGCTTTTCAACTTGAGAGTTTGATCCTGGCTCAGAACGAACGCTGGCGGCAGGCCTAACACATGCAAGTCGAGCGCCCACTTCGGTGGGAGCGGCGGACGGGTTAGTAACGCGTGGGAACATACCCTTTTCTACGGAATAGCCTCGGGAAACTGAGAGTAATACCGTATACGCCCTTCGGGGGAAAGATTTATCGGAGAAGGATTGGCCCGCGTAAGATTAGATAGTTGGTGGGGTAATGGCCTACCAAGTCTACGATCTTTAGCTGGTTTTAGAGGACGATCAGCAACACTGGGACTGAGACACGGCCCAGACTCCTACGGGAGGCAGCAGTGGGGAATCTTAGACAATGGGCGC
>CAKZPD010000015.1 GCA_937138475.1 uncultured Sulfitobacter sp. | reverse complement strand
AGCTCAGTTGGTTAGAGTACCGGCCTGTCACGCCGGGGGTCGCGGGTTCGAGCCCCGTCAACCGCGCCACTTTCCCCCTTATGTCAAAAAGCCACGCAACGCCGTGATGGTGTCTTTCGGGTTCTCATCGACAAAGAAATGACCGCCGCGAATGGCCTTGGCCTGCATATCGCTCAGCCGGGCGGTCCAGGTTTGCCCAACATCACACAGCTGTGCCATTTTGCCCTGTGCGCCATACAGCACCAGACTGGGGCAGGCGATGACCTGCTGCGCATCGGCGGCATCCAGATCAAAGTCATATTCCAGCGTTGCCCGATAATCGGCGCACATACCGCGAATACAGTCGGGATCACGCCAGGCAGCGCGATAGGCGGCCAACGCCTTGGGATCAAAATCTGACAATTGCGCCGCCCCCCATCCAAGCAGGCAGCTTTCGAAAAACCCATCCGGGTTATGCGCAATCATGTGTTCTGGGAAGGGCGCGGGCTGTGCCAAAAAGAACCAATGATAGTAAGCCTTTGCTACACTCATTTGCAGCTTGGACAAAAGATGGTGTGTGGGCACGATATCCATGACGGTCAGGCTGGCCAGCCGCTCTGGCGCATCCAATGCCAGGCGATGCGCCACCCGGCCGCCGCGGTCATGCCCAACCACATGGCAACGCCCGACCCCAAGATGATCCAGCAGCGCAATCTGATCGTGTGCCATGGGCCGAAAGCCATAGGGGGCGGTGCCATCGGGTTTACCGCTGGCGCCATAGCCACGCAGATCCGGCGCAATCACGGTGAAATCGCGCGCCAGATCCGGGGCAACCTGATGCCACATCGCATGGGTTTGGGGAAAGCCGTGCAACAACAAGACCGCAGGCCCACGCCCCCCGGTGGCAAAATGCACCCTTTGCCCGTTCAGCACCGCAGTATGGGTTTCGAACCCCGATATCATGTCAGGGCATCAAGGATACGCACCCAGCTGCGGATGCCTTTGTGAAAGCTTTCCAGATCATATTTTTCGTTTGGTGAATGCAGCGCGTCGTCGTCTTTGCCAAACCCGATCAACATCGGAGTGGTGCCAAGGATGTTCTGAAAATGGCCGGCAATCGGGATTGATCCACCGCATCCGACATAGGCCGCCGGCACTTGCCATTCTTCGCTCAGCGCTGCGCGGGCGGCTTCGAACATTGGGTTGCTGATTTCGGTCGCCGAGGCCCGGCCATTGCCATGGCTGGTGAACTCCACGCTGCAATCCTCGGGCAGCATCTGTGTGATCATCTGGCGGAAATTGTGGCGGATGTCATCGGGATCTTGGTCTCCGACAAGGCGAAAGCTGACTTTGGCATGGGCTTGCGACGGCAGCACCGTTTTAAAGCCTTCTCCGGTATAGCCGCCCCATATGCCGTTGATTTCAAAGGTCGGCCGCGACCAGATCATCTCAAGCGGGGTGCGATCCGATTCGCCTGCCGGTGTGCTCAGCCCGACATCGCCCAGAAAGCGCGCATGATCAAAGGACAGCCCCTGCCAAGTGGCGCGCATCTCGTCGCTCAGCTCGGGCACCCCGTCATAAAACCCTGGAACGGTGATGCGACCCTGATCGTCATGCACATTGGCCAGGATGCGGCTTAGCACCCGGATGGGGTTGCGCGCCACGCCGCCATACATGCCCGAATGCAGGTCAATGCTGGGGCCAGTGATGGTGATTTCCTCGCCCAGAAGCCCGCGCAGCATGGTCACAATGGCCGGGGTCTTTGACTGAAACAGCCCTGTGTCACAGATCAAGGCAATGTCAGACCGCAGCAGATCTGCGTTGGCCTTCATAAACGGCACCAGCGATGGCGATCCGCTTTCTTCTTCGCCCTCAAGGAAAAAGGTGATCTTGCAAGGCAGGCGGCCATGGATGGCGATCCAGGCCCGGCACGCTTCGACAAAGGTCATCAACTGGCCTTTGTCATCGGCGGCACCGCGTCCGCGAATAACCGGGCCATTCGCCGTTTCCTCAAGCCGGGGATCAAAGGGATCATTGTTCCACAATTCAATCGGATCAACCGGTTGAACATCGTAATGGCCATAAAACAACAGATGCGGCCCATCGCCATCCATGTGACCAACAACCATTGGATGGCCGGGGGTTTGGCGTTTTTCCACATCGGCGCCCAGACTGGCCAAATCCGCAACCAGCCAATCGGCGGCGATCTGACAATCGGATTTATACGCCGGATCGGTTGAAATGGATGGAATGCGCAGCAGCTCAAACAGGCGTTCCGTCGCGGCAGGCAGATCGCTATCGACTTTTTCGAGAACTTTGTTAATGGACATGCAAGGCTCCTGTGCTATCTCGCGGCAACTCTACGCCGGCGCGTCGGGGTGTCCAGTGGGGGTAGGGGGCTTTTCGCAAAAAAGCGAAGGACTTGCCTGCGACAAGAGGCGCGGGCAAGGGTTGTTGAAAAAGGCTTTTTGCTCGTATATTAAAAAGTGAATGAATGGATCGGCCCCCTTGGGTTCCGGCAGATCGAGGCCCAAGGCAAGGATGGAGACGCCAGTGGATTTTGACAGCAAACTGGATGAGGCATTGGCGCGGCTGCATGATGAGGGGCGCTATCGCACCTTTATTGATATTGAGCGCCGCAATGGCCAGTTTCCCCATGCGGTTTGGACGCGGCCCGATGGCAGCCGTCAAGACATAACTGTTTGGTGTGGCAATGATTATCTGGGGATGGGTCAACACCCTGCCGTTCTGGACGCCATGCAAGAGGCGATCGCCGCAACCGGCGCCGGTTCGGGCGGGACACGCAATATTTCCGGCACCACCGTCTATCACAAACGCCTCGAGGCCGAGCTGGCCGACCTGCACGGAAAACAGGCGGCGCTGCTTTTTACCTCGGCCTATATTGCCAATGACGCGACCCTTTCAACGCTGCCCAAGCTGTTTCCGGGGTTGATCATCTATTCCGATGCGCTGAACCATGCGTCGATGATCGAAGGTGTGCGGCGCAATGGCGGGGCCAAGCGGGTGTTTCGTCACAACGATGTGGCACATTTGCGCGCGCTGCTTGAGGCCGACGATCCAGACGCGCCCAAATTGATCGCATTTGAATCGATTTACTCGATGGACGGTGATTTTGGCCCGATCAAGGAAATCTGCGATCTGGCCGACGAATTTGGTGCGCTGACCTATATAGACGAGGTCCACGCCGTTGGCATGTATGGCCCCCGCGGCGGCGGTGTTGCTGAACGCGATCGGTTGATGCATCGCCTTGATATTATTAATGGAACTTTGGCCAAAGCCTATGGTGTGATGGGCGGTTATATCGCCGCGTCGGCCAAGATGTGCGATGCGATCCGGTCCTATGCTCCGGGTTTTATCTTTACCACATCCTTGGCGCCGGCGGTGGCGGCAGGTGCGGCGGCCTCTGTTGCCTTTTTGAAAACTGCGCCCGAGTTGCGCGAACAACACCAAACCCAGGCGCGCATCCTAAAGCTGCGCCTCAAGGGGCTGGGCCTGCCGATTATCGACCACGGAAGTCACATCGTGCCAGTGATGGTCGGAAATCCGGTTCACACAAAGATCCTGTCGGATAAGCTGCTGACAGAACACGGTATTTACGCCCAACCGATCAATTTCCCGACGGTTCCGCGCGGCACTGAACGCTTGCGCTTTACCCCGTCGCCCGTCCATGGACCGAAAGAGTTGGATGCGCTGGTCAAGGCAATGGACGCGCTGTGGTCGCACTGTGCGCTGAATCGTGCCGAAGCGGCGGGATAACGCCGGCAATTCTATTAATCCTATTGTAACGTGCTAGCTTTGGTTAAACAAAGACCCGTGGTCGAATCGCGTCAGCGTTTCGGGGGGTGGCATGCTCAGCGCGGGCTGATAGGGCAGTGGGATGATCGGACGCAGGTCCTCAAAAGCTGTAATTAAAAAGGTCGGTCTGAAAGGGTTCGACGATTTTGAACTGCGGCTTGGCGACACCATGCGCGGGGAACGCGCGACCATGGGAAAATCGCTGCTTGATGTGCAGCGAGAGCTGCGGATTAAGGCCTCCTATATTTCAGCGATTGAAAACTCGGACCCGGATGCCTTTGACACGCCGGGGTTTATTGCCGGCTATGTGCGTTCTTACGCGCGCTATCTGGGGATGGATGCCGACACCGCGTTTGAAATCTTCTGCGCCGAAAGCGGCTTTAGCGTCGCCCATGGGATGTCGGCAGAAGCCTCTGTTGTTAAAAAGAAAACGCGGGAAGAGCGCCTTGCCGCCAAACCTGTCTCGGATCTATTTGACCGCCCTAACACCCCCTTTGTGCCCAATCGCGATTCAATTTGGTCAAAGATTGAACCGGGGGCCATTGGTTCCTCTGCGGTTTTGTTGGCGCTGATCTGCGCAATCGGATTTGGCGGCTATTCGGTCCTTCAAGAAGTCCAGAAAGTGCGCATCACACCGATCGAAAGCGCGCCGATCGTCTTGTCGGATCTGGATCCGATTGATGGGGCATTTCAGGCCGCCCTGACCCAAGATGACACCCCCGGAACGCCGGTCAGCGCCGATCGCCCGCCGCGCGATGCCATGGGCCGATTGTTCCGCCCCGAAGCGCTGGATTATCCGGTGCTGATCCCGCGCGATGCGCCCATTGCCTCGCTTGATCCGCACAAAACCGGCAATTTCCCGCCGGCGCCGTCACAGCCAAGCGCCCCCCGCCCGGATGCCGGCGCACAGATCGCGGCCTTGGTCGCCCAATCGCTCGAGGCGCTTCCGCCCCCCGCGCCGGCCGTGCCACAGGTGTCGGAACCTGCGGCGCCGACCCTGCGCATGGTTGCGGTGCGCCCATCCTGGGTGCGGGTTCGTGCGGCGGATGGCACCGTGATTTTCGAAACCATCATGGAGGCAGGCGATTTCTGGGATGCCCCCGCCACCGAAATCCCGCCCACCCTGCGCACCGGCGAAAGCGGCGCGATCTATTTCGCGCTCAACGGCGAATACTATGGGCCGGTTGGTGAAACAGGCAAGGTAACCAAAAACTTACCGCTTCAAGTTGATGCGCTTCAACAACGGTTTGCCGTCGCAGACATTGCCGCAGACGAAGCCCTGGCCACCACCGTTGTCGCCCTTCAAGATGTGCAATTTACCCCCGGCGAATAGCGTTGCAGCCCCCGCCGCAGGCGGCTAGTTTGCCACAAATCACACAGCTATGAAGGCTTGTTCAATGTCGCTTAATCACGTTCGGCCGTGGCGAAACATTTATCGGCGCCCCTCGCGTCAGATCATGGTCGGATCGGTGCCGGTGGGCGGCGACGCGCCTATCTCGGTGCAGACCATGACCAATACGCTGACCACCGACGTCAAGGCCACCATTGCGCAAATTCAACGTGCCGCCGAGGCCGGCGCCGATATCGTTCGCGTATCTGTCCCCGATCAGGCGTCGTCACAGGCCCTGCGCCATATCATCCCCGAGGTCTCGGTGCCCATCGTCGCCGACATCCACTTCCACTATCGCCGCGGGATCGAAGCCGCCGAGGCCGGCGCCGCCTGCCTGCGGATCAATCCGGGCAATATCGGCGATGAAAGCCGCGTCCGCGAGGTGATCAAAGCGGCGCGTGACAATCAGTGCTCAATCCGTATCGGGGTGAACGCTGGATCTTTGGAAAAACACCTGCTGGAAAAATATGGCGAACCCTGTCCCGACGCGATGGTGGAAAGCGGCCTGGATCATATCAAGCTTTTGCAAGACAATGATTTTCACGAATATAAAATCAGTTGCAAAGCCTCAGACGTCTTCATGGCCGCCGCCGCCTATCAAAAACTTGCAGATGCGACCGATGCCCCCATCCACCTTGGTATCACCGAGGCCGGCGGCCTGATCAGCGGAACGGTAAAATCCGCCATCGGCATGGGCAACCTGCTGTGGATGGGCATCGGCGATACGATCCGCGTCTCGCTCAGCGCCGACCCGGTCGAAGAAGTGAAAATGGGATTTGAGATTTTGAAATCCCTGGGTCTGCGCCATCGCGGCGTCAATATCATCAGCTGCCCCAGCTGCGCCCGCCAGGGGTTTGATGTGATCAAAACCGTTGAAATTCTGGAAAAACGTCTCGAACACATCAAAACCCCGATGAGCCTGTCCATCATCGGCTGTGTGGTCAACGGCCCCGGCGAGGCGCTGATGACCGACGTTGGCTTCACCGGCGGCGGCGCGGGCTCGGGCATGGTCTATCTGGCCGGTAAGCAATCGCACAAACTCGACAATGAAAAAATGATCGACCACATCGTCGAACAGGTTGAAGCCCGCGCCAATCAGCTGGCCACCACCACCTAGCCCCTTCTTTTGTTCTGAAAATATCCCCGCCGGAGGCATCCCGCCCTTGCCCCGCGCGCCATCCTAGCGTTTTTGCGCCACCACAGCCTGCATCGCATCAAAAGGCAAATAGCCGCGCAACATCTCGTCATCCAGAACAAAGGTCGGGGTGCCGGTGATCTTCAGCGCCTGGGCCAAGGCGCGGGTGCGGGCAATCTCTTCACCAACGGCGGGGTGATCCATACGCGCCTCGATCGCCTCTGCGTTCAGCCCCAAACCGGTCGCCAACCGCCCAAGGGCGACCCGCGTGACATCGCCCCGCAGGCTCATCAACGCATCATGAACCGCCTTGTAACCTGCGTCCCCCGCGACCTGTTTGGTGGCAACCGCAAACTGCGCAGCCAGCGTCGATTGTGGCCCCAGTATCGGAAACTCTTTTACTACAAACCGGATGTTTCCATCTGTTTTTACAAGTTTCTCAACGTCCTGAAAGGCTTTCTTACAGTATCCACAGCGATAATCCATGAACTCAACCAAGGTGATGTCGCCTTCGGGGTTGCCGCCGACATAGGAATACCCATCGTTAAAAATCTCGGCGGCGTTCTGACGTACCAGGTCGAAATCAGCCTGCGCCTTGGCGGCCTCTTGCTGGCGCTCTAATCTGCTGACCGCCTCAAGGATCACTTGTGGATTTTCCAGCAAATAGGCCCGGATTTCTTGCCGCAGCAACAGGCGATCATCATCGGACATGGCTCCCAGATCCAGCGCCATCGCGCTGAGGGGCAGGCAAAGAAGGCCCAGAAGGCTGCGTTTGAACATGGTTTATCTCCCGTTTGCGGCGCGTTCAGAGGCAATCAACACATCTTGCGCCCGTTGCCAAGGGGCCGATCCCTCGGGCAGTTGGCCCAGGGCGCGTCTGGCGTGCAGCCCGGCATCCTTCATGCGCCCCATAAGGGCAAAGCGCTCGGCCGTGATCATCCCGGCAAGGCCTGGTTTTTGGGTGCGCGCATAGGCCAGCGCCAGATCCCGCATCATGGCGCTGTTGCGAAAATCTTGATCGCGCGATCGCTCAAGCGTGGCGCGGGCCTCTGCGGGCGCCCCTGTTGCCAACTGCGCGCGGCCCAGCCCGGCCAGGATCAGGGCATTGCCCGGTGCCAGCCGCGCCGCCTGTTGATAGGCGCGGGCGGCGGCGTTGAAATCCCTTGCCTCAATCAACATTTGCCCGCGCAAATCATACAAGAACGCATCCTCGGGCCGTTGCCCTTGCAGCTGATCCAACAGCGCCAGCGCCGCGGGGGTTTGCGCCAATCGGTGCCGGGCAATCGCTTGGCGCATCAGGCCCGCATCGCCCACAGGGTCAGAGGGCGCCTGGGCCAACGTCCATTTTGGGCTGCGGGTAAAAGCGCTGAGCTTGCCGCGCAGCCGGGCAAACCAATACTCTGTCTGCGGCAAGACTTCGCCGCCTTTATACTGTGCGACAAAGCCGTCTATGGCGCGCATCCGGTCGCGCGACAGGGGGTGGCTGCGCAAATAGGGGTCTTGGCGCCCGGCGCTCAACAGTTCTTGACCGCTGAAAATCGCCAGCAGGTCACGCATGGCGGCGGGGGCTACCCCGGCGCTGGCCATAAACCGAATGCCGGATTGATCGGCCGATGACTCTTCGGCACGGGTGTGGCTGAAAAAGCTGCGCTGCGCCGCCGACCCTGTTCCCAGCGCAATCCCCCGCGCCGCGTCGCCCTGACCGGCAACCGCCGCTGCGGCGGCCAACGCCAGGCCCAAGCCCGCGGCATTGCGGGCATGATCCAGGTTGGTCATCCGCCGACTGATATGACCATTGACGATATGCGCTGCCTCATGGGCGATCACCGCCTGGATCATGGCGGCGCTTTGTGCCCGCGCGATCAGACCGGAATGAATATAAATCGCGTCGTTGCTGATCACAAAGGCATTCAGGCTTTGATCATCGACCAACAGAATTTTAACCCGATCAGGCGCCAACCCCGCAGCACGCAGGATCGGCGCGGCCAACTGCGCCAACCCATGTTCGATTTCCGCATCCCGCAGCAGCCCTTGACCCAGGGCAGGCCCAATCCCCAGCCAAAAGGCCAGCAACAGGATTGACGCGCGCGGGAATAAACGGTGAAAGGTCATCGAGGCACAATAGGAACGAAAACATGCGAAACTCAAGGCGCTCTGCGGTTGATCCCTTTATCGTGATGGATGTGATGGAGGCGGCAAGCCGCGCCGAGGCCGCAGGGCGTCACATCATCCACATGGAGGTTGGCCAACCCGGCACCGGTGCGCCCAAACCCGCCACCCAGGCCCTGGTCCGGGCGATGCAGGATGCCCCCTTGGGCTATACGGTGGCGCTGGGGTTGCCGGCCTTGCGGCAGCGCATCGCACAGCTTTATGGCGATTGGTATGATGTTGATCTTGATCCGGCACGGGTGATCATCACCCCCGGATCGTCCGGGGCGTTCCTGCTCAGCTTTACTGCGCTGTTTGACAGCGGCGATCGGGTGGGGATCGGCGCGCCCGGTTATCCCAGCTATCGCCAGATCCTGCGGGCCCTTGGCATGGTTCCCGTCGATATCGAAACCGCGCCTGACCACCGGTTTCAACCGGTTCCGGGCGATCTGGCGGGGCGTGATCTGGCCGGGCTTTTGGTGGCCTCGCCCGGTAATCCGACCGGCACCATGCTGGACCGCGCCGCGATGGCCGGGCTGGCCGATGCGGTTCAGGGCATCGGCGGGGCGTTCATCTCGGACGAGATTTATCACGGTATCGAATACGAGGCCAAAGCCGTCAGTGCGCTTGAGGTCACAGACGAAGTCTTTGTTATCAATTCTTTTTCCAAGTATTTTTCGATGACGGGCTGGCGCGTGGGGTGGATGGTTGTGCCCAAGGACCAAACCCGCGTGGTCGAGCGGATCGCCCAAAATATGTTCATCTGCGCCCCCCACGCCAGCCAGGTCGCGGCGCTGGCTGCAATGGATTGCCAAGATGAGCTAGAGGGAAACATGCAGGTTTATCGTGCCAATCGGGCGCTGATGCTCGATGGGTTGCCCAAGGCGGGGTTCAGCCAGATCGCTCCGCCTGACGGCGCATTTTATGTCTATGCGGATGTGTCACAGATTACGGATGACAGCCGCGCCCTTGCCGCCGAAATCTTGGATCAAGCCGGCGTCGCGGTGACGCCCGGCCTTGATTTCGATCCGGTGCGCGGCCATCAGACATTGCGGTTTTCCTATGCCCGCAGCACCCAGGACATTCAAGAAGGTCTGGCGCGTTTAACAAAATTCATGCAGGCCAAGGGGCTTGCGGATGCGGAATAACGCGCTGATCTGGCTGTATCGCGGATTTGGTTTGGCCTTATTGTGTTGCGCAAATGTTCCGATTGCAGCAGCCGCAGATTTGGATTTTTCAAAAAGCGAAATCAGCGCGGGGTGGTTTTCGGGGGCTGCGGTAACACTGCACCTTGACCAGGCGGTGCCGTTTTCCATCTGGTTGCAGGACAATCCGATGGAACTTTATGTGCAAATGCAGGGCACTGGGTATGGAACCTCATCCATTGAAGCCCTGCGTGTATCCGGGCATGTTCTCTCGGCGCCCCGCTTTGATGTGATGGGCGATGGGGCAGGGATATTTATGGCCAAATTGGATCGCCCAATGGTGCCAGATAACGTCGAAATTAACCAAATCGCCCCGAACGGTGGGTATGAGCTAAAGATTTCCTTAAGCCCGGCCCAAGCGGATGAATTCGCCAAATGGGTGCCCGCGCCCCGGACCCAACCCGCCGCGCCGGCCAAAACAGGGTTTACTGTGGTTCTTGATCCGGGTCATGGCGGCAGTGACCCTGGGGCAGAGCATGGCGCGCTGGTGGAAAAAGACCTGATGTTGGGGTTTGCCCAACGGTTGCGCGCGGTGTTGTTGCAAGCGGGGGTGGGCGATGTGGTGCTGACGCGCGGCGATGATCGCTTTGTGTCGTTGACCGAACGCCTTGGCACCGCCAGCGCATCGGGCGCCGATCTGTTTTTGTCGCTGCACGCCGACGCAACCCCCGATGGCGCGGCAAGCGGCGCCACCGTCTATGTTTTTGCGCCCGTCGCCAGTGATACACAAACCGCCGCCCTTGCCGCACGGCTAAGCCTGAAGGCGGGCGGGCCGGATGACCTTTCGCGGGTTTTGGATGATTTCGCCCGGTCGGCGACCCTGCCTTTGGCGCGTGATTTGGCCCAAAATCTGGTCCAAGACATGGGGCGGGCCGATGTGCCGCTGAACCCCGCCCCGCTGCGCGAGGCAGACTTTATGGTGTTGCGCGCCGGACATATCCCATCCGTTTTGCTTGAACTTGGCTTTATAAACAGCCAAAAAGATTTGAAAAATATTCAAGACGAAGCCTGGCAAGACAAGATGGCAGGCGCCATCGCCCAAGCCATCCTGCGGTGGCAGGCCGATCACCACCTGCCAGATATCGCGCGTCGTTAAAACGTGATGCGCAAGGTTTTGACCAATGGCGGCGCGGCGCGTATAGAAGCGGTGCAAAACATCCGAAAAAGGCGCCTGCTTCTGTGATCCGTTTCATTTTGTCGTTCCTTGGCGGGATCTTCACCGCCGTCACGCTTGGGGTGGCCATGGCGGCGCTGACCATCGGCGGCGTTTTTTGGATGTATGGGCGGGATTTGCCCAGTCACGCCGCCTTGGCGCAATATGCGCCACCAACCATCAGCCGGATTTATTCCGGCCAGGGGCAGATTATCGACGAATTTGCCAAGGAACGCCGGCTGTTTGCCCCGATCGAAACCATACCAGAGATTGTCAAACAGGCGTTTATTTCCGCCGAGGACAAGAATTTCTATCAGCATGATGGCTATGATCTACGCGGGATCGGCGCGGCGATTGTCGATGCTGTGCGCTCCAAGGGGCGGGATGTGCGCGGCGCGTCGACCATTACCCAGCAGGTCATGAAAAATTTCCTGCTGTCGGGGGACCGGCGGGCCGAACGCAAGATAAAAGAGCTGATCCTGGCGGCGCGGATTGAAAAGACCCTGACCAAGGAACAGATCCTTGAGCTGTATCTGAACGAGATTTTCCTGGGCCAGAATTCCTTTGGGGTGGCGGCTGCGGCGCAGACCTATTTCAACAAGACCCTGTCCGAGCTGGCCCCGCACGAGGCCGCATTCTTGGCGTCATTGCCCAAAGCGCCCAGCGATTTTCATCCGGTGCGCCGCAAAGAACGCCTGTTGTCGCGGCGCAATTTTGTCCTGAAAGAAATGATGGAGAACGCCTATATCACCACGGCCAGTTACAAGGCCGAGGCGGCGATGCCGCTGCGATCGGTGCAGAACGGCGACTTTGACAGTTTTAAGGCCGAACTGCCGCCGCGCGACTATTTCACCGATGAAATCCGGCGCCAGCTGTCCCAAAGCTTTGGCGAGGGGGAATTTTTCACCGGCGGGATGGCCGTGCGCGCCACCATTGATCAAGACATGCAGCCCATTGCGGCGCAATCGCTGCGCCGGGCGCTGGAAAGCTATGACCGGGGCAGGGGCATCTGGCATGGCACGGGCATCGTCGTCGACGAAAGCGCCCTGCAAGACGAACCCAACTGGCGTGCTGCCCTGGCCGGTGCCGACATCGCCCGCGACATTGTTTTGGATGGGCCATGGTTGCCGGCGGTGGTGCTGGGGCTGGGGCAAACCGATGCGCGGATCGGCATCGAAGGGGTGGAAACCACCAAGGCAAACGTCATTCAGGCCAAGGACGTCGGCTGGGCGCGCAAACGCAACCCCGGCGGAACGCTGGGCAAAAAAGCCAACAAAGTCAGCGATCTGCTGTCCAAGGGCGAGGTCGTTTTGGTTCGGGCTGTGCGGTCTGACAGCGACGGCAGCTTTGTGCGGTGGACATTGCGGCAAATTCCCAAGGTGCAGGGCGGTTTTGTCGCGATGGATGTCAACACCGGCCGGGTGATCGCCATGCAGGGTGGGTTTTCCTATCAGGCATCGGTGTTCAACCGCGCCACCCAGGCCAAACGCCAGCCGGGGTCAAGCTTTAAACCTTTTGTTTATGCCTCGGCGCTGGACAGCGGCTATTCGCCGGCCACGATCGTGGTGGATGCACCGATTGAAATCGACACGCCGCAGGGGCTGTGGCGGCCACGCAATTCGTCGAACAAGTTTTACGGCCCCACACCATTGCGCACCGGGATTGAACAGTCGCGAAACTTGATGACCATCCGTCTGGCCCAAGAGGTCGGCATGGACACCGTCGCCAAATACGGCGAACGGTTCGGGGTTTATGACGACATGGGCCGGTTTCTGGCCAATTCCTTGGGGGCCGAAGAGACCACCTTGTATCGGATGGTTGCCGCCTATGCGATGTTTGCCAATGGCGGCGAACGGGTTCAGCCCACCTTGGTGGACCGGGTTCAAGATCGCTATGGCAAGACGATCTATCGGCATGATCAGCGCATCTGTGAAGAATGCACCCTTGAATATGTTCCCGTCGGGGTGTCGCCGCGGATCATTTCAAACCGCGAGCGGGTGATGGATGCGATCACCGCGTATCAGTTGACCTCGATGATGACAGGTGTGGTTGAACGCGGCACCGCCAGCGCAACGGTGAACCTGCCGGTGCCCACCGCCGGCAAGACCGGCACCACGAACGAGGCCAAGGACGTCTGGTTCGTTGGCTTTACCAGCAACATCGTTGCGGGCTGTTATATCGGTTTCGATCAGCCGCGTGCCCTGGGCAAAGGGGCATCGGGTGGCGGGATGTGCGGCCCGGTCTTTAACGAATTCATGCTTGAGGCGACCAAAAAATATGGGGGCGGGCCATTCGAGGTGCCACCGGGCGGGCAGTTCATCAATATTGACCGCTTTTCCGGGGCCCGTTTGGAACTGGACGCCGAGGGCGATAATGTCGTGGCCGAATATTTCCGCGACGGCGAAGAACCGGTCTTTGGTCTGATGTTTGATGGTGGCTTTGCCATGGGGGCCGATTTGCCCTTGGTCGAGGGGGTCGATCCGGCACAGGTCAGGCAGGTCATTACATCGACGGGCGAAAAGGCGGTGGTTGGCCCCAAAGCGAATTTCGGCACCCTCAGCACCGGTGGTCTTTACTAGGGCCCACAAACATGGGGCCACGACATTCCGGCAAAGACGCCTTGCCGGTCCGGGCGTGCTGGTCTATCACCGCGCCTATCCATCCATCAAGGGTCAAGATCATGCGCGCGGATGCTCAGAACACGGTTGATAAGATACAAAAATCGCTCGAACTTTTGGCGCAGCGGCTGAATGTGGAAACTGCGGCCTATCGGCTTGAGGAATTCAACGCGCGGGTTGAGGATCCAAACCTGTGGGATGACCCGGATGCGGCGCAAAAACTGATGCGCGAGCGCCAGACCCTGGTGGATGCCATGGCGACCTATGACGGGATCAAGCAAGAGCTGACCGACAATATCGAACTGATCGAATTGGGCGAAATGGAAGAGGACGCCGAAGTGGTGGCCGAAGCCGAGGCCGCATTGAAGGCCTTGGCCGAAACCGCCGCCAAAAAAGAGCTGGAAGCCCTTTTGGACGGCGAGGCCGATGGCAATGACACCTTTCTTGAGGTCAACGCAGGCGCGGGCGGCACCGAAAGCTGTGATTGGGCCAGCATCCTGGCGCGGATGTATGTTCGCTGGGCCGAGAAAAAGGGATACAAGGTCGAATTGCAATCCGAAAGCGCCGGAGAAGAGGCCGGCATCAAATCGGCCACCTATAAAATCAGCGGCCCCAACGCCTATGGCTGGCTTAAATCGGAATCCGGGGTTCACCGGCTGGTGCGGATCTCCCCTTTTGACAGCGCCGCCAAACGGCACACGTCGTTTAGTTCGGTCTGGGTTTACCCGGTGGTGGATGACAACATCGAAATTGAGGTCAACCCCGCCGATATTCGCATTGATACCTATCGCTCGTCCGGGGCGGGCGGGCAGCACGTCAACACCACGGATTCGGCGGTGCGGATCACCCACAACCCGACGGGGATCGTTGTCACCAGTTCTGAGAAATCGCAGCACCAGAACCGTGACATCGCTATGAAGGCGTTGAAATCGCGCCTGTATCAGATGGAATTGGACAAGCGGAACGCCGCCATCAATGAGGCCCATGAAAACAAGGGCGACGCGGGGTGGGGCAATCAGATCCGGTCCTATGTTTTGCAGCCCTATCAGATGGTCAAGGATCTGCGCACCAATTTTGAGACCTCGGACACCAAAGGCGTGCTGGACGGCGATCTGGATGGGCTGATGGGGGCCACATTGGCCCAGGCCGTCGCAGGCAAGAGCCGCGCCGAGGCCCAAGGCACCTAGGGCGCGCGTCGGGGCAATTTGCCGCGCAAGATTTGTTGCCCAATCGGTCAGACCTGCATTAGCATACCCCAAAAACGGGGACGCACATGGATAACACAGCCGCGCCGCTTGGGGCTCTTGGTCTGGGGGATTTGCGCCAGGCGCTGGCAGAGGGTTGGCGTGATTTTCGCCGGGCGCCCGGCTTTGGGCTGATGTTTTCGGGGTTTTATGTGGTGGCCGGATGGGCGATGGCCGCCATTACCCTGGCCAGCGGACACAGCTTTTGGTTGATCCTTGCCGCCATCGGGTTTCCGCTTTTGGGGCCTTTTGCCGCCGTCGGCCTTTACGAGGTGTCGCGCCGGATCGCCCAGGGCGCGCCCCTGCCACGCGCCGAAATTTTCGGCCTGGTCTGGCACCAGCGGCTGCGCCAGTTACCATCGCTTAGCGCGGTGATCGTGGTGATATTCCTGTTCTGGTTCTTTCTGGGGCACATGATATTCGCGCTGTTCCTGGGTCTGTCAACAATGACAAATATTTCAACATCATTCGAGGTGTTCTTAACCTTGAATGGTGCGCTTATGTTGGCCGTTGGGTCCGCCGTGGGGGCCGGTTTTGCCCTGCTGTTGTTTTGCATCAGCGTCTTTGGCTTGCCGATGTTGCTGGACCGGGAAATCGACTTTGTCACCGCGATGATCGCCAGCGTTCAGGCGGTGGGCCGGGCGCCCCTGGTCTTGTCGATTTGGGGGGGGCTGATTGCGGCGCTGATCTTTGTGGCGATCGTGCCGGCGTTCTTGGGCCTGTTTGTGATCCTGCCTTGGTTGGGCCATGCGTCGTGGCATATTTACGCCCGCGCAAAATCCACAGCCTAAAGCGGGCTTTCGCGGCCCATGTCGATCAACGCTTGCCGCAATGACAGCGTCTCGGGATGGCCCAGTTCCAGCGCAAAAACATGGGCGTGGGTCAGGTAAAACCCACGCGCCGTGTCGGTATTTGCCTGATCGGCCGCCTCTTTATACAGCGCAACCAGCGCGGCGCTGTCGCCCTTGTCATGGGCCTCAAGCAGCCGCGCGTCCAATCCCGTCATTGTGCGGCAACATCCGCCGCGCGGCGCTGCGCCATGCGCGCGGCCACCCAATCGTGGAACAGATGGGTCGGACCGTCCATCGCAGGCGAGAACCGCCCCCCATCAAAATTCACCGCGTGGCGGCCACGCTGCATGCCTTCGACGACAAAGATGTCCTCTTCGAACACGGTTTTCCACAGCGCCGCGTTTTTGTCTTTCAGTGCCTCGGACACATCCGGCGAAGCATAGAAAAGATGCACGTTTTCCGTTGTCTTTTCAGGCCCTTCCGGCACCAGAATAATGGCAAATGTGTGATCGCGGTGCACCCCCATCAGAACGTTGGGAAAGGCGGTGATATATTCGGCGGCGGTGTCCCATTTATCGCTAAGCGCGTCGAAATCAGGGAAGGTTTCGCCATCATCGCCCTTGAGCTGGCGATAGACCAACGTCCCTTGGCCCGAAAACTTTTCCTGCAATTCAATGTGATAGTGATCTTCAAGCCGCGAATAGCTGTTCAGGCCGGGATGCACCCAAGGCAGGTGATAGCTTTCGCAATAGTTTTCGACCGCCAGCTTCCAGTTGCAGTTGACCTGAAGCTGAAACTGGCTGGTTGCGCCGCCGTGATACAGTGGCTTGTCGAATTCGGCCCAACGGGCCAGCAGATCGGCGTTGGCGGTTTCAAAGTCCGGGGCGTCGCCCGATACGTTGATCCAGATAACGCCCATCCAGATGTGGCTGCGGATTTCGGTCAAACCAAGCAAAGCCCGATCAACCCCTTCGTGGGTGTTCTGGCCCGGTCCGCCAACATGCGGGGTGCTGACCAGTTTTCCTTCGGTCGAATAACACCAGCTGTGATAAGGACAGCGGATCGCGCCTTCGATTTTGCGGGGCTCTTCCACCAAGATCATCCCACGATGACGGCAGGTGTTTTGGAAAACCCGCACGGCGCCCTTGCGGTCACGCACCACCAAAAGCGGCATGGACAAAAAGGTCAGGGGCACGGCATCGCCGATTTCCGGCACATCGGCCGTTACCGCCAGTCCGGCCCATCCATCAAACAAAAGCGCCTGTTTTTCTTCGTTGAAAACAGCGGGGTCAATGTAATGAGCATTGGGAAGCCCGTTCGCTTCGGCGATAGGGCGGCGCACAACAGACAAATCCGAGACAGCAAAGACCATGGCGATACTCCTTTAGGGTTTGAGCACTCATAGTCCGATCGTTTGCTGGCTGTGGCTCCCAAAGCGACCCAAGTTTTCTCGGGGCGACATGGCGGGCAGGGCGCTGATCGCGGGGCTAGTGAAATTGATCCCCCGGTTGCAGCAACCGCCGATGAAAGGCGGGCAGATCCTCAAGGCTGCAAAGACCGGCGCGGCGGGCGGCGGGCAGGGCGCTTGCGATGGTGGTGCCAAGGTGTTCATAAACCAACCGGGTGATCCGGCTGGCTTCGTGGTGTTCGCGCACGGTGCGGGCGACATATCCAACCCAAAAGTTGTTTTCGAAGGACGAGGCCCGGCTGAGATAATTAAGCGAGGCGGTCATGCCGTGAAACCGTGACACGGTCAGCGATATCCCGTCTTCAAGCTGCATGACAAAGCCACGATATTCGCGGGCTTGCCGGTTGTCAGGCAGGCTTTGCGCACGCATAGCGGGAACTGGGTCAAAGCCGCGCAAATAAAGATTGGCCCCGATTTTTTTAATCATAACAATACCCGAGAAATATCGTTCCTTGGACACAAAGCTTTGCCGCGAAAACCGGTAAAACCCGTGGGGAAACATTTCCGGGCCGATGTCGCA
Source organism: uncultured Sulfitobacter sp. (assembly GCA_937138475.1). Lineage (GTDB taxonomy): Bacteria > Pseudomonadota > Alphaproteobacteria > Rhodobacterales > Rhodobacteraceae > CAKZPD01. The sequence goes on along the minus strand of CAKZPD010000015.1, from coordinate 80,247 downwards.
AAAGGCCGACCCCATATAAGGCCGCAAGAATGGGCCAGACAACAACGCATCGCCGCGATCCAGCGCATCCACCGGTTCCAAAAGGATGCGGGCATCAACATGGAAAAAGTCGCAAATCCGTGACAATATATCCGGGCGCGGAAAGCTTTCGCCCGATAAATAGCGATTGAACTGGGTCCGGTTGATGCGCAGCTGTCGCGATAATTCCGAGATCGAGCGGTGCGATCGGGCCAGCCGCCGCAGATTTTCGCCAAACATTTCACGGATTTCGGACGGGGTGCGGTTTGTATCAGGTGTCATAAAGCGTCACTGGTTAACAAGGTTGTGATAATTACTGTAAAACGTTCCGAGCGCAAACATGCTAAATATTAGCAAATTTACCGCTTATCACGATAATTGTAGCGCGTTAGCGTCAAAAGTAAATCAAATTGACACAATTTGGGTGCGTACGGTTCTGAAAATGTGACTTTAAGGTTTCTTAATTGACGATTAACGTGGGAATCCAGTGTTTTGTTACAGGTATGAGTTATGTTGGGTATTATTCTCTGGAGCGATGTTGAAGATAAAAAGGCCGTGATCTGGTGCGAGGACCAGGGCGATCTGGTCTTTTTGCAAGACGGCCCAGAGCTTCTGGACCAAGCCGATTTTTTTGACGCCGGCGATCTGGTCTTATTCGATCTGGGCACGGAGAACACGCGGCGCGTTGCGCTGAACCCGCGGGTCATTCAGCACAAGGCCGCGGCAAGCCTGCCGCACGAGCTGCGCGCCCAGACAGCGCCCAAGGCCGACAATGTTGTCGTGCTTGCACGCAAACCCAATAGCCAGAAATAATTTACAGCTATTCGCCGCGGGGCAGGGCCGCAACCCCGGTGCGGGCCACGTCGCTTAGGCCTAAGGGGCGCATCAGATCGGCAAAGGCGTCGATTTTTTCCGGCGCCCCGGTGATTTCAAACACAAAGCTTTCAAGCGTGCTGTCAACGACAGAGGCCCGAAAGATATCAGCAAGGCGCAGCGCCTCGACGCGCTTGTCGCCCGTTCCCACCACTTTGAACATCGCCAGCTCGCGTTCGACGCTGGCCCCTTCGACCGTCAGGTCATGCACGTCATGCACAGGCACGATCCGGCCCAGCTGCGCCTTGATCTGTTCGATCACCTGCGGCGTGCCCGATGTGACGATGGTAATGCGCGACAGGTGGCCGGTATGATCGACCTCGGCGACGGTCAGGCTGTCGATATTGTAACCGCGCCCGGAAAAAAGCCCAATGACCCGCGCCAGAACACCCGGTTCGTTTTCCACCAACAGCGCCAGGGTGTGACGTTCAATCACGTCCGAAAAGGTTGGGCGCAGGTTATAGGCTGAATGGCTGGTGGCGCCTTTTTTGATTTTGAGAGCTGACATGAATCTGTCCTTGTAATTGTCTGTAAGGGAAGGGCGGTCTGATCAGACCATCACCGCGCCATCCGCCTTGATCACGCCTTGGGTTTTTGCCTCGCCCAGCAGCATGTCATTATGGGCTTTGCCCGATGGGATCATCGGGAAACAGTTTTCGTGCTTTTCCACAAGGCAATCGAACAACACCGGGCCGTCATGGTTGATCATCTCAAGGATTGCATCATCCAGATCATCGGGATCGGAACACAAGATGCCCTTGGCCCCAAAGGCATCGGCCAGTTTCACGAAATCAGGCAGGGATTCCGACCAGCTTTGGGAATAGCGTTCGCCATGCAGCAATTCCTGCCACTGGCGCACCATGCCCAGCCGTTCGTTGTTCAGGATGAACTGTTTGACCGGCAGGCCGTATTGCATGGCGGTGCCCATCTCTTGCATATTCATCAGCCAGCTTGCTTCGCCCGCGACGTTGATCACCAAGGCGTCCGGGTGGGCCATCTGCACACCGATTGAGGCCGGAAACCCATAGCCCATTGTGCCCAGCCCCCCGGATGTCATCCAGCGGTTTGGATCTTCGAACCCAAGGTATTGCGCCGCCCACATCTGGTGCTGGCCAACTTCGGTGGTGACATAGCGGTCATGGCCCTTGGTCAGCGCCTCAAGGCGCGACAGGGCGTATTGCGGTTTGATCACCTTGCCGGTTTGCTTGAACTTAAGGCAATCCACAGCGCGCCAATCGCCGATCTGGCCCCACCATTTCTTGACCGCATCGGCATTGGTCTTGCGGCCGCGGGATTTCCAGACCTTTAACACGTCTTCCAGAACATGGGCCACATCGCCGACGATCGGAATGTCGGCCTTGATCACCTTGTTGATCGACGACGGGTCAATGTCGATATGGGCCTTGATGGATTTGGGGCTGAACGCATCCAGACGTCCGGTAATCCGGTCATCAAACCGTGCGCCGATATTGATCATCAGATCGCAATCATGCATGGCCATATTGGCCTCATAAAGGCCGTGCATGCCCAACATCCCCAACCATTTGTCGCCCGAGGCCGGATAGCTGCCCAGCCCCATCAGGGTCGATGTGATCGGAAAGCCCGTCGCCTCGACCAGTTCGCGCAGCAATTGGCTGGCGGCAGGGCCGGAATTGATAACGCCGCCGCCGGTATAAAACACCGGGCGCTTGGCCTTTTCGATGGCCGCGACCAATTCGGTGATTTCCTCCATGTCGCCTTTGACGCGCGGCTGATAATGCGAGGTCGACGCCTTTGGCGCGGTATAGGTGCCGGTGGCGAATTGCACATCCTTGGGGATGTCGATCAACACCGGGCCGGGGCGGCCATGGGTGGCAACGTGAAAGGCCTCGTGCAGGGTGGTGGCCAGGGCATCGGTTTCCTTGACCAGCCAGTTATGCTTGGTGCAGGGGCGGGTGATGCCGATGGTGTCTGCCTCCTGAAAGGCGTCCGATCCGATCATAAAGGTCGGCACCTGCCCGGTCAGAACGATGATCGGGATCGAATCGAGCAACGCATCCGTCAGACCGGTCACCGCATTGGTGGCGCCGGGGCCGGATGTCACCAGCGCAACGCCCGGCTTGCCGGTGGATCGGGCATAGCCCTCGGCGGCATGAACCGCGCCCTGTTCATGGCGTACCAGGATGTGGCGGATCGAATTTTGCTGGAAAATTTCGTCATAGATCGGAAGCACGGCGCCGCCGGGATAACCAAAGACGGTGTCGACACCCTGATCAATCAGGGCTTGGACAATCATTTTTGCTCCGGTCATTTGGCGCTGCATAGTCGTTCTCTCCGTTTTTGCCTGCTGTGGCCTGTGTGCGTATCACATAAAAAAGCCCCCGATCTTGGCGGGGGCGCATGGGTGTCGTTATGGTTGTCCGTCACCGGCCCATGCGCGCTTGTCCAATAATCACGACAGAACGTGTCATGTCTGCGGCTCCTTCTTGTGTTGGCCGGACCTTAGGACCGTGGGGCAGGGGCGTCAACCAGTTAGCCCGAAATAAATATCGCAAGATGCGGTATTTTTGTAATATTATTGCGCACGGCTGCGCTGGATGGCAATTTTCCATAAAAATTACCCGAAATCTGGGCGGCGTCGCCCCGGTCCATCAGAATCACACCAACAGGGCGCGCCCTGCCGCGCAGGTTGTCTGCGCGGGTTGATTGCTGCCTTTGGTAAGAAAAAATGACCAAATTGGCAAAAAGTCGCAGGGGGCAGGCCGAAAAACTGTTTTCAAACCAAGAATTGGCGTTATGGTGACGAACACGTCAAATGATCTGCGCAGCCTAGAACCGCGCGGACGCTCAACCTCGGAGGAATACCTTTATGGACCGTCGTTCATTCTTGAAGACATCTGCCCTTGGCGGCACGGCAGCTGCGGCTGGCACCCTTGCGGCACCGGCCTATGCACAGGGCAAACGGACCCTGACCATGGTCACATCCTGGCCACGCGGATTTGCGGTTCTTGATGATGCTGCAACCTATCTTGAAAATATGGTCAATTCGATGTCGGATGGCACCTTGACCATCGAAAAGAAAGCCCCAGGCGAATTGGTCGGCGCGTTCGAAGTGTTTGACGCGGTGTCCTCGGGCCAGGCGGATATGTATCACTCGGCCGATTACTATTTCATCGGTCAGCACCCTGGCTATGCCTATTATACCGCCGTTCCCTTTGGCGCGACCGCGCAAGAGCTGACCAACTGGTATCACCATGGCGGCGGCCACGATCTGCACAGCAAGCTGGGCGAGATCTTTAACCTGAAATCCTTCCTCGCGGGGAACTCTGGTTCGCAGTCTGGTGGCTGGTTCCGCAAGGAAATCAACTCAGCCGCAGACTTCAACGGCCTCAAGTTCCGTATGCCCGGTCTGGGCGGCAAGGTTCTGGGCAAGCTGGGCGCATCGGTTCAGAACATTCCGGGCGGCGAGCTGTATCAGGCGCTGTCTTCGGGTGCCCTTGACGGGCTGGAGTGGGTCGGACCATTTGCCGACGAACGCGCCGGTTTCCAAGAGGTGGCCAAGGTTTACTATACCGCTGGTTTCCACGAGCCAGGCTCGGGTCTGGCGGCGGGTGTCAACCTGGACGTCTATAATGACCTGTCCCCAGCCCATCAGGCGATTTTGTCGAATGCAGCTATGGCAACAACGCATATCCAGCTGGCTGAAACCCTTGCCAACAACGGCGCGGCGCTGAAGCGTCTGCAGGCGCAGGGCGTGAAAACCATGCAGTTCTCGGACGATGTGTGGGATGCCTTTGGTGCGGCCTCGAAAGAGGTGATGGACGAAAACATGAGCGATCCGCTGTTTGCAGAAATCCGCGAAAGCTTTGAGCTGTCACTGGCGCAAAGCTCGGATTGGCTGCTCAAGTCGGACGGCTTTTACGTCGAACAGCGCAACCGCGTTCTGGCGAACGGTTAATCTTGCCGGTTTCGCAATAAATCAGGGGGCTGCCGGCATGTCTGGCGGCCCTTCTGGTATCCCATCATCACCATTGTGCCGCGCGCAAGCACGGGAGAGGTATAAATGGAAAACGACGCAGCCGCCTCAAGCGGCGTGATCGGGGTCATTCTGGATGGGGTGGTATGGTTTGCCACCAACATCGGACTGGCGTTTTACAACATCTTTTATGCGATATCGCATCCGGGGCTGTGGCTGGATTGGTCCAGCAAAGAGGCCGTGATGCGCTTTGTCTATTATGGTGGATCCGTCGAGCTTTTCTTTGCCGTCCTTGCGCTTTTTCTGGTCATGACCCTGATCGGGCTGTGGAAAAACCAGATCATGTGGGGCTATGTGCGGGTGCTTGAGGGGTTTGCCAATACCGTCGGGCGCTTCTTTGCCTGGGCGGGGCTGCTGATGGTCTTGCAACAGATCATCATCGTTTTCATGCAGCGCATCTTTACCCGGCCGGATATCTCGATCGGGTTTGGCATCCCCTTGCAGTTTGACATCAGCTGGTTCGCGGAAGAGCTGAAGTTTTACAACGCATTGGTCGTGTGCCTTTGTGCGTCCTATACCTTTGTGCAGGGCGGGCATGTGCGGGTGGATCTTTTTTATTCCGTAGTGAAATTCCGCACCAAAAAGATCATCGACATGTTCGGCGCGCTGTTTTTCATGATGCCGGTTGCCGTGCTGATCTGGATGTATGGCTGGTTCTTCCTGTGGCGCCATTTGATCGTGCCCAAGCCATCGGCGTCAGACACGCTGGATCGGCTTGTGCTTAAGGCGCGTGCGATGCGCTGGAACGTCGAAACAATTGGGTTCAGCCCCAATGGCTTTAACGGCTATTTCCTGTTCAAAATCTTGCTGTGCGCCTTTACCGCAATGGTATTTTTGCACGCAATCGCAGTGTTTTACCGATCATTCCTAGAGTGGAAAGAAGGCGAAGCCAGCGAAAACAAATATCTCGACAAGGACACGCTTGGCGAGGGCGAAGAAGCGTATGAAGGTACGCATTAAGTTAAGGGACAATTGACATGTTTTTCGGTCTTGATGGCGTCGAAGTTGGCCTGATCATCGTTTTCGCCTGCCTGTTTGGCGGTATCTTATCGGGGTTTCCGGTGGCTTTTGCCATCGCCGGGGCCGGGGTTATTTCCTTTGGCATCATTGCCGCACTGGACACCGCCGGATTGCTGATCCACCAGGCGATCGACCAAAGCGCCCAAGCCTATCGTGATCTGGTCAATTCGGGGATCAAAGCGGACAGTATTTCCGTATTCCGATATCCCGACCTGCCGCGGATCGCCGAACCGGTGTTTGCCCGCGGATGGGAAACCGCGCTGGATCGCAATGTGTCCTTTGTCGTCAACCGGATGAACGAACGGGTTCTGGCGGGACAGTCCATTGAAACGCTTTTGGCGGTGCTGATGTTCGTTCTTATGGGCATCACGCTTGAGCGTTCGAAAATCGCCAATGATCTTTTGACCACCATGGCCCGCGTCTTTGGCCCGCTGCCGGGCGGTCTTGCCGTGTCTATTGTTGTGGTTGGCGCGTTTCTGGCGGCATCAACCGGAATTGTCGGCGCAACCGTGGTGACCATGGGGCTGCTGGCCCTGCCGACAATGCTGCGCAACAACTATTCGCCCGAGATCGCCACCGGGGTGATCGCAGCATCGGGCACATTGGGGCAGATTATTCCGCCCTCTATCGTGATTGTTTTGCTGGGCACGCTGGCTGGCGATCTTTATTCAGCGGCGCAAGAGGCCCGCGCCACCGCGGCCGGCTGCACCGATGCGCTGACCTTCCTTGGGGAACCGGCGGTCGTGTCGGTTGGCACGCTGTTCCAGGCGGCGTTGTTGCCGGGGATCATGCTGGCGCTGCTTTATGCGCTTTATGCCTTTGGCTATGCGCTGCTGAACCCTGACAAGGCGCCGGCTGTGCCAATGGGCAGCACAAATTCCGAACCTGTCACCCGGTCCGAGGCCTTTACATGGTTTCTGGGTGCGCCGATCGCCATCATCGTCGGCGCGGTTTTGTTGGGCAATCTGGGCGTCATCGGCAGCCAATCCACCACGGTTTCCAGCTTTACCGATATCGGCGAGGCAGCATCCCTGCGCACCAATGTGTCACCGGAATGTCAGGCGTCGATGATTGATCTGCACGGGCAAGCGGCCTGGGATACAGCCGTGGCCCAACAGGCCGAGATCGAGGCCGCAGGCGGTGTCACCCAAAGCGTGCGCCTGAGCGAAGAGGCTTTGGCCGAAAAGCAGGCAGCCAAAATCGCCAATGCCGCGCCAATTGGCACCGGCGTGGCCATGATCATGGTGTTGCTGGCGCTGGTCATGACAACCGCGCGCGGCGTTTCGCCATCCTCATCGGTGCAACCGCTTCTGATTGGGGCGGTTGGCGTTGTTTTGTGCCTGTTGGTCGATATCTTGCTGGTCGGGGCTGACAGCTCGTCCGGGGCGATGGTGCTGTGGATGGCCCTGCCGTTTGCCATGACGCTTTTTGGGGTGGTGCACGCGGTCAAAGCTTGCGCATCCAATGAACTGATCCGCGTGGTGTTTCCGCCGCTGATCTTGATCATCGCGGTTCTGGGGTCGATCCTTGGCGGTATCACCAACCCAACGCCCGCCGCGGCGCTGGGGGCGGGGGGCGCGATTATGCTGGCCGCCTATCGCAAACTGAAAGAGCAGGACAAATCGCCCAAGCTGATCATCTGGTCGACGCTGGCGATCATTGTGTGCATTCTGGTTGGGGTCAATTTTGACCTGCGCATCAACCAGGGCGATGTCAGCTTTGAAAGCTGGTTCGCGTTTTTCGTGGCTTATGGTGCGTATTTGTATGCGGTCTTTGGCCTGCTGTTTTCCTGCTGGGTTTTGTATACCTCGGGCGTGCTCAGCCCGGTGGTGCGCGAAACCGCCAAAGTCACCAGCATGGTCTTTACCATCCTTATCGGATCACAACTGCTGAACCTTGTGGTGATTTCATTCGGGGGCGAACACTATATCCAGCAGTTCCTGAAATCCTTTGACAATGAATTCACCGTGTTCCTGATCGTGATGCTGGTGCTCTTTATCCTTGGGTTTGTCCTTGATTTCCTTGAGATCATTTACATCGTCGTGCCGATCGTCGGGCCGGTGATTTATGGCGGCACCTTTGATCCCAAATGGGTGACAATCATGATCGCGGTCAATTTGCAGACCTCGTTCCTGACGCCGCCCTTTGGCTTTGCGCTGTTTTATCTGCGCGGCGTCGCCCCAAAAGAGGTCACGACCCGGCATATCTATCGCGGGATTGTCCCCTTTGTCTTGATCCAGGTTGTGGGGCTTGCGTTGCTGTGGACTTTCCCAAGCATCGTCACCATCGTGCCGGATCTGATCCCGAAATAAGGCTGGCGTGTCAGGGAGCACAACAAAAGGGGGCTTGGCGGCCCCCTTTCTTTTGCTAGATGCGGGGGAATACCCCTAGCGCGTGCGGCGCGGGGTCATGTCGGGCAATTGGATATTGGCAACCTGTTCGGCAATCGGATCGGTCGACAATGGATGGGTGTCGGCGGAATAATGCGCCGGGTTGGTCATCGGGCGCCAGCTGCCGCCGCTATAGACCTCAAGCCCCGAGAATTTGGCCTTGTATCCCATCTTCTGGCTGCCCGGCACCCAATATCCCAGATACACATATGGCAAGCCCGAGCTGCGCGCCAATTCCACATGATCCAGGATCATATGCGTGCCCAGCGAACGCCGCGCCATATCCGGGGCATAAAACGAATAAACCATGCTCAGCCCATCGCTCAGCACATCGGTCAGGCTGACCGCGATCAATTTGTTGCTGTCTTGGCTGGAATATTCAATGACCCGGCTGCGGATCGGGGTTTCTTCGATCATCGCGGCAAATTCAAAAACATCCATATCGGCCATGCCGCCTTCGGAATGGCGGTCGTCCAGATATTCCCGGAACAGATCATATTGTTCCTCGGACGCCCATGGCGAGGTCGAGCGCCGTACCAGATCGCTGTTGCGCGCCCATGTGCGCCGCTGGCTGCGCGATGGTTTGAACTTGGACACATCAATGCGCGCCGACAAACAGGCCGAACATTCCGCGCAAGACGGGCGATACAGCACATTTTGCGATCGCCGAAACCCCTGCCGTGACAGGCTGTCATTCAGCGCATCGGCGCTGTCTCCTTGCAGGGCGGTGAACAGTTTGCGTTCCATGCGGCCATCCAGATAGGGACACGGCTGTTGGGCCGTGACATAGAACTGGGGCGCAAGGGGCAAGGTATGACGCATTCAGTAATCCTAATTTCACCGCATAAGATAGCAAGCACTGTGCCATAGTCCAAGCACATCTTTGGGGTGATTTTTCGGTGAATGGCCCGGACGCTCTGTTAACACAGCTGGCCCGATATTTTGCCGCGCCCCCAGGCGACCATGCGGTCTCGGCGCAGCGCCGATTGGGGGAAAAGCGGCGAAAAAGCCGGGGAAATGCCCCGGCCTGCACAACGCGCCCCGCAGCAAATCGGGGCGCGCCAAAGATCACAAAGGTTAATGCGCCGCTGGCTCGGGGGCGGCTTTGCCGGCGCGGTCTTCCATGAACTGATCGAATTCGGCCTTGTCCTTGGCCTCGCGCAGGCGCTCTAGGAAGGCTTCGAAATTGGTTTGCTCTTCTTCCAGACGGCGCAATGTGTCGGCCTTATAGGCGTCAAAAGCGCTGTTTCCCGATGGGCGAAGCGCGTTGATATTGTTCCGCACTGAGCGGGACTTTTTGTGGCAGGCGTTGGAAAACATGCGTTTGCTCCAGATCATGTAAAACAAAAGTGCAAGGCCCAGGGGCCAAAAGAACACAAAGCCAAGGACCATGGCGGCGATCCAGGCGCCTTTGCCCTTGTCATCAAGCCACCGCTCGGTGCGGCGAAGCCAGCCGGCGTTTGCGTCCATCGCGGTGCTTTGCGAAAGCGTTGTCATGGGTCTTCGTCCTTCCTTTATCCTGTTGCATGACCCGATTTTTACCAAGATCGGGGTGGGCGGCATGAATGTAAAGCGCCTTCACATCCTCAAGATGGACACCGATACCGGGGGTTTCAAGCCGGCATGTAAAAGATTTTTACATGTGGGCGGGTTCTGAAGTGAAATCAGACAGTTGCGCACCGGAAATCTGCAACAATTGCGCAGGGGACAGGCAAAAGACGTGATGCGGCGTGCCGGCTGCGGCCCAGATCTGATCAAAAGCCAGCAAGGTTTGGTCGAACCACGCGCGGATCGGCGACAGATGCCCAACCGGCGACACACCGCCAATGGCAAAGCCGGTTTGTGCCCGCACCAATGCCGGGTCAGCGCGGCCCAATGGCTCGTCCGCAAGGGCGCTGGCGCGGGCGGGATCAACGGTGCGCCCGCCTGCGGTGATGAACAACACGGCCTGGCCGCTGGTTTGCCCCTGGAAAATGATGGATTTGGCGATCTGGTCCACCTCGCACCCTACGGCAAGGGCGGCATCACGCGCCGTGCGCGCCAGATCGGTTTGGGTGATCTGCGCGTCAAGGCCGGCGGTTTGCAACACGGTGCGGACACGTTTCAGGCTTTTGCTCATTGGTGCAGAATGGGGCAGGGCGGCTGGGGTTGCAACAGCCATTGACGACCGCAGGATCTGGCCGCACAACTTGGGTATGACACTTGCTTCTTTGATGATCCGCACCCCGCGCCCCTTTGATCCCGATCGCGGCCACGAGGCGCTGGCGTTGTTGCCGGAATGCCCTCCAGAACTGCGAGAGCTGATCATCGGCGCCGCCGGATCAAGCCCCTATTTGGCCGGGCTGATCCAAAAGGAACGCGAATGGTTGCCAGCGGCCATAAGTGATCCAGATCAAAGCCTTGCGCGCATAATCTTGGATGCGAAAACCTGTCCCCCCGATCAGATTGGCGCCGGTTTGCGCGCTGGCAAGCGGCGTCTGGCCTTGCTGACAGGGCTGGCCGATCTTTGTGGCGCCTGGCCCTTGGCCAAGGTCACGCAGGCGTTGACGGAATTTGCCGACACCGCCACGGAAACGGCGCTGAGGGCGGGTTTGCTTCAGCAGCTAAAGCGGGGAAAAATTCCCGGCATGACCCAGGCCGATCTGGACACCGCCTGCGGGGTCAGCGTTCTGGCGATGGGCAAAATGGGCGCCCGAGAGCTGAATTATTCGTCCGATATTGATCTGATCGTGCTTTTTGATGAAACGCGCTTTGATCCGGCGGATTTTCACGATGCGCGGGCGGCATTTGTCAAGGCGACCCGCGCCATGTGCGCCAACCTTAGCGATCTGACCGCCGATGGTTATGTGTTCCGCACCGATCTGCGATTGCGGCCTGATCCGGCGGTGACGCCTGTCTGCATGGCAATGGAAGCGGCCGAGCGGTATTACGAAAGCCTGGGCCGCACCTGGGAACGCGCCGCCTATATCAAGGCCCGCGTTTGCGCCGGCGATCAGGCGGCGGGCAATGGGTTTTTGAAAACCTTGACCCCATTCGTCTGGCGCAAGCATCTTGATTTTGCCGCCATCCAGGATGCCCATGACATGCGTCTGGCCATCCGAGAGCACAAAGGCCTTGGCGGGCCGATTGCACTGGCCGGTCATGACATGAAGCTGGGGCGTGGCGGCATCCGCGAGATCGAATTTTTCACCCAGACCCGCCAGCTGATTGCCGGTGGGCGCGATGCGGATCTGCGTCCGCGCGGCACGATTGATGGATTGCGGGCGCTGACTGACAAGGGCTGGATCGACGCCGATGTGACACAGCGGCTGGCCGATCATTATGTGATGCACCGCACTGTTGAACACCGCATTCAGATGGTCAATGACGCGCAAACCCACAGGATGCCCAAATCCCCCGAGGAAATCACCCGCATCGCGATGATGATGGATCAAGACCCCGTGGCGCTGCGGGCGGATCTGACCCGCCGCCTGACCGAGGTGCATGAATTGACCGAAGGGTTCTTCGCCCCCGCCAAGCCAACCGCCGCACCCGGCCACGCCTTTGACGAAGGCGTGCTGGATCGTTGGCGCAGCTATCCGGCGCTGCGCAGCGCCCGTTCGGCCCAGCTGTTTAACCGCCTGCGCCCGGATCTATTGGACCGGCTGTCGCGCGCCACCAAGCCAGACGAAGCGCTGTTGGCCTTTGATGGGTTTCTGGCCGGCCTGCCCGCCGGGGTGCAGCTGTTTTCCCTGCTGGACGCCAACCCGCACCTGCGGGATCTGCTGATTGACATTGTCGGCACTTCGCCCGCCCTGGCCCAGCATTTATCGCGCAACGCCCAGGTGTTTGATGCGGTGATCGGCGGTGATTTCTTCAGCGACTGGCCGGGGCAACCCCACCTTGAGCAAGAGCTGTCAGCCCTGTTGAACGATCTGCCCGACTACGAGGCGCGCCTGGACCGGGCGCGTTTGTGGTGCAAGGAATGGCACTTTCGGATCGGGGTGCATCATTTGCGCGGCTTGACCCAGGGCCCCCAGGCGGCCAGGCAATACGCCGACCTGGCCCGCGCGATTCTGGTGGTGCTTTGGCCGCTGGTCATCGATAAATTCGCCCTGCGCCATGGCCCGCCGCCGGGGGCAGGGGCGGCGATTGTTGGTATGGGGTCGCTTGGCGCGGGGCAGTTGAACGCCGGATCAGATCTGGATTTGATCGTCATTTACGATCCCCAGGATCAGGACATATCCACCGGGGCCAAGCCGCTGGCCACGCGGACCTATTATGCCCGGCTAACGCAGGCGCTGATCACCGCCATCAGCGCGCCAATGGCGCAGGGGCGCCTTTACGAGGTCGACATGCGGTTGCGGCCTTCGGGCAATCAAGGGCCGGTGGCCACCAGCGTGGCATCGTTCGAAAGCTATCAGGAAACCCAAGCGTGGCTTTGGGAACATCTGGCCCTGACGCGGGCCCGCGTGATCACCGGGCCAGCCGCCCTTGGCCAACGCATCGAGACATTTCGCATCCAGCTGTTGCAGCGCAAACGCGATCTGGCCGATGTCACCGCCGAGGTGATCGCCATGCGCGCCCGCATTCAGGCCGCCAAAGGGCCGGGGGCGCTGTGGGATCCCAAGCAGGGGGCAGGGCGGATGCAGGATATCGAATTGCTCGCGCAGGCGGGGGGGCTGTTGATGGGCACGCCGTCGCGCGATACCTTGGATGGATTGGACGCATCCGTCGCTGTTGGGCTTTTAGATGCCGCAGATTTGGCGGACGTTAAGGCCACTTATCTGCTTTGTGCGCAGGTGCAGCTGGCTGCGCGCCTGCTGTCGGATCGGCCCCTCGACACGGCGACGTTGGGCAAGGCCGGCCAAAGCTTTTTACTGCGCGCCGCGCAAGAGACGGATATGAAGACGCTTGAGACACAACTGGAACAGAGCATTTCGCGCACAGCCGCCGCGATTGCCCGCGCATTGGCCCCCTTTGAAACAGGGGCCGTGGACCATGGGTAAGGGCAACGCCGATGATCCAAAGGGCTTGATCTTTGAGGCCTATCGCATTGACGGAATTCAAAAAAGCGAATGTCGTTCGATCTTTTTGGACTGGGCGCTTAGCTTGCCGATCGAAGAAGACACCGGCACCGTGCTGCGCCGTTTGCTGGGGCAATATGGGGCGCAACACCCCGATCACCCGATGACCGAAGTCCTGAGCGAGGGGCTAACCACTATGACCGCGCCGCGCCGTCGCGGCGGATGGCGTTCGCGCCCCCGAAACGCGCCGCAAAACTAGCCGCTTTTCAGCGCCGGGATAAACCACTATGGGAACGCTATGACATATTCAGATCTTCCCGTTGTGCGCCTGCGCCCCAAAACCAATGCGCGCGCCATTCGTCATGGATTTCCATGGGTTTACGCAAACGAGCTGGTGACAGACCGGCGCACCCGAGGCATGGCGCCGGGGGCATTGGCGGTGCTTGAGGACGAAAACCGCCAACCGCTGGCCCTGGTCAGCGTCAACCCCGCGTCAAAGATCATCGCGCGGGTGCTTGACCGCGATGTCACCGCAACGGTTGATGCCGTCTGGCTTGAGGCGCGCCTGCACCGGGCGCTGTTGCTTCGCGACAAATTGTTCGACGCGCCCTTCTATCGGTTGATCCACGCCGAGGCGGACGGCCTGCCAGGGGTGATTATCGACCGTTTTGGCGATATCTGCGTGATCCAACCCAATGCCGCCTGGGCCGAAACCCATCTTGAGGCGCTAAGCGCCGCGCTGGTCCGGGTAACGGGCGTAAGCACTGTGATCAAAAACGCCGCCGGGCGCACCCGCACCCTGGAGGGGCTGGACGACCAAAGCGCGGTTCTGCATGGCGCCGCCCCGGTTGGGCCGGTGCCCGTGCCGATGAACGGCGCCCGTTATCTTGCCGATCTGACCGGCGGACAGAAAACCGGTATCTTTTACGATCAGCGGCCCAATCACGCCTTTGCGGCGACGATGGCCAAAGGCTTGCGCGTGCTTGATGTTTTCTCGCATGTGGGTGGGTTTTCCCTTGCGGCACTGGCCCAGGGCGCGGCGTCGGCCGTGGCGGTCGATGGATCTGCCCCCGCGCTTGATCTGGCCAGCGGCGGCGCCGAACTGATGGGCGCAGGCGACCGTTTCACCACCCGGCGCGGCGATGCCTTTGACGTATTGACCGCCTTGGCCCAAGAGGGCGCGCAATTCGATATGGTCATCTGTGATCCGCCCGCCTTTGCCCCGTCGCGCGGGGCGCTTGATGCCGGGCTGCGGGCCTATGAAAAGGTCGCGCGCTTGGCGGCGCCCTTGGTGGCGCCGGATGGAATATTGGGCCTCTGCTCGTGTTCTCATGCCGCAGATCTGACCGCGTTTCGCGGGGCATCGGTGCGCGGAATAGGCCGGGCAGGCCGGCAGGGCGCGCTGATCTATACCGGCTTTGCCGGTCCCGATCATCCACAGTTGCCGCAGCTGGCCGAAAGCGGCTATTTGAAATCGCTGTTCTTCCGCCTGTGACCCGCATCGTTCTGGACACTTGTGTCCTTTATCCAACCGTCATGCGTGAAATGCTGCTTGGCGTCGCCCGCGCCGGCGGGTTCACCCCGATCTGGTCGCCGCGCATCCTTGAGGAATGGGCCCGCGCCGCGATCAAGCTGGGGCCAGAGGGGGCGGCGCAAGCCAGGGCGGAAATCGCCGTCCTTTCGGTGGATTTCCCCAAGGCCTGCCACCCCGAAGCCCCGCATATCGCGCAAAAGCTGTGGTTGCCTGATCCCAATGATCTGCATGTTCTGGCGCTGGCGGTTTCTACATCAGCTGATGCGATTATAACGTTGAATGCAAAAGATTTTCCCCGTGGAACCTTGGATGCCGAAGGGCTGGTGCGGCTGGATCCCGATGGGGTCTTGATGGATCAATGGCTTAGCAATCCGGCCCGCGTCCAGACGGTTGCCGCACAAGTATTGGCGCAAGCCAACCAGATATCCGGGGGCGGTTGGCAGATGCGCGCGCTGCTTAAAAAGGCGCGGCTGCCGCGATTGGCCAAAGCGCTGGCCTAGGCCGGTGATACAACAGCGCTTTGGGCGCCGAAAGATGGGCAGCGTGCGATGGGCCGGCCCTTAGGGGTTCCACTTGCCATCCAACTGACGCAACGCGTTGATGCGGTCTTGGGTTTTGGGGTGGCTTAACAACCAGGCCGGGGCATGGGCCCCCGCCGACAGCTTGTCCAGCTTTTCAAACATGCTGATTTGTGGCGCAATGCCGATCCCGGCTTTGGTCAGCAATGCGGCGGCATAGGCGTCGGCCTCGTATTCGTCCTTGCGCGACAGGCGCGCGGCCAAAAGCGATGTGACCATGCTGGCCAACCACATGCCCAGCCCCGGAATAAATCGGCCCAGCACCATGCCCAAGGCGGTGCGCAAGGCGTTCTGACCCGAAAAATCAATCATGCGTCGCCGTGAATGGCCCAATGCCACATGGCCCAATTCATGGGCGATAACACTGGCCAATTCCTCGGCGCTGATGTCCGAAGCCCGAAATTTGTTGTAAAACCCGCGTGTTATGAAAATGCGGCCATCGGGGGCGGCCAAGCCATTGATCGGATCAATCTCATAAATATGCACCCGCACGCGCGGTAAATCCAGCGCCTGCGCCATTTTATCGGTCAGCGTCTTCAGCGCCGGATCAACCAGTTCTGTCGATTTGGCATCCAAGGCGCGGGCGGTGCGCCACGCCGAAAAGCGATACATCGCCAAACCATAAAGCAGCGCCGCGAGGATGGGGGTAAACTTGAGCATCTCCCAGATATGGGGCAGGGCAGGACCAAGGGCAAGGCCCTAACGCGTCAGCGCCCGCATCCCGCGCGACAGCCCCTCAAGGGTCATCGGCACCATGTTGTCCGCCCCCATCAGATCGCAAATCATTCCGATGGACTGGGTATAGGGCCAGTATTTTTCCGGCACGGGGTTGATCCACAGGGTTGATCCCCAATGATCGCGCGCGCGGGTCAGCCAGGTGGCGCCGCTTTCGGCGTTCCAATGTTCGGACGCGCCGCCCGGATAGGCAATCTCATAGGGTGACATCGAGGCATCACCAACGAAAATACATTTATAATCAGGCCCATAAGTGCGCAGCACCTCGTGGGTTGGGATCTGCGCATCCCAGCGGCGGCGATTGTCGCGCCACACCCCTTCGTAAAGGCAATTATGGAAATAGTAATATTCCATATGCTTGAATTCGGCCCGCGCCGCGGAAAACAGCTCTTCGACCACTTTGATATGCGGGTCCATTGATCCGCCCACATCCAAAAACAGCAAGACCTTGACCGCGTTGCGCCGCTCGGGCCGGGTTTGCACATCAAGATAGCCGTGTTCGGCGGTGGCGCGAATGGTCCCGTTCAGGTCCAGCTCGTCTGCTGCCCCGTCCCGCGCCCAGCGGCGCAGACGTTTCAGCGCCACCTTGATGTTGCGGGTGCCCAGTTCGACATTGTCATCCAGATTGCGAAATTCGCGTTTGTCCCAGACCTTGACCGCCCGTTGATGGCGGCTTTCGTTTTGGCCGATGCGCACGCCTTCGGGGTTGTACCCATAGGCCCCGAACGGTGACGTGCCGGCGGTGCCGACCCATTTGTTGCCCCCCTGATGGCGGCCTTTTTGTTCCTCAAGCCGTTTCTTCAGGGTCTCCATCAGCTTGTCAAAACCGCCAAGGGCTTCGATTTCGGCCTTTTCCTCGGCGCTCAGATGCTTTTCGGCCATTTTCTCAAGCCAGTCGCGGGGGATGTCCACGGCCTCAAGCACTTGATCGGCGGTGATGTTTTCCAACCCCGAAAAGCTTTGTGAAAACGCCCGGTCGAACTTGTCTATGTTGCGTTCATCCTTGACCATGATGGCACGGGCCAGAAAATAGAATGCCTCGGGGTCATAGGTCACAAGGCCGGCGCGCAGCCCTTCCAGAAAGGCCAGAAATTCGCGCAGGCTGACCGGCACATTATGTTTGCGCAGGTTTTCAAAGAAGGGCAAAAACATCTCAGAGCGCCAAACGGTGTACGATCAGGGTGACAATCACCCCGACCAAACCAAAGGCGATGGCATGGGCAGCGGCATATTGGGCCAGATCCTTGGCGTTGCCACCGCGCCGGCGGGCCGACATGACGCCCCAGATCACCCCAATAACAATGGCTGATATCACGATCATTGCGCGGTTCCTTATCGCTGGGCACGGGCCATAAAGGCCAGGCGTTCAAACAATTGCACATCCTGTTCGTTCTTAAGCAGCGCGCCATGCAGTTTCGGCAAGGCGCTGCC
Organism: uncultured Sulfitobacter sp.; assembly: GCA_937138475.1. GTDB lineage: Bacteria > Pseudomonadota > Alphaproteobacteria > Rhodobacterales > Rhodobacteraceae > CAKZPD01. The sequence goes on along the minus strand of CAKZPD010000015.1, from coordinate 62,647 downwards.
GCCGCTTTGGCGCAGGTCTTCGGCGTTCAGATCCTCGGCCAGCAACAGCTTGAGCCAATCAAGCACCTCTGACGTGGACGGCTTTTTCTTCAATCCCGCCTGTTCGCGGATTTCGTAAAACTGGGTCAGGGCCGTGGTCAGAAGGGCATCCTTGATGCCGGGGTGATGCACTTCGACGATTTTGCGCAATGTGTCTATTTCGGGGAATCGGATATAGTGGAAAAAGCACCGGCGCAAAAACGCATCGGGCAATTCCTTTTCATTGTTTGACGTAATAATCACAATCGGGCGATTGACGGCGCGGATGGTTTCGCCGGTTTCATAGACAAAGAACTCCATTTTATCGAGCTCTTGCAGCAGATCATTCGGAAATTCGATATCAGCCTTGTCAATTTCATCAATCAACAGAACCGTCTTTGTCGGCGCCTCGAACGCCTGCCAAAGCTTGCCCTTTTTGATATAGTTTTTCACATCGTGAACGCGTTCTTCGCCCAGCTGGCTGTCGCGCAGACGGCTTACTGCGTCATATTCATAAAGGCCTTGCTGGGCACGGGTGGTGGATTTGATGTTCCATTCGATCATCTCCAACCCCAGCGATGTGGCAACCTGCCGGGCCAATTCGGTCTTGCCTGTGCCCGGCTCTCCCTTGACCAAAAGCGGGCGCTCAAGCGTCACAGCGGCGTTCACAGCCACGGTCAAATCATCTGTCGCCACATAGTCGGCGGTGCCGTTAAATTTCATCTGCTTGTCACCCTTTTGCTGTCTGCCGTTGCAGGTGGTTTTGCCGCAAATCGACGGGATTGTGTAGTGACAATCCACATTACCTGCGGTAGATGCTGGGCCAGAGGGGGCTTTGGCCCAAGGGACAGGCGGATATGACGGATTTAACGAATGTCATCCACGTTAAGGGGAGCCATATGAAACAAGAATTGTTTCTTGCTGACGATTACCGACCTGCTGATGATGAACCATTTATGAATGATCGGCAGATTGAATATTTTAGACGTAAATTATTGAATTGGCGTGCAGAGCTTTTGGCCGGAAGCAAGGACACGATAGAAGGATTACAAGACGGCACCCGGAATATTCCAGACGTTGCAGATCGCGCCTCGGAGGAAACCGACCGCGCGCTTGAGCTGCGCACCCGCGACCGTCAGCGCAAGCTGGTGTCCAAGATCGACGCGGCGCTGCGCCGGATAGACGAGGGCGAATTTGGCTATTGCAGCGTCACCGGCGATCCCATCTCGCTCAAGCGTTTGGACGCGCGGCCCATCGCCACCATGAGCCTTGAGGCCCAAGAACGTCATGAGCGGCGCGAAAAAGTGCACCGCGACGATTAAGGCGCGCCGGGGCTGAAACAGATCTGGGACAGATCTGGGGCGCGCTGCCGATCTGCTGCACGGCAGCAAATGATCGTGGCAGGCTGGTTGGCCCGGACTGGGGTTCACCAAGACCCCAAGGGGGCACTTTAAGGCGCCGGGCCAATGGCCACGGCGCTTTTTGCTTTGAAAGGCACAAGAATGGTTAAAGATGCAATCGTGGTCGGGGCCGGTATCGGCGGATTGGCGGCGGCGATTGCTTTGGCGCAGCGCGGCACCCAAGTGCAGATTTTTGAGCAGGCGGCGCAAATCACCGAGGTCGGCGCCGGTTTGCAAATCAGCCCGAATGGGCTGGTGGTGCTGCGGGCGCTGGGGGTTGAAGCGGCGCTGATGGCGCGCGGATCGGTGCAGGCCCGCGCCGTGGTTCTGGCCGATTACAAGCGCGCCGGCACGGTTGCCCGGCTTGATCTGGGCCGGCTGCGCGATCAGCGTTATTTGTTTGTTCATCGCGCCGACCTGATTGAAACATTGGCCGAACGCGCGGCGGCGCTGGGGGTTCAGATCCACCTGGGGCAGCGGATGTCCGGCCTGACCAACAACGGGTTGCACGGCCCAATGGGCACAGCGCACGCCGAGCTGATCATCGGGGCGGACGGGCTGCATTCTGTTGTCCGCGCGGCGCTGAACCCTGCCTCGGACCCGTTTTTTACCGGGCAAGTCGCTTGGCGCGCGCTGGTTGAAACGCCGACAGGCATGGAACAGCCGGTGGCGCGCGTGACCATGGGGCCGGGGGCGCATATGGTCAGCTATCCGCTGCGCGGCGGGTCATTAACCAACATCGTCGCCGTGCAAGAGCGCAAAGATTGGGCGCAAGAGGGTTGGTTTCATCGTGATGACCCGGCCAATTTGCGGGCCGCTTTTGCAACATTTACCGGCCCGGCGCGCGCGCTGCTGGAGCGGGTTGAACAGGTTCACCTGTGGGGGCTGTTTCGCCACGACGTCGCCCAATGCTGGTATCGCAACGGGGCGGCGATCTTGGGGGATGCCGCCCATCCGACCCTGCCGTTCATGGCGCAAGGCGCCAATCTGGCGCTTGAGGATGCCTGGGTGCTGGCCGCCCATGGCGGCCCGGCCCTGACGCGCCTGCGCCGGGCGCGGGCGGTCAAGGTGGTCGCGGCGGCCAATGCCAATGCCCGGCGCTATCACCTGCGCGAAGGGCCGCTGCGCCAAGCCGCGCACCTGGGCCTGCGCCTGGGATCGCAACTGGCACCAGAGCGGATGATGCGGGCGTTTGACTGGATCTATGGCGTTGATGTGACAGCGCAATAGAAGGCAACAGGGGCCACTGCACCCCGTCGCCACCCCGCCGCGCCGCGACCCATCCCGTGACCATCCCGCCGATCATGATCGCCGTGATCCAAAGGAGCGCGCCTGCGGCGCGCACGCGATATTTTATTTGGCGCTTGCGACGTGAGGGTGCGGCGCTGCGCGATCGAGCATTCCGAAAAGGTCACGCGGATCATCCGGGTCGGCCAGCAAATCCAGCGGGTGGAACAGGCCGGTTGTCTTAATCTGATCGCGCACATAGCGCAGGGCGCTGAAATCTTCGATGGCAAAGCCGACACTGTCAAACAGGGTGATCTGCTTGTCGGCGCTGCGCCCCGGCGCCTGACCGGTCAGCACCTGCCAGATTTCGGTCACCGGGTGGTCCGGAGCCAACTGCTGGATTTCGCCTTCGATCCGGGTTTGCTCGGGGTATTCCACAAAGATATCAGACCGATGCAGGATCGCTGGCGCCAGCTCGGTTTTGCCGGGGCAATCGCCGCCAATCGCGTTGATATGCACCCCGGCGCCCACCATATTGTCGCTGAGGATCGTGGCATATTGCTTGTCGGCTGTGCAGGTGGTGATGATTTGCGCGCCCAGAATGGCCTCTTGCGCCGAGTTGCAGGCAGTGACGTGCAGCCCGTAACCGGCCAGATTGGCGGCGCATTTCGCCGTTGCCCCCGGATCGGTATCAAAAAGCCGCACATGGGTCAGACCACAGATCGCCTTCATCGCGATGGTTTGGAATTCCGATTGCGCGCCATTGCCGATCATCGCCATGGTGGTGCTGCCTTTGGGGGCCAGCACACGCGCCACAAGGGCCGAGGTGGCCGCCGTGCGCATCGCCGTCAGCAGGGTCATTTCACTGAGCAAAACCGGATAGCCATTGCCCACATCCGCCAACAGCCCAAAAGCGGTGACCGTTTGCAACCCTTCGGCGGTGTTCTTTGGGTGGCCGTTGACATATTTAAAGCCATAGACCTCACCATCCGAGGTCGGCATCAGCTCAATCACCCCTTCGGCCGAATGGCTGGCAACCCGAGGCGTTTTGTCAAACAGCTCCCAGCGTTTGAAATCGGACTCGATATAGCTGGCAAGCCCGCGCAGCATCGGTTCAATGCCGATGTGATGGATCAGCTTCATCATGTGATCGACAGATACAAAAGGCACCAGCGCCTTGGCCGAGGGGGCAAGTTGGGTCATATCAGGGTCCAGTTCCGTTAATAGGCGCGGGTCGGGCGGTCGAATACCCGCCGCCCCAGCGCCGAGGCCGCCAGATCGACCATCACCTGGGCGGTGCGGCCGCGTTCATCCAAAAAGGGGTTCAGTTCCACCAGGTCAAGCGATGTCATAAGCCCGCTGTCGTGCAGCATTTCCATCACCAAATGCCCTTCGCGGATGGTGGCACCGCCGGGCACCGTCGTGCCAACCGCCGGGGCAATCATCGGATCCAGGAAATCAACGTCCAGCGATACATGCAACATGCCATTTGCCGCCGCAACCCGGTCCAGAAACGCCGCCAGCGGGCGGGCAATACCACCTTCGTCGATATCGCGCATATCCACGCGGGTGATCTGGCTTTGCTGAAGCGCCAGCCGCTCGGCGGTATCAACAGAGCGCAAACCAATAATGGCGATGTTTTCCTGCGGGATTGGCGCGGTGATCGGGTCAAAACCATCAAAGTCCGGCCGCCCGGTGACATAGCCCAGCGGCGTGCCATGCAGATTGCCTGAATCGGTGGTCTGGGGGGTGTGAAAATCACTGTGGGCGTCCAGCCACAAAACAAAAAGCGGCCGCCCCACATCGGCGGCATGGCGCATCGCCCCCAACACCGTGCCCAGCGACAGCGCATGATCGCCCCCCAAAAAGATCGGCACCCCGCGCGGCAGCGCCGCTTGGGCCGCCCGCGCCAACGCCTTGGTCCAGGCGATGGTTTCCTCAAGCGCGTGAATCTTGGGGTGGGGGCTGGCGGTAAAGGGATCAGGCTGGCAATTGCCTTCGTCCAGGACGTGATGCCCCAGATCCGCAAGCGCCGCGCGCAGCCCCGCCGTGCGATAGGCATCTGGCCCCATCAAACAGCCCGTACGCCGCTTGCCGCTGTCCATCGGGGCGCCGATCAAAATGCAGGTTTTCTGTGCCATGGGCTGCGCATCCTTTCCAAGTTTCCCCGAAATACCGCGCATTTTGTGACATGGACAAGGCTACATTTTGACCATATTGCTTACATACTGATCAAAACGGATGTTAAAATGGACGATACGGACAAAAAACTGGTGGCCGCCCTGCGCCACGACGCGCGCATGGCGCTCAGCGATTTGGCGGCGCTTGTGGGGATTTCCCGCACCACGGTGCGCAGCCGCATCGCCCGCCTGCGGGCCCGCGGCGATATCCTTGGGTTTCGCGTGGTGATGAAAGAAGACCAGCTGGTCGATCCGGTGCGTGGCTTGATGATGATCGAAATCGAAGGGCGCGGCACCGACCGGATTATCCGGCAATTGCATGGCCTGCCCGAGGTGCGCTCGATCTATTCGACCAACGGGCGCTGGGATGTGATTGTCGAAATTGGCACCGCGACCTTGGAACAATTCGACCAGGCGCTGTTCCACATCCGCCGCATCGACGGCGTCACCGCCTCGGAAACGTCGCTGCTGCTCTCGGCGCGTAAATAGACCAAGCCGCCCACAGCCAGACCGCGCAAAGCACCAAAGACATCAGCGCATTCCAGCCGGCCATGCTGATCCCCGCCATCTGCCAGGCGATATCGTCGCAACGCACCAGGGGCGCGGCCATGATCCGGGCCATCAGATCCTCGGCGCTCAGCCCCGAAACCGCCGCCGATGTGCACGATGTCGGCCCCTGCCAAAACCCGGCCTCAACCCCGCTGTGATAGGCGCCAATCGCCGCCGTTGCCGCCGCCGCCACGCCCCCGCCAATCGCCAGCCAGACCCGCGGCCAGATCAAGGCCACCAGCCCGATCAACACCGCCGCCTGATGCGGATAGCGTTGCCAATAACACAGCTTGCACGGCGCCATGCCGCCCAGATATTGAAACCCCCAAGCCCCCAGCAAAAGCGCCGCCGACCCCGCCGCCGCCAGGGTGATGATCCATCGCACGCTCATAGATACCGCACCGCAAAAAATCCCGCGAACAACACGGCGACAAACAGGCTGAACATCAGCCCCAGCCGCCGTTCGATAAACGCCCGCACTGGGGCGCCAAATTTCCACAAAAGCCCCGCCACCAAAAAGAATCGCAGCCCGCGCGCCAAAACCGATGTGGCCAGGAACGTCCCCAGCGGCATGCCGCTCCAGCCTGACATGATGGTAATCACCTTATAGGGAAACGGGGTCACGCCGGCGGTCAATACCGCCCAAAACCCCATATCGTTGAACCGCGCGTTAAAGGCCGCCATCGCATCGCCCTTGCCCAGGCTGTGCAAGATCGGCGCGCCCAGGCTGTCAAACGCCAGCGCCCCAATACCATAGCCCAAAAGCCCGCCCAGCACCGATGCCACCAAAGCCACCAGCGCCACCAGCCAGGCACGCGACGGCCGCGCCAGAATCATCGGAATCATCAACACATCGGGCGGAATCGGAAACACCGAACTTTCAACGAAAGAAACCGCCGCCAAAGCCCAAAGCGCCTGCGGATGCTCGGCCAATCCCAGCACCCAATCATAAAGCCTGCGGATCATATCTGCCCTTTTTTATTGTGCCCCGCAGGAAAACCACGACCTCGCAGGGCCGTCAAGCAGACGCGGGTGAAAATCCGCTTGCCCAGCCCGCACAGTCGCGTTACATCCCCCTCAGTGCCCAAGTGGCGGAATGGTAGACGCAGGAGATTCAAAATCTCCCGCCGCGAGGCGTGCCGGTTCGAGTCCGGCCTTGGGTACCAACTCATCCGCACCCCGATTAACTGCCGGCCCCTTGGCCGTGCAGGCCGCTGTGATCCAGCGGGCGCAATTTTCCGCGCCGCGCCCCTTCTTTTGTTCTTAAAGCATTTCGGCTTCAACTTGAATCACCTATCGCTGCCTGAAATCCGAGATTTTGGGCGCAATAGGTGATGAGTGATCATTTTTGGTAAAGCCGAAACGCTCTAATCCCCGCCGGAGGCTCCCGCCCTGGCCATCCGCCCGGCCATTTGCGCGACATCGGCGCCGCCGGGTCCGTCAGGCGCCCTCTTGCGCGCGCCAGCGCCGCCAATCCTCGGGCGTATCCAGATCCCAGCGCGCCCGCTGACCGGCCAGCGGCACCAATTGCGCATCACGGGCCAGATCCTGCGCCCCCTTATCCCCGGCAAGGGCGTTGATCGCGGCAAACCGGCTGGCGGCAAAGACGATCGGGTGGCCGGGCAGACCGTCCTGCGTGGCACCGCGCCAGACCTCGGCGGGGCCGCCGCGCTGCACGGCGATCAGAACTTTGTTCAAATCCGTGCTCTCCAGCGCTGGCAGATCGGCCAAAAGGATCATCACCGCCGGCGTGCAGGCGGGCAGGGCGGCGATCCCGACTTGCAGGCTGTGCGACAATCCGCGCGCCGGATCGACCGCCCGGCAGATATGCACATCCAGCCCGCTCAGCGCGGCGCGGCGCAGGTCCGGCCCCGGTTGCTTGGGGGGCAGCACCGCCCAAACCGGCCCCGCGCGCGCCGCCAGCGCAATCTGCGCCGTGCGCCGCAACAGGGGCACCCCGGCCACCGGCTCCATCAGCTTGTCAACGCCGCCCATCCGGGCCGACCGCCCCGCCGCAAGGATCAAGATCGCAATATCGTTCATGGGCAAACCTTAACAGCGCCCCGTGCAAAGGCAAACGGGGGGCATCAGCCCCCCGCAGCAATCCTCGCTGTCCTCGGCGTTGATCAGCCGCGCATCCGCGCGCCATCGGCGTCGAATGGCACCTCGGTCAACATACGCGCGGGGCGCATCTGGCCGAGGATCTCGATCTCGACGCTGGGGGTTTCGGCCACGCGGTGGGTGGGCAGGAACCCCATGGCAATGGATGTCCCGGTGTGGTGCGAATACCCGCCCGAGGTGCAGAACCCGACCACTTCGCCGTCCAGCCAGATCGGCTCATAGCCATGCACATCCGCGTCCAGCGCATCGACCTCAAACGCCACCAGCTGCCGCGCGGTGCCATTCGCGCGCTCTGCCTCTGCCGCGGCCCGCCCGATGAAATCGGTGTTTTTCTTGAAGCTGATGAACCGATCCAGCCCGGTTTCCGCCGCGGTGTAATCGGGGGAAAATTCGGACATCCAGCTGCCAAAGAATTTATCAAGCCGCAGCGACATCATCGCCCGCATCCCAAAGGGCACCATGGCGTGCTTTTGCCCCTCGGACCACAGCGCGGTCCACAGCGCCCGCTGGCCGACCGGATCGCAATAGATCTCGAACCCCAGATCGCCGGTATAGCTGACGCGCTGCACGATACAGTCGGTCATGCCCACGGTGATCTTGCGCACATCAAGGAATTTCATATCGCTGATGTCGCTGCGGGTGCAGGCGGCCAGAACATCGCGGGCCTTGGGGCCGGCGATCTGGAACCCGGTGCGCTGATCCGAGATGTTCTCGATCTGCACATCGGCGTCTTGATGCTGCAAGAACCAGCGCATGTGGAACGCCTGCGCCCCATAGGATGCGGTCAGCTGGAATTCCTCTTCGGACAGGCAGGAAATGGTGAAATCCCCGATCAGCTTGCCCTTTTCCGACAGCATCGGCGTCAGCGACAGGCGGCCCGGTTTGGGCACACGGCCTGCCATGACCCGGTCCAGCCATGCGCGCGCGCCCGTGCCCTTGATCAGGTATTTGCCAAAGTTCTGCACCTCGTTGATGCCAACGCCGCTGCGCACGGCCTTGACCTCGCGGGCGGTGGCGTCAAAGGCATCCGACCGCCGGAAGGACGGTGTTTCAAAGGTGGGCTCATCGCCCTGGGCAAAGTAATTGGCCACCTCAAGGCCGTATTGCTGACCCCAGACCGCCCCCATCCCGGTAAAGATGTCATACATCGGCGTGGTGCGGTTGGGCCGCGCGGCGGGCAGCTCTTCGTTGGGATAAGCGACCGAGAACCGCTTTTGATAGTTTTCGATCACCTTGGGGCGGGTATAGCCGGGGGAGATCCACTTGCCGAATCGCGCCACATCCATGGCCATCACGTCGCGCTCGGGTTCGCCCTCGATCATCCATTGCGCAAGGGTCAGGCCAACGCCGCCGCCCTGGCTGAACCCGGCCATAACCCCGCAAGCCGACCAATAATTGCGCACGCCCGGCACCGGACCCACCAGCGGGTTGCCATCGGGGGCAAAGGTGAACGGGCCATGAATGACCGATTTGACGCCTGCCTTGGCCAGCACCGGAAAGCGCTTGTAGGCAAAGTTGATGCTGTCTTCGATCTTGTCGAAATCATCCTGCAACAGCTCGTGGCCGAAATCCCATGGTGTGCCATCGACCGCCCAGGGTTTGCAGGGCTGTTCATAAAACCCGATGCACAACCCGCGCCCTTCCTGGCGCAGATAGCTTTCCCCGGCCGGGTCCATCACATGGGGGTGTTCTTCGCCCATCTCGTAAATCTCGGGGATGTCATCGGTGACGATATACTGATGCTCCATCGGGTGCAGCGGGAAATAAATGCCCGCCATCGCGCCCACTTCGCGCGCCCACAGGCCCCCGGCGTTGACAATATGTTCGGCATGGATGGTGCCCTTGTCGGTCACCACATCCCAGGTGCCATCGGGGCGCTGATTGGTTTCGCGCACCATACAATGGGTTTCAATGGTGGCCCCGCCCATGCGCGCCGCCTTGGCATAGGCGTGTGTGGTGCCCGATGGATCCAGATGCCCGTCCAGCGGATCATAAAGCCCGCCGATAATCCCATCCAGATTGGTGATCGGGGCGATCTTGGCGATTTCCTCGGGGCCGACGATTTCGGTATCCAGCCCCATAAAGCGGTGCTTGGCCCGTTCGGCCAGCATCATGTCGAACCGCTCTTGGGTGTCGGCCAGGGTCACGCCGCCCACATGGTGCAGCCCGCAGGACATGCCGGTGATCTCTTCCAGCTCTTTGTAAAGACGAATGGTATACCCCTGAAGCGCGGCCATATTGGTATCGCCATTCAGCGTGTGAAACCCGCCCGCCGCATGCCATGTCGATCCCGACGTCAATTCAGACCGTTCAAGCAGCATGACATCGGACCACCCCAATTTGGTCAGGTGATACAGAACAGATGCGCCTACAACGCCTCCGCCGATGACGACAACACGGGTGGTGGTTTTCATAAGATTGCCTTTTGCTCAGGGTGTTTTGCGCAGGCTAAGCGGAAACATACACGGTTGCATTGTTTTTTTGCGACACAGCATGTCGCAGTCAGTGATCAGGGGTGAAATAATCGCCAGGCTGTAAAACCGCCGACGGAATATGTCGTGTTCGGGCAATCAATGGGGGCAAAAACAGGTGCAATTTGCGCCACATTGAAATTCATATCAAGGACCATCCCCATGCGGACCCATGCCCAAGCCGTCGTCATCGGAGGCGGCGTAATCGGTTGCTCTATCTTGTATCACCTGACAAAACTTGGGTGGACAGATGTCGTTCTGCTTGAGCGCGACGAACTGACATCAGGATCAACCTGGCACGCGGCCGCCAACATCCACGGGTTGCATGACAGCACCAACATCAGCCGCATTCAGCACTATACCATGACGCTGTATAACCAGCTTGAGGCCGAAACCGGCCAAAGCTGCGGCGTGTTTCAGCCCGGATCGCTGTATCTGGCGCAAACCAAGGAACGCGAACATCAGCTGCGCCTTCAGGCCGCCAAGGCCAAGCTTTATGGCATGAACTTTCACGAAGTGTCCCGCGACGAGGCCGAGCGCCTGCACCCGCTGGTCAATTATGATGGCATTCGCTGTATCATGTGGGAACCCGATGGCGGCAACGTCGATCCGTCGGGCGTCACCAACGCCTATGCCAGCGGCGCGCGTCAGAACGGCGCCGAGATCGTGCGCTTTTGCCCCGTAACCGCAACCGAACAACAGCCCGATGGCAGCTGGATCGTGCGCACGCCCAAGGGCGATATTCACACCCAATGGGTGGTCAATGCCGCCGGTCTTTGGGGCCGCGAGGTCGCGGCGATGGCCGGTCTGAACCTGCCGCTGCAACCGACCGAGCATCAGTATTTCGTCACCGAAACCATCGCCGAGATTGACGCGATGGACCGCCGCCTGCCATCCGTTGCGGATCGCGACGGTGAATATTACCTGCGCCAAGAGGGCAAAGGCCTGCTGGTCGGTGCCTATGAAAAGGATATGCGGTTCTGGGCCGAAGACGGCACCCCCGCGGGCTTTGGTCACGAGCTGTTCGCCGACGATCTGGAACGGATCGAAGACAACATGATGCGCGCCATCGACCGTGTGCCGGTGGTGGGCACCGCCGGGATCAAACGGGTGATCAACGGGCCGATGATCTGGTCCCCTGATTCCAACGTGCTGTTCGGCCCGGCGCCCGAGCTGTCGAATTATTTTTGCTGCAACGGCATCATTCCCGGCTTTAGCCAATCGGGCGGCATGGGCCTTTTGGCGGCCGATTGGATCGTCACCGGCGAGACGCGTTATGACATGTTCGCCTGGGATATGGCGCGCTTTGGCGAATGGGCCGACAAGAAATTCACCAAGGCGCGGGTGGGTGATCAATACGCCAACCGTTTCAAGATCCATTTCCCCAACGAAGAACGCGAAGCAGGCCGCCCGGTGCGCACCCGCAGCGCCTATCAGATGCAGCTGGATCTGGGCGCGGTCATGGGCCTTAACTTTGGCTGGGAACACCCGCTGTGGTATGCCGACACGCCCGGCACCAAGGACACCGACGGGTTCACCCGCCAGAACTGGTGGGAACCGGTGGGCCGCGAATGCAAGATGCTGCGCGAAAAGGCCGGGATCATTGATATTTCGAACTTTGCCAAATACCGCTGCAAGGGGCCGGATGCCGAAAGCTGGCTGAACAGCATTTTCGCCAATAATATGCCCAAATCGGTCGGACGGTCGTGCCTGACACCGCTGATCGGCAAGCGCGGCGGCATTGCCGGGGATTTCACCGTCACCCGCATGGCCGAGGATGAATTCTGGATCATCGGCTCTGGCATGGCCGAACGCTATCACAAGCGCTTCTTCAAAGAGCTGCCCCTGCCAGAGGGCACAACCTTTGAAAGCAAGACGCAAGATTGGTGCGGGTTCAACGTCGCCGGGCCGAAATCGCGCGATATGTTGCAGCGCCTGACCAATACCTCGCTTGCAACGCCGGATTTCCCGTTCATGCGGTCCAAGTGGATCGAGCTGGCCGGGATCACCGTGCTGGCGCTGCGGGTGTCCTTTACCGGCGATCTGGGCTGGGAGCTGCACTGCGAAGCCAAGGACCAGGCGCGCCTGTTGCAGGCCCTGCTTGATGCGGGCCGCGATTTTGGCGCAGGCCCGGTGGGGTCGCGCGCATTGATGAGCCTGCGGGTCGAGAAAGGCTATGGCAGCTGGTCGCGCGAATATTCGCCCGAATACTGGCCACAAGAGGTGGCGCTGGATCGGTTGTGCAAGATGGACAAGGATTTCCTGAACAAAGCCGCCGTCGCCGAAACCCTTGGCAAAACCGCGCGCGAAACGCTGGTGCTGCTTGAACTGGACGGGGCGCAGACCGATGCGTCCAATGCAGATGCCACAGGCGGCGAGCCGATCTTCAAGGACGGCGCAGGGATCGGCCGGGTGACATCGGGCGCCTATGGCTATACCGTCGGCAAAAGCCTGGCGTTGGGGTTCGTCAAGAACGCCGTGGCCGGAGACACGGTTCAGGTCATGGTGCTGGGCCAGCCCCATGATGCGGTGATCCTAAGCGAGCCACCCTTCGATCCCAAGGGCGAACGTCTGCGGGCGTAACCCGCGGGCCTTGAACGTTTCGGGGTGGCCCGAAACCCTCAAGGCCCGCCCGCGCGCGGGGGTTCGATGCCCCCGCGCGCGGTGCCCCCGTTCACGCGCAGCGCTTGCGGCGCGGGCAGGAGCCTCCGGCGGGGATATAGAGCGTTTCGGCTTTACCAAAAATGATCACTCATCACCTATTGCGTTGAAATCTCTGATTTCAGGCAGCGATAGGTGATTCAAGTTGAAGCCGAAATGCTTTAAGAACAAAAGAAGCCAGGCGGGCCAGGGTTATTCCAGAGGTGATGCAGGGCGGCGCGGCGCCTTTGGCCTGTTTTTCCGTTGGGCTTGGGGTTAAAGCGGGCGGATTTTCAACTGGGTAATTCGGTTTCCATCGCGTTTCAGGACTTCGAAGCGAAAGCCGTGAAACGAGAACACCTGGCCGGTCACCGGGATCATTTGTGCCTCGTGGATGACCAGGCCGGCGACGGTATTGGCCTCGTCGTCGGGCAGGTTCCAGTCGGTGGCGCGATTGAGGTCGCGGATCGTCATTGCCCCGTCGATCAGGTATTGGCCGTCTTCGGCCTTGGTGACCGGGTGGTCGGCGTCGGGGTCGAATTCATCGGTGATTTCCCCGACGATTTCCTCTAGGATATCTTCCAGCGTGATCAGCCCTTGCAGGGATCCGTATTCATCCACCACCAGGGCAAAATGCGTGCGCCGGCGCAGAAACTGGCGCATTTGTTCATCCAGCGTCGATGTTTCCGGCACGAAATACGGGGTCATGGCCACATCGGTGATTTTCAGCCCCCCCGCCGTGGATTGCCCTGCCTTGTACATGGCGCGCAGCAGGTCTTTTGCATGGATGACACCGATGATGTTTTCGGGATCGTCGCGATAGACGGGCAGGCGGGTGTGGCTTGATTGCAGGCATTGGGCGACGATGGCCTCGGGCGGGTCATCGGCGTTGATCATTTCAATGCCCGAGCGGTGGAGCATGATTTCTTCGACCGTGCGGTCCCCCAGGTCAAGCGCGCCCAGAATGCGGTCGCGGTCTTCCTTTTCCACCACCCCTTCGGAATGGCCCAGCTGCAAGGCGCCGGCGATTTCTTCGCGCACCGCCAGGATGTGGCTGTCGGGGTCGATGGTCACGCCAAAAATGCGCAACACCCCGCGCACCAGCAGGCGCACCGCCGCCACGATCGGCGAAAACACCATGACGATAATTCCGATCGGGCGAGACACCAGCGCCGCGGCGGTTTCGGCGTTGCTGATGGCATAGGTCTTGGGCAGCACCTCGGCAAAGATCAGCACCAAGAGGGTCATGACCAACGTGGCCAGCGCCACGCCGCTTTCGCCAAAGGCGCGGGTAAAGAGGGCAGTGGCAAGCGACGCGGCAAGGATATTCACCAGGTTGTTGCCCAGCAGCACCGAGCCGATCAGCCGTTCATTATCTTCGGTGATTTTCAGCGCCCGCTGCGCCCCGCCTGATCCTTTGTCGGCCTGGGCGCGCAGTTTCCCGCGCGAGGCCGCGGTCAGCGCGGTTTCCGACCCGGAAAAGAACCCGGACAGCACCAAAAGCAGCAAGATCACCCCCGAGGTGATCCAAAATGCGCTGTCGAATGTTGCGCCGGTGGGGTCCATGGTCGGTATCCTTGTGGTGACGGGTCAACGTGTTATGGGCTGCGCGGGGCCAGCAATCAAGCCTTGCTGGCGGGGTCGGTTTTGGCGGCCAGCGGATGGGCGCTGAGGACAAGCGCGCTAAGACGGTCCTCAAGCACATGGGTATAGATTTCGGTCGTTGCGATATCGGCATGGCCCAGCAGCATCTGAATGGCCCGAAGATCGGCGCCATTGGCCAGCAGGTGGGTGGCAAAGGCATGGCGCAGCCCATGCGGGGTGACGGCCGCCGGCTGAACCCCGCCGGCGGCGGCGATTTCCTTGATCAGCAGGTAAAACCGGTGCCGGGTCATATGGCCGCCGCGCCCGCGCGCAGGAAACAAAAACCCCGAGGGTTCCTTGCCCTTGGCCTGCTGGGCCTGGTCGTGGTCATCACGCACCTTGATCCAATCCGCCAGCGCCGCGCGGGCCGACGAAGACAGCGGCACCATTCGTTCCTTGCCGCCCTTGCCGCGCACCAGCAACAGCGCCGGATCCCCCCGTGCCGCGCTGACCGGCAGGCTGACCAGTTCGGTGACCCGCAGCCCCGTGGCATAAAGCAGTTCCATCAAACAGGTGTTGCGCAGCCGCTCGTGCGTGTTGCGCCCCCAGGATCGCGCCGCAACAAGCAGGCGGTCAACCTCGGCAAAGCTGAGGGTTTTTGGCAGGCGTTTGCTGCGCCCCGGACCCTTGATTTGCACCACCGGGTTATCGGCGCGCCAGCCTTCCTCGAAGGCAAAGCGATACAGCTGCTTGAGCGCAGAAAGCTTGCGGGCGCGGGTGCTGGTTGCCAGGCCCTGTTGGTCGCAAAACACCAGGTAATCTTCGGCGTCGCGCTGGCTGAGGGTGTCAAATGTCTTGCCTTTGCGCCCCAGCCATTGCGCCACGTCGCGCAGATCCCGCCCATAGGCCAAAAGCGTGTTGCGGGCCGCGCCCAGTTCGGCGGCTTGGGCCTCAAGAAAGGTGGATATCCAGCTGTCAAAATTCATATGCCACCGTCAGCCAGCAAAAGCATCTGTAAGGACGCCCGGCGCGCTGCGTCAGTAAATCCATTCATATTCAGGATATTAAGCGATGACGTTAAGGCGCCAAGATCGCCATCGGCGCCGCGTTGCAACAAGGCCAGGGCCGTCAACAGGGCGGCGCCAAGGGCCTGTGGGTCTGCGGGATGGGCGGTGTTTGGCGCCGCCTCTTCAAGTATGGCGCCCTCAAGCAGGGCATCATCCAGCGGGGTATGGGGCGTCGCCGATTGCCCCAACGCCAGCGCCCGCAGCACGGCGGGAATTTCCGTCCCGGCCGATTGCGCCGCGGCCCTGTATCCGGGGGACAACAGCTGCAACCGCAGGGCGATCTGGCGGGCCGGGCCACGCAGGGGCACCGCGGCCAGTTGATCGGCAAAAAGCACCGCCAGCTGCGGCGCCAGACCGGCCTCGAACATGACGTCCCAGGCGGTGATCAACGCCCGTTCAATCCGCGCGGCTTCGCCGATTTGCAACGCGCTTTCAAGCTGTTGCACCGCGCGCACCCGGTCCCAAACCCCGCCCGAGGCCGCAGCAATCCGTTCCGAATAAAGCCCCAACAAACGATTATCCGCCAAGGCGCCGCTGCGCGCCAAACGTTCCGCGGCGTCCAGCTGGGCCTTCCAGCCGGCAATATCGCGCAGATCCGCCACCGCATAGGCGCGCGGCAAGGGGCGGGTCGGCAATGGCTCTCCTATGCTTTCGCGCAACCGGAACATCAGCGGCGACAGCGGGACATCGGGCAGGGGGCTGTCTTCAAAGGCATCGGGGTGTAAAAACCGCAACAACAGCTGATCAAGCGGCGCGTCCTCTTGCGCCAGGGCCATATGGGCGCCCAACACCACGTCGGCGCCGCGCCAATCCCCGGCACGGGCCAGACAAAACACCAGATGCGCCTGCGACGGGGCCAAATGCGCCTGGGCCAACAGCTGCGCACAGGCCGCATCCTCAAGCCCCAGCAACAGCGCCACATCCATAAACCGGGCAAAACGGTCCGGCGTGGCCGTGGCCCCGGCGCTTTGCAACAGGGCCAGCGCCGGTTCCATCGCGCCGTAATGGATCAACATATCAACGCGGGCCAACAGGAATTGATCCTGCGCCTGCGGGGTCGCGGGGGGATTTGTGGTTTCGGCCAAAAGCAGCGTCATCAACAGCGCCTGCCCAGCCGGCAGGCCTTGATCCGGCAAGCCCGCCAATGTTTGCGCCAAGGCCGCGCCATCCAGGCTTTGCCAGATATCATGGGCCAAGCCGCTGATCTGCGGCGGCGCAAGGCCGATGCGCGTCGGCTCGGACGCGGCCAGGGGCGTCACGATCACCGGCGCCGGCGGCGCAATGACGCGCGGCGCGGCGGGGGTCGGAACCGTGTCCAACCAATCAATAATCGAAAGCGGCTCTTGGGCGGCCGCCCCCCCCGCACCAAAGGCCAGCAGCCCCGCCACCAGCCAATGCAGGGGGCGATCAATCGCCATCAAGGGTCACGGGCACACGCTTTTCCACCTGAGGCGCCGAAAAATCGACGCCGAAAAACGGCCCCACATACGCATAGCCCACAAGCCCAATGAACCCGATGATTGCCAGGTAAATCAGGGCCTTGAAAATTCGTCCCACGGTTTTGCCTCTTTGTTTTCTGCTGCTCTTTTTTATGTCTTATATATGGCCTTTTCGACAATATCACGTCATTCAGGGGAATATGAGCAAAATTGAGCACGCCATGGCCGAAATGCCAGACAAACCAAACTATGACCTAAAGAAAACCGTCGTGCTGGTGGGGCTGATGGGGGCCGGAAAAACCGCTGTGGGGCGGGCGCTGGCGCTGGCGCTTGGGGTGCCATTCCTTGATTCTGACAACGAAATCGAGGTCGCAGCAAACATGAGCGTGCCAGAAATCTTTGCCCGCGACGGCGAACCCTTCTTTCGCGACCGCGAAACCCAGGTGATCTCGCGGCTGCTAGACAGCCAGAAATGCGTACTCTCGACCGGGGGCGGGGCTTTCATGTCGCCGCTTAACCAACAGAATATCCATAACAAAGGGGTCTCGGTCTGGCTGAACGGCGATATCGACCTTCTGTGGTCGCGCGTCAAACACCGCGATACGCGCCCCTTGCTGCGCACCAGCAACCCGCTGCAAACCCTGACCGATCTTTATCACGCCCGCGTGCCGCAATATCAAAAGGCCGATCTGCATGTGAACTGCGCCCCGTCAGTCTCAATCGAAATGATGGCCGAACGTGTGGTGCAAAAACTGCTGACCCGCCCCGATGTGCTGGAGCCCCGCCATGACTGACCACCCGCCAAATACCGCCCTTGCCGCAAACAAGGCCGCAGATGTCACCACCGTGCATGTGCCGCTGCCCGGCCGCGCCTATGACATCCACATCGGCGCCGATCTGCTGACCGGGGCCGGGACGCTGATCGCCCCGCTGCTGCGGCGCCCACGCGTTGCGGTGATCACCGATGAAACGGTCGGCGCGCTGCACCTAAGCGGCCTGCGCGCCGGGCTGTCGCAGGCCGGGATCAGCGCCAGCGCCCTGACCCTCCCTCCGGGCGAAGCGACAAAATCCTGGGGGCCGCTGCAACAATGCGTCGATTGGCTGCTTGACCAAAAGATCGAACGGGGCGATCTGGTCATCGCGCTTGGCGGAGGGGTGATCGGTGATCTGGTGGGCTTTGCCGCCGCCATTTTGCGCCGCGGCGTGCGCTTTGTGCAAATCCCCACCTCGCTTCTGGCCCAGGTCGACAGCTCGGTCGGGGGCAAAACCGGCATCAACGCCGCCCAGGGCAAAAACCTGATCGGCGCCTTCCACCAACCGTCACTGGTGCTGGCCGATATCAACGTGCTCGGCACCCTTTGCCGCCGCGATTTCCTGGCCGGCTACGGCGAGGTCATGAAATACGGGCTGCTGGGCGATGCAGACTTCTTTGAATGGCTGGAACATAACGGGCCAGCCTTGGCCGCAGGCGACACATCCCTGCGCCAAGAGGCGGTGCGCCGCTCGGTGCAGATGAAGGCCGACATCGTCACGCGCGATGAAACCGAACAAGGCGAACGGGCGCTGTTGAACCTTGGCCATACCTTCGGCCACGCCCTCGAAGCGGCCACCGGCTATGGCGACCGCCTGCTACACGGCGAAGGCGTCGCCATCGGCTGTGCCATGGCCTTTGACCTCTCGGCCCGCCTCGGGCTCTGCGCCCAGGAAGACCCAAGCCGCGTGCGCGCCCACCTCGACACCATGGGCCTGCACAAAGGCCTGGCCAATATCCCCGGCACATTGCCCGATGCGGCGACGCTGCTGACCCTGATGGGCCAGGACAAAAAGGTCGTCGACGGCCAATTGCGCTTTATCCTGGCCCATGGCATCGGCCAGGCCTTCGTCGCCTCGTCGGTTCCCGAAACGGCAATCCTCAAAACGCTCGCAGCAGGCTAAAACCACGGGCAAAATCCACGGGCGAAAACCACGGCCTTCTTTTGTTCCTAAATATCCCCGCCGGAGGCTCCTGCCCGCGCCGCACAGAACGCGGCGCCAAATGGGCACCCGCGCGCAAAACGCCCCCTCAGCCGCGCTGCGGCTGATCCAAATGAAAAAGGACGCCCAAAGGGCGCCCTTTTGCGTCATGTTTTATTTGGCGCTTAAAACGGGATCTCATCGTCCAGATCGCGCGATGAGGCGCCGCCAGAACTGGCAGGTCCACTGTCATAGCCCCCACCATATCCGCCACCCGACGGGCCGCTGTCATAGCCGCCACCGATCTGGCCACCGCCGCCGCCGCCGGCGCCGCCATCGCGGCCATCCAGCATGGTCAACACGCCGTCATAGCCTTGCAAGACAACCTCGGTGGAATAGCGGTCATTGCCCGATTGATCCTGCCACTTGCGGGTTTGCAGCTTGCCTTCGACGTAAACCTTGGACCCTTTGCGCAAATATTGTTCGGCAATCCGCACCAGACCCTCTTGGAAGATCGCCACGGAATGCCATTCGGTGCGTTCGCGGCGCTCTCCGGTGTTTTTGTCTTTCCAGGTCTCGGATGTGGCGATACGCAGGTTGCAGACCTTGCCGCCGTTCTGGAAATTGCGCACCTCGGGGTCGCGCCCCAAATTTCCGATAAGAATAACCTTGTTCACAGATCCGGCCATAACTAAGCGCCCCTTTCGCATTTGCTGTTGTGCTTGCCCGGACAGATCTGGCGTGATCCGAATCCATTGGGCCGCATTTGACGTGAACCTATACCGTCCGGCTGTTGGTTGAAACATGGATCAACCCCGCGGCCGGGAAAAACCCGGATGGATAGAAAATCACCCATCAATGGATGATTTATCACCGGCCAATGGATGATGGATGTGCCCGCACCGCATCATAAATCATCCATATGCCGGGGCGCGGTCAGGTGCCGCAAAAAGTCGCTTGCACCTCCTCGGCGGGGGTGGGGGGCTGGCGCAGCGCCGGGTCGGTGCAGGCAAAGGGCGACCCAAGCGCCGCCATCAACCGATGCAGCGGCGCGTAATCGCCCTGAAGGGCGGCGGCGATCATCGTCTCAATCTGGTGGTTGCGGGGAATCACCCGCGGGTTGCTGCGCTGCATCAGCGCCTTGGCCCCGGCGCCGCCATCCGCGCCCTGGCGCAGCCGCGCCTGCCAGCGGGCGTGCCACGCCGCAACCGGCGCCGGGTCGGAAAAGGCCTGGGTGACATCGCCATGGGTCAGGGCATCAAAGACAGTGGTGAAATCGGCCCGCTGCGTCTGCATCAAGGTCAACAGATCATCGACCAGCGCCTGATCGCCGGGCTGCGGCGCCTCAAGGCCAAGCTTGGCGGCGAAACGATCCAGCGTCGCGGCCTTGATCTGATCAGGCATGGCGTGAACGATCTGGGTTGCCGCATCTGCGGCGGCCTGGCGGTCATCGCATTGCTGGATCAGCGCAGTGGCAAATTGCGCCATATTCCAAACCGCAATGCTGGGCTGATTGCCATAGGCATAGCGCCCCATCCGATCAATCGCGCTGAATGCCGTCGCCGGGTGATAGGCATCCATAAAGGCGCAGGGGCCATAATCAATCGTCTCGCCCGAGATGGCGCAGTTGTCGGTGTTCATCACCCCGTGAATAAACCCAACCGCCATCCAGGCAGCGATCAGGCGCGCCTGGGCGTCACAAACCGCTTGCAAAAGCCCCAGCGGCCCCTGGGCGCCTGGATAATGGCGCGCGATGGCGTAATCGGTCAGCTGGCGAAGCGCCGCGCGGTCGCCCTGATAGGCAAATACGCTGAAACTGCCGACGCGCAGATGGCTGGCGGCCACGCGGGTCAGCACCGCAGCGGGCAGCGGCCCTTCGCGAAAGATCACCTGCGGGCTGCGCACGGCGGCCAGGGCGCGGGTGGTGGGAATGCCCAAGGCGTGCATGGCTTCGGACACGACATATTCGCGCAACACCGGCCCCAGCCACGCCCGGCCATCGCCGGCCCGCGAATAGGGGGTCTGGCCCGCCCCCTTGAGCTGAATATCGCGGCGTATCCCGGATTTGTCTGTGACCTCGCCCAGCAAGATCGCCCGCCCGTCGCCCAGACGCGGATTATAGGTGCCAAACTGATGACCGGCATAAAGCTGGGCCAAGGGGTCGGCCCCCTGCGGAATTTGATTTCCGGCAAAAATATCCACTGCGCCCTGATCCCCGGATATATTAAGATCATCAGCCAATGATTTGTTATAGATCAACAATTCAGGATCGGGCAGGGGGGTCGGATGAACCCGCGTGAAAAAGCCATCGCCCAAGGCGGCAAAGCTGTTGTCAAAGGGGATTTGCAAGGTCATCGGTGACAAGATAGGTCCAAGCCCCGCAAAGGGCCAGCGCCCTTTATGGGAAAGTTGACAGGGGGCATTGCCGTCACGCCAAGATCCGGGTCATGGTCAACACATCATCGCGATCCACAAAGCCACAGCGCCGATAAAGCCCCTGCGCGGCCAGGGCATCGCGCGCCACCTCAAGGTGCAGGGCCCGCAAGCCCGCGCCGGCCAGGGCCACCGGCAGCGCCTGTAACGTATCGGTGGCCAGACCACGATTGCGCACCGCCGGGCGGATATAGATTTCGTCGATGAACCCATCCAGCCCGCCAAATTCCACCGACCAGCCAAAGGTCACGATGATATAGCCGATGGGCGCCCGCGCCGGCCCGATCAGATAGGCAACGCCATGGGGGATCCCCTCAAGCAGGGGGACAAGCGCCGCCTGACGGGCGCTGTCGCTGATGGCCAGACCGGCTTCGCGGTGAAAGGCCGCCACCAGCCCATCCAGCTTTTCAAGGTTGGCGGGGCCGGCAAGGGTGAGGGCCGCGCTCATATCCGGGCGATCCGGTGGGTCAGCAGATCAAAAAGCCCGTCCGCGTCAACATCCCTGAGAAACAGCGCATTGGGCGCGCGGTCGGTAACGCGCCACCAATCGGCAACGGTCATGCCAAGGGTCAGGGGCGATGTGGTTTCGATCTCGATATTGATATGGCGCCCGGCGAACAGTTGGGGCGCCAGAAGATAGGCAATGACACAAGGATCATGCAGCGGCGCCCCGTCTGATCCGTATTTCTCTTTGTCGAAACGTTCAAAGAAATCGGTCATCTGGGCGACGGCAATCCCCACCGGGGTATTGAGGGCGCGAAAGGCATCGTTGCGCGCCGCTGTCACCAGCGCCTTATGGGTGACATCCAAAGGCAAAACCGTGATCTTTACGCCGGATTTAAACACAATATCAGCGGCTTCTGGATCGACATAGATGTTGAATTCAGCGGTGGGGGTGATGTTCCCAACCTCGAAATACGCGCCGCCCATCAGCACGATCTGTTCAATGCGCCCGGCAATATCGGGGGCCTTTTGCAGCGCGGTGGCGATATTGGTCAGCGGCCCAAGCGGGCAAAGCGTCACGCTGTTTGCCGGGTGTTGGCGCAGGGTGTCGATGATGAAATCGACCGCATGGGCAGATTGCAGCGGCATGGTCGGCTCTGGCAGGGTCGGCCCATCAAGCCCGGTCTTGCCATGCACATGTTCGGCCGTGACCAAAGCCCGCCGCAGCGGTCGGTCGCAGCCAGCGAACACCGGCATATCAGGGCGGCCGGCCAATTCGCAGATGATCCGCGCATTGCGCGTGGTCAAATCCAGCGGCACGTTGCCGGCAACACAGGTGATGCCCAAAAGGTCGATCTCGGACGGGCTGGCCAGCGCCAGCAGAATTGCCACCGCGTCATCCTGGCCCGGATCGGTATCAATAATGATCTTGCGCGCAGTCATGGTGCCCCTTTCCAATGCCGGTCCAGGCGCCCACCCTGACAAGCGGGCGGCGGGTTGTCCAGCGTTAAACCTTTTGCGCCTTTACCTGATCCCACAGACGATCCATTTCTTCTAATGTGCTGTCTTTGGGCGACTTTCCCATTTCGGCCAACAGGCGCTCTACCGCTTGAAAGCGGCGGGTGAACTTGGCATTGGCCGACCGCAGCGCCGCCTCTGGGTCCAACCCAAGGTGCCGGCCCAGATTGGCCATGACAAACAGCAGATCGCCGTATTCTTCTTCGATCTCTTTGGGGCCAAGGGTATCGCGGGCCTCGGTCAGTTCTTGGGTTTCCTCGGTGATCTTGTCCAGAACCTGCGCCACATCGGGCCAGTCAAACCCCACACGCGCCGCCCGCTTTTGCAGCTTGAGCGCGCGCAGCAAGGCCGGCAAGGCCAGCGCCACCCCATCCAGCGCCCCGCCTTGTTGCTTTTGCGCCCGTTCGCGGGCCTTTATGGTTTCCCAGTCGCGGGTTTGCTGATCGGCGGTCTTGTCGCGGCTTTCGTTGCCGAACACATGTGGATGGCGCGCCACCATCTTGTCGCTGATGTTTTGCACCACCGATTGAAAGGTGAAATGCCCTGCCTCGGCGGCCATCTGGGTGAAATAGACCGTCTGAAGCAGCAGATCGCCCAATTCGCCCTCAAGATCGGCCCAATCGCGGCGGGTGGCGGCATCGGCAACCTCATAGGCCTCTTCGATCGTATAGGGGGCGATGGTGTCGAAATCCTGGGCGATATCCCAAGGGCATCCGGTCTGTGGGTCGCGCAGGCGCTTCATGATCTGCAAAAGCCGGTCGATCCCCGCGTTTTGGTTATGGATCAGATCATCGGGCATTGCAGCATCCTTGTTTGATGTGTCAGATGCGCAAATTAGTATTCCGGCAAGGAGCCCTTCGCAATGCCCGTCGTCAACCGTATCGCCGCCTTTGCAGATGACATGACCGGGTGGCGGCGCCATCTGCATACCATTCCCGAACTGGGCACGGCCTGCCACAAAACCGCCCATTTCATCGCCGAGCGCCTGCGCGAATTTGGTGTGGACGAGCTGCACGAGGGGTGGGCCGAAACCGGGATTGTCGCGATCATCAACGGGCAGGGGCCGGGGGGCACGGTTGGGTTGCGGGCCGATATGGATGCGCTGCCCATCCATGAGGCGACGGGGCTTGACTATGCCAGCCAGCACCCCGGCAAAATGCACGCCTGCGGCCATGATGGCCATACCGCCATGTTGCTGGGCGCGGCGAAATATCTGGCCGAGACGCGCAATTTTTCGGGGCGTGTGGCGTTGATTTTCCAACCCGCCGAGGAAACCGGCGGCGGCGCCGAGCGTATGGTCCAAGAGGGATTGTTGGATCATTTCGCCATTGATCAGGT
This sequence comes from uncultured Sulfitobacter sp., assembly GCA_937138475.1. Taxonomy (GTDB): domain Bacteria; phylum Pseudomonadota; class Alphaproteobacteria; order Rhodobacterales; family Rhodobacteraceae; genus CAKZPD01. Next base: position 38,766 of record CAKZPD010000015.1, on the reverse strand, counting down.
CTTTGCGCTGCATAACGCGCCAGGGTTCGAGGCCGGCGGATTTTACACCGAGCCAGGCCCAATCATGGCGGCTGTGGACACGTTTCACATTGATATCAAAGGGATAGGCGGTCATGGCGCCATGCCGCATGACACCAAGGATCCGGTGATGGCGGCCTGTGCCATTGCCCAGGCGATCCAGACCATCGTCAGCCGCAACAACTATGCCCAGGATGATCTGGTGGTGTCGGTGACGCAAATCCACACCGGCAGCGCCGATAATGTGATCCCCGAAACCGCCTATATCAACGGCACGGTGCGCACCTTTGACGGGGCGGTGCGCGATATGGTCGAACGGCGCATGGCGCAGATCGTGGCCGGTCAGGCCGCCTCATTCGATCTGGAGGCCCAGCTGCGCTATGAGCGCGGCTATCCCCCCACGGTGAATGATGCGGAAAAATGCGCCTTTGCGGTGCAGGTGGCCCAGGATGTGGCCGGGGCCGGCAAGGTGGTGCCCGATCAGGGCCGCGAAATGGGCGCCGAGGATTTCGCCTATATGCTGGAAAAGCGGCCCGGCGCCTATCTGTTCCTGGGGCAGGGCAATACGGCGGGATTGCATCACGAGGCCTATAACTTCAACGATGATATCGCGCCGGTCGGGGCATCATTCTTTGCCCGTATCGTCGAAACCGCCCAACCCCTGAGAGGAGAGAGATAATGGCCCTTGAGGACGCCAAAACCCAAGTAGATCAGGCATTTACCCGTGAAAGTTTACGCGGAAACAGCTTTGAGAACGCCTTTGGCGGGGCCACGTCCTTTTTGCGCCGACGCTATACCAAGGATCTGAGCGGCGTCGATATCGCCGTCACCGGGGTGCCGTTTGATCAGGCGGTGACCAACCGCCCCGGCACCCGTCTGGGGCCGCGGGCAATCCGCGAGGCATCCAGCCTGCAACCCTATGATCCGCCCTATGGCTGGCCCTTTGATGTCATGACCGATTGCAGCATCGTCGATTATGGCGATCTGGCCTTTGATTATGGGCATGTGGCGCAATTTCCAGACACGCTGACCGCCCATATTCGCGGGATATTGGATGCCGGGGCGGCCTCGGTTGTGTTGGGGGGGGATCATTACATCAGCTTTCCCATACTCAAGGCCTATGCCGAGAAATACGGCCCGCTCAGCCTTTTGCATTTCGATGCCCATTCCGACACATGGCCCGATGATGATTTCACCCGCATTGATCACGGAACCATGTTCTACAAGGCGGTAAAATCGGGGATCGTTGATCCGGCCCGGTCGGTGCAGGTGGGGATCCGCACGACCAACCCCGATACATTGGGCGTGCATACGATTGATGCCCGCGAGGTTCACGAAAAAGGCCCGCAGGCCGCCGTGGCCAAGATCAAGGATATTCTGGGCGATGCGCCGACCTATCTGACGTTTGATATCGACGCGCTTGACCCGGCCTTTGCGCCGGGCACGGGAACCCCGGTTTGGGGCGGGCTGACGTCGGCGCAGGCGGCGATCATGCTGCGGGATCTGGCCGGGATCAACATCAAGGGCGGCGATGTGGTCGAGGTCAGCCCGCCTTTTGATACCACTGGCGCCACCGCCATCGCGGGCGCCCATGTCGCCACAGAGATACTGTGTTTGCTGGGGTGGAATTTGCGGCATGGATGATCTGAAGAACCAACCGATCAGCGGCAATGATCTGGCGCGGTTTTCCGGGCCGAACACCTTTATGCGCCTGCCATCGGCCGAAACGGCGGCGGGCCTTGATGTGGCGGTTTTGGGGATTCCGATGGATATCGGCACCTCTTGGCGGTCGGGCACGCGGTTTGGCCCCAAGGCGATCCGGGCGGAATCGGCGATGATCCGTCCCTATAATCTGGCGACGGGGGCGGCGCCCTTTGACAGTTTGCAGGTCGCGGATGTTGGCGATCTGCCGATCAATACGTTTTCATTGGCCAAAAGCCTGAAGATCATTGAGGCCCATTACCGCGACGTGCTGTCCCACGGGGTGATCCCCATGGCGATGGGCGGCGATCATTCGATCACCCTGCCGATCCTGCGGGCCATTCACGCGCGGCACGGGCCGGTGGCGCTGATCCATGTGGATGCCCATGCAGATGTCAACGATGAGATGTTCGGAGAACGCGAAACCCATGGCACCGTCTTTCGCCGTGCCTATGAAGAGGGGTTGATTCTGCCCGATCGCACCTTTCAGATCGGGCTGCGCGGGTCGGGATATTCCGCCGAAGATTTCACCGAAGCCGCCGGCTGGGGCTTTCAGCAATTTCCCGCGCATCAGATCTGGAACCGCGATTTCAGCCAGTTGGGCCAGGATATCGCCCAGCAGATCGGCCCGAAACAGAAGGTCTATATCACCTATGATATCGACAGCCTTGACCCGGCCTTTGCCCCCGGCACCGGCACGCCGGAAATCGGCGGGTTGACCAGCCCGCAGGCGTTGCAGTTGATCCGGGCGCTGCGGGGCCTTAACATCGTTGGGTGCGATCTGGTCGAGGTCTCGCCGCCCTATGACACCAGCGGCAACACGGCGCTGACCGGGGCGAATATCCTGTTTGAGCTGCTGTCGGTTCTGCCCGGCGTTCATTATCGCTAGGGCGTGCGGCCGGTGCTTGGCAAGTCAGATCGCAGCGTCGGCGCCCGGCGTCTGGGGCGGCTGTTGCGGGCTGTGCAGCTGCGATGACAGGCAGCCCTGCGCCACCTCGCGCCACATGGGCACATTCAGCGACATCTGGCATTGCGCCATGAACATGCGGCCATCAACCTGAAGGCAAATGGTTTCACCAAGTTCGATCCGCGCGCCTTGGCGGTCGGTGCAATAGCAATCAACCGTTTTACCGCTGGGGCTTGTCACATCCGCCCCAAGGGGGGATGCCGTCAACAGCAATATGATGGCAATCTGTCTCATAATCACAGTCTATCATAGCGCGGCACCTTGACCAAAACCTTTCAATACCGCACAGACAGGCATGATCCCAATTGACCGACTTGAACAAATAAAACAGCGCTTTGAGTATCTGGAAGCGGCCATGGCCTTGGGCGGGGGCGGCGCGGATATTGCAACGCTGGCGCGCGAATATTCAGATCTGCGCCCCGTGGTGGAACAAATCGCCGCCTATCGGCAGCTTTTGGCCGATATGGACGAGGCGCGCAGCCTGCTGGCCGACCCCGATATGGCCGAGCTGGCCGAGGAAGAGCTGCCGCGCCTGAAAGCCGCCCTGCCGGCCGCCGAGGCGGCGCTGCAACTGGCGCTGTTGCCCAAGGATGCGGCCGATGCCCGCCCGGCGATGCTGGAAATCCGCCCCGGCACCGGCGGTGACGAGGCGGCGCTGTTTGCCGGTGATCTGCTGCGGATGTATCAGCGCTTTGCCGAGGCCCGCGGTTGGCAGTTCGACATCATCGAATTGCAGGAAACCGAATTGGGCGGCATCAAAGAGGTGGTCGCCCATATCAAGGGGCAGAACGTCTTTGCCCGGCTGAAATACGAAAGCGGCGTGCACCGGGTGCAGCGCGTGCCCAGCACCGAAAGCGGTGGGCGCATCCACACATCGGCTGCGACGGTTGCCGTGCTGCCCGAGGCCGTGGACGTGGATATTCAGATCGACCCCGGTGATATCCGCATCGACACCATGCGCGCCAGCGGGGCGGGGGGGCAGCACGTCAACACCACCGATTCAGCGGTGCGGATCACCCACCTGCCCAGCGGCATCGTTGTCACCAGCTCGGAGAAATCCCAGCACCGCAACCGCGAGATCGCCATGCAGGTGCTGAAAACCCGGCTTTATGATCTGGAACGCCAGCGGATGGACAGCGCCCGGTCAGCCGACCGCGCCGCCCAGGTCGGCAGCGGCGACCGGTCAGAGCGGATCAGAACCTATAATTTTCCGCAAGGCCGGATGACCGATCACCGGATCAATCTGACGCTGTATCGTCTGGATGCCATTTTGCAGGGCGATCTGGATGAAATCATCGACGCGCTGACCGCCGATGCCCAGGCCCGCCAGATGGCGCAGATGGGACAATGAGCGCGCCAACAGCAGCCATGGCCATGGCGGCGGCGGCGGCCAAGCTGCGGGCGGCAGGGGTGCCCGATCCGGCGCGCGATGCCCGCCTGTTGCTGGCCCATGCGGCCAAGGTCGATGCCGCCCGCGTCACCCTGATCGCCCCCGAGGCAATATCGCCCGAGATTGCCGAACGGTTCGAGGCGCTGATTTCGCTGCGTGCGGTGCGGGTTCCGGTATCGCACCTGATCGGAGAGCGCGCCTTTTATGGCCGCAAGTTCATGGTCAGCGGCGATGTTCTGGATCCGCGCCCCGAAACAGAAACCCTGATCGAGGCAGCACTGGCACAGCCGTTTGGCCAGCTGCTGGATCTGGGCACCGGGTCGGGATGTATCTTGGTGACCTTGCTGTCCGAGGCCCCGCAGGCGACCGGCGTCGGACTGGACCTAAGCGAGGCCGCCTGCCTGCAAGCCAGCGCCAATGCGCTGCGCCACGGGGTGGCGGGCCGCGCGGTTATTGCGCAATCTGATTGGTTTGCCGCTGCCAGCGGTCAGTTTGATCTGATCGTCTCGAATCCGCCCTATCTGGCGGCGGAGGAAATGCACAGCGTGCAACCCGAGCTGCGCGATTATGAGCCGCGCATGGCCCTGACAGACGAGGCCGACGGGCTGAGCGCCTATCGGATTATCGCACATCAGGCGATGCCATTTTTGCACCCCGATGGCCGGGTCATCGTTGAATTTGGCGCCGGCCAAGCCCCCCAGGTCCGCAAAATTTTCGCCGATGCCGGTTGGGACGCGTTGACGATTTTGAACGATCTGGATGACCGACCCCGCATTTTGATCGCCATGCGTGCCGCCTAAAAACCATATTTTCACCTAAATGCGCCATATTCGGGGAAATTTTGGGATTTACCCTTGCGGCGCCGCGTTTGTCGTGGTTATTCAAAGGTGTTGCAGCGGTGGATGCGGTTTCGCGTCCCGAGCGGCATTATGCCCAACAATTCGAACTTCCGGCAAGATTTATCGCGTAGCATGCGCATCCGGTTCACCGATCCACAGCACGAAGGCTGAGCTTACTTCATGAAATCCTCACGATCACGGTCACGTTCAAAAGGCAATCGCAACAGATCGCCCCATACCGGCGGCAACGTCATCAACCGGGTTTTCGACAGCTCGGGCCCCGAGGGCAAAGTCCGCGGCACGCCGCAGCAAATCATTGAAAAATATAATCAGCTGGCCCGTGATGCGCATCTTAGCAACGACCGTGTGGCCTTTGAGAATTTTCAACAGCACGCCGAACACTATACCCGCCTGCTTAGCGAAGCACAGCGCGAGATGGACGCCCGCCGCGAAGAGCAAGAGCGCCAGAACAAGGAACGCCAGGCCGAACGCGACCGCGAGCGCGCCGAACGTCAGGAACGTGATGCCGCCGATCCCGCCGATGCGCCGCAACCCGATGTGATCAGCACCAGCAGCGACGACGACGGCGACAGCAATCTGGTGGAAACCCCCGAAAGCCAGCCCAAACCCAAGCGGGCGCCGCGCCGCAAACCCCGGCCGAAACCGGCGGATCAGACGCCGCCCACGGACAGTGGCACAGAAGCCGCAGAATAACATGAACGCCAGCCTGCAAGCTGGCGTTTTTATTTGGAATTTAGGGTTTCGCGACAGCGCGCGCCAGGGCGCAAAACCGCTCTAGATCGACTTTTTCAGCGCGTTCAGTCGGGGCAATTCCGGCGGCCAGAAGGCGGTCTTCGATATCGGGGGCAACCCCCTTGAGCGAGGCCCGCAGCATCTTGCGGCGTTGATTAAAGCCCGCCGCAACAACCCGCGACAACACTGCGGCGTCGGCCTCAAATCGTGGCTTGGGCAGGGCGGTCAAATGCACCACGCTGCTGGAAACTTTTGGCGGCGGGGTAAAGGCCTCGGGCGGGAGCTGAAGCACAATGCGCGCGTCGCTGCGCCACTGGGCCAAGATCGCCAACCGGCCATAGGCTTTGCTGCCTGGTGTGGCGACGATACGTTCCGCGACCTCGCGTTGGAACATCAAGGTCAGGCTTTGCCAGAACGGCGGCCAGGTCTTGGGCGTCAGCCAGCGCACCAACAATTCGGTCCCGACGTTATAGGGCAGGTTGGCCACCACGCGGATCGGCGCAGACAAATGCGACAGCGGGTCGATTTCAAGGGCGTCCCCTTCGATCACCGCCAGACGATCTGGATAGGCGGCCTGAATTTCAGCCAGCGCCGGCAAACAGCGGCGGTCTTTTTCGATGGCCAGCACCCGGCGCGCCCCTTCGGCCAACAAACCACGGGTCAAACCGCCCGGACCGGGGCCGATTTCCAGAACGTCACAGCCGGTCAAATCACCGGCCTGTCGGGCAATCTTGGCGGTCAGGTTCAGATCCAGCAAAAAGTTCTGGCCCATGGACTTGCGCGCCTGAAGATCATGGGTGGTCAGAACCTCGCGCAGCGGCGGCAGGGTGTCGATTGTGCTCATCTTTGGGCCTTTTTTGCCATATCCGCAGCCATTTGCAGGGCACAGATCATACTGGTCGGGTTGGCGATGCCTTGTCCGGCGATATCAAACGCCGTGCCATGATCGGGCGAGGTGCGGACAAACGGCAGGCCCAGCGTCACATTGACACCGCGATCAAAATCCAGCGTCTTGATCGGGATCAGCGCCTGATCGTGATACATGGCAATCGCCGCGTCATAGCGCCGGCGGGCGGCGGCGTGAAACATCGTATCGGCGGGCAGCGGGCCTTGCAGGTCAAGCCCGTCTTGGCGCATCCGGTCAATCAACCCGGTGATCCACAGACCTTCTTGCGTGCCCATCTGGCCACCTTCGCCGGCGTGGGGGTTCAACCCTGCCACGGCAATGCGCGGCGCCTGGATGCCAAACTGATTGCGCAGCGCCCGGTCGGTCAGGATGATCGTTTGCTCAAGCAGGTGCGGGGTCAGCCGCGTTGCCACCTGATCAAGGGCGATATGAATGGTGGCAGGCACCACCCGGAGCCGGTCCGAGGCCAGCATCATCACCACCGGCACATCCCCCGCCAAAGCGGCCAGATATTCGGTGTGGCCGGGATAGGCAAATCCCGCCCCATCCACCAATGCCTTTTTGTGAATGGGCGCGGTGCACAGGGCCGATGCGTGACCAGATTGGACCAGATCGACCGCACGGGCGATCACATCAATCACCCCTTGGGCGTTGCGCGGATCGGGGCGGCCGGGGGTGGCGGCGCCGGCAAAAACATGCGGCAACACCGGCAAAGCGCCGGCGCCGGCGCGGGCATCCTGGGGCCGGGTGATTTCGTCAAACCGCGCGCCCTTGGGCAGGTGGCGCGGGTCTCCGATCCAGAACAGCGCCATGGTTTCCCCCAGCTTTTGCCAGGCACGATAGGCAATTTCAGGGCCGATGCCCGACGGCTCACCGCAGGTGATTGCAATCGGGGCGGTCATTGCCACAAGATACGGGCGTCGGCACGCAATTGTTCAAGCAAGGTCGCGGCATACCCCTCAAGCCGGGCGCCGCGCAGGCTGTTGGCCATGTCTTCGCGGCTGGTGTCTTGGTTGATCAAGGCCGTGCGCCCGCACAGCATGACCAGAACCACCCCATCATCGCGCGGCATGATCACGCTTTCGTCTGCATCAAGATCGGCAAGTTTTCCCCTGATATCGCTTGATATTTCGCCGGGCGCCGTGGTTTGACGCAGCAGCGTTTCGCCCGGATTACCAAGGGCGGCCCCATAAAGATCATCACAGGTGTCAACGCTTTGGCGCAGCTGGTCGGCGCGGGCCGGATTGGCCAGCGAATAGACGGCATAATCAAGCGCCGCGTCAGCCGCCTGGCCTGATTGGCCTGCGACCTCGGTGATGTCGCGCAGCTGAAACAGGGCCAGGGCGCCGGGAATGGTCAAGGGGTCGGTCACATCGCCGGGCGCCAGCCCCAACAGGATCGGCCGCAAACTGGCCGGTAATTTGCTGATATCCTGCCAGTCAAGCCGGCCGCCATTGCCGCGCGAGGGCGCCGCGGAATAGCGCTGTGCATATTGCGAGAACAGCGCCTGATCGGTGATCTGGGCAATGTCCTCGGCCAATTGGGCGGCAGCTTGTTCGTTGCCTTGTTGCAGGGGCAAAATGATTTCCGACACCAGAACCCGCAGGCCGCTTCCGGCGGTGGCGGCGGCCAGGGCGCGGTCGATTTCGGCTTCGCTGATCTGCACCAAATTGCCATAGCGGGCCCGCACGACTTCGCGCCACAAGGTGCCATTCACCACATAATCGCGAAAGGTTTCACGGGACACGCCGCTGTCTTGCAGCGCCTGGACAAAGCTGTCGGTGTCCATATTGGCACGGGCGGCGAATTCGGCCAGCGCGGCCTGTGTGCCCTCGTCGGTCAGCGCCAGCCCGGCCGCTTGGGCCGCGCCCATGCGCAGGCGATCTTCGATCAGGGCCTCGATCACCGCATCACGGCCGCCCCCCGGCGCATTCAGCGTCCGCAGGAATAATTGCCGCTGTTGTACCTCGTATTCTGTGACGACCCGGTCATTTACCTTGACCACGACGGAAAACAGGTTTTGGGCCAGCGCCGCCCCGGTCAGGGACACACAGGTCAGACCCGCCAGCAACAAGGATTTGAACGAAACTGAAATCATCATGGTTTACTTTCTGCAAGTGCGTGCAAAGCGTTCGGTCCCTTTTTGCGCTGAAAACCCGCGCAAGCCAACGGTAAATCCCAAATTGGTCGAAGGTTCCAGACTGGTCGATGCGGTATAGCGCCGGTCGACGGAAAAGTTAACCGTCACACATTCATTGTTATAGGTCAGACCCAAGCCCGCCGTGGCCGACCGATCGTCGGCCAAATCAAAGCGCCAATCGGCGTTTGCCTGCCAATGGCGGGTCAGCTTGACGCCGCTGGACAGGTTGAATTCAGAGGTATCGCGCAAACGCAGCTCGGCGCTGTCTTCTCGCAGCCACAAATAGCTGCCCGACAAGCTGTGGCCGCCGGCCTGCCATGTGCCGCGCAGTTCGGCCTTGGTGAAATCAAGCCGTTCGTTGAACAGGCTGCGCAGGGCCAGGGCGTTGCCGCCGGGGGCGATGATCTGTCCGGCCATCAACAGATCAGAGCTGCCACCGCTCAGCCCCGAGGACAGGGTAAAACCGCTGTCGGGCGCGGCGCGCAGGATCTGCCCAAAGGTCAGGCTTTGGCTGCCGCCGTTCGGGGGCAGGCGGCTCCAGCCCAGGCCAAAGGCGCCAAAGGCGCCGGCCTCGCGCCGGTCGGGGCGTGGAAAGCGCGACAAGGCAAACAGGTTCCCTTCGTCAAATTCAACGCGGGTGCTTTCGTCGTTGGGCAGCGCCAGGCCGGTATCGCCGGCCCAGCCGATCATCGCCACCGGCTCAAGGTTTTGGCGTGCCTGTTTGGTCTGTCGCTGCATGGGCAAACGCAGGGTCAGCGCCGCGCGCGGGGCCATGGCGGCCTGTGCGCTGTCAAAACCGCTGTCTTGGTGAATGCGAAAGGCATCCATTGTCGTGCCAAACTGGGCGGCCAGCTGAACACCGCTGGACAGGGTCCATTGCCGCAGCCAATCGGCCTCGGCGTTCAGACGGTTCACATCGCGCCCAAGCACATCCGCAGTCGAGGTTCGGTAATGGCTGTGGCTGCTGAGGCTGGTCTGAAGCGTGCCGCCCAGCATCGCCGGCATCCGCGCCTCATAGGTGCCATCCAGAACCAGGGTTGGCAGGGTGGCGTTTTCCTCGCCTTCGCGCAACGACTTAAAGTTCAGCGCACTGAGCCCGATGTATTGATCCGCCCGCGCCCGCCACAGCGACACATCGTTGGTCAACCGGTCCTTGGCCGAAACGCCATATTCCTGAAGATAGGCGTCATCGCTGACCACCTCGAGGGCAAAGCCAAAATTGAAATCATCGGGCAGGGCATATTGACCTTGGGCAAAGACAAAGCCGCGCGTCGCCCCCGGCCGCAGGGTGTCATCGGTCAGCGCCCAGTCAACCTGAAGATCCCCCGTTACAAAAGCCTGCCGATAGCGCAAGCCCACCGTGCGCGTGCGCGCCGAAAGATAGGGGGTAATGGTCAGATCGCGGTGCGCATCCAGCGCCCAGAAATACGGCACCCGCACACCTGTGCCAAGCTGAGAGGTGCTGACCAGCGACGGGATCAAAAAACCGCTTGCCCTTTCGACCGAAGGATCGGGCAGGTGCAGGCGCGGGATATAAAGGACCGGAACATCCTTGATCAGCAGCCGCGCCTGATAAAAGTAAAGCCGCTGCAACGTTTGATCATGCACCACACGTTGGGCCTTGATTTGCCACAATGGTGTCTCGTTTCCGCATATCTTACAGGATGTTACGCTTGGCTCTTCAAGTTCTGTGAGATGGCCTTGGCTGCGCTTGATTTGATCGGCATTCAGCCGCAACTGTTGATTAAGGATCAGCCGCGCCCCGCTGAGCAACCCCGATTGCAGCTTTGGATCCAGCGAGGCGGCATTGGCCAAAATCTGAATATCCTCGCCATCTTGCAAGGTGATCGGCCCGATGATCTCAAGGCGGCCGCTGCCACGATCAAACCGAATTTCACGCGCCGTCAGCCGCGCGCTGCCCAGAAATGCCTCGACGTTGCCGGTGGCGATAAGCCGGCGGTTTTGGTCGATCACCAGCCGGTCGGCGATCAATGTTGCCGCGCTTTGGGCCAGGCCGGCCAAAGGCATCAACGCCATCAGCGTCGCAAAGAAAAAGGCGCGCATGGTTATCCGTCCTCCATGTGCAGCACCAACCCCAGCGCCAACATAACCGAAGCCAGCGGCGCGGCCCAGGCCGCCAACAGCACCGAAATCTGGCCGTTTTCGCCCAGAATAAGCGCGAAACTGCGAATGAAATAAAGGCCAAACCCCAGCAACACCGCCGTCAACACCGCCACCCCGGTGCCGCCAAACCGGCTGTGGCGCATGGTAAAGGCGCTGGCCACCAACACCATGGCGATCAGAAACAGCGGGCGGGCCAATTCAGATTGCAGCCACACCTGATGCAGACGCGCCGAAAAGCCGGCCTGCTCAAGCTGGGTGATAAACGCCGGAAGATCCCAAATGGGCAGGGTGCTGGGGGTGCCGAAACTGTCGCGTATCCGGTCCAATGTCAGGGTCGTTTCAAGGTCAAAGCGGTCAAAAACTTGCGCATTGGTTTCCGGGTTGGTGCCGGCATTCAGCGGCCAAATCTTGGCCTGGCTCAGATGCCAGCCACCGGCCCCAAGCGCGGCGCTTTGGGCTTCGATCCGGCGCACCGGTCCCTGATCAGGGGCGTAATCCACAAAGGTCACGTCATACAAGACCGAGGCATCGGCATTCGACCGCCAGGCCCGGATCACCGTTTGCCCGCCGCCTGGATTGCCTTGGCGCAGCCAAAGACCTTCGTCTGAAATCGACAATGCGGCGCGCCCACCGGTTTTATATACCTCAGACTTTTGGGCGAATTGCTTTGACGTGGCGGCGACAATCGGGTTCAGCACCGCCACCGCCAACAGGCCGATCACCCCCGCCACCGCCAAAGGGCCGGCCAAGAACGTCAGGCCAGACCGCCCCGCCGCCCGTGTCGCCACCAGCTCGGAACTGCGCGCCAGGCGGGTAAACAGCGTCACGGTCGCCAAGATCATCATAAGCGGCAATATTTGATTGATCGTTTCCGGCACGCTTAGCAGCGAAAGGCCCAGCAATTGATCGAACCCAAGGCCGTCTTCGGCAAAGCGGCGCGACTGATCCACCAGATCAACCAGCATCACCAGGGCAAAAAGCACGATAAAAATCAACGCGAAACTGGCCAGGAACCGCCGGGCGAAATAGAAATGCAAGATCATGCCGGGCGTCTCCGAAGGCGGTGCAGCCAAAACGGCACGGCCGCATGGCGCAGCATCAATGCGGTCAGGATCATTCCCAAACCGGCCGGCAGATAGGCCAGCGGCCAATGCGACGGGTCGCTGCGCAAGCTGGCCTGCAATGCCCCGCGCATCCCGTCCAACACCAGCAAAAGGCCAAAGGCCCAGATGACCTCGCGCCAGACGCCAAACCGGGAAAATCCGCCGATCAACAGCGCGCTAAACCCGACAAGCGCGGCGACCCCGGCAAACAGCGGGCGGGCAAGCCGGCTGTGCAAGGCCTCGGCCCGGTCGCCGCTGGGCGGAGTCAAGATCAGGGCAGGGGTGGTCATATAATCAAGAACCGCCTCGCCGGGATCCCCCCGGCGCATCAAGTTCGAGATATCAAAGCTAAGATCGCGAAATCGGGCGGTTGCAAGATTTTTCGCCTGAACATCAAGCCGTTGCGCCAACCCGTTTACCATGATCAACGTGCTTTCACCGTCATTTTGCACCAGGTATGCTTCGCTTGCCGAATAGATGACCCCTTCGCCGGGGGTGCGACGATCCGATAAGAACACATCACGCAACACACCATCCCCGCCGATTTCGCGGGTATAGAATGTGACGCCCCGTGTGGGATGCAGGAAGGTGCCCTCGGTCAACAGCCGCGCGGTGATGTTGCGCGAAATCTCAGCCTCGCGCAGTGACAGTTGGGCCTTGGCCAAGGGTTGCAAATAATGGCTAAGCGCCGAAGCCATAACCACGACAATCGCGGCAAAGACCACAAAGGGCCGCGCCAAGGCCAGCGGACCCGAACCGGTGGCTTGCATCACCAACAGCTCACTCTCGTTGCTAAGACGGTTGGTGACATAAACCGCGGCGCCAAAGCTGGCGATGGGCAATACCGTAAAGATCAGCGACGGCAGGCCAAGGGCGGTAAATTCAGCAAAGACCAGCGCCGATTGACCATCGCCAATCAGCCGATCAAACAGCACCACCGCGCGGTTGATCCAGAAAACAGCGACCAAAATCAGGGCAAAAAAGCCAAACATGACCAAAAGCTGCGCCAGCACATATCGGTCAAATCTGGCCACGGTCCCCCCTTGCGCGTGATACTAGATGTTGTGGCATAGGTTAAACCAAATGACAGGCATGGAAAACTGCTATCTGGTCAAGCCCTCCTTAGCGCGCTAGGTCTGAGCCAAGCAACAGATAAAGGGCCACAAAATGACACAGCTGACCAAAGTTTCCTTTGACGCAACGGATATTGAACAGATCAAGCAGACACGGGGCCGGGTGGCGGTGATTGTCGACAAAACCGGGCGGCTGGATGCGGCGGGGCGGCGGGTCAACCGGTTGACCCGTGGGGCGCTGGCGCGGGCCTTGGCCACCAAAGCCGCAAGCAAAGATGGCGGTTTGACCGAGGCGGGGCATTTCACCTTGGATTTCCCGGCCGGAATGGAGGCCGAGGCGCTGGATGTCATCTGTTTGCCGCGCAGCGCCAGCGCTGCATTGGCCCGCAAGGCCGGGGCCAACCTTGGCAAGCTGCGCGGCAAGGCCGATCTGTTGATTTGTGCCGGCACCTTGGTCAGGCCAGCCGAATTGGCCATGGGTGCGGTGCTGCGCGATTACCGCTTTGCCGATCACAAAACCGGGGACGAGGCGCCCAAAGGCGCGATCACCGTTATGTGCAGCGCCCCGGATCAGGCCCGCACCGATGCTGCGCCATTGTTGGCCGTGGCCGCCGGAACGTTCCTGACCCGCGACCTGGTGAATGAGCCGGCAAACGTATTGACCACAACCAGCTTTGCAGAACGCCTGGTTCAGATGCAGGATCTGGGCCTGAAGGTTGAGGTGCTGGAGGAAGACGCGCTTGAGGCCCTTGGCATGCGCACCTTGCTGGCGGTCGGGCAGGGGTCGGACAGCCCGTCCAAGGTTGTGGTGATGGAATGGCGCGGCGGGGCACAAGACGCGGCGCCCTTGGCCTTGATCGGCAAGGGTGTGGTGTTTGACACCGGCGGCATCAGCCTGAAACCTGCCGCCGGGATGGAAGACATGACCATGGATATGGGCGGGGCGGGAACGGTTGCCGGGGCCATGTGCGCCCTGGCGAAACGCCGGGCCAAGGCCAATGTGGTTGGCATCGTCGGATTGGTGGAAAACATGCCATCGGGCAATGCGGTGCGCCCCGGCGATGTTGTCCGTTCGATGAAAGGCGACACGGTTGAAATCCTCAACACTGACGCCGAGGGGCGCTTGGTGTTGTGCGATATCATGTGGTATGCCCAAGAACGCTTTGCGCCGGCGGGCATGATTGATCTGGCAACCCTGACCGGGGCGATCATTATCGGTCTGGGCCATGAAAACGCCGGTGTGTTTTCCAACAATGATGCGCTGTGCTCCGCCTTTCTGAAGGCCGCCACCCAAGAGGAAGAGGGCGCCTGGCGCATGCCTTTGGGCAAAGCCTATGACGATATGTTGAAATCCAATGTGGCGGATATGAAGAATATCGGTGGCCGCCCGGCCGGATCCATCACCGCGGCGCAATTCCTGCAGCGGTTTGTCAAGGACGACACCCCCTGGATTCACCTGGATATCGCCGGTGTGGCCGATCTGAAAACCGACAGCACCTTTGCCCCCAAAGGCGCCACCGGTTGGGGGGTGCGCGCGCTGAACCGTCTGGTGCAGAACATGTTCGAGGAAGGTTAACCCCATGGGCACGGCCATGTTTTATCACCTGACCCAGCGCCCGCTTGAGGACACGCTGCGGATGCTTGTGGGCAAGGCCCAAGGCGCCGGGTGGCGCGTGGCCGTGCGCGGCACCACCCCGGCCCGGATGCAAGCGCTGGACGCCGCGCTGTGGCTTGGCCCCGACGACAGCTTTTTGGCGCATGGTGTGGCGGGCGGCCCCCATGATCGGCATCAACCGGTTTTGTTGACCTGTGACGCGGCGGCGCCCAATGGGCCACAATGCGTCATGACCATCGACGGCGCCGATCTGGATCCGGCGGAAATCGCCGGGCTTGAGCGCCTTTGCGTCTTGTTCGATGGCACGGATGACGCAGCGGTGAACAAGGCGCGGGCGCAATGGCTGGCGGTCAAGAACGCCGGCTGCGAGGCCCAGTATTGGTCCGAGGATTCGGGCCGCTGGGAAATGAAGGCCAAGACGAATTAACGGCTAAGGCGCAACGTGCCTTGGGTGATCTCAATCTGGCCCCAGCGCTCAAGATAGCCCATGCCAAGCAGCGATTGCCCCATTGGCGCGCGATTCACCGTGGCCGGGACATCGTGATCCGTGATTTCGCCAAGCCGAACCGATTTCAGCACCACAGGCGCGGTTTGCACCTGACCGTTGGCGGTGTTGGCCCGGCCAAAATAATTCAGCGTGGCCGGCTCCAACCCCGCCGCGCGCGCGTCTTTTTGGGTCAGGACCATATTGGTGGCCCCGGTATCCACCACAAATTCAACAGGCGCGTCGTTGACCCTGAGGCGCAGATAATAATGCCCATCCCTGTGGCGCGGCACCTCGATTACCTGACCGGATGCCAGCGCGATTTGCCGGGGCCGCAGCGTCTGCGAGATATCCTGCCACAACCCGACCGCAGCAATAACGCCCAAAAAGATCAGCCCCCAGATGCTGGCCTGTTGCAAGGTTTTGTTCAAAGACGCGCGCGCCTGGGCGACAAACCATCCAATCAGCACCACCGCGATGATGCCAAGATAAACCAACCGTGCAAAATCCGGGTTCTCCATTTGGGTTTGTGCCTTTTCTGCCGTCCCTTGTGGAATATAGGCCGCGCCGGCTGCTTACCCAAGACCCGAGGCAAAGCCAAAGGCGCGCAACCCGTCCAGAATGAATTGCACCGACAGCGCGGCAAGCAACATTCCCAACAGGCGGCTGATCACGGTGATACCGGTTTTACCCAACGCCCTTTCGATCAGCGCGCTGGACAAAAATAGCGCCATAACAATGCCTAACACGGCAAAGCTGACGCCCATAACCATGACCAGACCATCCAGACCGGGCCGTTGCCCAACCAACAAGACAATCGACGCAATCGCCCCAGGCCCGGCAATAAGCGGTATCGCCAACGGAAAAACCGAAGGGTCGTTGTGCTCTTCTTCGGTTTGGTCCTCGCGGCGTTTGCTGCGCCGTTCAAACAACATGTCAAGCGCGGTCAGAAACAACAGCGCCCCGCCCGAAACCCGAAAAGCGGCCATCGAAATGCCGGCAAAGGCCAAGACCGCATCGCCGAACAACGCAAAAATCAACAAGATGGCAATGGCAACCAAACAGGCCCGCACTGCGATTTTCCGGCGGGCGGCAAATGACATCCCTTGGGTCAGCGCAACAAAAAGCGGCGCAAGGCCAATCGGGTCAATCACCACAAACATTGTGACAAAGGCGGTGATCAAAAAGGCGGTATCAATGATCATTGCGGGGTTCCTTACTGGGCGGTTTCCAGCTTTTCCAAGGCGCTGACCCAAAGGGATTCGGCGCGCTCAAGCGCGTCCATCACTTCGGCATATTTCTTGTTCCAGACCGCCAGCTCTCCGGTTTTGCTGTCTTCATACAGGGCCGGATCTGCCAGTTTGCTGGCCAGTTTGTCACGCATCTGGTTCAGCTTGTCGACGCGGGCCTCGGATTTGCGCACCTCAGAGCGCAGCGCCAGAATATCCTCGCGGCTGGCGCGCTTGGGGGCAGGGGCCGGCTTTGGCGCCGATTTGCTGACCGGCTTGTCCGGGGTCAGCAACATCTTGCGATAGGCCTCAAGATCGTCCTCAAAGGGTTTGACCGTGCCATTCGACACCAGCCAAAGCCGGTCGGCGACCATCGACAAAAGGTGCATATCGTGGCTGACAAGGATCACCGCCCCGGAATAGCGGGTCAGCGCCTCGACCAGGGCCTCGCGGGATTCGATGTCCAGGTGGTTGGTTGGCTCGTCCAGGATCAACAGATGCGGCGCATCCAATGTGGCCAGCAACAGCGAAAGCCGCGCCTTTTGCCCACCCGACAGGCGCCCGACCTCGGTTTCGGCCTGATCGGGGCCAAGGCCGAAACCGGCCAATTGCGCCCGCAGCTTGGAATGCAGCACGCCGGGGCGGGCGGAAATCATATGCGCCAGGGGCGTTTCGTCTATGTGCAGCTCATCCACTTGATGTTGTGCGAAAAAACCGATCCGCAGCTTGTTGGAACGCACCTCTTTTCCGGACATCAACGTCAGCCGGTTCGACAGCAATTTGGACAGGGTCGATTTGCCCTGACCGTTCTTGCCCAGCAACGCGATACGGTCGTCTTGGTCAATCCGCAGGTTCAGGCGGGCCAGAACCGGATCACCGCCATAGCCAACCGCCCCGCCTTCGATGCTGATGATCGGGGGCGACAGCTCTTCTGGTTCGGGAAAGGTAAAGACCCGTTTCGCCGCCTGCTCGGGCGAGGCGATCATATCCATCTTTTCAATCATCTTCAGCCGCGATTGCGCCTGTTTGGCCTTGGATGCCTTGGCCTTGAAGCGATCGACAAAGGCTTGCATATGATCGCGCCGGGCCTGTTGTTTCTTGGCCATCGCCGCCTGCACCGCGCGCTGTTCGGCGCGCTGACGGGCGAATTGGTCATAGGGGCCCTGATAATAGGTCAGGCGCCGTTCGTCCAAATGCAAAATCGCCCCGACCGCCCGGTTCAACAAGCCGCGATCGTGGCTGATGATGATGACTGTATGGGGATATTTGGCCAGATACGCCTCGAGCCACAGCGCGCCTTCCAGATCAAGATAGTTGGTCGGTTCATCAAGCAGCAGCAGATCAGGCTGGGCAAACAAGACCGCCGCCAGCGCCACGCGCATACGCCAGCCACCGGAAAAATCCGAACAGGGCAGCAATTGCTGGGCATCATCAAAGCCAAGCCCCTTCAAAATCGTGGCGGCGCGCGCCTCGGCCGACCAGGCGTCGATATCGGCCAGACGGGTCTGGATTTCAGCAATGCGGGCCGGATCGGTGGCGTGGTCGGCCTCGCGCATCAGCGCGGCGCGCTCTGTATCGGCCTCAAGCACGGTATCCAGCAACGAGGTAGCAGACGAGGGCACCTCTTGGGCGACGCCGCCGATCTTGGCCTTGGATGGCAACGAAATGGCCCCGCCATCCAGCGCAATTTCCCCGCGTATCAGCTTGAAAAGTGTGGTTTTTCCCGCACCGTTTCGGCCGATCAGGCCAACTTTGTGGCCTTCGGGAATTGTGGCTGAGGCGCCCTCAAGCAGGGGGCGGCCTTCGACGGAATAGCTGATGTCTGAAATGCGTAACATGCAAGGCGGATGCCCCATTGCAACCGGCCCGTCAACCACCCTGTTTCAAAACCCGGTAATCACGGCTTTTCATGGCGCAAATCCCATGTTAGGTGGGCGCGAAATTCACGGCTTTTGCCCCCTTAGGAGAAACAATAATGGCCCTTGAGCGCACCTTTTCGATCATCAAACCCGATGCAACCGCCCGCAATCTGACCGGCAAAATCAACGCCAAATTCGAAGACGCCGGCCTGCGCATCGTTGCGCAAAAGCGCATTCACATGACCAAAGCCCAAGCCGGCGTTTTCTATGCCGTGCACGCCGAACGCCCGTTCTATGACGAACTGTGCGAATTCATGGCCTCGGCGCCGGTTGTTGTTCAGGTTCTGGAAGGCGAAGGCGCCATTGCCAAGAACCGCGAAGTGATGGGCGCGACCAACCCTGCCGATGCGGCCCCCGGCACCATCCGCGCCGAATTCGCCCAGAGCGTTGGCGAAAACTCGGTTCATGGATCCGATGCACCGGAAACAGCCGCCGTGGAAATCGCGTATTTCTTTTCCGGGCTTGAGCTGGTCGGCTAATATCGCACCCCGTTAAACTCAAGGCCGCCCCATTTCGGGCGGCCTTTTTGTTTGGTTTGATATTTGCTTACCGTTCAATGATGCCGATCTGATCCATCATGCGTTCAAATTCGCCTTGCCCGGCGGGCGCCTTGATCGACGCGGCTTTGATCTTGTCAAACCTTTTGCGCAGATCCTGCTTTTCGCTGCCTTGGCAATCGTTCCACGGCCTGCCCTGAAGCCCCATAACCAGCGCGTAATATCCGATGAAATGTGGGCGCACCCCATGGGCAAGCAGCAAGGCATAGGCCGCATCCGCACCCAAATCGCGCACCTGCTGCGCAAAGGAAAGCCCCGCCTTGGAAAACTCTTTCTCAAGGGCTGGGCCTATGTTTCGAATGGCTGAGACCGGTTCTTGCATCCGATCAGCTTACGGCGAAGCCGGTTCAGGCGCTAGAGACTTGCGTAATCGGTGATCAACGGCTTTGGCCGTGGCATCGGGCGCCGGGCGGTTGCCTTGGGTATGCTTGGGGTTTTGTCGGGTTGCATTGCGGTCCACCTTTCCAAATGTCTTGGGCATTGCCCCGACCCTAGTGGAAAGACACAAATATTCTGTGACCGATATCTGCCGTAAACAAGGCGGATTTTTCAAATTTTAGCCATCATCGCCAAGGCGCTTTTGATTTTCATTGGCAATCTTTTTGCGCTCTTCTGTATCGGCGGGCGAGGTGCTGCGGATATATCGTTTAAGCAGCTCGGTCTGGAATTCGAACTCGTTCGAGCGCTCGGCCAACCGTTTCGGAAAATTGCCGGCGCCTTTGTCCACGAACTCTAGCTCGCGGCACATGTTCAGGATCGGCAGGCAAACTTCGCGCAGGATATTGGTGGCCAGCCGTTCGTTATAGGTCAGGATCGAATCCTGAAAGCCGATCTGCGGCAAAAAGGCCCGGTTCACCGCGCCCAGAAATTCCTTAAAGCGCACAATCGCATGGCGCACCCCATCATTGACCGTCATCACCAGAACATGCGCGCTGGACAGCACCAGACCCGGCATTTCGACGAACAGCTCGGGCAGGGATACCACCTGCGACCCTTCGGGCATTTCCTTCAGACAGTCCTTAACCGTTTCGGCCAGTTGCGGCATCAAGATGTCATCAATGTCGCTTAGATCATGAAACGATGTGCGGGTGCGGAACTTGGGGCCGACGATCTCGCACGAGCGCACATAGATTCGGCCGTTTTCCTGAATCGCCAGATTCAGGAACATTTGACGCCCCGACAAATCAGAGGACATTTGGAAATTTGTTTTACGGGCCGTCATTGTTTTGTCCCACGATCATTTCGCCAACGTCCCATTGCTATCACAGCTCGCGCCCTGAAACCGTTAGCCGACAGTTCGCCATGACCGCGCTTAACATTCTCATAACTGTTCCACGTCCCAGTTGGGGTCAGAATATCAACATCTCGACAGCAAAGTATAATCAACTTTAAGATAAATGTAGAAAGTTTAACACTTCTTAAAGTTGTTTTGAATAACACTAATACGCGTAGGTGGGAGAATTCGATGAGCGAACAAGACAGTAGCAGCCTGACGATTATTGGCATTGGCTCATCTGCGGGCGGGCTTGAGGCCCTGAGGGAACTGGTGTCAACCGTGCCATCCAATATGCCGGTGGCCTATGTCATCGTGCAGCATATGTCGCCCAATCACAAAAGCCTGATGGCCGAACTGGTGGGGCGGCAAACGTCTTTGAAGGTGGAAACCATCACTGATGGCACAATGCCGCAAGCCAATGTCATCTATATCACCCCGCCCAAAACCGATGTGATCTTTGACGAAGGCAAGCTGTGGCTGGTCAAACCCAGCCTGAAGGTATCAACGCCCAAACCATCGGTTGATCGGTTTTTGCTAAGCCTTGCCGAGAAACACGGTGAAAAATCGGTGGCGGTGATTTTGTCGGGCACCGGCACCGATGGCGCCTATGGGGTGCGCGCCATCCGCGAGGCGGGCGGGATCACCATCGCCCAGGACAGCGATACCGCCAAATATGACGGGATGCCGGCCACCGCTGTGCAAACCGGTTGTATTGATTTGATTTTACCGCCCGATGCCATTGGCAAACATCTGCGCAAAATCCTGACCTCGCCGCGTGATTTCACCACCTATCGCAAAGGCACCGGCGAGCCGAGCCAGATTGACCAACTGCTTGAGATTTTATACGCGCGCACCCGCGTTGATTTCAGTGAATACAAGCAATCGACCGTCAATCGGCGGATTGAACGGCGTATGGTGGCGTTGGGCATCGAAGATATCGACACCTATACCCAACATTGCCGCGAAAACCCGCAGGCGGTTGATGATCTGTTCAAGGAACTGTTGATATCCGTCACCCGGTTTTTCCGCGATCGCAGTGAATTTGATCAGCTGGAAAAGCATCTTCCTGAGCTGATTGAAAAATGTGATCACAAGCCGCTTCGGGTGTGGATCAGCGGTTGCGCCACGGGGGAAGAGGCCTATTCCATCGCGATTTTACTGTCCGAGGCCCTGGGCGGCCCCAAGATCGACCTAAGCGACCATGTGCAGATCTATGCCACGGATATTGACCGCGATGCCCTGGCCGTGGCCCGGCGCGGCGTTTACAGCGAATCGGCGTTGAATGATCTGCCCAAAGGATTGGCAGACAAATATTTTATCCGGGAAAATGACACCATCCGGGCCATCGACAACCTGCGCAGCGCCATCTTGTTTTCCGAACACAACGTCTGTCACGCGCCGCCTTTTCAGCGCATCGACCTGTTGTGCTGCCGCAATTTGTTGATCTATTTTGGTGTCGCATTGCAACGCAAGGTCATGACAAGGTTCAATTATTCCATGACCGATTCCTCGTTGTTGTTTTTGGGAACCGCTGAAAATGTTTCGGGCTCGGATGAGCTCTTTAGCCAACATGGCGCGGCGATGCATATCTATCGCAAGCGCTATTTGCGGCGCCCGCAAGCGCCGATGGGAACCCGTGCCGGCAATTCGGTTTTTACCCCGCGCGCCCGCGCCAAAGCACCGGTGCCCAGCCCATCGACAGACCGGCAGATGTTCGAGGCGCTGGCGCAATCATTGGGCAAGAATTCGGTTTTGGTCACCGATGAATATTCCATCGTCCGGGTGTATGGCGACATCAGCCCCTATGTCGAGGTCAGCGGCGACAGCGCCTTGAAAATCCACATGGATTTGCTGCGCCGCCCCCTGCGCGAAGAGGCCCGGACCCTGATCACCCTGGCATTTAAAAACGAAGACCGCCGCATCGGGATGCGCCACAAGTTGAATGAAACAGACGAAAAAGATCTGCGTCTGCTGGTGCAACCGATTTTGGCCAAGGAAATCAACGAACGCCTGGCGTTGATCGTTTTTGAACAACTGGACCCAGAACCAAAGAAAACCACCAATCTGGCCCGGCTGAGCGTTTCAGAGCAGGGCGCGGCCGAACGGATCAGCTTTCTTGAAACAGAGCTGTCAAACACCCGCGAGGCCTTGCAGCAAACCATTCAGGAATTGGAAACCTCGAACGAGGAATTGCAATCGCTAAGCGAGGAAATGCAATCCACAAACGAGGAATTGCAAGCCACCAACGAAGAGCTTGAAACCTCGAACGAGGAGCTGCAATCCACCAACGAAGAGCTGATCACCGTCAACGAAGAGCTTCAGATCACCGCGGCCGAGCTGAGCGGCCGCACAGGCGAGCTGATCTCGGTTCTGGAAACCGCGCCGCTGGCGATCTTGGTTCTGGACACCGCCCTTCAGGTGACGCAGGCGACCAATGCCGCAACCGAGCTGTTTCAGCTTGAGCGGCCGCTGATGTCGATGCATGTCAGCCAATGCGCCGTGCCGGCCAATTATCCTGCCCTTGCGCCGCTGTGTAACGCGGCCATGCAGCAAAAAACATCCATGCTGCGCGAATTCACCAGCAACGGCGCGCGCGTCAAGATGATGTGTTCGCCGTTTTTCGACGCGCGCGAACAGGTCAAAGGGGTCACGATGGTGGTGGCTGAATTCCCCGGACTGGCGCAGGAACTGGACCTGTTGCTGAGCAACACCCATATCTTGATGATGAACCGTGCCAAAGATGGCACCATTTTGCGCATCAGCGAACGATCGGCGCGGGTGCTGGGCATGTCGCGCAGCGAGGCCGAGGGAAAGAACCTGTACGACATCCTTGACGGGGAAGAGGGCAAGATCGTGCAGGCCCAGGATCTTGAGGTGTTGCGCAGCAGTTCCAAGCGCGCCAACCATCTGGCCTGTATTCCCAGCAAGGAAACCGGCGGCAAGATCTGGATGAATTCCGAACGTTTCGTGTTCGAACACCCATCCTTGCATGAAAGCACCGTCTATTCCGTGGCGATTGACGTCACCCCGGTTGTCGATGCACAGCGTCAGGCCGAGGACACGGCCGAACAGCTTGTCTTGCTGCAAAATCTGGCCGAGACCGGTTATTGGTCGTTGGATTTGGACACCGCTAACCTTTATTGGTCGGACGAGGTGTTCCGCATCCATGGTGAAGACCCAAGAGCCTTTGTGCCAAATATGACCACTGCGATTAACTTTTATCACCCCGATGACCGCGTCAAGGTCAGCCAGCACATCGAAAACGTGACCAAGAACGGCGGCGAATTCCGCTTTACCCATCGTTTGATCCGGCGGGATGGGCGGATGATGGTGGTGGAATGTATCGGCCTTGGCAAGGCGGATGAACAAGGCACCATCAAACGGATCATCGGCGTTTTCAAAGCGCTTTAGGCAGTTTTCATTTGCACCCGGCCCCGGCCTGTTGCCAGATAGGGCCGGGCAAACGGGGGGCGTGCGATGGGCTTTGTGCTGGCGATAGATCAAGGAACAACCTCAAGCCGGGCGATGGTCTTTGATGCAGACATGCAGATCCGGGCCATGGCCCAGCACGAATTCACCCAGCATTTTCCCAAGCCGGGCTGGGTTGAACACGACCCGGAAGACATCTGGCAGGGGGTGCTGCGCGCGCTGCGCGAGGCGGTGGCCAAGGCGGGGATCACCGCCGATCAGATCGCGGCCATCGGCATCACCAATCAACGCGAAACGACGGTGGTTTGGGATAAAACCACCGGCCAGCCGGTGGGGCGTGCCATCGTCTGGCAGGACCGACGCACCCAAGACACTTGCGCCGCGCTGGAACAACAGGGGCTTGGCCCGACAATCACCGCCCGCACCGGTTTGCTGTTGGATCCTTATTTTTCCGGCACCAAGATCAAGTGGATCCTGGATCATCATGCCGGCGCGCGCGCCAAGGCCGAAAACGGGCAGCTTTTGTTCGGCACTGTCGACAGCTTTTTGATCTGGCGCCTAACCGGCGGGGCCGCACATGTCTGCGATGCCACCAACGCATCACGCACGATGATCTTTGACATTCACAAGGGTCACTGGTGCCCTGATATCTGCAAAGCCCTTGATATTCCCATGCAAATGCTGCCGCAGGTGCAAGATTGCGCCGGTCATTTCGGACAGCTTGATCCCAGCATTCTGGGGGCTGAAATCCCGATCTTGGGCGTTGCCGGCGATCAACAGGCCGCCGCCATCGGGCAGGCGTGCTTTCAACCGGGCATGATCAAGGCCACCTATGGCACCGGCTGTTTTGCCCTGATGAACACCGGCAGGCAGGCGGTTCAATCGCAGGCGCGGCTGCTGACCACCATTGCCTTTCAATTCAACGGAACCGCGTCTTACGCGCTTGAGGGGTCGATCTTTGTGGCGGGGGCGGCGGTTCAGTGGTTGCGCGATGGTTTGAACATCATCGACACGGCCAGCCAATCCGAGACATTGGCCAAGACCTCGGACCCCGATCAGCAGGTCACTTTTGTGCCGGCCTTCACCGGCCTTGGGGCGCCGTATTGGAACCCGCAGTGCCGCGGCGCAATCTTTGGCCTGACGCGCGGCACCACGCGGCGCGAAATTGCCCGCGCCGCCCTTGAAAGCGTGGGGCTGCAATCGCGCGACCTGATCGAGGCAATGACCCAAGATTGGGGCGCGCTTCAGGTTTTGAAGGTCGATGGGGGCATGGCCGCGTCGGATTGGACCATGCAATTTCTGTCCGATATGATTAACGCCCCGGTCGAGCGCCCCAAGACCCTTGAAACAACGGCGCTGGGGGCCGCGTGGCTGGCGGGTATGCAGGCGGGTATCTATCCAGACCAAAGCGGTTTTCAGGCAAATTGGCAGGCCGAACGGCGATTTTCACCGGCCATGGCCCCAGAAATCCGCGCGCGAAAATACCAAGCATGGGGCAGGGCGGTCCAAGCCACCCTTGCGGTTTAGCCCCGGTCGCCTTTGCGAATAACATAGACCTGAACCGGGCCGTCTTCCTGCGCTGACACCAGCGTATGACCGGCTTGGGTGCAAAAATGCGGAATGTCGATCACTGCGGCCGGATCATCGGCCCACACGGTCAACAGCGCCCCGGCCCTAAGCGCCTGAAGCCGCTTGCGTGCCTTCAAAACCGGCAGCGGGCACAGCAATCCGCGTGCATCAAGATCTGCATCCATCGTCATGGCGCTGTGATACGCAGGATCGTCAAAGCTGTCCACAAGGTTGTGACAATGCGGCGCGTGACCTGGCCGCAGGAATGGCGTATGCCACGGTTATGTTCGGAATTGAAATCATCGACGCTGCGCTTTTGCCGGCGATATTTGTGGCGCTGGTGGCCGGGGGCATCAGCTTTCTCAGCCCCTGCGTGCTGCCGATTGTGCCGCCCTATCTTGCCTATATGAGCGGGGTATCCATCGGCGATATGGCCCAGGGCGGGCACGCCCGGCGCAAAGCGTTTTTGGCGGCGCTGTTCTTTGTTATGGGCCTCAGCACTGTGTTTTTGATATTGGGGTTCACCGCCTCGGTCTTTGGGGCATTTTTTCTGCAAAACCAAGAGGTTTTCGCCAGAATTTCAGGCATTGTTGTCATCGTCTTTGGCCTGCATTTCCTGGGCGTGTTCCGGATTGCCCTGCTGGATCAAGAGGCCCGGATCGACGCCGGTCAACACGGCGGATCGGCCTTTGGCGCCTATGTGCTGGGGCTGGCCTTTGCCTTTGGCTGGACGCCCTGCATTGGGCCGCAGCTGGGCGCGATCTTGTCCCTCGCCGCCGGCGAGGCCTCGGTCATGCGCGGCACGTTTCTTTTGGGGGTCTATGCCATCGGTCTGGGCCTGCCGTTCATTCTGGCGGCATTGTTCATCGCGCGTGCCGTGCATCTGATGAACCGCATCAAGAAACATATGAAGCTGATTGAACGCGGCATGGGGGCCTTGCTTTTGTTGGTGGGGCTGGCGCTTTTGACCGGCGCGTTTACCAGTTTGTCCTGGTGGCTTCTTGAACGCTTTCCCGCGCTTGGGTCCTTGGGATAATCGGCGGTTTTGTCCGCCGCAAACATATATCATCCGCCTGAAAGCTGATCTAAAAGGGCGCAAATCAGGAATCACAAGACGGAGCACACCATGTCGAACCAGCCCACCATGCGCGCGCAAATGAAATCTGGCGCAGGCTTTATCGCCGCATTGGATCAATCGGGCGGCTCAACGCCAAAAGCGCTGAGCCTTTATGGCGTGGAACCCAGCGATTATTCCTCTGAGGCAGAAATGTTTCAGGCTATGCACGACATGCGCGCGCGGATCATTCTGGCCGACGGGTTTACTTCGGACAAAGTCATCGGTGCCATCTTGTTCGAACGCACAATGAACGAAACCATCACCGGCAAAGAGGTCGCCAAACTATTGTGGGAAGATCGCGGTGTGGTGCCATTCCTCAAGATTGACAAAGGGTTGGAAGACCAGGCCGAGGATGTGCAGCTGCTCAAGCCGATGCCGGGCCTTGACGATCTGCTGGCCCAGGCCCGCGCCAAGGGAATTTTCGGCACCAAGGAACGATCGGTCATTCACGGCGCGAACGGGCAGGGGATCGACAAGGTGGTCGCCCAGCAGTTTGACGTGGCCCAACAGGTGGTTGATGCCGGGCTGGTCCCGATTATCGAACCCGAGGTGAATATCCATTCCCCCAGCAAAGCCAAGGCCGAAGACCTTTTGCTTGCCGCGCTGTCGGCACATCTGGATGCACTGCCACAAAACGCCGAAGTCATGCTCAAGCTGACATTGCCCGATGTGGCCGGGCTGTATGATGTCTTGGCCGATCACCCCAATGTGCTGCGCATTGTGGCCCTGTCGGGCGGCTATTCGACTGCTGATGCCTGCCAAAAGCTGTCGCAAAACCGCAAGATGATCGCCAGCTTCAGCCGCGCCCTGACCGAAGGGCTGAACGTGCGCATGTCAGATGCCGAATTCAACGCGGCGCTGGGCACGCAGATCAATCAAATCTATCAGGCGTCACTCTAACCCCCGGCTTGCGTCCTGCCACAACCGGGGCAGGGCGCACCCCCCTGATTTTCAGGCAAAGATTTTTCCACCGTTTTGGGTAAATCATGCCTTGCAACCCCCTTCCCGAGCAAGTATCCCGATCCACGGAGACGTGGCCGAGTGGTCGAAGGCGCTCCCCTGCTAAGGGAGTAGGCCCGGAAGGGTCTCGAGGGTTCGAATCCCTTCGTCTCCGCCACTACATTTGGTTTAATTCTTATAAATCAAAGCTTTAAGTCCAAATAGTTCAACCGCATCCCCCAATTCGCCCGCCATTTCAGATTGCGATGGATTGACTGCCTGGGCTAAGTAGCAAGGCAAGTTGAGATTATTGTTTGCAGCCAAGGTTGCGGGCCCGCCCTACTCAGAAGGGTAAATTACCGGGAAAGAAATATGGGCAAGAGTTGGTGACGCTTGATCAGGCGGCCCGCACGCCCGGCCTGTGATTTAGGTCAACAAGGTTAAAAAGCGAGGATCGGAATCGACGCCTCGATTAGAATACTGGTACCGGGTGGACGCAACCCCGCCGCAGCAAATGGGCAAAAATTTGTACGTTTTGGCCTAATTGGGAAGGTGGGATCAGGATGTGTCACGTCCCAAAGACCCCCGCTTGCTGCGCAGCAGAATTCACCCGATGGCAGTCAAATCGCCGTTTTTTTTGCGATTGTTCCTAATTCCGATCCACCGGAGATCGGGAGCGAACACCTAATGAAAATCCCGGCTCGGGAACAGCTGCTTGGCCTGTTCGCGCGGATGGCGTGCGCTTGATCCTCCAGCGCTGCGGGCGGTGTGATCCACCGCTGCAACTTGGCGATCACATGCGTCGATGGCCGGTTCTCCGAGACTTGAGAGCATTGGCGAGATGTCCTCGACCCGCTCGGCGATCACATGAACAACCTGGCCTTCGCGTTCGATCCGGCCTGAGACACGCAAGAGCCGCCCTGCGATCACCGCCTTGCGGAAGGTCTTATAAACCCGGTTCCAGACAACCACATTGGACACACCGGTCTCATCCTCCAGCGTCAGGAAGATCACGCCCGCGGCGGTGCCGGGACGTTGCCGCGTGATGACGAGGCCCGCCACCGTGATGCGCCCGGTGGCCCGGTCCAGCCGCTCATGGGGCAGGCTTTCCGGAAGGCGCGAGCGTAGGAGTTCAACCGGATGGGCGCGCAGGGACAGCCGCAGCGCCAGATAATCCTCGATCACCTCCTGGCCCAGCGTCATCGCCGGCAGTGCAACCTCAGGTTCCGCTCCGCCCTCGCCATCGGTCCCGAAGAGGGGCAGTGGCTTGGGCCCTTGCAGCGCCCGGGCGGCCCAAAGCGCATCGCGCCGATTGAGACCAAGCGAGGCAAACGCATCCCCTTCGGCCAACCGCTCCAGCGCATCAGGCCTGACCCCGGCCCTGCGCCAGAGGCTTTCCACATCTGGATAGCCATTGCCTCGGGCCGCCTCGATCCAGATCGCATCCTCTTCGCGCATCCCTTTGATCTGCCGAAAGCCGAGGCGCAGCGCCAAGCCACCGTCACTGCGCGGCTCTAGGGTGCAGTCCCAAGCCGAATGATTGACAGAAACGGCGCGGATTTCAACGCCATGCTCGCGCGCGTCGCGCACGAGCTGCGCCGGGGCATAAAAGCCCATCGGTTGGCTGTTCAGCAGAGCGCAGGTAAAGACCGCCGGATGGTGCCGCTTTAGCCAGGCCGAAATATAGACCAGCCGCGCAAAGCTCGCCGCATGGCTTTCAGGGAAGCCATAGCTGCCAAAGCCCTCGATCTGGGCAAAGCATCGCTCCGCGAACCCGGCCTCATAGCCGCGCGCAAGCATCCCCGAGATGAATCGCTCGCGGAACGCGCCGATGGTGCCCATCCGCTTGAAGGTAGCAAGCGAGCGGCGCAGCCGGTCGGCCTCGGCCGCCGTGAACCCGGCCGCGACGACCGCGATCTGCATGGCCTGCTCTTGAAAGAGAGGGACGCCATAGGTGCGTCCCAACACCTCCATCATGGCGGGCCCAAGGTCTTCGACGGCCTCTTTGCCCTGGCGGCGATTGATGAAGGGATGAACCATGCCGCCCTGGATCGGGCCGGGCCGAATGATGGCGACCTCGCACACCAGATCATAGAATTTTCGGGGCTGCATCCGGGGCAGGAAGTTGAGCTGTGCCCGACTTTCAACCTGGAAGACCCCGACCGCATCCGCGCTGCAGAGCATGTCGTAAACCGCCGGATCCTCTGGTGGGACATTGGCGAGGGTCAGCCGCAGGTGACGGTGATCCCTTAACAACCCGAAGGCCTTGCGGATGCAGGTCAGCATGCCGAGGCCCAGCACATCGACCTTCAGAAGACCGAGCGCATCGATATCGTCCTTGTCCCACTCGATGACGGTGCGATCCTCCATTGCCGCGTTCTCAATTGGGCAAAGCTCATCAAGCCGGCCATGGGTGATGACAAAGCCGCCGACATGCTGGCTTAGGTGGCGGGGAAAGCCGATGATCTCGCCGATCAATCTCGCCGCAAGCGCCACGCGCCCATCCGCCGGATCGATCCCGGCATCACGCATCCGGTCCTCGCCCGGTGCACTGGACGACCAACCCCAGATCTGACCCGCGAGCCGGGCGATCACATCCTGGCTGAGCCCCATCACCTTGCCGACCTCGCGGATTGCAGCACGAGAGCGGAAATGGATCACGGTGGCAGTCAGCCCGGCGCGATGGCGTCCGTATTGCTCATAGATCCACTGGATCACTTCCTCACGCCGCTCATGCTCAAAATCCACGTCGATGTCCGGCGGTTCACCGCGTTCCTTTGAGATGAAGCGCTCAAAGATTAACGTGATGCTTTCGGGGGGCACCTCTGTCACGCCGAGCAGGTAGCAAACGACCGAATTGGCGGCCGACCCACGGCCCTGACAAAGAATCCCCTTTGAGCGCGCGAAGGCCACGATGTCATGCACCGTCAGGAAATAGGGCGCATAGCCCATCTCATTGATGAGCCTCAGTTCCTTGTCGACCCGGGCAATGATCCTGGCCGGCGGTCCCTTTGGATAGCGCCAATGCAGCCCCTCCTGTGAGAGGCGTTCAAGCCGGGCCTGAGCGGGTTCGCCGCTGCGCGCCTCGTCGGGGTATTGATAACGCAGATCATCCAGCCGAAAGGCGCAACGGTCGGCGATCTCAAGCGTGCGTCGGATTGCCGCCGGATAGCGATGGAACATGCGTGCCATCTCGCTCGGGGATTTAAGCCGGTGTTCGCCATTGGTCAGCCGGCGCTCGCCGATTGTGTCAATCGTGCAGCCCTCGCGCAAGCAGGTCAGGACATCGGCCAGCGGACGCCTGGCCGAGCGATGCATCATAACATCGCCAACCGCCACCAGCGGAAGGCCGGTATCATGAGCAAGGCGCTCCAGCCGCTCAAAGCGCAAGGGGTCGCGGCCATCATAGCGCGGAGCCGCGCCAAGGAAGCATTGGCCGGGAAAGCTGCGCAACATTTGCCGCAGGTCGCTGGTATACGTCTGGACCGGGTGGTCCATCGCATCAGGGGGCAACGCGATCAGCACCATGCCCTGACCCCAATCCAGCAAATCCTTGCGCGTCAGATGGCATTCGCCTTTCACAGCCCGCCGCTTGCCCAGCGAAAGAAGCCGGGTCAACCGCGACCAGGCCACAACATCCGTAGGCAGGGCCAGCCAGTCAACCTCGCTGTCAGTCAGCACGATCCGGGCGCCAGGTATAAGCTTGGGCAAGGCGGTGCCTTGTGGGATCTGAACGGTTGAATCTGCGAGGGTATGAAGTTGCACCGTTTGGCGGCTGGAATGATCGGTCACTTGCCGGGATCGGATTGTCGGGCCGGTCTCGGCTCCGTCGCTCGCCGCGCGTGCTTCGTCGCGCAGCCGGGCCAGCTCCTTCAAGGCAGAAAAGGCCCGCACCACGCCCGCCACCGAATTGCAATCCGTGATGGCGATGGCGTTCAGACCCAGTTCGGCGGCCCGCGTGACCAGCTCCTCGGGATGCGAGGCCCCGGTCAGGAAGGTGAAATTGCTGGTCACGCAAAGCTCCGCATAGCCGGTCATGCGAACTCACCCTGTGCGAACCAGCTCTGCGCGGGCCAGGCTGGGGACTGCGGGGTGTGGAACAGCCAGAGCCGTGCGCCTTCGCGGGTCTCCACCCGCCAGTAATCGCGCAGACCGGAGCGCCAGGCAGGATCGTCAAACCACCATTCCGGCGCAATCCGTTCGGGTCCGTCCGCGCGCAGGGTGGTAAAGGACATGCGCCGCCAGGCAAAACGGGCCGGTGGATGCCCGGGCTGACTCATTCCTTTCGTTGTGACCGGCTCGGGTGGAAAGAGGATGATCGGCCGATCCGGCCCGCGATACGGCGGCTGCTGTTCCGCCGCGCTATAGGCGGCCGGCGCCACCAGGAAACTGCGTTCGGGAATCTTGCTGGTGGCGGGCAGGAGCCGCAAAACCCGATCGAAACCCAGCCGATTACCGAGCCGCGAAAAAAGATCCGCCAGCGCGTCCTCGCGGGTTATCGTTCTGGGGCCACCGATTTGCTCTGGCTGCAGGTCTTCGGTCACATGGGCGACGAGGCGCATCGCCTCGATCCCGAACCCGGCCTCGACCTCAGACACGCCTTTTTTGAAAAGCGCTGCAATCCGCTCGGGATCGCGCATCGGTCGGGCAAGCCCGATCTCGACCTGCACCGTTTCCCGGTCGACCCGGTGCAGTTCGAGCCGCAGCCGCCGTGCGCCACGATGATGTTGACCCAGTGTGCCGCAGAGCCGAGCAAGCAGGCGGGACAGACCCGACATAACATCGGCCTCGAGGCCGATGGGGTCCGGCATGGTCATGCGCACCCCGAAATAAGGCGCATCTGCCTCCGGGGCCACCGGTTCCGATTGAAGGCCAAGCGCTTGATCGAGCCGCAGCACGAGCCCCGGGCCAAACCGCCGTGCAAGCGGGGCACGCGGCAGATCGGCAAGATCACCGATCCTGTTCAGCCCCACCCAGGCAAGGCCCTGGGCCACATCGCTCCCGATCCGGAGCGCCGAGACCGGCAGGCCGGCGATACCTTCCTTTACCGCACTCTCGGGTAGGATGCCTCCACCATGGCGGGCCAGCGCCTGGGCCGCGCCACGGGTTTCGGCGATGGCGCTCGAGAGGGTCAGACCAACCCGCTCCAGCCGCGCGTGTATGTCGGCCCGCATCTCGGCCTCGCCCCCGAAAAGATGCGGCACGCCCGAAATATCAGCGATCAGCCCGTCCGAGCCATCCCGCGCCACCATCGGCGAATAACGCACCATCCAGCGCCTAAGGCCTGCCAGTGCGGCCGCTCCCTGCGCCAAATCAGCGGGCCGGGTGATCAGCTCGGGGCAGATGGCGCGGGCGTCGGCCGCTGCCATGCCCGGATGCAATCCGCGCGTCTCGGCGACCAGGTTCAGGCAATGCACATGATCGACGTTCCCTGATCGATGGATCAGGGCGAACGGTCCCTCAACGGGACGTCTCCGCAGGCTGGTGTCGCTCGCCAGCCGCGGAAACCGGATGGACAGCAGTCGTCTTGCCATTCCAATGCACAGTCCAAGTCGTTAATGTTCCCTTTTTGTTCTTTATAAGTTTCCAGTGATGCAGAGTCGAGTCCCGTCTTTCCGACGCAATCGGTGCACAATGCCACCGCGTCTCGGCAGCATTGCTGCCTTGGCCCTCACGAATCAGCATAAGCCCGGTGGTTCGCCCCGCCTCTGCCGCCAGTTGCAGACGACGCCCCGCGATCAGGGAAAGGGGCCTTTCCGGTTCCGCAATGACCAACCC
Source organism: uncultured Sulfitobacter sp. (assembly GCA_937138475.1). GTDB lineage: Bacteria > Pseudomonadota > Alphaproteobacteria > Rhodobacterales > Rhodobacteraceae > CAKZPD01. The sequence continues at coordinate 5,839 of CAKZPD010000015.1, read as the reverse complement.
AACGCCTTTGGATCTCAGCGCCTCTTCGGTGGCCCAGAGCAGGTCCGTCTCATTTGCAGGGCGAATAAGATGCAGCCGTTCCCCGACGCCTTCGGGCAGCCCGCGAAGCATCGGCTGGTGTGGGGCATGTCCGGGAATGATCCAGATCAAAGCGTCGGCGTGCAGGGCAGCTTGCAGCAAAGCAAAGCTGCGCCGGCCTTGGCCCTCGGCCTCATGGACACGATTCCGAGACAATGCAAAAGCCGCATTAGAAGCAAGATCACATCGCATCTTCTCGCCCCCCTTCGGCAACGATTTGCAACATCCCGTCAGGGAGGGGCCGCTGGAGCTTCAGGGTCTCCTCGGCCGGTGCAGTCAGCCAGCGCCGCCATTCCTCGGGCTGCGTGAGGATGACGGGCATGGCTTTGGGGTGGATCGGCGCCACCTCGGCATTGGGCGGGCAGGTCAAGAAGCCAAAAATTTCCGCTGTCACCTCGCCCTCCTTCAGCTTGCGCACGGATGTCCATTCGGTGCGCAACCCGGCAAAAAAGCCAAGCGGCCGGTCCTTGCCCAAGGCAAACCAGACGGGTGAATTACGCGGCGCATCAGCGCGCTGGTCCAGTTCGGAAAAGCTCGTGAACGGCACGAGGCAACGATGCTCAATGCCAAGCCAACGCCGCCAATGCGGCGAGGCGACATTGCGGATATTGGTCACGCCCTTGTCGGTGCGCTTGCCTTCGAGGAACTTCGCCGGGGTCGGCATGCCCCAGCGCGCCATGGTCATCTGCCAGGCTGCGGCATCCCCGCGCCGAATAATCGGTGCCGGATAGTCAGGCCAGATCGCAGTCAGTGGCGGCAGGTTTCCAGTATCGTCCACCAGCTCTTGGCCCCCACTGAGCATATCGTCAAAGACATGCCGCATCGCGTCCTGGCTTTTGGTTTGGGAATAAAGGTTACACATTCAAGATTCGGTCCAGCCAACGCAGATAAAGAACAATACATGAACCAAGCAAAGTTGAATAGCCATCCCCCCAAATCGCACCCTGTCATCCAGCGGCGTTCCCACCGCCGATGCGGGGCTGAGACAGCCACCTTACAGGTCAACGCTACTACCGGCCGGGCAGACTTGGTGAACGTCGGACGCCGGCGATGTTACCCTGGCCAATTCCACGTTTCGCCCAGAATTTGTGGTAGCGCTGGACGGCAACGGGTGGGGGATAGCACAACGCAACTCAGCATCGTGCCGCGCATTGTATGTGAATACGCCAAGACAACCAGCAGTGCCAACGACTGCGGCACGGGTGCCGAGTTCGGGCTTTCAAGCCTGTCGAAAAACGGGCTGAGCAACGCCGACATACGCCTTGCCATGGACCGCTTGAACGGCGGCACCCAGTCTAGCGTTCGTTTCGATATCGTTCACCGGTTCTGAGCCAACCCGCGCGTAGCACCAGCATATGCCTAGAGGCCGCTGAAATGCCTCTCACGTTCCTGCGGGCTGAGAACATAGTGATATTTGTTGAGAGCAATCAGATCTGCTTGGCGCTCGCAGCGTTCAATTTCTGAGGCTGTGCGGTGATATGTACGCTGCCACATGACCTTGGGGCGCGCAGGGATGCCATCCATCGCGCCAAGCGGGCCACCCAAGGTCATTCGCAGTTTGTCAGCACGGCGCAGCAATCTGTCCTGGGGGGGCTCGCTTTGGCTGTCGTAGCCAAGATCATAGCAATGTCGGCACAGGAAATACCGCCCCGCGGCGAACAGCTTGCCAACGCGGCGCCAACAGGGGCGAGCATTCACAACACCCGGGCATTCAAAATAGGGCCGCACCCCGCCAAAATGGCAATCAACGTAAGTAAGGTTGATGCCCTCTAACACAGGCAACCACTTTTCGAAACGGTCCTGCCAGCAATACCGCAGCGTTATCCGCCCGGCCTCAAGGGTGAACCCAATGCGCCCGATTTCGGCATCATCACAGTGCCAGACCCATTGCCCCGTTGCTCCGGCCTCCAGCAGGCCCGCTCGTTGAAGTTGGTTCACACCCAATGCCCGGCACCTCTCCACCGAGGTTTTGCCGCTGCGCCGTCCTGATCCATATCCGCCCATTTGCAACCTTCCCATTTTTTTCCCGAAATCATTTGGCAACTTGTGAGGGTTTTTCGATTTGGCATGATGACAAATGCCCACATTTGCCCGCCGCATTCTCGCAGTAGCCTATGGCTAGATGTAAATATGTCCTGTTTTTTGGGCCGCTTTTTGCCGCTAAGACCGGCCAAAGCGTCACATATTTTGTGCATTGCTCACCCAGCGGCCCGCCGATGCACAGTTTTTGTGCCAGTGATGCACTGATTTTGTGCGGGGCTTTTCCATTTTTTGAACGCCATTGTGGCTTTGTGCCCGTCCGGGGTGGGGTATTCGGTCAGTGCCCATGTCGCAGCGACGCCGGCGCCCGAGGGGCCAAGGTAGTGCCCTTTGGTCTTGGTGATGAAACCGCGTTCTTCGAGCGTTTGAAACCAACTGCCCACGGTGTTTCTGTGAGCGCCGCAAGCCTTTGCCGCGTCCCGGTGGCTTAGGAATATCGCACCGTTGTTATGCCCATTGTATCGCTTCTTGAGCTCAAGATACAGCGCACGTGGCCCGGGGGGCATGGTTTCCCATGCCTCAGTCCCCATCACCCAGTGATAGATTTGCACGAAAGGCGGCTGCCCTTTTTTTGCGTGCTTGTAGCCCTTGGCCATCAGCGATGCCCCCCGCGCAACTCGTGGTTTGTACGCGCCCAATGACCGGGCAGATTGTGCCTGTGGGTCAAACGGCGCTCAAAGGCCGTGACGGGAATTTGGGGGCGCTGTGTCCTCATGGTTGCACCTCCGGCTCAGGCGATAGGATTTGGACCTTGGCCTTGCAGGTCAAAACATAGCGGGCGTGTTGCCCCGGATAGCTGCCATCATGAGCTTCCATGACCGTTTGAATGGGGACACCATGCTCCTTTAGGCTAAAGACATATGCGGACCAAAGCGGCGCGGGGCGCGTTATCGGGGTGATGCCGTGCTTGCCAGCATTGGCGAGTTGAACCATCGCCCAACCCAATCGGCCCTTGAGTTTAAACGAGCGAGATTGTTCGCTCAAATCGAGCGTTACTTGAATCTGCATGCTGCAAATCTCCTTGAAATTACAAGTGCAGCGCGGTATCTGGAAGTTGACTAGACCTCTCAGCGCCCGCGCCAGTTATCTTAACTGCGTGGGCGTTGTTTTACCCAGCTCGGCCCGTAGTCGGGCGCGATGCCAGCCATGCCGTCACGGCACTTTGGGGCCAGGCAACAGCCCGCTTGCCGATGCGCACAGGTCGTGGGAAATCGCCACGATCCATCATCGCATAAAGACTAGATCGGCTAAGGCCAGTGGCGGCTTCAACGGCGGGTCGGCGTAGGTAATGCTCGGTCATTGGTGTTCCTCTCGGTTCTATTTCGCCTACGAAGGAACGTAGCGGAACAACACATCCAATGCATTTCCCGTAAACTATAGAAACTAATTTTCACAATTTACGTGACATAGCTCATTGATATTAAGCACTTTATATTTGGCAATGGCTTGTCTCATTACAGTTTCCGAGCAGTCAACTGGAGCGATGCAAGCCAATTCTCGGGTAATTACCTTAAGAGGTTTGTTCGGCACTCCGTTTGGATATTGTTTCTTCAAACGCTCAACCATAGGAATAACTTGATTTGGCCTTCCTGGCCGTTTCTTACGCTGTTTTGCAGCGCTTGCCTCTTGGAATATCTGCGTAGCCAGCGTCTTCAAGCAGCTACCGCTATCACTCGGCAGCGCTTCGTTCGGCAAGCAAAGTGACCAGCCATCCATCGTCTCCAAAACCTTTCGTTTCGCAGGATTGAGGTTACCAATAAATATCTCATCCCCCGACGAACAAACGGTCCAACCGTCAGAATTTATCAATTTATACGAGTTGGCCACCGTTCGCGATACAGCGTTGGCCGCCGAGGCCGATTCAGGTAGCTTTTCGAAGACTGCACTCGCTCCAGCCAAAATCCAACTATCGATCTTCACGGGCGCCGCTCTGCTCAAGGAGAAAACCAAAAGGCTGTCATCAAATGTGTCCAAGAAACGATGGACGAATATTTTGGCGCTGGCGGCCAACACCTGACTACGTTCACTCGGCTTGATATTGGAGTACTGCATACCCGCGGCCGTAAATATGACTGGAGCAATTCGGTCATTGGAAAGCGTTCTCGCGAAGCGCGTTTCGAGCATTTGGGGGGTGAAATAAAACTCGGGACAAATCAAACCAGTACCCACAACCTATGGATGTTTACACAGTATTGACTCTTACTGGAATAGGCAGGCATCACACAAGAAAAACCCGATATGTTGACCGAATGTGGATAACTTATGCAATATACTGTGTGAGCAACAATGAATTATGCTTCTCGCGAGCGGATTGTTTCTACCCTTGGCTGTATTTTGTTCACAAATAGACACCATCTTTCCATCAACTTTCGCCGCTTTTCAAAGAAATCCGACTGAGCATATGCGGCTTCGGCCTTATCCTTTACCACATGAGCGAGCGCGGCTTCTGAGACGTCACGTTGTGTGTTGGTGCGCTCTTGCGTCCATGTCTTGAATGATGTGCGAAACCCGTGCACGTCCACATCATAGCCCAACGCCTTGGTCAGTTTTGATAGCGTCATGTCGGACAAGGGTTTGCCATGAACCGTGCCGGGGAAAACCAGACCTTCGCCCGTACTCAGCGTTGCCGCCTGTTCAAGAACTTCTAAAGCGCGGGGGGGCAGGGGCACGCGGTGCTCTTTTTTCGACTTCATACGACGAGCAGGGCGGGTCCAAATGCCGTGCGCCAAATCAAACTCGGACCACTCGGCCAATCGCACTTCGCCAGACCTTGATGCGGTCAGGATAACCAGTTCCAGTGCAAGCTTCGTCGCCTCACTAGCCCCCGAAGCTTTGAGCGCGTCCAAAAATTCGGGCACCTTGTCATAGGGCAACGATTTACGATGAACTTGCGTCTTTTCCTGTTTCGGCAAGGCTTGCGCGATGGCGTCCGCGGGGTTGTCATGGCGCCATCCGTTCGCGACAGCCCATTTCATTACAGTGCCAATGCGTTGGCGCACCCGCCGCGCGGTTTCGGGCTTTTCAAGCCATATCGGTTGCAGAACCGCCAACACATCTGCCGTTGTCACCTCCGACACTTTCAACTTGCCGATGCGGGGGAATGTGTAGGTTTCTAGAGTAGCGATGAATTGTGCGGCATGTTTTTTGTTGCGCCAAGTGGGTTCGTGAATTTTGTGAACCTTCCGGCATGCCTGCTCAAAGGTCAGCAAGTCTTTTGCCGCGCGTTTGGCCTGAAGTGGATCTCCGCCCATTTGTGCCAGTTTACGGTTTTCCAAAGCTTGTTCGCGCGCCTGGGACAAACTGACGAGCGACGCACTGCCCATGCCAATCTCGGAACGTTTCCCGCGGATCATAATGCGCTGTATCCATCGGCGCGCACCAGAGGCGTCTACCTTGAGAAACAGCCCGTGACCGTCGAAATATTTGCCAGGCTTGGTGACGGTGCGGACGAACGCGGCGGACAGTACTTTTTCCGCCCGCTTTGCCGGAATACCGCGGTCAATATTGGATATTTTATCCGCCATTCTATCCCCCATTATTATCTGGAATATGGGGGACGTGCTCGGTACAGTCAAGACGTAAGCATCAGTTAATCCTATGAAAATAAAACAATATTGGAATTTACAGGAACACCAAAAGGCGGACTTCGTCTCCGCCATTTTCCATTGATTTCGTTGGATAACTGGCGCTCAATCTATGGCGCCTTCAAAGCGCAGCGCCC
>CAKZPD010000014.1 GCA_937138475.1 uncultured Sulfitobacter sp. | reverse complement strand
AACGAATTATCAGGGGGGTCACTTTTGGACGCCGATTACCCTAATACAGGGTCAATTTTGCATGCCGGTTCACAACCTGAACGCCTTGCGGTGTGTATTTCCATGGCAGAAGATACTCGGCACGGTTGATTTCGCCTTTTTGGACCTGCCCCGCTTTTGTGCCGTTCCTAGTGCTCGTTTAGACCGGACGCTTACTGCCTACATCACTATTTTGCCACATTACGATGCCGTCTGGGGAGGGCGGCAACCATTCCGTCAATTTTTTGTGGATACTATCAACACACCCTGTGAACCGTCAGAGCAGCGAGGCGGGACGCTTACGCCCGCAATGGGCCAAGGCGCGGATTAGGCGGGGCCGCCGCCGGCGCCAGGCACCTGCGGGCGCCGGGCCCGAGCGCCAAGCCCATGGCCTAATCGCCAGAAAGCGCATTCGCGCCTATGGTTGCAGGGTTCATCAATGAAATTACGCGATTAAGATCATAGATCGGCTTGGTCGCGACAAAAACGATATCATCAGGGCGCAGCTCAAGCTGATTGGAAAGCGTAAGCCGTGCCGGATCAGTGGCATCAAGATGATACGCGTTGACTGGGTTCGCCCCGCGTAGGAGATAGACCTCCCATTTTCGTGCGGCGGGCGACGCCATCGGCCCATCATCACCAAACAGCGCATCAGAAAGCGTTGGACGCGAAGCCGGCGAAACAGGAACCGTCTGCGGCGATGATCCACCGCCAAGAACATAGGCAACCTGGCCCTTATAGGCATGGCCCTCAAGCTTGATGCTGTCGCCGCCGGTAAGATAGTATTCAGGCGCATCGACGGAAAACACATGATCAATCGGCATCGAATATGCGCGGCCAGCGCGCTGAAGGGTCACTGTCTGAACAAAACTGCGATTGATTTCCGCTCCGGCCCGAACGAGAAGCTCGCGCAGGCTGAGCGGCCGTTCGGTAATCGGATAAAGCGCCGTTCCACCCAATAACTTGGCGCCGTCGGTATTTTCCCCAGCATTTCCAGCGCCCGCGCTGATCAGCGCAAGGCTGACCACCTGCGAATTGAAGCCCGAAACCTCGAGCTGGAAGCGTTGGTCGAGGCGATTCTTAATCAACGCATTCGAAACCAAATCGCGCACCTGTGCGATTGTGCGCCCATTTACCGGCAAAACACCCGTTTCTATGAATTGAATATTACCATCTGCGGTGACCTGCGATTGGTTCGAAACGACGCTTTGACTTTCTTGTGCCGAAGTATCTGTCAGTTCTATCTTGGATATCAGGCGGGTGATGCTCAACACATCCCCCACCCCAATTTTATAGGGGATCGGTTTGGTTGATACTGGTGCGGTGACACGCATCAGCGCAGCCTCGGGCACCGGCCGAACCTGGCCAGCGCGCGCAAGCTGCACTTGCCGCACAAATGGCGTCGCGTTCAGCTTGGCAATATCTGCCGCGATCAGCGGTTCAATCTTCACATCCACCGTTTCCTGGACGCTTCGGTCGCCCTGCGCGCTGAGACGCGGCTCTTCCAGGACGCGGGCGCAACCGGCGGCAAGAAAAGGCATCACAAGCAAACCTGTCAGAAATTGTCGCATCATCGCCCCACACTCACATTTGCGTCCCAAGATAGCAGCATCGACGCCCGTTCCAGAACCGCGCGCTGGGTTTTACCTGGCTGCGTCACCACAATGCTGACGGGATTGGATTCTGCAAGCGCGCGCGCCGCCAAAACCGTATTGGCCGAGGACGCGGCGACAACCAATCCCGAATGGCCCAGCGACCCACCACCAGCAAGAAGAGCAGATAGGACACGCCCCACAAGCAACTGCGACAATGGCACACCGTCTGCCGGGGTAAAAAACCGCACCCCGCCCTGGGTTGCCTGAAGCAGCCCGGGTTCGGCGCTGCGATCAAATTGCAGCCCATGCGGCACTGTCTCTCCGAGAAGCAAAAGACCAACGGGCGGGGCGGTCCCGTTTTGGGATTCGGTGCTTTGCGTCATCATACGCGCGGCCCAAATTCCGGTGGGAAGCGCGTTGATTTTAGGGCCAGAAGCCCCCACCAGGATCGGAGCCTGGGCGCGCCGGGCGATCTCAAGCGAGAGTTCGGCCAGATCAGAGGATCTATCCGCCGCCAGTCGTTCAATCGCCTTGGGCGCCGCCCCCCGAACCCGCGACAACGACGGGGCGCGCAACGAAGCCGCCCCGCCAACCGCCGTGGAAATCGCCCCTTTGGAAAACAGCACCCCGCGCCGCATATTCCCCACAAGCACGATCGCCACCCCGGTAAACACACCAAGAACCAGCCCCAGCGCCACAATCAACGGTTTTTTCGGAGCCGACGGCCGGGGCGCAGGCGCGGCTGATTGATAAAGCTTGGCGGTCTCAGATTGGTATCCGGCGCTCAGCGCTTGTGCCTTTACCTGTTCAATCAGGACACCATAGGTCGCCTCGGCGATCTTTGCGCTGCGCTCAAGCTTGCCCAGCTCTTCTGTGGCGACAGCGTATTTCTCTGCCTCTTCGCGCAGTTCCGCCACAGAGCGGGTGATGCGTGCAACGCGATCTTCGAGAGTCGTGGCAAAATCCCTTAGTCTGCTCAATGGGGGCCATTCCCAAGATCCCAGCGCCTCGGGCACGCCGATAAGGCGCCGAAAGTCAACATCGTCCAGCACCGGCACCTGATCCCGAAGGTTTAGGTAATCTCGCATTTGCGGTGCGGTTGAAGCGGTCATTACGTTGGTCAACGCCTCGACCGCCTGTTTCATTTCCTTGGTTCGCAGCAAGTCTTCGCGCAACGACACCATAAGCTGTGAACGCTGCGCGAACTCGCCCGGTGCGCCAAGACTGTTGGCAAGGGCATAATCCGCCACGGCGCGCTTGGTCCGGTCCATCTCAACCAAAGCTTGGCCAAGCTCGCCCGACAGGTAATCCAGCTGGGCACGCTGCTCTTTTTGGCGTTCGGCATCCAGTTCATTGATGACCTGCGCCGCGATCCCATTGGCAATAGCAGCCGCACGGTCTGGCTTTTCATGGGTCACGACCAAGCTGATCGACCCATTCTTGGTTTCCGAAACTGCTACTTTCTTCAAATAATTTTCGAAGATAGCGTCCAGCGGATCGACGGGGGGATCTTGCTGCGTGTCGGTACCCCCCCGGAAAGGACAAACTTGATGGCATCTTTCACAACGCTTGGCGCTTTGGGGGGATTAAAAAACGGGTCTGCCGCCAGGTCCATTTCTGTGGCCAACCTGCCGACAAAATCGCGGCCGTTCAACCGATCAAACACGCCCTGCGAATCGCCGCCAGAATTAATGCCCGCCAGAGCGGCCAGGCCAGAGAATTCAGACGGCAGTCTTGGTCCGGACGATTGCTTTTTTAGCTCAAATATCGCGGTTGATTCATATTCAACCGGGGCGGATAAGGCGTAAAATACCGCCAAAACTCCGGCTAATACCGTTGTCGTCGCAATCCAAAACTTGCCCGACCAAAGTGCAAAAAGCAGTTCTGCAAGATCAATTTCATCATCTTCTTGTTGCGACATACGCTATATGTGTCCTTAAATACCTAGAAAGCTGCACAAATGCTCGGGCGTGTCAACTTACCGGGCATGATCTACTTGAGATCGCTCTGGAATGTAACTGGTTATTTTTTCCCATCTCATCCCCTTTGTCCGCAGGACTTGGGTGGCAAAGCCATGCGCAATGCCCAGACAAGTCGCGGCCCAAGAACCGCATCCACAAATAAGTAAGCGGCCCAGCACGTCATTCTTACAGGTTCCTGCGAATGGCCAAAACACGCACATTGCACCAAATTTTCGCAAGACAGCAAAGGGATGCTGTGATGGTTACGGTTAACGCATTAAACCGATTGCCACAGTGGGCGCATTTTTTTTTGGACAGGGGGCGCCTTAGGTCCGGTTTAGCATCTTCCGATATTTCGACACAAACAGGTCCTTGCCCTTCATCAGACGTGTTATCGTATTTCCGGCGGTGAACATAACAAGATAGGAATTCCCTTTCTGCGGTCCCAAGGGGACCAAGAAAGGCGCCTTGCCCCACGGCTTGTATTTGGCCATATCTTCGACCTTTTTGCCGTTGATCAGCAATGTCAGCATTTTTTCCAACCAAGGTGTTTGGCGGCTGACAGCGACGATTGTCATCGCATCTCCGGTCTCGGCCACATCTCCGGCGGCAAAGACATTGGGCAGGTCAGACGGGCGCAACCACGCATCGGTCTTGACCCGATTGGCGTCAGATTTGCACAGACCGGGCAGCGTCTCGAACAGGCTCGATGCGGCTCGAGACCCGATAACGGGAAAGATCAGATCGGCAGCAATTCTTTCCCCGTTACTCAATTGAAGCTCCCCCTCATAGGGTTCGGTCATGCTCTCAAGGTTTTCGGCACGCGCGCCAAAGATCGTCGTCACCCCAGCATCATTAAGCTTACCTTGCAGGGCTGTTCCAAATCGTGATGGCATCGCCGGGAACAGTGACGGTTCTGAACAAACCAATGTGACCTTCTTATCCGGCATGAAATGGGCGATTTCGCCGGCCAACTCTGTCCCGACTGCACCCGCGCCAACGATGGCCACGCTCTGCGCGGCTTTCAGCATCGTGTGAATACGGGCGCTATCTGCGCGAAAGGCTTGGATGCTATCACTGGCAGGTTTAAACGGCATCGCGTTGTCAGAGCCTGTCGCGACAACGATGTAATCGCCAAGCACCTCGGTTCCATCTTCAAGTGTGACCCCCGCGGCACTGATGCTTTTGGCGCGAGCGCGCAGAACCTGACCGTTCCTGAGCAAATCATCATAGGGGATCAATCCCTGATCCAGAACTTGCGGATCGACAACCGAGCGGATCATCGCAGGGGCGTGAACAAAATGACTGCGCGGTTCAATCAGCGTCACTTGGGCCTTGGTGTCCAACGCCTTGGCCAGCTGTATGCCAACATAGCCCCCACCGACCAGAATAATACGCGTCTTCATATGTGATGCCCCAATGCCTAAAGTGGTTGCAATTTCATGTCTGTGGCTGCACACAATCGAAGCAGGAATGGAAAACAATAGACCATTGTCCACGGTTTAGGATTTGGCATGCGTATTGGCGAACTTGCACAGAAATCCGGCGTCAGTCGGGACACCATCCGGTTTTACGAACGCAACGGTCTTATCACCTCAACCGTTGGTGACAGTGAGACAAATAGTTACCGCAACTATAAAGATGATTGCCTCGTCTGGCTTCAGTTTTTCGCAGGCGCACGAGAAGCGGGTATGTCAGTCGCTGACCTGCGCTCAATTGTGGAGGCCACTGCCGAGAGTTGCGACCGAGAGGTCGCCCGCGCCGTCGTCCAACGTAAAATCGAAGAGCTAAAAGAGCGGGCAAACCAGATCGGGAATGTCGTCCGGTTTCTTGAGAACGCTTTATCCGGATCGGGGTGAAAAACCTATTGGCTTGATGGAAATTCACCGCAGAAGGCGGCTTCTTTGTCGCGCGCTATTGGCAATAATGGCCAATTCAGCCCGCCCCAGTGGCATCCCGACGGTTTTCGAATGGCAAACGATCAGCGGGAAATGCCCCTAGTATAGTTGGCCTGACACGCCCCGCCCACTGCTCTTACCCGGAACACTCGGAAAATCCGCAGATGTCGCAGGTTGTGCAGCCCTCTTGCATTCGCAAATCTTGCTGTCCGCAATGTGGGCAACTGGCGCCTGGGGCTGTGTTCAATCCGCCCGTCTTGCCAGTTAAAAAACCCGTGGCGATCATATGCTCTTCGATCACGCCACCGATCGCCGCCAAGATTGACGGGATGTATTTGCCTGCCACCCAGGCCCCGCCGCGCGGATCGAACACGGCCTTCAGTTCTTCGACCACAAAGGACACATCGCCGCCGCGCCGAAAGATGGCCGAAACCATGCGCGTCAAGGCGACGGTCCAGGCAAAATGCTCCATGTTTTTTGAGTTGATGAATATCTCAAAGGGTCGCCTGCCCGCCTGCGTCAGCAGATCATTTATGGTGATATACAAGGCATGCTCGCTTCCGGGCCAGTTGATTTTATAGGTGCTGCCTTCCAGACTGTTGGGACGCGGCAGCGGCGTGCCCATATCCAGGCTGGCGGGCGGGATGCCCGCGCTCAGCACTGCGCCGGTTGTCGCGTTCGGACGATAGGTGGTGCAGCCCTTACAGCCCTGCATCCAGGCTTGCCAATAGACGTCCTTGAACGCGGTAAAGGCGATGTCGGCGGGGCAATTGATCGTTTTGGAAATCGACGCATCCACCCAGGTTTGCGCAGCGGCCTGCATGGCAATATGCTCTTGCGGGGTCAGGGTCTGGGCGTCGACAAAATAATCGGGCAACGGCACATCCCCGCGCAGCTTGCGCCACATCTGCACCGCATAGTCCAACACCTCGGTGTCGCTGCGCTCGCCCGCAGGCTGCATCAGCTTGCGGTGATAACGATCGGCAAAGATCGGCTCCACGCCCGAGCTGACATTCCCCGCCAAAAGGCTGATCGTGCCGGTTGGGGCGACCGACGTCAGAACCGCATTGCGCAGCCCATCTGCTGCGATGGCCTTGGTCACCTCTGGACCCAGCGCCTGCACAATCTTGCAGTCCAGCATGGGCGCGCGCTCGAACAGCGGAAAGGCGCCCTTTTCGCGTGCCAAATTCGCCGAGGCCAGATACGCGGCGCGGGCGATCGCTTGCAGCCAATGCTCGGTTTGACGCGCCGCCTCGGCCGAACCATAGCGCAACCCCACCATCAACAGCGCATCGGCCAGACCTGTCACCCCCAGGCCAATACGTCGTTTGGCGCGTGCCTCGGCCGCCTGCGCAGCCAACGGAAAGCCCGAAACGTCGATCACATTGTCCAGCATGCGCACCGCCACCGCCACCAGCCGCTCAAGCGCCGGCAGATCAATCCCGGCTTGCGCGTCAAACGGGTGCTGCACCAGCCGCGCCAGATTGACCGAGCCAAGCAAACACGCACCATAAGGCGGCAGCGGTTGCTCGCCGCAGGGGTTGGTGGCGGCAATGGTTTCGCAATACCGCAGGTTGTTCGTCTGATTGATCCGGTCAACAAAGATCACCCCCGGCTCGGCCACATCATAGGTGGCCTGCATGATCTTCGCCCAAAGCGCGCGGGCCGGCAAACGGTCATATGTCTTGCCATCAAACACCAGCGCCCACGGGTCGTCCGCTTGCAGCGCCGCCATGAACGCATCGGTGATCAGCACCGACATATTGAACATGCGCAAGCGGGCTGGGTCTGCCTTGGCGGCGATAAACTCCAGAATATCGGGGTGATCACAGCGCAGCACCCCCATCATCGCCCCGCGCCGGCTTCCGGCTGACATGATCGTGCGGCACATCGCATCCCAGACATCCATAAAGGACAGCGGCCCCGACGCATCCGCGCCAACCCCGTCGACCTTTGCCCCGCGTGGCCGCAGGGTCGAGAAATCATACCCGATGCCCCCGCCTTGCTGCATGGTTTGCGCCGCTTCTTTCAGCGCATCGAATATCCCCTCGATACTGTCCGGCACCTGCCCCATGACAAAGCAATTGAACAGCGTCACCTGGCGCTTTGTCCCTGCCCCGGCCAAGATCCGGCCTGCCGGCAGAAACTTGAAACCTTCAAGGGCGCTGTAAAATTCGTGCTCCCATTTGGCCGGGTCTTTCTCCGGGGCGCTCAGCGCCCGTGCAACGCGGCGCCATGTGTCTTGAATGCTTTGATCGTGCGGCGTGCCATCCACATCCTTGAAGCGGTATTTCAAATCCCAGATGGTTTCAGCGATCGGGGCGGCAAAGACAGACATATCATTCATGGCGGGTCTTTCCTTGGGCATACCCGGCCAAGATACGCGCTTTGCCCGCCAAAAAGAAGGTGGATGCACAATACTTTGAAGTCAAACGCCGCCGGGCTACTTTATCTCGGGGGCGCGCGGCCCTAAACTGTGACACATCAGCAAGGGGCCACAGGGCATATGATCCATCTTATTAAATTGTCTGTCGGCACCCAAAGCGTCGAAGATCTGGCCCGCTGGCATCAAAGCGCCGCGGCCCGCACCACCGATGGCCTGCCCTGTCATGTGACCCGGATGTGGCCCAAGCGCCAAACCGAAATACTGGATGGCGGTTCAATCTATTGGGTGATCAAGGGCGCCATTTTATGCCGCCAACGGGTGCTGCGTCTGGATGAACGGATCGGGGCGGACGGGCTTCGCCGCTGTGCAATCGTGCTTGATCCCGTGTTGGTGCCGACCCAAAGCAGCCTGCGCCGCCCGTTCCAGGGCTGGCGATACCTCAACCCCCAGGATGCGCCCGCCGACCTGCCCAAAAGCCGCGCCGGAGAAGACCCCCTGCCCGAGGCCCTGAACAACGCCCTTGCCGAAATTGGCGTGATTTGACGCGCGCACGCCGGCGCATCCTGCGCATCGGCGCATCCTGGGCATCTCGGGGCGCCCTGAACCGCCTGCCCATCCGGCGGTTCAGCTTGCTTGGCACCCGCAGGTGGATCAATCCCGAATTTCCTCGGCGCCGACCCCCCAAAGGGCGGCTTTGGGCGCCCAGCCCTTGAACCCGCCGCTGCGCAGCTGGCACCAATCGGGCCCGCATTTGCCAAGACGCGCGATCACCCCGGCCTGCATGATGGCCACCGCCGGCGCCTTTGGGTCAGCGCGCAATCGCAATGTCAGCCCTTCTTGGTCATTGATCACCGTGCGCACCCCCGACAACAGCGAATAATGCACCCAGCCGCCTTGCCCGTCCCGGTCCTCGACCCGGCGCCAATGGCCATGCTCGGCGGTGATCCGCAGCGGCATATCGCGATGCTTGAACACCCAGTCGATCCGGTGGGTCAGGGACGGGCCACGCCGCACATTCCCTTCGGCCGCCTTCATCGACACAAACCGCGGCAAGGGCAAGTTCGTCACCGGCCCCAGCGCCGGATCGCCGGCGGCCAGCACCTCGGCCCATATCATCATAAATGCCATCGCAATCGCGAAACTGCGTTTGGGTGGTGACGTCATTTAATGGGGCCTCGGCTGCCTGATTTCCAATTTTGCCGGGCGAGGTTCTTGTGCCTTGCCCTGACTTCCGCCACCATGCCATGCAATGGGGACAGACGCCAAGTGTTGGGGAACTGAATTATGCCAAAATCGCGATTAAAGGTTGTCGTAACGCGGCGCCTGCCCGAAAGTGTCGAAACACGCCTGTCAGAACTGTTTGACGTCGTGTTGCGCGATGACGACACGCCGATGACCCGCCCCGAGCTGTCAGAAGCAGTGAAATCCGCTGATGTTTTGGTGCCCACGGTCACAGATACCATCGACAATGCTTTGCTCAGCCAAGCCGGGGATCAGTTGCGCCTGATCGCCAATTACGGGGCCGGTGTCGATCACATCGACGTGGCAACGGCCCGTCAGCGCGGCATCTTGGTGTCCAACACCCCTGGCGTGCTGACCGATGATACCGCCGATATGACCATGGCGCTGATCCTTGCCGTCACGCGGCGCATTCCCGAAGGTTTGGCGGTCATGCAGGCCGGCGAATGGCAAGGCTGGGCGCCGACGGCCCTGCTTGGCGGGCGTGTCGGTGGGCGGCGCTTGGGAATTTTGGGCATGGGGCGGATTGGTCAGGCGGTGGCCCGGCGTGCCGCGGCCTTTGGCATGCAGATCCATTACCACAACCGGCGCCAGCTGCGCCCCGAAACCGAACAAGCGCTTGAGGCGACCTATTGGGCCAGCCTGGACCAGATGATCGCGCGCATGGATGTGATCTCGGTCAATTGCCCGGCAACGCCCTCGACTTTTCATTTGATGAACGCGCGCCGGCTCAAGCTGCTCAAGCCTACGGCGGTGGTGGTAAACACCTCGCGCGGCGAGGTGATCGACGAAAATGCCCTGACCCGGATGCTGCGGGCCGGCGATATCGCCGGCGCGGGTCTGGATGTTTATGAACATGGAACCACCGTGAATCCCCGCCTGCGCGAGCTGCGCAATGTTGTGTTGTTGCCGCATATGGGTTCGGCCACCCGCGAGGGGCGCATCGAGATGGGCGAGAAAGTTCTGATAAATATCAAGACCTTTGACGACGGCCATCGCCCGCCTGATCAGGTCGTGCCGTCAATGCTGTGACCAGGGCTGCGCCGATCCTGCGGCTTGCCGCTCTGGCGGTTGCGGCCTTGATCGGGTGCGGTGATCCCGGCTCCGCTGCCGCGCAGCAAAGCGCGCAACCCTCAGATCTGCACATGCCGGAACCCGCCAGCACCGGCGCGCCGGTCGCCTTGAACCAATCGATTCGCGCGGCCCAGCAGGCCAAGGCCCAAGGCCGCCCGGTTAAGGCCGACAACTGGATGATCGTCGCGGCCCACCCTTTGGCCGCCAAGGCCGGCGCCAAGGTTTTGGACAATGGCGGCAACGCGATTGATGCGATGGTGGCGGCGCAAATGGTCCTTGGCCTGGTCGAGCCACAGTCCTCGGGCCTTGGGGGCGGCGGCTTTTTGGTCTATTTTGACGCGGCAAAAGGGCAGCTCGCGACCCTTGACGGACGCGAAACCGCACCCCAAGCCGCCACGCCGCGCCTGTTTTTGGATGACAGCGGCGCCCCGCTGCGGTTCTTTGATGCCGTTGTTGGCGGGCGCTCGGTCGGGGTGCCGGGAACGCCGGCGCTGATGCAGGCGGCGCACCAACGCTGGGGCCAGCACCCTTGGGCTGGGTTGCTGCAACCGGCGACTGATCTGGCCAGATCCGGGTTTGCTGTCTCGCCCCGCTTGGCGCAATTGGTCCAGGCCGACGCAGCGCATTTGGCCCAAGATCCGGGCGCGGCGGCCTATTTTCTGCCTGGCGGTGCGCCACTGCAAAGCGGGGCGTGGCTGCGCAACCCGGCCTATGCGGACACGCTTGACCTGCTGGCCCGGCAAGGGGCCCATGCATTTTATAACGGCCCCATCGCCCGCGACATTGCCGCAGCCGTCCAACAGGCACCCAACAATCCGGGCCTGTTGACGGCCACCGATCTGGCGCTTTACCGGGTCAAAGACCGCCCGCCCCTCTGCGCCGCCTTTCGCAGCTATGACATCTGTGGCATCGGCCCGCCCTCGTCCGGAACGGTGGCGGTTGGTCAAATTCTGGGCATGCTCGACGGGATTGACCTTGGCCATGACCCGATGGATCCACACACCCGCCGCCGCATCGGTCAGGCAACCCGGCTGGCGTTTGCCGACCGCGCGCGCTTTCTGGCCGACGACGATTTCGTGCCGGTCCCGGTGCAGGGCTTGCTTGACCCCGGTTATCTGGCACAGCGCGCAAGGCTGATCGAGGGCGCCTTGGCGTCCGAGGAAGTCTTTCCCGGCCGCCCCGCTTTCGACCATGCGCAGCTGCGCGGCGATGACGCCTCGCTCGAATTGCCCTCAACCACCCACCTGTCCATCGTCGATGCCGCTGGCAATGTCGCATCCCTGACCAGCACCATCGAAAACGGCTTTGGGTCACGGCTGATGGTGCGCGGTTTCCTGCTGAACAACGAACTGACGGATTTCTCGTTCAAGACCCACAACAAGGGGCGCCCGATTGCCAACCGCGTGGCGCCGGGCAAGCGCCCGCGCTCTTCCATGGCACCCTTGATTGTCCTGCAAGGCGGCCAGCCAGTTTTGGCCATCGGCAGCCCCGGCGGCAGCGCGATCATTCCCTATGTCGCCCAAACGCTGATTGCCCATCTTGTCTGGGGGCTGGATATCCAAAGCGCCATCGCCCTGCCCCATGCCATCAACCGCTTTGGCCCCTATCAGCTCGAAGCGGGCACCGCGGCGGAAACCCTGGCCCCCGCCCTCAGCGCCATGGGCTACCAGATCCAAACACGGCATTTGACATCTGGCCTGCATGCCATATCCATATCCGAAACACTCCAAGGCGGCGCCGACCCGCGCCGCGAAGGAATTGCGCTGGGCCGCTAGGGTCTTGCTGCCTGAAAGGAACGCTCATGGTGCAACCCACCGACCTGCCCCGCAACGACACCGGCATCGCAACGGTCCTTGGCATCCTCAAACAACAGTTCCCCGACCGCCTGCACACGGGTCAAAGCCTGCGCGACCAACACGGCCATACCACCACATGGCTGCGCACCCAGGCCCCCGACGCGGTGCTCTTCCCCAGATCCACGCAAGAGGTCTCGGATATCATCAAGATCTGCGCGGCCCATAAGGTGCCGGTTATTCCCTATGGCACGGGCACCTCGCTCGAAGGGCAGGTCAACGCCCCGGCCGGCGGCATCTGCCTGGATTTGACCGAAATGAACCAAATTCTTTCGGTCAACGCCGAAGATCTTGATTGCACCGTCGAACCCGGTGTCACCCGTGAACAGCTCAACACCTATTTGCGCGACCAGGGGCTGTTTTTCCCCATTGATCCTGGCGCCAATGCCTCGCTTGGTGGCATGGCTGCCACCCGCGCCTCGGGCACCAATGCGGTGCGCTATGGCACGATGAAAGACAACGTGCTGGCCATCGAGGCGGTCATGCCGGACGGCGAAATCATCAAGACCGCCCAGCGCGCCCGCAAGTCTTCAGCCGGCTATGACCTGACCCGCCTTCTGGTCGGCGCCGAAGGCACCTTGGGGCTGATAACCAAACTGACCCTGCGGCTGCACGGCATCCCGGAACAAATCAGCGCCGCGCGCTGTTCCTTTCCAACGGTCGAGGCCGCCTGCGAAACGGTCATGGCGGTCATCCAATTTGGCATCCCCGTGGCACGCATCGAATTGCTGGACGCGCTCACCGTAAAAGCCGTCAACGCCTATTCCAAGCTGGATCTGCCGGAAACCCCGCTTCTGCTGATCGAATTTCACGGCTCAAAGGCCGGCGTGCGCGAACAGGCTGAAAACTTTGGCGCCATCGCCCAGGACAATGGCAGCAACGGATACACATCCACCACCAGCACAGAAGAGCGCAACAAACTCTGGCAGGCCCGGCACGACGCCTATTGGGCGCAACAGGCCCTGCGCCCCGGCGCCAAGGGCATCGCAACGGATGTCTGCGTGCCAATCTCGCGCCTTGCGGAATGCGTCTCCGCCGCCAGCAACAAGGTCCGCGAACTGGGGCTGATCGCCCCGATTGTCGGCCACGCCGGCGACGGCAATTTCCACGCCGCCCTCATGGTCGACATGGATGACCCCAAGGAAATCGAAACCGCTGAATTCTTCGTCGGCTGGCTGAACGACCTGGCGATCTCGATGGATGGCACCTGCACCGGGGAACATGGCATCGGCCAAGGCAAAAAACCCTATCTTCTCAAGGAACTCGGCCCTGCCGCCACCATCATGCGCAAAATCAAAACCGCGCTTGACCCCGATAACATCATGAACCCCGGAAAAATCTTCTGATCACCCGCTGGGCCAGGCCAGGGGCACCCGCGCCCTGACACGTTCCTGCGACAGCAATGCGGCATAATGCTCAATGCTGTGATCCTCGCCGACGTTCAGATCATCCGGTTTCAACCAATACCGGCTGCCAATGGTGCGAAACCCAAGCAGCTTGGGCGGCACATGACACACCGTGTCATCGACCCGGCACAGGTTGATCACCCAGCCCTCATGCTCCATCCGCTCGCGGGTGCGGCACGTCTGCGGCGAGGCAAAGGCAATGGTCGGAACCCGCAGCGACATGCCGACAATCTGCGCCGAAGCCGCCCCCAGGGAATGTCCGACAATAAACTTTGGCCGCACCCCCTTGGCGAACATGTAAACCATCTGCGCATGTTCCAAAAACCCGCCATGCCACTTGGCGCCGCTGTCACCGGCCACAACATCAAACCCATGGCTGTCCGGGTTTTCCCCGGCATTCAGGTTGAAATCGAACCAATCCGACAGCTCATTGGTGCCAGGGATCACCAACACACCGTTTTTCAGCAAAACCGCCTGCACCCCGGCCACATCAATCTCATTGACCACATCGGCGCGGTTGCGCCCGGCATAGGTCTCCTCGATCATCCGCGCAGCGTCCAGCAAAGCCAATTGCCCCATAACTCCCTCCACTCACTACTCAAACCCAAGGGCGCGCTTTCTGCCCCCCATCACTATTCCACGCCCCCGCCCTCCAATCCAGATCAAATCCCCGCCGCACCGCCTTGGCCCCGCCGCCCGCTTCTTTTGTTCAAAAATATCCCCGCCGGAGGCCCCGCCCCGCACCACAACAGACCAAGGCCCGATTTTGTCCTCTGGCAAACACCGATCATGTCGCTTTCCTCGCATGACGCGTCGGGCTGGTTTGGCTTTGCCCCAAGGCGCAAGCTAAAGGTTTGCCAGAAACGCATTTGCCGGGGAATCGCTGGTCATGAAAACGCAAGTCAAAGCTTTGGTCGTCGGTGGCGGCGCCGTCGGAACATCTATCGCCTATCACCTGGCCCGCGCCGGCTGGGATGACGTCATGCTGCTCGAACGCGACGAGCTGACCTCAGGCTCCACCTGGCACGCCGCCGGCCTGCTGCCCTATTTCAACATGTCCTATGCGACAACGCATATCCACGACTATTCGATCCGTTTCTACAAAACCCTGGAAGAGGAAACCGGCCTCAATGCCGGCTTTGCGGTGGTGGGCAACCTGCGCATGGCGCAGACCGATGAACGCATGGACGAATATATGCTTTATGCGTCAACCGCCGAAACCTGCGGCGTGCCCTATACCTTCATGACCCCAGACCAGATCAAAGCCAAATGGCCGCTGATCCGCACCGAAGACCTCAAAGGCGCGCTCTACCACCAGACCGATGGCTATATTAACCCCGCCGATGTGACCATGGCCATGGCCAAAGGCGCGCGGCAGCGCGGCGTGATGATCGAACGCAAATGGCAGGCCGACAGCTTCCACTGGACCGGCACCCATTGGGAAGTCACCGCCACCAAGATGACGGAAAAAGGCGGCAACCTCGTGCCCACCGACGAACAGATCGTCATCACCGCCGAGCATGTGGTCACCGCCTCGGGCAACCACGCCCAGCGCACCGCCAAAATGCTCGGCATCAAAATCCCGGCCATCCCGGTGGAACACCAGTTCATCGTCATGGACCAGGACCCGGACCTGGTCAAATACCGCGCCGACGGCAACCCCGAACACCCGGTTATCCGCGACGCCGATGCCCAATCCTATGTGCGCGAGGAACGCGGCGGCTGGATTCTTGGCGTCTACGAGAAAAACGCCCCGGCCTGCTTTGAATACGGCGTGCCCGACAGCTTCCGCGCCGATCTCTTTCAGCTTGATCTAGAACGCATCGAAGACCAATACGCGGCCATGCTGCACCGCATGCCCTCAAGCGAGGATTGCGGCCTCAAAGACGATTTCAACGGCCCGATCTGCTATACGCCTGATGGCAATCCCCTGGTCGGCCCCGCCCCCGGATTGCGCAATATGTGGCTGGCCGAAGGGTTTTCCTTTGGCATCACCGCCGCCGGCGGCACCGGGTATTACCTGGCGCAAATGATGGTCAACGGCGAAGCCGAAATCGACATGGCCAGCCTGGACCCCAAACGCTACAGCCAGACTTGGATGACCACGGAATTCGCAGCCCGCAAAAACGAAGAATGCTACGAACACGTCTACATCCTGCACCACCCCGACGAAGAACGCCCCGCCTGCCGCCCGCTGCGCACCTCTCCGGCCTATGACCGCCAGGCGGCCCGCGGCGCCCAGTTTGGTTGGGTCAACGGCTGGGAACGCCCCAACTACTTTGCGCCCATGGGTTTCAGCGATCACGACGCCCGCTCCTTCCGGCGCGGCGATTGGTGGCAATACGCCGTGGACGAAGCCAAAGCCGTGCGCGAAGGCGTCGGCCTGATCGACGCCACAGCTTTCACCAAACATGTGGTCAAAGGCCCCGGCGCCACGGCTTTTCTTGATTGGTTCACATGCAACAAACTGCCCAAGGTCGGCCGGATCAACCTGACCTATGCGCTGACCGCCGCCGGCACCACGCGCACCGAATACACCATCGTGCGCAATGGCGAAAACACCTACTATCTGGTCTCGGCGGGTGCCTGGACGGAATACGATGCCGACTACCTGCGCAAAGCCGCCGAAGACAAAATGCCCGAATTCGGCTATATCGAAATTCAGGACGTCACCACCCAATGGGGCGTTTTCGCCATCGCAGGTCCCAAATCCCGCGATGTGCTAAAAGAGGTCATCAAGGACGCCGATCCGGAAACCGCCCTTTCGAACAAACGCTTCCCCTGGCTCTCGGCCCGCCAGATCGAACTTGGCATGTGCCCCGTCAACGCCATCCGCGTGGCCTATACGGGCGAACTTGGCTGGGAATTGCATCACCCGATCGAAATGCAGAACTATCTCTTTGACCTGCTCGAAAAGGCCGGGGAAAAGCACGGGATGAAGCTGGTGGGGGCCCGCGCCCAAAACTGGCTGCGCCAGGAAAAATCCTATCGCGCCTTCGGCACCGAACTGGGCCGCGATGCCACCCCGCTCGAAGCGGACCTGCCCCGCTTCGTGGATTTGGAAAAAGACTTCCACGGCAAGGCGGCGATGCAGGCCCATGGGGTCAATGCCAAATGCGTGACCCTGCTGATCGACGGCCCCGCCGACGCAGACCCCTGGGGCCGCGAGGCCCTTTACCGCGGCGATACCCGCGTCGGACGCCTGACCTCGGGCGGCTACTCGGTGGCGTTTGGAAAATCCATCGGCATGGGATATGTCACCCCGGAACTGGCCGTCCCCGGCACCCGCCTTCAGGTGCGCATGCTCAACCAGCTGTGGGAGGCCGAAGTCACCGAAGACAGCCCATATGACCCAAAAAACACCACCATCCGCGTGGATGGCTAACACCATATGGGAATTCCCTGAAAGGCGCCTTCAGGCGCCTTTTTTTCACCTGCGCCCGCCATCGCGGCACAATCGCCCTGCCCGAACAACCCCGTACCATTCTTTTGTTCAAAAATATCCCCGCCGGAGGCACCAGCCGCCGCGGCTTGGCGCGCCCGGTATTTCGGCACAAGACCTCGCCGCTCTCTTCGCCGCGCCGGGCGCGTCCTCACCCCCGGCCGAAGCGCGCCGGCGACAGCGCTGCAACCGTGGCAGCATCCAATGCCGGCTGTCGTCCCGCGATCAAATCGGCAATCAACGCCGAAGCGGCCGGCGCCGTCTGAAACCCATATCCCCCTTGCGCCGCGCACCAGATAAAGCCCTTGCAATGCGGATCAACCCCAAGCACAAGATTGCGATCCGGGGCAAAGCTGCGCAGCCCCGCCCACGAGCTGAGCACGCGCGTGACCGGCGGATCGACAAAGTCTTGATAGCGCGCAATCCCCTCGGCCAAGACCATATCATCCGCCCAGGCATCATGGGGATGGCTTGGGTCTTCCTCGGCGGGCGACACCAGCAAAGCCCCCGCATCGGGTTTGGCATACCAGCTTTCTCCGGGGCCAAAAAACATCGGCCAGCCCCGAACATCCTGCCCGCCGGGCGCCGGTATGCGCGCCACCGAACGGCGCAGCGGCACAATCCCCAGCGGTGCGGCACCGCCCATTTTCGCGATCTCATCCGCCCATGCGCCTGCCGCGTTGACCACCACCGGCGCGGCAAAGCTGCCCAAGGTGGTGTGAACGTTCCACTTGCCGTGGCGATCCCGGGCCATCTGGCTGACGCGGGCGTTGCACTGCACGGCCCCGCCTGATGCCCGGATATCGCGGGCAAAATCCTGCATCATCCGATCCGTGTCGATATCATGGGCGCCGCGGCCGTATCCGGCAAAGGCCAACCGATCGCGGCGCAGCACCGGCACATGGCCCAACGCCTCGTCGACCGATATCTCTTGGACGCCAAGGGCCTTTTTGTCCGCCTCAAACGCCGCTTGTTCATCCCGGCGCGCCACGATCATCAGGCCGCGCGGGCTCAGGTATCCCCCGTTGGCAGTGTGATGATAGGCGCCGCTGGCCTCATTCAGCGCCACGGTCGCGGGTGAGCCATAGTTTTGCTCAAACAGCGCCGCTGAACGACCCGAGCTGTGATACCCCACCGCCGCCTCAGCCTCGAGCACGACAACCTTGCCAAGCGGCGCCAACCGCGCGCCTGCCGATAATCCGGCAATACCGCCGCCAATCACGATGAAATCAGTCACTCAGTCTCTTCCGTTCTGTCTGTGGCCGGTGGCGGCGCCGGGGCGATCGCCGCCAGACGGGCATAAAGTTCCGCGCTCATGTCAAAATCCAGCGCCGCCAGGGATGGGGCCAGCTGCAGCGCGCTGCGCGCCGAGACAATCGGGCAGGGGCCGGCCTGGTGCGCGGCCACCCACGCCACCGCCAAGGTGGCCGGCGAAATGCCCAATTCCCGGGCAATCGCGGCCAGCGCCGCCGCGCTGTCGTGCATCCACCCTGCCCCGTATCGACGCCCATAGCGGCTGTCTTGTGTCAAACGCCCCTTGGCCCCGCCTTGGTATTTCCCGGTCAAAAGCCCGCCACCAAGCGGAGAATAAGGCGCGCAAACAATCCCGAGGTCCGCACACATAGGCAGAATTTCGACCTCGGCCTGACGCTTGACCAGATTATACATCGGCTGCACGATATGAATGCCAAGCCCATGCCGCGCCGCCACGCCCGCGGCTTTGACCACCTGCCAGGCCGCAAAATTCGACAGACCAACATAGCGGATCTGCCCCGCCGCGTGCAGCCCGGCCAAGGCGGCAAATGTCTCGTTCAGGTCGGTGCCGGGGTCATAGCGGTGCAAATACAAGATATCGACACAATCAAGCCCCAGGCGCCGGCGCGACATATCAAACTGTGCGCGCAAGTTATCCGCACCTGCGCCCCCCTCATAGGCGACCTTGCTGGCCACCAGCACCGCCTCGCGGCAGGGGCGCACCATCTGCCCAAGCCATGTTTCGGACAAGCCCCCGGTATAGACATGGGCCGTGTCAAAATGATTGATCCCGGCGGCCCGGCAATTTTCGAACATGGCTTGAGACGCGGGGAAATCCGCCCGGCCGCCAAACTGCATGGTGCCAAAGGCAAAACGGCTGGCGGCTGTGCCGTCAAGGGTGGTGATTGCGCGTGTCATGGGGCAAGTGGTGGCATGGATCGCGCGGCTTGCCAAGCCGAAGCTGCCCCTTGTGAGCGCCACGCGTTACTGCAACAGTGCAGACAAAACCCACCGGAGAAACAACCAACCAACAGGGATACCCAATGTCGCAAACACCCACCGAAAACCGCCGCTGGATTCTGGCCGAACGCCCGATCGGAGAGCCAACCCCAAACACCCTGCGTCTTGACACCGCCCCCCTGCCCAGCCCCGGCGCGGGGCAGATGCTGCTGCGCACCCGCTTTTTGTCACTTGACCCCTATATGCGCGGCCGGATGAGCGATGCGAAATCCTATGCCGACCCGGTCGAGATCGGCGGCGTGATGGTCGGCGGCACTGTGGCCGAGGTCATGGAATCCAATCTTGATAAATTCGCCCCCGGCGACATGGTGCTCAGCTTTAGTGGATGGCAAGATTACGCGCTGTCAGATGGTGTGGGTGTGACCAACCTTGGCAAAGATCCCGCGCGTCCGTCCTGGGCCTTGGGGCTGTTGGGGATGCCCGGCTTTACCGCCTGGGCGGGGCTGACCCAAATCGGAATGCCAAAGGCCGGCGAAACGCTGGTTGTCGCCGCAGCCACCGGCCCGGTCGGGGCCACGGTCGGGCAAATCGGTAAAATCCTTGGTTGCCGCGTGGTCGGTGTGGCCGGTGGTCCGGAAAAATGCAGCTTTGCCACTCAGACGCTGGGCTTTGACGCCTGCCTTGACCACCGCGCCGAAGATTTCGCCAAACAGCTGGCGGCAGAAACTCCGCAGGGCATTGATATCTATTATGAAAACGTGGGCGGCAAGGTTCTTGATGCTGTCGTCCCTTTGTTGAACGAAGGCGCGCGTGTGCCGGTATGCGGCATCGTTTCGCAATATAACCTGACGGCATTGCCCGACGGGCCGGACCGGATGAACTGGTTGATGGGACAAATCTTGCGCAAGCAAATCACCATGCGCGGCTTTATCATTTTTAACGATTTCGCCCCGCTTTACCCGCAATTCGCCAAGGCGATGAATGCCTGGATCGCCGAGGGCAAGATCCACTATAAGGAAGATATCATCGACGGGTTGGAAAACGCCCCTGATGCCTTTGTCGGCCTGCTGCGCGGCGACAACTTTGGCAAGCGGGTGATCCGCGTCGCCGCATAAGGGCGGCGCCGATGCAGATGCCGCCTGCCCTGACGCGTGATCTGATCCTGATCGGCGGCGGCCACGCCCATGCGCTGGTGCTGCGCGGCTGGGGGATGAAACCGCTGAGCGGGGCGCGGGTGACGGTGATCAACCCCGGCGCCACCGCGCCCTATACCGGCATGTTGCCGGGGTATATCGCCGGCCACTATGACCGGGCCGCCCTGGATATCGACCTGGTGCGCCTGTGCCGTTTTGCCGGGGCGCGCCTGATTGATCAGGCTGTCTGTGGGTTGGATCCGGCTGCGAAAACCGTGACGCTGGGCGATGGGCGGGTGCTGGGGTATGACGTGGCCTCGTTGGATGTGGGGATCACCGGCCAGCTGCCACAGATTGACGGGTTCGCCGCAAATGGCATCCCGGCCAAACCGCTGGATGGCTTTGCCCGCGCCTGGGCCGATCTGCTGCGCGGCGCCGCCCCTGACACCGCCGTGGCGGTGATCGGCGGCGGCCTTGCGGGCTGTGAATTGGCGCTGGCGATGGCCCATGCGTTGCAGGCCAAAACCGGCCGCGCCAATGTCACCATCATCGAAAGCGCCGCGCAGATTGGCGGGCTTTTGGGCCGGTCGCGGCGCGTCATGCTGCGGGCCTTGGCGCGCTATGGCATCAGGCTTGAGGTTTCTGCCCAGGTCCGCCGGGTCGAACCAGATTTTTTGACCCTGGCGGATGGGCAACAAATCCGCGCCGATTTTTGTGTGGGCGCCGCCGGGGCCATGGCCCACCCTTGGCTTTGCAACGTGCCGCTTAAGCATACCGATGGTTTTGTGCATGTCGATCAGCACCTGAATGCCATCGGCCATGACAGCCTGTTCGCCGTTGGCGATTGCGCCCACCTGTGCCACGCCCCACGCCCCAAGGCCGGGGTCTTTGCCGTGCGGGCCGCGCCGGTGTTGGCCCATAACCTGCGGGCCGCCTTATCCGGCACGCAGCCCCGGCCGTATCGGCCGCAGAAAAATTTCCTCAAGCTGGTGTCGCTGGGCGGGCGCCGCGCGCTGGCCGATCGTGGCGGCGGTCTTGGGCTGCATGGGGCGTTGTGGTGGCGTCTGAAAAACCACATCGACCAGCGGTTCATGACCCGCTTGCAGCACCTGCCAACCATGCCGGCCCCGCCGCCACCGCGCCAAATCGCGCTGGGGGATGACGGGGCTGCCCCGCCGCTGTGCGGGGGGTGCGGTGCCAAACTGGGCGCCGGCGTGTTGGAGCGAACCCTGGCCGCCCTGCCCCCCTTGGGCCGCCCCGACATCCAAAGCGCACCGGGCGATGATGCGGCGATCTTGACCATCGCGGGCCAACGCCAGGTGCAAAGCACCGACCATTTGCGCGGCTTTTGGCCCGATCACGCGCTGATGGCCCGGATCGCGGCGGTGCATGCGCTGGGGGATATCTGGGCGATGGGCGCCCACCCACAGGCCGCCTTGGCCAGCATCACCATCCCCCAAATGTCGCCCGCCCTTCAGGCCCGGACCATGGCCGAAATCATGCAAGCAGCGCGACAGGTTCTTGACCCCTCAAACTGTGAAATCATCGGTGGGCACAGCACCATGGGGGCAGAGCTTAGCATTGGATTTGCGATCAGCGGCCTGTGCCCCCAGCCGCCGATCACCCATCGCGGCGCCCTGCCGGGCGATGCGATCGTTCTGACCCGCCCAATCGGAAGCGGCACGCTTTTGGCCGGCGAAATGGCGCGGCTGGCGGAGGGGCAGGACATTCTGGACATGCTGGCGCAGATGGCCGCCCCGCAGGGACAGGCAGCACAGGTATTGGCCGGTGCCAAGGCCCATGCCATGACCGATGTCACCGGCTTTGGCCTGGCTGGGCATCTGCTTAACCTGTGCCGCGCCTCGGATGTTGCGGCGCAGATTTGGCTGGACACCCTGCCGCTTTATCCCGGCGCCGCCGCCCTGTGCCAGCGGGGCGTTCGATCATCGCTTTATGCTGCGAACCGGGACCATGCGCCTGTTCAGGGGGCCTTGGGGCCGACCGCGCCGCTGCTGCATGATCCGCAAACCGCAGGCGGGTTGCTGGCGGCCATCGCGCCCGATCAATTGCCTGGCGTGCTGGCGGCGCTGCCCGGCGCCGTGCATATCGGCCGGTTTACCGCCGGTCCGCCGGCGCTAAGCTGCACATCGCGCCAAGCGCCCTGACCGCCGCCAGGTCAAGGGTATCGGCGGATAAATCCGGCAAGGTCAAAGCCAACAAAAGCCGCCCGCCGCCGCGCCCCTTGGCATAGCGCGGGTCGTAATGCAGGCGGATCAACCCCGCCGCCAGATCCTGAAAGGCGCCGCTGGCGGCCTGCGCCTGCCACGCATGGATCTGATCCTTGGCATGAAAGGGACGCAAGCCGTCGATCATCGCCATCAGGCGCGGCCCATCGCCCAACACCGGGGCATAGCTTTGCACCAAGAACGCCGCCCGCGCCGCCACGGGCACCTGAACCGTCACCTGCGGCGCGCCCTGCATCGCCCGCCACAACTGCGGCGGCAGCAACAGCCGGCCGATCTTGTTGCTTTCCGCCTCGATGAACACCGGGCGCGCCGGATCCATCACAGACAACACCGCCGCCAATCGCGATTCAAACATCTTTTGCGCCGGTTGCCCGCCGGGCATGGCGCCAAACACAGACCCGCGATGCTGCGCCAATGCCTCAAGGTCGATCACCTGCGCGCCGCGCCGCGCCATCGCCGCCAAAAGCGCGGTCTTGCCGGTGCCCGTGCCGCCCGCCACCACAATCAGGTCGAACGGCAAAGGCTGATCATAAAGGAACCGCGCCACCAGGCGACGATAGGCCTGATAGCCGCCGTCGATCAGCTCGGCTTGCCAGCCGATTTGCCGCAAGATGGTCGCAAAGGCCCCCGACCTTTGTCCGCCCCGCCAGCAATAAACCAAAGGCCGCCAGCCGCCCTGCTTGTGCAACAACGGTCCTTGCAAATGCGCCGCTGTATTGCGCGCCACCAACGCGGCCCCCATCTTGCGGGCCTGAAACCGGCTTTGCTGCACATAGGCAAAGCCAACCTGCGCGCGTTCGGCATTGTTCAACACCGGCAGGTTGATGGCGCCGGGGATATGGTCCAACGCGAACTCTGCCTCGGATCGCACGTCGATCACGTCATCAAACGACAGATCAGCCAGCCCGCCCAGCGCCGTCAGCTTCAAATCACGTCCCCCGGCCAATCAGCGCTGGCCGCCGGTCGAACCACGGCTGGGCCGTCTCAAGCGCGGCGCACAGCCCGATCAGCATCTCATCGGCGCCAAAGGGCGCCGCAAGGTGCACCCCGATGGGCAAGCCGTCCGCGCTCCAATGCAGCGGCACCGAGGCGGCCGGCTGACCGCTGGCATTAAAGGCCGCGCAAAACGGCGAATAGGCAAAAACCCCATCCGGGCCGATGCGGAACGCCTCGAAATCTTCGCAATCATGGCCAAAGCGCCCAATCCGCGCCGGGGGTTCAGCCAATGTCGCCGAAACCAAGACATCAATATCGGCAAAAGCCGCGGCCATCTGCCGGCCATAGGCGTGGATTTGCCCCACCGCCTCAAGGTAATCGGCGCCGCTGATCCCCTGGGCCAGGGCCATGGCCCCGCGGGCCACGCCTTCAATGTCGCCTTGGCGCAGCGCACGGCCCTTGGCCTCCA
Source organism: uncultured Sulfitobacter sp. (assembly GCA_937138475.1). GTDB lineage: Bacteria > Pseudomonadota > Alphaproteobacteria > Rhodobacterales > Rhodobacteraceae > CAKZPD01. The sequence continues at coordinate 66,077 of CAKZPD010000014.1, read as the reverse complement.
AGCCCTTGCGAATGCTCAGCGCCGACCCGCAGGCCACGATCTTGGTCCAGGCGCGCATCATGCCCAGATGATCGGCCTGTGGGCAGGCGGGCACCACATGATGGCCCATGCTTTCCAGCAACGCGCCGGTGTTTTGGACGGCGGTCCGGCACGCGGGGTCGATGGCGGCGCCGGTGAATGTCGTCTCGCACAGGCCAATCCGCAGGCCGGCGGGCGGGCGATCTAAGGCCGCAACAAAGCCCGCGCCCAGCGGCGGCGCCACATAGGGCGCGCCTGCATCGCTGCCGGCACAGGCATCCATCATGGCCGCGCTGTCGCGCACTGACCGGCTAAGCAGCCCGTCGATGGCCATCCCGGCCCACCCTTCCCCGGCATAGGGGCCGTCAGGAAACCGCGCCCGTGTGGCCTTGAACCCAAACAAACCGCAGCTGGACGCCGGGATGCGAATGGATCCGCCCCCGTCCGACCCATGCGCCATCGGAACGATGCCAGCCGCCACCGCTGCGCCGCTGCCGCCTGATGACCCCCCGGCGGTGCGCTGCAAATCCCACGGGTTGCGGGTCGGGCCGCCGTAAACGACGCTTTCGGTTGCCGGGCCTACCCCCAGCTCAGGCGAGGTGGTGCGCCCGAATGTCACCACGCCGGTGCCCTGCATCCGGTCAAAAATCTCGGCGTTACCGGCATAGCGCGTGCCCTTGAACAGATGCGATCCATTATGCGCCGGAAAATCCTTGGCCTCGATTGACAGATCCTTGATCAAGAACGGCACCCCGGTGAATGGCCCTTCGGGCAGGGGGCCTGCGGCCCGCTGACGGGCAAAGTCGCGGCGTTCATTGACCACGGCGTTAATGGCGCCGTTATGGGCGTCGACCCGCGCCAGGGCGGCCTCAAGCAGCTCAGACGGGGTGATCTGCTTGCCGGCCACCAATGCGGCCAAACCCGTCGCGTCAAAGCGGTCATAATCGTCCATAAAGATCCCTTTCGCTGCCGTTTCCTGGCCATTGCCTTTGCATGGGCCACGGGCATCCGTGATATCATCGGCGGCCGCCCCCTTGCCCCGCCTTGGCGCGGCACTTGGGTCTCAGGCAACACCAAGGCGCGATGAAAGGCAATCGGGCAATTGACGGCCCGCCCTTTTCGGGGCCCAGCTGGCCCATTCGCGCCCGCCAGGGGTCAACCCTGGGATGGCCTAGACGGATAGACCAGCGCCGCATAGGCATCAAACGGCTGATCCGGGTCAAGCAACCGATCCTGCATCTGCCACAGCGCGTTGCTTGTGCTCTCGCCCAGGGTGGGCACGGCAAAGCGGTCAAACTTGGCGCGAATGTCCTTGGCAGGCATCGGGGCCTCGGGGCCGCCACGCGCATGGACATCCCCCGACACGAACCGCCGCCCGTCGTGCAGCTCGAGCACCACATCCGCCCAACGCCCGGCCGGAAACCTGTCAGAATGGCGCGCCGTTTCACAGACCTCAATCCGTTCGATCAACCCGGCAACGGCTGCATCTTGCAGCCCGGCCCCCCAGATATGTTCCGGCGCGACCTGACCATGGCGCAGCATCACCGCCAAGGCAAAGGCCAGCGAATACTGGGCCTGCCCGGTGGTTTCCGGCATCCCCGGAAACAATGCCGCGCTTTGGGCAAAGGTATTGACCTGCAAGCGCGCCACCTGATCGGCGGTCACACTGTGGCGGGCCATCAAATCCGCCAAAGCATCCAGCGGCGCATGGGCCCAACGGCAAATCGGATAGGGTTTGATATAGTTGCGCAAAAGGGTCCAATCGTCACCCAGATCCGCCCAATACTGGGCGACTTCGGGCGCTTCGGCGGTGATGGCCGGCGCCCCTTGGAACCCGCGCATCGCCAAAAGCGCCGCCATCGACCCGGTCAGCGCCCCCATCCCCGATCCGTCGTGCAACATGCTGGGGTGGGCGATTTCCCGCATCATCTGGCTGCGCGGCCCGTGGTATTCGGCAATGCCAAGCGCCTCGCGCAGCTGCACCGGGCTGGCCCCGTTCAGATAACACCCAAGCGCCGCAACCCCCAGCGCATTCCACGCCCCCGAAGTATGATAATCAGACACCGTGGCATGCAGGGCAATGGCCGCCCGCGCCGAGACCTCATACGCCATCGCCAGCCCGGTCAAGGCCCGCCGCCCATCCAGCGCGCGCCCGTCGGCAAAGGCAAACAGGGCCGGCACCACCGCACAGCCGATATGCCCCTTGGTCGGGTTATACCCGTCGTGCCCATCCAGATTGTCGATCTGGGTCGCCGCCGCAAAGGCCGCCCCCGCCACCGAGGCCTGGCGCCCGTCAAACAGCAACCGCGCGCTGTTCTCGGCGCTTCCGGCAAGAAAATCCACCGCAAAATCGCGGGCAAGCCGCCCCGGCTCTAGGTCGGTGGCCCCTGCCGCAACGCCCAAGGTATCGGTCAGCAAAAGCGCCGCGCGCCTCAGCACGTCATCGGGCACCTGCGGGTCCAGAATGAACTTTGCGATCTGATCGAATTGCCCTGACATGGCGGCCCCGTTTTGTTGATCTTTACCCCCTCAGAAAATCGCCCCTGCCGCGCCCCGTCATGCCTGTTTGCGACATCGCCGGCAAAGGCTGGCCATTTCACCAAAGCTGTGCCAACGATACGCGATGAAGCTTTTTTCCGCCCGTCATCGCCCTGTGCACCTTGGCCCTTATCCGCTGGAACGGCTGCGCCGCCGCACCGCGACAAACGCGCCGGATTTCCCCGATTTTTCCGTCAGCTTTGACCGCGCCGGCGATCCGGTCAGCCTGATCCATGCCATGGCCCCGTTCCAGGCGATGATGGACCTGCTGCGCAGCGGCCCGGTGAATGCCAACCGCGCCGACATCCCCAGCGATCCCCAGGCCCGCAGCGACCACCTGAAGGCGTTTGGATATTATAACGATGCCTCGATGATGGGGGTTTGCGCGCTGGACCCGGCCCAAAGGCTGGACCAGCCGCGCCGCAACCCGGATATCGCCCCGCTGACCCAACGATTGCTGACCCAGCAAACCAAGACCTTTGCCGCCGGGGTCGATGTGATCATGGCCAACCTGCGCGATACGGCCGCAGCACCCGAAACCACGATGGATCACCACAGCCACGCGCTGGTGATCCTGGTGGCCTTTCCGCGCGATCCGGCCAAGGACGAACCCGGCAGCGACTGGATCCTTGACAGCCAAGCCCAGCGCGCCTGCCTGCGCGCCAGCGAAAACGCGGTGGTTCTGGCGGATTATATCCGCTTGCTGGGCTTTGACGCACGCGCCCATTCCGGCGCCGCATCGGATGTACACCTGGCGCGTCTGGCGGTTCAGGCGGGCCTGGCCACCTATGAAAACGGTGTCTTGCAGGCCCCCTGGCTGGGCCGGCGCTTTGGCATCTGTGCGGTGACCACCGATATGACGCTGGCCCCCGATATGCCGCTGGTTCCGCTGGATCAACAACCGGCCTGGGCGCTGCGCGGGGTCTGGGCCCTGGGCAGCCACGGCGGCCAAAGCGCCCGCAATCACGACCCTTTCGCCAAACGCCGCTTTGCCGATGGCCCGCACCCGTTCGAAACCCTCAAACGGGTGCCACAGCCCACAACCTATATTGACGAACCCAATATCCCGCGCATTCCCAAGCGCACCGATATGTTCGCGCGCGGCCAATTTGGCGACCTCGGCCCCAAGGTGCAAAACGCCATGAAAGGCGGGCACCATATTGTTAAATCTGCGCCTGCCGCCGCCCAGCGGCGCCTGCTGGGCGCGCTGATCTTGCTTCAGGATGGTCCCACCGCTCCGCACCCTGCGCCGGCCACGGAGGATCCCAAACGCAATGCCGACAACCTGAAGGCCGCCAGCTATTTTCTGGGGGCCGATGCCGCCGGCACCTCGCGGTGCCCCGATTGGGCCTGGTACAGCCACGATCCAACCGGCACCCCGATCAGCCCGCCCCACGATCAGGCGCTTTCGTTGATCATTGACCAGGGGTTTGAAACAATGGAGGGCGCCTCGGGGGATGATTGGATTTCCACCGCGCAATCCATGCGGGCCTATCTGCGGTTTTCCGTTCTGGGCGGGGTCATCGCCCAGCAATTGCGCCGGCTGGGTTACCCCGCCAAGGCCCACACCGTGATGGATGGCGATGTGTTGCAACCGCCGCTGCTGTTGCTGGCCGGCCTGGGCGAGGTCAGCCGCATAGGCGAAGTGATCTTGAACCCGTTCCTGGGGCCGCGCCTTAAATCTGGCGCTGTCACCACCAGCCTGCCGATGGCCCATGACGCGCCGATTGATTTTGGTCTGCAACGCTTTTGCGAATCGTGCAACAAATGCGCCCGCGAATGCCCATCAGGGGCCATCACCGCCGGCCCAAAACGCATGTTCAACGGCTATGAAATCTGGAAATCCGACAGCCAGAAATGCGCCACCTACCGGATCACCAATGCCGCCGGCTCCATGTGCGGGCGCTGTATGAAAACCTGCCCCTGGAACCTCGAAGGGCTTTTCGCCGAGCGGCCCTTCCGCTGGGCGGCCATGCACCTGCCAAAGGCGGCCCCCATCTTGGCCCGGCTGGATGATACCGCCAATCGCGGCGCGCTTAATCCGGTCAAGAAATGGTGGTGGGATATCGAAATTGATGCCAAGGGCGCCTATGGCCCGGCGCAACAGCCCGCCAACGCACGCGGTCTGCAAAAAGATCTGACCCTGGCCTTCAAGGATCAAACCATCGCCGTCTACCCGGCGCCTCTGGCCCCCCACCCCTGGCCCTATCCTGACCCAATGAACCGCGAGGCAGGGATCAAGGCCCATGACGCCCTGATCTCGGCCGCCGAACACAAAGCCCGCACCGCCCGAGGCGAAACCGCGCATCTGCACCTTTATGCCCCCACCACCCAAGCGCCGGTGCTGGACATGCGCATCGCCAAGGCCACGGCGCTGAACGATTGGACCATGCTTTATGATCTGGTCTCGCCCAGCGGCGCAGCGCTGCCAGAATGGACGGCCGGCGCGCATATCGATATCCTCGTCGCTCCGGAATACCTGCGCCCCTATTCGCTGCTGGGCGACCCAGAAGATCGCAGCCGCTATCAGATCGCCGTGCTGCGCGAAGACACAGGGCGCGGCGGCTCAGCCCTCCTGCACCGGATCTTTACACCCGGCCGGCGGGTATTTTTGTCGCCGCCCGTCAACCACTTTGCCCTCGATGAAACCGCGCCGCATTCGGTGCTGATGGGTGGCGGCATCGGCATCACCCCGATGATTGCCTTTGCCTGCCGCCTGCACCGCCTGGGCCGCAGCTTCCAACTGCACTATTCCGCCGCCAGCCCCGCCGCGGCCGCCTTTACCGATCATCTGAAATCCTACCCATGGGCGGATAAGGTGACACATCATATCAGCGCCGAAGGCACGCGTATAAATATAAATAAGCTAATGCAAAATATAAATAAAGGCAGCCATATTTATATGTGCGGACCCAATAATTATATGCAAGCCATCCAGACCGCCGCCCTGAATGCCGGTGTTCCCGAAGAAAACCAACATCTGGAATACTTCTCGGTCCCCGAGCAGCCCGATTATGTGAACCACCCGTTCCACCTCGAATTGCCCTCGGGTCAGCGCATCAACGTGCGCGCCGATCAAACCGCCAGCGACGCGCTGATCGCCGCCGGAGTGCATGTTGATATCAAATGCGCCGATGGCATTTGCGGCGTCTGCAAATGCACCGTTACCCAAGGCACGGTCGAGCATCGCGACTTTGTGCTGTCCAAGGCCCAACAAGAACACCAGATGATCCTCTGTCAATCCCGCGCCAAAAACCCCGATGAAACACTGAAAATCACCCTCTGACGCTTGCTTCTTTTGTTCTTAAATATCCCCGCCGGAGGCTCCCACGCCCTGCGTCACGCCCCGCCGCCGCAAGAACGCGCAGCCAATGCCTTGCGCCGGCAAGCCCGCAAGGGCTATAGCGCTGGCATCCAAACCGCAACCAAAGGCCCCCGCCATGACATTTGATCGCCGCGTGAAAATCGCCCCCTCCATCCTGTCGGCAGATTTCGCCAATTTTGGCGCCGAATGCCAAGCCATCGAAGCGCAAGGCGCCGATTGGGTGCACGTCGATGTCATGGACGGGCATTTCGTTCCCAACATCACCTTTGGCCCGGCCACCTGCGCCGCAATCCGGCCGCATATCAAGGGGATCATGGACGTGCATTTGATGATCGCCCCTGTCGATCCCTATATCGACGCCTTTGCCACGGCTGGGGCCGATGTGATTACCGCGCATCTGGAGGCCACGCCGCATATCCATCGCAGCTTGCAGGCCATTCGCGCCACGGGTGCCAAAGCCGGTCTGGCGCTTAATCCAGGCACACCGGCCAGCGCGGCCGAGCCGCTTTTGGATATGGTCGATCTGGTCTGCGTGATGACCGTCAACCCCGGCTTTGGTGGGCAAAAGTTTATTGCATCGCAAATCGCCAAGGTGGCGCAGCTGCGCGCGATGATTGGCGATCGACCTATCCATATTGAAATTGACGGCGGGGTCGATCCGGTCACTGCCCCTCTTGTGGCACAGGCCGGCGCTGATGTGCTTGTGGCCGGGTCGGCCGTGTTTCGGGGCGGGTCGGTCCACAACCCCGAGGTTTATGGCGCCAATATTCGCAACATCCGCGCGGCGGCCGAGGCGGGCTGAGCGGGCCGCATCGGCCCGGCGGGGGACGCCTGTGGTTGCAGGCTGGGGGCCAGCCCCCAGACCCCCGAGATATTTTTGAACAAAAGAACCTGCCTGGGATTGGCCTTTGGGAACCCCGGCATCGCAATTCTTGGCGGGCCGCGCCTTAGGTCAGGTGATCGGCGAAGCTGTCAAGCAGGCGGTGTTTGAGGATTTTACCGGTCGGTGCGGTTGGCAGGTTGGTTGTCAGGATAATTTGCGCCGGGCGTTTATAGCCTGCGAGGCGGTCCTTGACGAAGGTGTGCAGGGTTTCGGGCTGCAGGGCGTTTTCATCAGCCACCTGCACAAAGGCCAGGATATCTTCGTCGCCGTTGCGCGGGCGGCCGATAACGGCGGATTGGATCACTTGGGGGTGGGCATTCAGGGCCGCCTCGACTTCGGGAGGGTAGACGTTGAACCCGCCGTGGATAATCAGCTCTTTCAGGCGGCCGAGGATATGCAGCTGTCCTTTGTCGTCGATCCGCCCCAGATCCCCGGTGCGCAGCCAGCCATCGGCGGCAAAGGCCGCGGCTGTGTCTTGGGGGTTGTTAAAGTAGCCCAGCATGACATTGGGCCCTTGGGTCAGGATTTCATTGGTGGCCGGGTCGATCTTGATCTGGACGCCCGGCAGGGGCGGGCCAACCGAGATATCGGCCAGGCCGATGGGGTGGGTTGTGGCGCAGACACCGGCTGTGGTTTCGGTCAGGCCATAGCCATTTTGCAGAGCCACGCCATAGAAGGCTTCGGCCTTGCGCTTCCATTCAGGGTCAAGCGGCGCCGCCCCTGAGGAGACATATCGCAACCGGGTTGAGCCAAGCCGGGGCATGGCCTTGCTTTGGGTGTATTGCATCAAGAGCGCGTGCATTTGTGGCACCGCAGGCAGCAGGCTGACGCCGTCTTGCAGGGCCTGATAAAGGGTGGCGGCGCTGAAGCGCGCCTCGAGGCGGATAGGGCAACCGGCAGAGACCCCCGCCACCATCACCGAGGCCAGGCCAAACACATGGGTCATGGGCAGTACCCCATAGATCAGGTCATCTGCCGTCATTTGCCGCAGCCGCGCCGAAGCCAGCCCGCCAAAGCGCAGGTTGGCATGGCTGAGCATGACGCCCTTGGGGGTGCCGGTCGTGCCGGTGGTATAGAGCAGCACCGCCAGGTCCGGATCGGGTGCAGGTGCGCCGCGCGGATGGGCCGCCACATCAATCATGCCAAAGGCGCCCTGATGGCGGGTTGCCCCGGCACCCGCGGCATGCTGCGCCGCATCGGGCGAGGCGAGCGAGGTATAGACCACGGCGGCGGGGCCAGCGTGGGCCAACACGCGCGCCAGTTCGGGCGGGCTTTGGCGGGCGTTGATGGGCACGGCCACCGCGCCAAGGCGCCAGGCGGCAAACAGCATGGCAACGGCGGCGTTGCAGTTTTCCAGCACGATGACAACCCGGTCGCCGGGCCCTACACCGACGCCGGACAGAACGGTTTGACCGGCCTGCGCGGCGCGGTCCAGTTCGGCGAATGTCCAGCGCTGATCCAGGCTGTCTGACAGCGCGGGGGCCTGTGGGCGGGCGGAGGATTGCGCGGCCAGAAAATCTTCGACCCGGTCCGTCATTCTGGCTGGGGGTCGCTGAAATCGGGGCGCTGTTTGGCCAGGAAGGCGGCAATACCGATGCCGGCCTCGGGGGCGGCGGCGGCGGCGGCCATGGCGTCGCGCTCAAGATTGAGGGCTTGGGCTTCGGTGGTTTCATAGGCGGTGCTGACCAGACCGCGGATCACCCCCTGGGCCTGGCGCGGGCCACGCGCCAAGGCATCGGCAAGCGCATGGGCCTGGGGCAGCACCTGATCGGCATCACAAAGCAGATTGACCACCCCCAGATCCGCTAGGCGCTGTGCGGTGATCGGACGGCCCAAAAGGCATAGTTCCATCGCGAGGCTGCGCGGCACCAAGCGGGCCAGCGCGCTGGTCAGGCCTGCATCGGGCACCAGGCCGGCCTTGACATAGGCCGCGGTGAACTTTGCGTCCTGGGCGGCGATGATCATATCGCACGCCAGGGCCAGCGACATCCCCGCCCCGGCGGCGCCGCCCTTGATCGCGGCGATCACCGGCACCGGGCAGGCGCGGATGGCGCGCACCAGATCGTGCAGCCCGTCGATTTTGTCGCGGCGCTCTTGTGCGCTGAGACGGCGGCGTTCGATCAACACGTTCAGATCCCCGCCAGCACAGAAGAAATCATCCCGCGACGTCAGGATGACCGATCGCACCTGCGGCGCGGCAGCCCGGTCAAGGGCCTGTGCCAGAGTATCGTAAAACTGAGGGGTCAGCGCGCCGCGACGGGCGCCATTGCCGTTCCAGACAATCAGGCGATCCCCCAGATCTTGCAGTTCTGCTGTCATGTCAGGCGCTCCGCTGGGACTTTTTTGAACACCCCGGTTGAGCTGGCAATCAGCCGCCCGGCGTCACAATGCAATTGGGCATCAATATACAAAAGGCTGCGCCCACCGCCCATAAGGCGGCCGGTTGCCGTCACACGGCCGGCGCCAATCGGGGCGATGAACTGGGTGGTCAGGCTGACGGTCAGAAAGGGCACCTTGCCGCTGGCATCCACGCTGAGCGATCCGGTGGTGCCGCTGGCATTGTCCAAAAGCGCCGCCGCGATACCGCCGTGCAACATACCGTGCCGGTTCAGGTGCTGCGGGCCGATATCCAACCAGCAACGCCCACAGCCATCGCCGCCGCCCACATCCACCACATAGCCGATCAGGCTTTGGGCGCCGGTTTCATCCTTGATCAGGCCGGCGGCCTTACTGGGCGCTAAGGGCAATGAACCGCTCCATGTGGTAATCTTCGTCGCCAAAGCGGTGGTCGGCCATCATGATCCGTTTGGCGATATGGGCCAGCTCGTATTCCTGGGTCATGGCAATGCCACCATGCATCTGGATGCTTTCTTCGGCCAGCAACCGCCCGGCGCGGCCCAGCAGGTTCTTGGCGGCGCTGATATGCAGATCGCGGGTGCGGTCATCATCATTCAGGTGCCCTGCGGCATTGATCACGGCCGAGCGCGCCTGCTCTAGCTCGATCAGCATGTCAGACATCCGATGCGCCAGCGCCTGAAAGCTGCCGATTGGGCGGCCAAACTGTTTGCGGGTCATCAGATAATCGCGGGTCAGCCGCGCGGCTGTTTCCATGGCGCCCAGGGTCTCGGCGCCCAGGGCCACGGCGGCGCGGGCCAGCGCGGTGGCAATCGCAGGGGCCGCACCCCCAGCCGGGCCCAGACGGGCGGTTGCCGGCAATTGCACCGCGTCCAACGTGACCTCGGCGGCGCGCCCACCGGCCAACAAAGGATAGCCCTGCACCGCAAGGCCCGTGCTGTTGGCGGGAACCATGAACAGCGACACGCCCTCTGGCGCATCCACGGCGCCGCTTTCACGGGCGGAAACGATCAGATAATCGGCGGCCTCGGCGTTGATCACCACGGCCTTGCGCCCGGTCAGCACCACCTGGTCACCCGTCAGCTGCGCGGTGGTTTCCACCCAGCTTGGCTCATAGCGGCTGGCCGGTTCGCCATGGGCAAAGGCCAGTTGCAATCCACCGCCCATCAGCACCTCAAGCTGGGCGCGCTGTGCCGTGTCGCCCAGGGCGGCAATCAAACCGCCGGCCAGCACCCCGGTATCCAGCACCGGTTCAACCACCCCGGCGCGGCCCAGTTCTTCGAACACCACGGCCAGATCAAAGCCGCCGCCGCCAAACCCGCCGTCGGTCTCGGAGAAGAGGGCGGCGAGAATGCCCAGATCAGCCAAAGCTTGCCAAATCTCGGTGGACTGGCCCGCCGGGCTGCGCAGAATTTCCTGCCGCACCGCCACACCATAGCGATCGGCCAAAAAGCGGCGCAGCGTATCCTGAAGCATTTGCCGCTCTTGGGTTAGCTCAAAATTCATTGGCCCGCCCCCAGGGTTGTCTTGGCGATGATCTGGCGCTGAATTTCATTCGACCCGCCAAAGATCGACAGTTTGCGATTGTTGAAATATTGGGCCGCCACGGGCCCGGCCTCTGATGGATCGGGGGTGGGCGCGTTGCTGCGATCCACCGCCTCTGAGGCAAAGGGCAGCGCATAGGCCCCCGCCGCCCGCCGGGCCAGATCGTTGATTTCCTGCCGGATAATCGTGCCCTTGACCTTGAGCATCGAACTTTCGACGCCCGGCGCCTGCCCCGCAGCCGCCCGCGATATGATCCGCAGGTTGGTCGTGGACATCGCCATCAGATCCATCTCGACTTTGGCAAGACGCGCGGCAAAATATGGATTTTGCGCCAATGGCTTGCCGCCCGAACGTTCCATCGCCGCCAACCGTTTGACCGCCCGCAGCCCCGCCAAGGAAAACCCAACGCCGGCGATATTCGTGCGCTCGTGGGTCAAAAGATATTTGGCATAGGTCCAACCCTGATTTTCCGTGCCGACCAGATTTTCAACCGGCACGCGCACGTCGGTGAACCAGACCTCGTTGACCTCGGGGGTGCCGTCCAACAGGACAATCGGGCGCACCTCGATGCCGGGGGTATTCATGTCGATCAGCAGAAAAGAGATGCCCTCTTGTTGCTTGGCGGTCTTATCCGTGCGCACCAGGCAAAAAATCATGTTGGCGTATTGGCCCAGCGTGGTCCACGTCTTTTGCCCATTCACGACGTAATGATCGCCGTCGCGCACCGCCATCGTCTTGAGCGACGCCAGATCAGACCCGGCGCCCGGTTCGGAATATCCCTGGCACCACCAATCTTCTCCGCTAAGGATACGCGGCAGCCAATAATCCTGCTGCGCCTTTGAGCCGAATTTTTGCAGCACCGGCGCCAGCATCGACAGCCCAAATGGCACAATGCGCGGGGCGTGATGCAGGGCGCATTCTTCCTCAAAGATGTGGCGCTGCACCGCGTTCCATTCCGCCCCGCCAAAGGCGCGTGGCCAGTTGCTGGCCAGCCAGCCCTGGGCATTCAGGATCGCGTGCCAATCATCATGGTCCTGGCGGGTCAGCGCCCGGCCCAGGCGCACCTTTTCGGCAAGCGCCTCGGGCAGGTTCGCCTTCAGAAACGCCACCACCTGGGCGCGGAACGCCCGTTCGCTGTCGCTATAGCTCAGATCCATCAGCCTGCCGCCTTGTTCAGATCGTCAAAGCTGCGCCCTTCGGAAACCAATTGCTCCAGCAATGGGGCCGGCTGCCAGAAATACGGATCTTCTTTGGCAAAGTCCTTGATATCAGACAAAATTCCCGCCAACCCGGTGATATCGGCCCATTTGAGCGGCCCCCCGCGATAACGCGGGAACCCATAGCCAAAAAGCAAGGTCATATCGACATCCAACGGCCGGCGCGCAATCCCTTCGCCCACGACTTTGGCCGCCTCGTTGACCATCGCCGCCATATAGCGCCGGATGATTTGCGCATCGGTGAAGGTGCGCGGGGTGATCCCCTTGGCAGCGCGTTCCGCCGTGATCAGGTCAAGCACCTCGGGGTTGGGGGTGCCGCCCCGCTGGCCCGGCGCATAGATATAAAACCCCTTGCCGGTCTTTTGCCCAAAGTGCCCGCCCTCGCACAGGCGGTCGGGATAATCGCCAATGCGTTCGCGTGGGTCGCGGGTTGGCGCCAGCCGCTTGCGCATGGCCCAACCGATATCAAGCCCGGCCAGATCCGCCACCTCATATGGTCCCATGGCAAAGCCAAATGCCACCAAGGCTTGGTCAATCTGAAACGGGCTGGCGCCATCCAGGATCATATGATCCGCAGCGGTGCGATAGGTCGACAAGATACGGTTGCCGATAAAGCCATCGCAAACCCCGGCGCGCACGGCCACCTTGCCCAAACGTTTGCCCAGCGCGAACCCGGTCGCCACCACATCGGCGGCGGTATCATCGGGCACCACCACCTCAAGCAGCTTCATGACATGGGCCGGAGAAAAGAAATGCAGCCCCAACACATCCGCCGGCCGCGACGTCGAGGCCGCGATCTCATTCACATCCAGATAGGATGTATTGCTGGCCAAAATCGCCCCCGGCTTGCACACCGCGTCCAGCTTGGCAAAGACCGCCTTTTTTACATCCATTTCCTCAAAGACCGCCTCGATGACCATATCCACATCGGCCAAGCTGTCATAGGTGGTCGCAAGGGTCAGCGCCTGATCCAATATCGCATCATGCTGTTCCTGGCTGATCTTGCCGCGCTTAAGCGCCCCGGCCAGATTGCCGGCAATGCGCGCCTTGGCGGCCTCGGCGGCCTCATGGCTCATCTCAAGCAAGACCACCGGCAGACCCGCCAAAAGGGCCGCCGTCGCGATCCCCGCCCCCATGGTGCCACCACCGATCACACCGATATGCGCCAGATTGCGCGGCGCCACCCCGGCCAATTCAGGCAGATTGCTGACCGCCCGTTCGGAAAAGAACGCATGGATCATCCCTTGGCGCTGATCTGTCTGCATCAGCTCGAAAAACAGCGCCCGTTCGGTCTTGATCCCTTCGGCAAAAGGCTGCTCGGATGCGGCCTGCACCGCCCGCACCGCCGTGGCGGGCGCAATCTGCCCCCGGCCGCGACGCAACACCTGATCATAAACGCCATCCCAATCCAACGCCGCCGGCGCCGGCATGGCGCTGACCGGACGACGCGGCGCCCCCTGCTCCAACAGGCGCAGGGCATAGCCCACCCCGACCTCAACCGGATCACCCGACGCGATCTCATCAATAATGCCCAGCGCCTTGGCCTCTTGCGCGCCCACATGACGCCCGGAGGTAATCATATCAATCGCCGCCTGCGCCCCGGTCAATCGCGGCAATCGCTGCGTGCCCCCCGCGCCAGGCAAAAGCCCCAGATGCACTTCGGGCAAACCGACCTTGGCCCCCGGATCGGCAATCCGGTAATGCGCCGACAACGCAACCTCTAGACCGCCCCCCAAAGACACCCCATGCATCGCCGCAACCACCACCAGGGGCGACGCCTCAATCCGGTCGCACAGATCGGGCAAATGCGGCTCTTGCGGCGCCTTGCCGAACTCTTTGATATCCGCCCCGGCAATAAACGCCCGCCCGGCCCCGGCCAAAACCGCCGCCCGGATGCCCTCTTCGGTCTCCGCCCGATCAAACGCCGCACCCAACCCCAGCCGCACCGCATGGCTCAACGCATTCACCGGCGGGTTCTGCACCGTGATCACCGCGATTTCACCGCGCCGCTCAAAACTCACGACATTTGTCATCTGATCATTCCTTCCCGCTTGGATCTGCACCCGGCACGCCCCATGGCCCCGCCAAGCAATTCCGCCCTGCGAAACCAAGTTCCGCATTTCTCGGGAAAACGCTACCCACTGCCCACGGCCATTGCAAGACGAAATCGCCGGTCAAAACGGCCCCGCCGCCGCCCGCGCCGCAGCGTCATTCTTTTGTTCAAAAATATCCCCGCCGGAGGCTCCTGCCCCCGCCACGCCCACCTGGGCCTAATAGGAATGCGCGGCATAGATCCGCTGCAAATCCCCCGCCCATTCACCATGATACGCGGCCAGCAATTCATCTGCAGGGCTCTGGCCGCTGTCGATGCTTTCATGCAGGGCATTCAGGAAATGGGTCTCGTCCGGCACCAGCCCGCCGGCGCCAGCGCGGGCGCGCGCTTGCAATCCCGCCTGGCTCAGCGCCACGGCCTCGCGGGCCAGATCCAGCATCTTCAGCGAACCGACCTGCGCCGACAGCCCCTCAACCGAGGCAGCAACCCGCAACGCTTCGCGGGTTTGCGCATCCCAGCCCTTGACCATATCCCAGGCCGCATCCAGCGCCCCCTGATCATAACACAGCCCGACCCAAAACGCCGGCAAGGCGCACAGCCGCCGCCATGGCCCACCATCAGCGCCGCGCATTTCGATATATTTCTTGATCCGCGCCTCGGGAAAGGCGGTGGTCAGATGGTCGGCCCAATCGGACAGGGTTGGCATCTCCCCCGGCAACGCCGGCAGCTGGCCCTTCAAAAAGTCCCGAAACGACATGCCCAGCGCGTCGATATAGACCCCGTCGCGATAGACAAAATACATCGGCACATCCAGGGCATAGTCAACCCAGCGTTCAAAGCCCATGCCCTCTTCGAACACAAAGGGCAACATGCCGGTGCGGGCCGGGTCCAGATCGCGCCACACCCGTGACCGCCAGGATTTGTGGCCATTTGGCTTGCCCTCAAAGAACGGCGAATTGGCAAACAGCGCCGTGGCAATCGGCTGCAACGCCAGCGCCACGCGCAGCTTTTTGACCATATCGGCCTCGGACCCGAAATCCAGGTTGACCTGAACCGTGCAGGTGCGGCGCATCATCACCCGCCCCATCGTCCCGACCTTGGTCATATATTCGTTCATCAGCTTGTAACGCCCCTTGGGCATCAGCGGCATGTCATCATGGCCCCAGATCGGGGCCGCCCCAAGGCCGATGAACCCCACGCCGATGGCATCGGCGATGTCCTTGACCTCGCGCAGGTGCTGGTTCACCTCGTCGCAGGTCTCGTGGATGGTCTCAAGCGGGGCGCCCGACAGCTCCAGCGCGCCGCCCGGCTCAAGCGAGACATTGGCCAGCCCCTTGGTCAGCCCGATCAGATGCCCGGCTTCGCGCACCTCGGACCAGCCATGGCGGTCGCGCAGCCCCTCCAGCACCGCCACAATAGAGCGCGCCCCCTCAAACGGCAGGGGTTTCAGCGTATCTTTGCAAAAGCCGAATTTTTCGTGCTCGGTGCCGATGCGCCAATCGGCCTTGGGCTTGCAACCATCGGCCAGATACTGCGCCAGCTGGTCATGGTGTTCGATAGGGCCGCCGCCGGATTGAGGAATAGACATAGGGGCAGCTCCGCTTGCTGGTCATTACGTACCCGAGGCATGTAAGCTTCCGGCAGGCAAGTCAATGCTTGGCGCGTGATATTTCCTGCAACCCGGCGCGCGGGGCCTTGCTCCAGATCACCTTATTGCCGCCCTGCGGATCACGCAGCGCCGCCAGCATCCCCTCAAGCGACAGCCCCGGCAGCTGGGCGAAAACATCGAACAACCCTTCGGCCCCATCCGCCGTTACCGGCACCATGACCGCCGGCGCCTGTGCCTGTTCCAGCCGCCAATGGCCGGGATGACCACTGCGATCCAAGATGATGCGCGTCAGATCCTGCACCGCCAGGGTGCCCCCGCTCAGCGGCCCGAAATAGGCAATCTGACCTTCGTCTATCTGAACGGTTCCCAAACCGCCCGTGCCAACCCGAAAGCGCCCGCGCTGCACGCCGATCCACAGCAAAGCCCCGCCAGCAGCCGCCAGAACGCCGCCCGGCAAAATCATCAGCCCCCCCGGCCCCAGCACCCACCACAGCCCGACCAGCCCCAGCGCCGCGCCGCACAGGGCCTCGCGCCAGCGGCGCAGTTCGGCCATGGCCTCGGGGCGGATAAAACCGGCACGCCTAGGCATCTGCCCGCCAATCCCCCAAGGCGCTTTGCCACAGGGTCAACGCCGCCACCGCCGCCGTATCGGCCCGCAAGACACGCGGGCCCAGCGCCACAGCATGGGCATGGGCCAACCCGCGCAACCGCAGGCGTTCTTTGTCCGAAAACCCCCCCTCGGGGCCGATGAACACCGCCCAGGGGCCACCATCGGTTTGCGGCAAACCGCCGGGCTTCCCGGCAAGGGTTTCGTCGCAGAACATGATGCGCCGCGCCGGATCCCAATCGTGGATCAAGCGGTCGAATTTCACCAGATCCGCCACCTGCGGGACAAAGGTGCCGCCACATTGTTCGGCGGCTTCGACGGCATGGGCCTGCAACCGATCCTGGGCAACACGGCCGGCATTGGTGAATTCGGTCTGCATCGGCACGATCCGCGCCGCGCCCATTTCCGTGGCCTTTTCGACAATAAAATCCGTGCGCGCCTTTTTGATCGGGGCAAACACCAGCCACAGATCGGGCGGCATCAACAATGGGCGGCTTTGCCCCTGCACCGTCAGCACCCCGGCGCGTTTGCCGGCCTGCGCCACCTGCGCCGCCCATTCGCCGTCGCGCCCGTTAAAAAGCGCCACGCCATCGCCTGGCCCCAACCGCATCACCCCAAAAAGGTAATGCGCCTGATCCTTTGTCAAAGGAACCGATTGCCCCTGCCCCAGAGGGTGCTCTACAAATAGCCTGATTTTTGCTGTCATTTCCTGCTCTCCGAGGCCCATACTTATGCAAGACCACGCCCCATTACCAGACGGCCAAGTCGCAGATGCGGCGAAAGGCAACTGGGTCGATCATTGGGCGCCGCCCCGCACCCGCCCCTATCTGCGGCTGTCGCGGGCCGATCGACCGATTGGAACCTGGCTGTTGCTTTTGCCGTGCTGGTGGGGGCTGGCGCTGGCGATGCTGAACGACGGACGCGCCGGGTGGTTTGACCTGTGGATCGCGGCAGGCTGTGCCGCCGGGGCGTGGCTGATGCGCGGCGCCGGCTGCACCTGGAATGACATCACCGACCGCGACATTGATGGAAAAGTAGAGCGCACGCGCTCAAGACCGATCCCCGCCGGTCAGGTCAGCCTGCGCGCTGCGGTCTTTTGGATGGGCGCACAGGCGTTGATCGCCTTTGGTATTTTGCTCAGCTTTGACGGGGCCGCCATCGCCTTGGGCATTTTGGCGCTGCTGCCCGTGGCGGTCTATCCTTTTGCCAAACGCTTTACCTGGTGGCCGCAGCTTTTCCTGGGACTGGCGTTCAACTGGGGTGCCCTGCTGGCCTTTACCGCCCATGGCGGCCGCCTTGAATGGCCGGCGGTGGTGCTTTATGCCGCTGGCATCTGTTGGACGCTGTTTTACGACACGATCTATGCCCATCAAGACGCCGAAGACGATGCGCTGATCGGGGTGAAATCCACCGCGCGGCTGTTTGGCGCACGCACCCACCGCTGGCTGGCGCTGTTTCTCGGGCTCAGCGCCGGATTGATGGCGGTGGCGGTCTGGCTGGCCGCGCCGGCCCAGGCCCTTTGGGTCGCGCTGGGCGGTCCATTGGCGATGGCGGCGCATATGCTGTGGCAATTGCACCGCCTTGATATCCATAACGGCCCGCTTTTGCTGCGATTATTTCGCGCCAACCGGGACACTGGCCTGATTGTGCTGATCTTTTTTGTGGCAAGCCTGCTGCTGTGATTGATCCCGCCGGCGGCTTTGCGTATCAGGGCTGCAACGGTTAACAATCAAAGCAACACAATGCGCGTTCCCATATCGATCATCATTGGCCTGACTTTTGCTTTGGCGGCGGGCCTTGCCCTTTTGGCGGCCAACGCATCGGTCGCGGTGGTTGAGGATCTGTCGGAGATTTCGGTGCGCGAGGCGCTGGATGACAAGACCCTGGGCTGGGCCGAGGTGCAGGCCGATGGGCTGAAAGTCACGCTGAGCGGCACCGCCCCGACCGAGGCCACGCGGTTTCAAGCGCTGACCGTTGCGGGATCGGTGGTGGATGCCGCCCGGGTCATTGATGAAATGGACGTTCAGGCGGTGGCCGCCTTGGCCGCGCCGCGGTTCTCGGCTGAAATATTGCGCAACACCGGCGGGTTATCGGTGATCGGCTTGATCCCGCAAAGCACCGACCGCAAAGCGCTTTTGGACAGTTTTGAGCGAATCAGCCCCGGCACCGTTACCGATCTGCTTGAGGTCGCCGATTATGCCGCCCCCGCAGGATGGGACGATGCGATGACCTTTGCCTTGGCGGCGATTCGTGATCTGCCACGGGCCAAAGTGTCGGTGGGCGCCGGCCGCGTGTCTATTCAATCCATTGCCAAAAGCGCCGAGGCCAAGCGAAAGATCGAAAGCCGCCTGATGCGCAATGCGCCGCCGGGATTGACTGTGGCGCTGGCCATCAAGGCACCGCGTCCGGTGATCACCCCCTTTACGCTGCGCTTTGTGATCGATGACGCCGGCGCGCGATTTGATGCCTGCACGGCCAGCACCCCGGAAGGGCAGGCCCGGATCTTGAATGCCGCCAAGAACGCCGGCGCCGATGCCCAAAGCCGCTGCACATTGGGCATGGGCGTGCCCAGCCCCAAATGGCCCGAGGCCGCCGAAGTCGCCATTGGCGCCTTGCGCCAGTTGGGTGCAGGGTCGGTCACGTTTTCGGACGCCGATCTGACCCTTGTGGCCGCCCCAGGCACCCCGCAGGCCGATTTTGACCGCATCGTCGGAGAGCTGGAAACCAACCTGCCCGAGGTCTTTGCCCTGCATGCCAGCCTGCCCGCCCCCGAAAACACCAGCGAGGCCGGCCCCCCCGAATTCATTGCCACCCTAAGCCCCGAGGGGCAGGTGCAATTGCGCGGACGCATCACGGATGAGCCGTTGCGCAATCTGGTCGAAAGCTTTGCCCAGGCGCGCTTTGGATCGGCGCAGGTTTATATGGCCGCCCGCATCGTGCCGGATTTACCCGCCGATTGGGGGCCACGGGTTCTAAGCGGTCTGGACGCGTTGGCCAATCTGTCAAATGGCGCGCTGACCGTGACGCCGGATCAACTGATCATTTCCGGCAGCACCGGCAACCCCGACGCCAATGCCGATATCGCGCGGATGCTGGCCGATGGTCTGGGGGATGCCGGGCAATTTGAGATCAACGTGCGTTATAAAGAAGCGCTGGACCCTGTGGCCAACCTGCCCACCCCCGAAGAGTGTGTGCGGCAGATCGGCGATATTCTGGCACAGGGCAAGATCAATTTCGAACCCGGAAGCGCCACCATCGACGCCAGCGCCCTGCCCACCATGGATGCCATTGCCACGGTGTTGAAAGAGTGCGCCGATATCCCGCTGGAGATTCAAGGCCACACCGACAGCCAGGGCCGCGAGGAAATGAACCAAGCGCTGAGCCAGACCCGGGCGCAATCGGTTCTGAATGAACTGCGGGCCCGCCGGGTCTTGACCGGCAGCTTTGTGGCGCGCGGCTTTGGCGAGGCGCGACCAATCGCCGACAATGGCACCGAAGCGGGCCGCGAAGCAAATCGCCGCATTGAATTTCATCTGATCCGCCCGCAAGGCCCCAGCGCCGATGCCGCCCCAACCCTGGAAGGACCAAGCGATGAGCAGAACTGAGTTTGTCATTGCAACCGCGATCGTGTTGTTCATTGCTTTTTGCCTGGGTTGGTTCGCCAACTGGCTGTTGCACCGGTTCACCCGCGTTGCGGCAGGGGATGTCGCGGATCTGGACCGGATGAGCCAGGAGCTGCATGAAGCGGAAGAGACCCGCGATCAGGCGATCAGCTATCTTGAGCAACGCGAGGCCGAATTGACCAATCAGCTGAACCAGACCGAGGCCGAGCTGCGCGCTGCGATGGAAGGCATTCGCGAGGCCCGCCATGAAGCCGATGAGATGCGCGATTATATCGCCAAACAGGGCAAGGCCTGAACGGCGCGCTGTGGCCGAGGGCCGGCGGCGGGGATTGGCGCCGAGGGTTGGAGCCTCCGGCGGGGATATTTAAGAACAAAAGAAGGGCGTCAGTCTTTGGACCAGCGGGCCAGCGCGTCTTCGTCCTGGGGGTTGGCCTGGACCCATTGCGGGCCCTGCGCCGTGATTTCGCGTTTCCAGAAGGGCGCGCGGGATTTGAGGTAGTCCATCAGGAAATCAGCGGCGTCGAAGGCGTCGCGTCGGTGCGGGGCGGCGGCGGCGACCATCATGATTTGTTCGCCCGGCGTGAGGCGGCCAAAGCGATGGACGACCAGCACATCGCCCAGTGACCAGCGCTGAGCCGCGGATTTGGCAATTTCTTCGAGCGCGCGCTCGGTCATGCCTGGATAATGTTCGATCTCCATTGCGGTCAGGGGCGTTTGCGGGTGATCGCGCACCACGCCAGTGAAGCTGACCACCGCGCCGATATTGCCCGCCCCAGCCGTAAAGGCGTTCAGCAAGGCGCCGGCGTCAAAACTGGGTTCCTGGAGGAGAATTTGCATGGGGTCAGCCGCCGGTCATTGGCGGAAAGAACGCCAGCTCTTTGACGCCTTTCAGGGGTGCGTCGAAATCGGCCAGTTCCTGATCCAGCGCCACCCGGAGCGCCGCGAGATCGGCAAAGGCCGCCGCATAGCGCGGATCTTTGCTGCGCAGTTCTTCGATGAGGGCGCGCGGGGTAGGCGCCGAGGTTTCGATTGTTTCGCGCGGCAGCCCGATACGTTCCCGAACCCAGGCGAAATAGAGCACATTCATCTTTGGTCATCCTTTAGATGCGGCAGGGCTTTGACAAAGTAATCAACGCCTGTGATCAAGGTCAAAGCCGCCGCAAGCCACAGCAACACATGCCCGATGTGCCCGGCCCAAACCATCGCCTGCTGTTTCCAGCGCAACCCTTGCAGATCGGGTTGCAGGCCGGCAAAGATTTCGTTCACCATGGGTTGATCCATGCCAAAGGCCGAGATGACCAGATAATGTTCGAAGACGCCTTGGGAAAAGAGCACCGCGATTGCCACCATTTGCAGCATGGTTTTCCATTTTGCCAGCCGGGTAACCCGGAGGGTGCCGGCGGTGGCGCCCAGATATTCGCGCAGGCCTGAAACGAACACCTCGCGGAACAAGATGACGGTGGCCGGCAGCACCAGCCAAGCCGACCAGCTGGAAAACCCGATGATGACCATCAATGCGATCACCACCATGGCTTTGTCGGCAATCGGATCCAACATGGCGCCCAGCTTGCTTTCCTGGCGCCAGGCCCGTGCCAGATATCCGTCGAACCAGTCGGTGACAGCCGCCAACACGAACAGCACCAAGGCAAACCAGTCGGCGTAGGGGCGGGTAAAATACAGGAACATGATGGCCACCATCGGGGCGGCCAGCAGACGCAACACAGTCAGAAGATTTGGCAAGCTCATGCGCATAGGCTTTGTCTATCCTGAAGCGGCGGGCAAGGTAAATGCGCATTTGGCATGACCGGTCTAGCCGTTTTCATGGAAATAGTCATAAATCACCTGTGCCAATGCCGCCGAGACCCCGGTCACCGCCTTGAGATCGGCAAGATTGGCCCGCGAGACCGCCTTGGCCGACCCAAAATGCGCCAAAAGCGCGCGTTTTCGGGCGCTTCCGACGCCGGGAACATCATCGAGAGGCGTGGCCCCTATGGCTTTGCTCCGCTTGGCGCGATGGGTGCCGATGGCAAAGCGATGCGCCTCGTCGCGCAAACGCTGGATATAATAGAGCACCGGGTCGTTGTGCCGCAGGGCAAAAGCCGGCGCGCCGGTCTTGTGGAATTCTTCCTTTCCGGCGTCGCGGTCGATGCCCTTGGCGACCCCGATCATCGGGATATCACCAACCCCATGGGCCTGCATGATGGTGCGCACCGCGCTGACCTGACCGGCCCCGCCATCAATCAACAACAAATCTGGCCAAAGGCCAAGGCTGCGGTCTGGGTCTTCTTTGGTCAGACGCAGGAACCGCCGGGACAGAACCTCTTTCATCATGCCAAAATCATCACCTGGCGTCAGCTCGGCCCCGCGGATGTTGAACTTGCGATACTGGTTTTTCATGAAACCATCCGGGCCGGCAACGATCATTGCGCCAACGGCAAAGGCCCCTTGGATATGCGAGTTGTCATAGACCTCTATTCGGGCGGGCGGCGCCGGCAGATCAAACGCCTGGGCCACCCCCTGAAGCAGCCGCATCTGCGAGGCGCTTTCGGCCATCTTGCGGGCCAAAGATTCGCGGGCATTGCGCAGCGCATTGTCGATCAGCTCGGCTTTTTCGCCGCGCTGCGGCACAGTCAGCGTCACCTTGCGCCCCAGCTTGCCGGACAGCGCATCGGCCATCAGGTCGGGGTTGTCGATGGCATTGGACAACAAGATCAGCGGCGCCGGTTCCTTGCTGTCATAGAACTGTCCCATGAACGCTTCGAGAACCTCGGCCTGATCAACATCGGGGCCAACGCGCGGGTAATAATCGCGGTTGCCCCAGAATTGATTGGCCCGAATGAAAAACACCTGAACGCAGGCCTGCCCGTTCTCAAGGTGCAGCGCGATAAGATCGGCGTCGGCCACGCCCTTTGGGTTGATCCCCTGCGCGGTTTGAACCTGGGTCAGGGCGTTGATCCGATCCCGCAGGGCAGCGGCGCGTTCATATTCCATTGCCTCGGATGCGGCGGCCATATCCTTGGCCAGCCGGGCCTGAATGCTGGTGGTTTTCCCTGACAGGAACTTTTCCGCGTCTGCAACCGTCTGGTCGTAATCCGCCTTGGAAATCTTTCCCACGCAAGGGCCCGAGCAACGTTTGATCTGATACTGCAAACACGGTCTTGTGCGCCCCTCAAACACGCTATCCGTGCAGTCACGCAGCAGAAATACACGCTGAAGCTGATGAAGCGTGCGGTTCACCGCACGGGCCGAGGCAAATGGGCCATAATAGCTGCCCTTTTCTGTCTTGGCCCCGCGGTGCTTTTTTATCTGGGGATAGGCCTGCGTGTTTGTAACCAAAATATTGGGAAAGCTTTTGTCGTCGCGCAGCAGCACATTGTACTTGGGCTTGAGCTGCTTAATCAGGTTTTGCTCAAGCAGCAGCGCCTCGGTTTCCGTCTTGGTGGTCAGAAACATCATCGACGCAGTGTTCGATATCATCCGCAAAATGCGCATCGTGTGGCCGGTTGGCCGGGCATAGCTGGACACCCGCGCCCGCAGGTTGCGCGCTTTGCCGACGTATAGAACCCGGCTTTCGCGATCCAACATTCGATACACCCCAGGAGAGCCATCAAGCAGACGCAGATAGCTTTGAATGACCTCGTGACCCTGGGGCGGATCAGACGGGGATGGCGGCGGCGAATCGGTCATCAGCGTGGCTTTGATCTTGGGATTCGGCTGCACTCTAGCGCAGCGGGTTTCAAGACATAAGCTTTCCCCGTTTCTTGTGGATAAGTCTGCCGATAACTTTGTGCCAAGCCAGATTTTCCCTTGTATACTAGGTTGTTCCCTGAATTGCTTAAATTTTGAGCAAATTCATAGCATATTGATTTCTAATGCAAAAAATCTTTCGTTCTAAGCAACAACCTGAAAAGCAACGGATTTTTGACACTTTTAGCGACGCCGCCTATCTCGGTGCAAAACTTTCGATCTTTCGATAGCTATTCAACCCCGACAACGTCTGGTGTGCGCCATCCAAGGTGCTGACCGCCATCCACACACAGCAATTGCCCGGTCACCGCCGGCGCATCCAGAAAATACCCCAGGGCGGCGGTTATATCCCCCGCATTCGCCCCGCGTTCCAGCACCGTGCCGCGCCGTTGCGCCTTGAAATGGTTGTCTGATTGGCGGGCGCCCTGCAAGGTGGGCCCCGGCCCGATGGCATTCACCCGGATCATAGGCGCCAAAGCTTGGGCGCTGGTCTGTGTCAAAGCCCACAGCCCCATTTTGGCCAGGGTATAGGTCATGAATTCGGGCGTCAGCTTGCGCACTCTTTGATCAATCATATTGACGATCAAGCCGCTGGCTTGCGGCTCATTGGCGCTGTCGATTTCCGCGACAAGCCCTTGGCCGGCCATGTTCTGCGTCAGGATGAATGGCGCCCGCAGATTGCTTTGCATATGGCGATCCCACGAGCTGCGCGTGGCAGATTTCACCGTGTCATATTCAAAGATCGACGCATTGTTGATCAGCACCTTGATCGGGCCGTCGAATGCGTCAGCAGCCTTGTCCCAAAGTTCCTGCGTCTGGGCGTCGTCCAGCAAATCCGCCTGAAGGGCAACCGCCCGTCGGCCCATCGCGGTGATCTGCGCCACGACAGACTGTGCCTCTGTTTCGGATCCGGCGTAATGCACCGCCACGTCAAACCCGCGCCCCGCCATATAAAGCGCCATCTGCGCCCCAAGCCGTTTGCCCGCCCCCGTGATCAAACACGCGCCCATGATTTCCCCCTGCCTAGCCCAATACCGCTGTAAGATAGGCCAAATATAGGGCGGTCAACGCAAAGCCCCATCTTTTCGACAGATCAAAGCCGAAATAGACGAAAGGCATCAACAAGACCGACGCCCCCAGCATGACCCAAAGGTCAAAGCGCAAAAAGCTGGGATCGACGTGAATCGGCCCGACAAAGCTGGCGATTCCGACAATCGCCAGCAAATTAAACATGTTTGAGCCGATGACATTCCCCAGCGCCACATCCGCCTGACGGCGCAGCGCCGCCATCACTGTTGTCGCCAGCTCGGGCAATGACGTGCCAATCGCAACCAATGTCAGCCCGATGGCTGTTTCTGAAACACCATAGGTGCGGGCAATAATTGTGGCGTTTTCCACCAGTATGTTTGCCCCAAGCGGCAAACCCACCAGCCCCAGCACCAGGAAAATCACCACTTTGGGCCACGGCATATCGGGGTCTGCGCCCTCAAGATCGTCGTCCACAAGATCACCACGGCAGGCGTTGCGATGGCGCCGCGCCTCTTTACCCGCATCCCAAAGCATCAACCCCAGCGCCCCCAGCAGGATCGCCCCCGCCAGCATGTCAAACACCCCCCGAAAGGCCAGCGCGATGAACAAAACGCTGGCTGCGATCATCTGGTTATAGGTCTTTTTGGTGTTGCACTCGGATGTGTGCATGCGCGCCAGAATTGCCGGGATGCCCAGCACCAGCAAAATATTGGCCGTATTGGATCCGACCACATTGCCCAACGCCAAGCCCGGTGCATTGTCCAAGATCGCCTGCACCGATATCAACAGCTCGGGCGCCGATGTGCCAAAGGCAACGATGGTCAGGCTGACGATCAATGCCGGAACACCAAGGCGCAGGCTCAGGTTCACTGCGCCTTTCACCAACGCATCCCCGGCCAGCAACAAGATCACCAGCCCCAGCCCCGACAGCAGCCATGGCATCATCTTACCGCCCCCTTTTGCGGCAAGCGCAGGGGCCCTTGCCAATCGAATACCGACCACAGTGTTTGCATTTTGCCCCGGCCAGCCGTTTGCCGCCAAGCCAGTGCATTTTACCGAACATCGCCAAGACGGCGATGACCACAAGAAACAGCGTCACAAGTTTAAAGATCATGCGCCTAAAGCCCGAACTGCGCAAAAGCCGCGCGTTCCTCGATCTGGTTGAACGCATCGTCCAGGACGCGCATCCCCAAGCGCGCCATCAGCGGGCGGCGCAAATCATACCTTCGCAGCTTTACCTTGTCGCCAAAGCGCCGCTTGAGCACCGGGACCAAATGACCGATCCCATCAATGAGGCCCAGCGCCTGCGCCCGGCGCCCCAGCCAGACCTCACCGGTGAACAGATCTTGTTCGTTTGTCAGGCGCGCGCCCCGGCGGCCCGTGACATGAGCCTTGAAGTTGCCGTGAATATCCTCAAGCAATGTCTTCAGGCGCTCTACGTCTTTGGGGTCTTCGGGGCGAAAGGGGTCCAGCATGGATTTGGATGTGCCGGCCGTATGGACGCGCCGCTCAATCCCGTGGCGCCCCAGCAGCTCATGCGCGCCAAAGGTCGCGGAAATCACCCCGATCGACCCAATGACCGAGCTTTCGTCGGCAAAAATTTCATCGGCCGCCGCCGCCAGCCAATACCCCCCCGATGCGGCAACGTCTTCGACGAAGGCAAGAACCGGGATCCCTTTTTCGTCGGCCAGACGCCGTATGCGCGCCCCGATCAACGAAGATTGCACCGGGCTGCCGCCGGGGGAATTGATCACCAAGGCCACGGCGGCAGGCCGCCCACGGGCAAAGGCCTTTTCGATGGTCGGGCCAAGCGCCGCATCGCTGAGCGCCCCGCGACCAGATGTGCCGATCACGCCCGCCAGGCGAACGACAGCCACGGTTGGATCATTTTTTACAAAGGGGACAAAGCGTTTCATACCGCTTCATTTAGCCCGCGCCGGACCGGCAAACAAGGCACCTCCCCCGGTTTAGTTTCCCTGGCCTCAGGATCGGATGCGCCAGCCCGTGCGAAAGATCCAGCCGATGACCACCAGGCACAGCGCCGTAAACCCGGCAATGGCCACCAGGCTAAGGCCAATCGGCACATCCGCCGTGTCGAAAAACGCCCAGCGGAACCCGGAAATCAGATAGACGACGGGATTAAACAGCGAAATTGCCTGCCAGACCGGGGGCAACATCGAGATCGAATAAAACGATCCGCCCAAAAAGACCAATGGCGTGACGATCAGCAAAGGCACCAGCTGCAATTGTTCAAAGTTACCCGCCCAGATGCCAATGATAAATCCCAGCAACGAAAAGCTGAGACAGGTCAGCACCAGAAACGCCAGCATTGCCACAGGGTGGGCGATCTGCACCTCGACGAAAAAGAATGCCGTCACCAAGATGATCACGCCGATGATAAAGGCCTTGGTCGCCGCGGCCCCGACATAACCGGCGACAATCTCAAGAAAGTTGACCGGCGCGGACAACAGTTCGTAAATCGTGCCGATGAACTTGGGAAAATATATCCCAAAGGACGCGTTTGAAATCGCTTGGGTGATCACCGACAACATGATCAACCCCGGCACGATAAAGGCGCCATAGCTGACCCCTTCGACCTGATCGATGCGCGATCCAATGGCTGCGCCAAACACCACGAAATAAAGCGATGTCGACAACACAGGCGAGATCAAGCTTTGGGCGATGGTTCTAAAAAACCTTGCCATTTCGAACATGTAAATTGATTTTATCGCCGTCCAGTTCATGAGGTTCCCCCCTCGCTTTGGACCAGATCGACAAAGATGTCCTCAAGGCTGCTTTGCCGGGTTTCAACATCCGCAAGCGCCAATCCTGCCGCCGCCACATCCGCCAAAAGCGCTGTGATCCCCGTGCGCTTGGCGCGGGTATCATACCGATAGATCAGCGCCCGCCCGTCCGATGACAGCTCAAGATCATAGCCAGACAAGCTGTCTGGCAGCGCCGCGATCGGATCGGCGATTTGCACCGACAGCTCTTTCTTGCCCATGCGCTTCATCAAGCTGGCCTTGTTTTCAATCAACAAAAGCTCTCCCTTGGCGATGACTCCGACCCGATCGGCGATGGCCTCGGCCTCTTCGATGTAATGCGTGGTCAGCACAATGGTCACCCCGCCACGTTTAAGCTGGGCAACGATGTCCCACATATCCTTGCGCAGTTCGACATCCACACCGGCGGTTGGTTCATCCAGAAACAAAACCCGCGGTTCATGCGCCAGCGCCTTGGCAATCAGCACCCGGCGTTTCATGCCGCCTGACAGCTCGCGGATTTGGCTGTTGCGTTTATCCCACAGCGAAAGCTGTTGCAAAATGTCTTGTATCTTGGCCGGATCGGATTTTTTGCCAAACAAACCGCGCGAAAACCGCACCGTGTTTTGGACCGTCTCAAAGGGTTCAAGGTGGATTTCCTGCGGCACCAGACCGATCAGCGCCCGCGCAGCGCGGAAATCCGTGACGATGTCGAACCCGGCAACGCGCACCTGACCGGCGCTGGCGGTTGTGATGCCACAAACCGTTGAAATCAGAGTGGTTTTACCCGCCCCATTTGGCCCTAACAGGGCGATAATCTCGCCTTGTTCGATATCAAGGTTGATCCCTTTAAGGGCCTGAAACCCGCCGGCATAAGTTTTTTGTAAATTTGTAATCGTTAAGATGGATGTCATTCAAATTTCCTATTGCCCGGCCTTGCCGGTCAATCGACCCAGCCAGCCTTTCTTGGGTGCGGCCCCGTCCTGGGTCGTTTCTTGGGCTGGCTCTTGCTCTGGCTCGGGCGCAGGGCCTTCGAGGGTCTCTTGCAAATTTGCAAAGAACTGATCGGCCATCTTTTTGGCAAAGCCGTCAATGATCCGGCTGCCCAATTGCGCCAGCTTGCCGCCGACTTTGGCCTCAACGTCATAGCTCAGCTCGGTGCCGCCGTCTTTGGCCATCAAACGCACCTCGGCGCCGCCCTTGGCGAACCCCGCCGCGCCGCCCTTGCCTTCGCCCGTTATGGTCAAGGATTGATCAAGCAGCATATTCGACAGGCCCACCTGCCCTTTGAACGTCGCCTTGACCGGTCCGACCTTTTGCACCACCGTCGCCTCAAAGCCATCTTGCGCATTGCCTGTCACCTCGGTCGCGCCGGGCACGCATTGCTTCAAGATCTGCGCATCCAGCAAAGCGGCATAAACCTGCGACGGGCTTGCGGCGATTTGCCGTGTGTCGGACATCTGCATTGGCGGCTCCTGTATCGTGGGCTAGGCCACCTTTGTAACGCCCCAAACGCCGCCGTCAAATCGCAATTGCGCCAGCGCAAAAGACTGGACAGGGCGCGATGGGCTGATAGGTCTTATCCTATGACCCATACCCCCCAGAACCGGGCCGGCCTGGCCATCGCCTTTGTCCTTGCCGGTGTCTTTGCCATTTCAATCAATGATATGCTGATCAAGCAACTGTCTGGCGGCTATCCCCTGCACGAGATCGTGTTTATCCGCTCGGGGATTGGCATCCTGTTTTCGCTGATCCTGGTTCAGATCGAAGGCGGCTGGGCGATTTTGCACACCACACGGCCCGGTTTGCATTTGCTGCGCGGGGTGATGGTGGTTGTGTCGAACATGTGCTTTTTCCTGGCGCTGGCCGCGATTCCGCTTGCCGATGCAACCGCGCTGTTCTTTGCCGCGCCGCTGTTCATCACCGTGCTGTCCATCCCCATTCTAAAGGAAAAAGTCGGCCTGCCCCGCCTAAGCGCGGTCTTTGTCGGCTTTGTTGGGGTGATTGTCATGCAGCGCCCATGGGAAGGGGCCGAAAGCATCGGCGCCTCAAGGCTGGTGCTGTTGATGCCAATTCTGGCGGCTTTGACCTATGCGATCAACCAATTGATGACCCGGCTTTTGGGGGTTCAAAGCAAAGCATCGGCGATGGCGGTTTATATTCAGGGC
Organism: uncultured Sulfitobacter sp.; assembly: GCA_937138475.1. GTDB lineage: Bacteria > Pseudomonadota > Alphaproteobacteria > Rhodobacterales > Rhodobacteraceae > CAKZPD01. The sequence goes on along the minus strand of CAKZPD010000014.1, from coordinate 36,598 downwards.
ACCTTTGTCATCGTTTCGCTTGGCTTTTTCTTGGTCGCGGGCGACGGGCGGTTCGTTTCCCCCGGCGCAAGCACATCGCTGGTGTTTTTGCTGCGCCCCTGGATCTGGCCTGCCGGTCAGGACATGTTCCTGCTGGTCGGGCTTGGGCTGAATTCGGCCGTCATCGGGTATTGCCTGGCACAGGCCTATCGGTTGGGCGATGCGGCCACCGTTGCGCCCTTTGAATACATCGGACTGCCGCTGGCCGTCTTTTGGGGGTGGATGATCTTTACAGACTTGCCAGTTTGGGAAGTCTGGGTCGGCATCGCGCTGATCTTGGGGTCTGGGCTGTTCGTTTATCTACGCGAGCGCCAAAAGGCGCGGATTTTGGCCCGCACCCCGAACCAAATCCAACGCTAGGCGGCTTGCCCCATGGTCACAACCACCTTGCCGGTGGCCTTGCGACTGCGCAGCAGCTCAAGCGCGTCATTGGCCTGTTCAAGCGGCAGGCTGTGGCTGATGTGGGGGCGCAGCTTGCCCGCCAGATACCAATCGATCAGCGTTTCAAAGCTGTTGGTCAGGACCTTGGGGTTCACCTTGGTATAGCCGCCCCAATAATAGCCGATGACCGTCAAGTTCTTGACCAAAAGGATGTTCGCCGGGATTTGCGGCACCTCGCCCGAGGCAAAGCCAAGCGGCAAGATCCGCGCCTCGGGGTTGCAGGCGCGCAGGGCCGCGTTGAACTGATCACCGCCAATGGGGTCATAAACCACATCCGCACCGCCCAGCGCCTTGACGCAGGCGCGGATATCGTCGGTTTCGGAATTGATCAGATGATCGGCCCCGGCCGCCGCAGCAATCTTTAGCTTTTCTTCGCCGCGCGCCACGGCGATGACCTTGGCCCCCATCAGCTTGCCCAATTCGACCGCCGTCAACCCAACCCCGCCCGAGGCGCCCAGAACCAACAGCGTTTCCGTGGCTTGCAGATGCGCCTTATAATCCAACGCGACATGGCTGGTGCCATAGGCCACCAAAAACGCCGCCGCATCCAGTTCAGACATCTGGTCCGGGATCGGCACGCAAATATCAGCCGGGATCGCGGCATATTCGGCCAACCCGCCAAAACCGCTATAGGCGGCGATGCGCTGTCCAACGCGCAGGTCTTTGACCCCCTCGCCCAGCGCGGTAACGGTTCCGCACAGCTCCATGCCAATGGTGGCAGGCAAAGGCGGACGTTCCTGATAAGTGCCCTTGATAATCAACAGATCGCCGAAATTCAGCCCACAGCTGTGCACCTGCACCAACACCTGCCCGGCCTGCGGGCGCGGTGTGTCCAGTTGGACCAACTGCAAGGGTTGGCCATGTTCAATGACTTGCATCGCGCGCATCGGGCATCCTTTCGTCGTTTTGTTGCCGCGCAAAGAACCGCAGCCCCGTCCCAATGGCAAGCCCCAAACGTCTAAAGCGCAATCCACGCAGTCTTGAGGTTGCGGTATTTGTCAAAGGCATGAAGCGATTTGTCATGGCCGTTGCCCGATTGACCGAACCCACCCAAAGGCACCGTGACATCCGGCCCGCCATAGGTGTTGACATGAACAACCCCCGCCCGCAGCGCCCGCACCATACGGTGGGCGCGCGACAGATCGCGTGTCCAGACCCCGGCCGCCAACCCATAGGGCGTGCCATTGGCCAACGCGATGGCCTCGTCTTCGGTCTCAAAACTTGTCACCGCCAACACCGGGCCGAACACCTCTTGTTGGGCCAAGGCGCTTTGCGGATCAACATCCGCAAAGATCGTGGGTTCCATGTAAAAGCCGCCACTGTCTTGCAAAATCTGCTTGCCGCCCAACCAAAGCTTGGCGCCCTCGGCCACGGCCTGATCGACAAACCGCAGGTTTTGCTGCAACTGACGGGCCGAGTTGACGGCGCCGATATGGCTGGAAAGCTCAAGCGGATCGCCAACCTGCATGGCCTTGGTATGCCGCGACAGGGCCTCTAGGAATGCCTCTTTGATCTGCGACTGGACCAACAGGCGCGACCCCGCCACGCAAACCTGCCCAGAATTGCGGAAAATACCGCCCGCAGCCACCTGTGCCGCCTGATCTATGTCGGCGGTGTCGGCAAAAACGATATTGGGGGATTTCCCGCCCAGCTCAAGATAGACCCGCTTGAGGTTCGAGGCCGCAGAATATTCCAGCAATTTGCGCCCAACCGGGCCAGAGCCGGTAAACACCAGCACATCCACATCCATCGACAAGCCAAGCGCGCGCCCCGCAACCGCGCCTTGGCCGGTCACGACATTCAGCACACCGGGCGGCAATCCGGCCTCGTGTCCCAGCTCGGCCAGCCGCAACAACGACAGGCTGGCGGTTTCCGCAGGCTTGAGGACAACCGAATTGCCCAAGGCCAGCGCCGGGCCCAGCTTCCAGGCGCCAATCATCAACGGAAAGTTCCATGGAACGATCGCACCGACAACGCCGACCGGTTCATGATGCACCAACCCCAATACACTGGCATCGGTGGGGGCGATTTCGCCATAAAGCTTGTCAATGCTTTCGGCGTAATACCGCAGAGTGGCGGCGGCGGAAAAGGCTTCGGCCTTGATCGCCATATTGATTTCGGTGCCATTGTCGCGCACGCCAAGCACCGCCAGCTCAAGCGCATTCGCTTCGACCAGATTGGCCCAGCGGTGCATGACCGCTTTGCGCGCGGCGGGGGGCATGCCGCTCCAGCGGCCATCCTCAAAGGCCATGCGCCCCGATGCAATTGCCCGGTCCACATCCGCAGCGCTGGCCCGCGCCAAAGTGGTCAGGACACTGCCATCAATCGGGGATTGGCACTCCATAACCGCGCCGCCCTCGGCGGGCTGGGCGGCGCCGTCGATCAGCAACTGTTGCGGCGCAACAGGTTGGGCACGCAGCTGTGCAATCTTTTGTGGATCAAGCATCGGTCATCCCTTTTTTACTTTCGCGAGCAGCGGCTGGCGTGGAATAATCGGTTCACTATTTGAACCGATGGTGCCATTAAATTGCCCGCGAAGCGGATAACTGTCAAGACGCCGCGGCCCACCCTGCCCCGACGACCGGACCGATCATTTGCCAAGCAGGATGGCAGCGCCCGATGCGCCTGTCGCGCCGGGCCTGCCAAAACCTGTTACGTTCGTGATTTTAGACCGCGCGCAGGGCGTCCACCACGCTTTGCGCGTCAATACAACCGATCACCGACGGCCCATCGCAGACTGAAATCGGCTCAGTGATCCCTTGCAGACGTTCAATGATCTGCCGCACCGGCATATCACCCGGCACCCGCAGATCGCCGCCAGGACCGCTGCGCATCACATCGCGTGCGGTAAGAACCCCCAAAGGGTTCATATTGCTGACAAAATCGGCCACATAATCCGACGCCGGCGCCGAGAAAATCTCGCGCGGGGTGCCGCATTGCACGATGCGTCCGCCCTCCATGATCGCGATGCGTTCGCCCAGTTTAAAGGCCTCGTCCAGATCATGGCTGACGAAAATAATCGTGCGCTTCAAATCCCGCTGCAAATCAAGCAGTTCATCCTGAAGGCGGGTGCGAATAAGCGGATCAAGCGCCGAAAAGGGTTCATCCATCAGCAATATGGGCGCCTCGGTTGCAAAAGCGCGGGCCAGGCCGACGCGCTGCTGCATACCGCCTGACAGCTCGGACACCTTGCGATCCGCCCATTCGGTCAAACCAACCAAGGCAAGCTGGCGGTCGACTTGCTCGGCCCGCTCGGATGCGCTCTGCCCGGCCAATTCAAGCCCCAGCCCGACGTTTTCGCGAACGCTGCGCCAAGGCAAAAGGCCGAACTGCTGGAACACCATTGCCACCCGTGTCTGCCGCATCCGGCGCAGGGTTTTTTCATCCGCATTGGTGATGTCAACCATGGCGCCGGCATCTGCAACGCAGACATTGCCCCGCAACACCGGATTAAGCCCATTCACCGCACGCAGCAGCGTCGATTTGCCGGACCCTGACAACCCCATCAGCACCACGATCTCGCCCTCGGCGACGGTCAGGGAACAATCGTGCACCCCAAGGACCTGGCCCGTCGCGGCATTGATCTTGGACCGCGACAGCCCCTGATCCGCCAATGGCAGCGCACGCGCCGGGGCATCCCCGAACATGATGGACACATTGTTGAATTCGACTGCTGCGGTCATTTTTGGCCCACCCGCAACATGCGATCCAACATGATCGCCACCACAACGATGATAAAGCCCGATTCAAAGCCCAGCCCGGTATTCACCTGATTAAGCGCCCGCACGACCGGAACGCCCAACCCATCGGCCCCAACCAGCGCCGCGATCACCACCATCGACAAAGACAGCATGATCGTCTGGTTCAGACCCGTCATGATCTGGGGCAAAGCATAGGGCATTTCGATTTTCCACAAAGTTTGCGCCGGGGTCGCGCCAAAGGCCTGGGCCGCCTCGATCAGGGATTTCGGCGTGGAGCTGATCCCAAGCTGGGTCAGCCGGATCGGCGCTGGCAACACAAAGATCACCGTGGCGATCAACCCCGGCACCATGCCAATGCCGAAAAACACAATTGCCGGAATAAGATACACAAAAGTCGGCAATGTTTGCATCAGATCCAAAACCGGCCGCATCGCACGATACAGCCGCGGCCGGTGTGCCGCAGCGATGCCAATGGGCACCCCAACCCCCATACAGACCACACAGGCCGACAGCACCAGCGTCAGGCTTTCGGTTGTTTCCTCCCAATAGTCTTGATTGAGAATGAACAAAAAGCCCAAAACGATAAAGCCGGCCGACCGAAAGCTGCGTTGGATCGCATAGGTCACGGCCCCAAACAGGGCAATAATCACAAACGGATGCGGCGTTTGCATCGCCCAAAGAACGCCGTCAATCAGCGCCTCCATTGCGATGGCCAATCCATCAAAGAACCAGGCGCCATTGATCTGGAACCAGTCGAAAACCACCTCGGCGGTATCATCGACCGGGATTTTCCTATCCGTCAACCAATTCACAAGCACCCCATTTCATTCATGGTGCGCCCACGCGGAAAAGTCCCGCGCAGGCGCGGATCACGATTATTTGCCAAGCGCGGCTTTGACGGCGGCCATCGCATCACCACCATCTTTGGCCGTAACACCGGCCAGCCAACCGTTCAGCACCTCGGGGTGGGCGGCCAACCAGGCGTTTGCCGCCTTGTCCGGGTCTTGTCCGTCATCAAGAATTGCCGCCATGATTTCATTTTCCATCGCCAACGAGAATTCAAGATTTCCCAACAGCTTGCCGACATTGGCGCATTCCTGCGCATAACCGGCGCGCACATTGGTATAAACCGTCGCACCGCCCAGATTTGGGCCAAAGAAATCGTCGCCCCCTTCCAGATAGCTCATGTCGAAATTGGCGTTCATCGGATGTGGCTCCCAGCCCAGAAACACCACCGGTTCGTTGCGCCGATCAGCGCGGGCAACTTGCGCCAGCATCCCTTGTTCGCTGCTTTCCACGACTTCGAACCCGTCAAGATCAAAGGCGTTATCGTCGATCATCGACTGAATCAGCCGGTTACCGTCATTGCCTGGCTCAATCCCATAGATGCGGCCATCAAGGGCGTCTTTATGCGCCGCGATATCTGCAAAATTGGCGATGCCAAGGTCCGCTGCCGCTTTGTTTACCGCCAGCGTATATTTGGCCCCCTCAAGGTTGGCGCGCAGGGTCTCGACGGTTCCAGCGTCGCGGTATGGGGCGATATCGGCCTCCATCGTTGGCATCCAGTTGCCAAGAAAGACATCCAGATCGCCCGCCGCAAGCGAGGTATAGGTCACAGGCACCGAAAGGATCTTGATATCGGTGTCATAGCCCAGGGCCTCAAGCACCACTGTGGTGGCGGCGGTGGTCGCGGTGATATCGGTCCACCCAACATCCGAGAAGGTTACGCTGTCACATTGCGCAGATGCCATGCCGGACGCCATGCAAAGCGCAAGAACGGAAGAAGCAATTTTAGTTGCCATGATAAAGGTTTCCCTGTTTCGATTTGATTGTCAGATACCGCAGTAAGCCTCAGGAAGCAGGCCGGGTGCAACCACAAACCTGTGCCGCGGCCCCGGAACATGGTGCCCAAGACGATGCGCCAGATCGGCGCACAGACCGCATCCAGACCAACCGGCTTGCCAATCGCGATCAAACCCGGTCTATCATCCCTCAAACCGGTCTATCAGTCATCAAACAGGAGTCCCCATGCCCGACAGCCCGTTATTGGATCTTTTCGTTATTGGCGGCGGCATCAACGGCACCGGCATTGCCCGTGATGCAGCCGGGCGCGGGCTGTCCTGTGCGCTTAGCGAACAGAACGACCTGGGCCAGGGCACTTCGTCGCGCTCAAGCAAGATGATCCATGGCGGCCTGCGCTATCTTGAGTATTTCGAATTTCGTCTGGTCCGCAAAGCGCTGATCGAACGCGAGGTCTTGCTGCGGAACGCGCCGCATATCATTTGGCCGTTGCGGTTTGTCTTGCCCCATGCGCCACAAGATCGCCCCGCGTGGCTTTTGCGGTTGGGGCTGTATATTTATGACCACCTTGGCGGGCGCAATGTCTTGCCACCCACGCGGGCCCTTGACCTGCACCGCGATCAGGTTGGCGCCCCATTGCAGCCACAATATCGGCGCGGGTTCGAATATTCCGATTGCTGGGTGGATGATGCCCGTCTGGTGGTGCTGAACGCAATGGATGCCGCCGCCCATGGTTGCCGCATCATGACCCGCAGCCGCGTTGTTCGCGCCGAACGGCAGGACGGGATATGGCAGATAACCGTGGCCTTTGCTTCGGGTGAAACCGCGATCTTTCGGGCCAAAGCCCTGGTCAATGCCGCGGGGCCGTGGGTGTCGGGCGTTGCTGCTGATGTGGCCGGGCTGCCGGCGACGCGGCGCGTGCAACTGATCAAAGGCAGCCACATTATCGTGCGCAAGTTCTGGACGGGGGATCATGCCTATCTGATACAAAATAACGACAAGCGGGTGATCTTTGCCATCCCCTTTGGCGATGACTATGCCTTGATCGGAACCACCGACATCCCCTTTGACGCCGCCCCCGATGCGCCGGAACCGACCGAGGGGGAGCGCACCTATTTGCTGGACGCGGCCAATCGCTATTTCAAGGTGCAACTGACCGCCACCGACATATTGGATGAATTTGCCGGAGTGCGGGCGCTGTTTGACGACGGCCAGGGCAACCCATCGGCCGTCACCCGCGATTTCGCCTTTGAACTGAACCAAGATGGCCCGGCCCTGCTGAATGTTTTTGGCGGCAAGGTCACCACCTATCGCGAGCTAAGCGAACAGGCCATGCAGCATCTGGCGCCAATATTGCCCCATATGGGCCCAAGCTGGACAAAAAACGCGCCGCTGCCGGGGGGCGACCTGCCGGGCGGCGACCCGCAGCAATTTGCCGAGTCACTGCATCAGGCCTATCCTTGGCTTGGTCCGGCCCTCGCGCATGACTTGACCCGCCGCTATGGCAGCCAAAGCCATATGATCTTGAACGGGGCGACATCGCTTGCTGATCTGGGCCAACACTTTGGCGCCCGCTTTTATGAGGCCGAGGCCCGCTATTTGATCCAGCATGAATGGGCAAAGTCCGCCGAAGATATCCTGACCCGGCGCACCAAACACCACCTGAACTTGACCCCTGCCCAGATCGAAAGTTTTGCGCAATGGTTCGCGGCGACCCAAACAGCCTGACCATCGTCCCAATGCGGCCCTGAAAAACACAAAAGCGCGCCACAAGGGACGCGCTTTTGGACGATTGAACCAAGGTTCAATTCACTGGGCCAAGCTTAGCCCTTTTCTTCGATGATTTCGACCATATGCGAAATGCTGCGCACCATGCCGCGAACCGAAGGGGTATCTTCCAGTTCCCGCGTGCGGTGCATTTTGTTCAGGCCCAGGCCGATCAAGGTCGCACGCTGTTTGGCGGGGCGACGAATAGGCGAGCCGACTTGCTTGACGACGATAGTCTTTGCCATGGTTTAGGCCTCCTCAGCGACTTTTGCAGGCGCGTCGATCTGCTTGGGCAGAATGTCCGCAACCTTTTTACCACGACGCTGTGCAACAGACCGGGGGCTTGCTTCTTTTTTCAAGCCGTCGATGGTTGCACGGATCATGTTGTAAGGGTTCTGAGAGCCGATAGACTTGGACACAACGTCCTTGATGCCCAGCATCTCGAATACGGCACGCATTGGTCCACCGGCGATGATCCCGGTGCCCTCAGGTGCGGTGCGCATAACCACTTTGCCGGCGCCGTGACGGCCTTCCATATCGTGGTGCAGCGTGCGGCCTTCGCGCAGCTGAACGCGGATCATCTGGCGTTTGGCTTGCTCGGTGGCTTTGCGAATGGCCTCTGGGACTTCTTTCGCTTTGCCTTTGCCGAAACCGACGCGGCCCTTTTGGTCACCAACAACGACCAAAGCAGCAAAGCCAAAGCGCTTACCACCTTTTACGGTCTTGGATACACGGTTAATCGCAACCAAACGGTCCGCGAATTCAGGGGCTTCTTCGCGTTCGCGGCGTCCGCCCCTTTGATTTGGTTCTCTGGCCATGCTGGCCTCCTTTTATCGTTGCTGGCCCCCAAAAGGGGCCGATCATGTCAATCCTGGTGGGCGCCTTAGCCCCCGGATCATCGAGGTGGCCCTTGCAGGCCACCTACAGGTCTTAGATTTTCAAGCCCGCTTCGCGTGCTGCATCGGCGACGGCCTTGACTTTGCCGTGGAACAGGAAACCGCCCCGGTCAAAATAGGCCTCTTCGACGCCGGCTTTCTTGGCGCGCTCAGCGATTGCTGTGCCCACCTTGGTCGCCGCTTCGATGTTGTTCTTGCCGACAACGCCCAACGCTTTTTCAAGCGTGGATGCGGACGCCAACGTCACGCCAGCCACATCATCAATCAACTGAACGCTGATGTTTTTGTTGCTGCGGTGAACCGACAGCCGAAGCCGCCCTGCATTCACCCGGCGAAGTTTGTTCCGAACGCGCAGGCGGCGTTTCAAAAACAGTTGTCTTTTGCTGTTTGCCATTACCTTACGTCCTTACTTTTTCTTGCCTTCTTTGCGGAAGATGAACTCGTCCTTATAGCGGATCCCCTTGCCTTTATAAGGCTCGGGCTTGCGCCATGCACGGATGTTCGCGGCAACTTCACCAACTTGCTGTTCGTCAATGCCTTCGACCACAATTTCAGTCTGCTTTGGCGCGGAAACCGTTACACCGGCGGGCGGTGTGTAATCCACGTCATGGGACAGACCCAGGTTCAGTTTCAGCGTGTTGCCAGTCATCGCGGCACGATAACCAACACCGTGGATTTCAAGCTCTTTCTTGAAGCCGGCGGTCACACCGGTCACAAGGTTTGCAACCATTGTGCGGCTCATGCCCCACTGCTGGCGTGCGCGCTTGGATTTGCCACGCGGTGTCACGGACACGACGTTGTCAGCAACGCTCAAGGTTACATCGTCGGTCGCTTTGAACGAACGTGTGCCCTTGGGGCCTTTGACTTCGATGGTCTGGCCAGACACAGATGCCGAAACACCTGCGGGCAGCTCAACCGGTTTTTTACCAATACGAGACATCAGACCCCCCTTAGAAGACTGTGCAAAGCACTTCGCCGCCAACATTGGCGCTGCGTGCTGCTGCATCCGACATCACACCCTTGGGGGTGGAGACAATCGACACACCCAGGCCCTGACGAACCGATGGGATGTCCTTGACGCCCATGTAGACGCGGCGACCGGGCTTGGAAACCCGCTTCAACTCGCGAATGACAGGTTCGCCTTCAAAGTACTTGAGGCTGATGACGATGGCCGGGTGGCCGTCTGCACCAGTCACGGACTCATAGCCGCGGATATAGCCTTCGTCTGCCAGCACATCCAGAACCCAGGCGCGCAGCTTGGAAGCTGGCGTTGTGACTGTGGATTTGCCGCGCATGGACGAGTTGCGGATCCGGGTGAGCATATCTGCGATAGGATCGTTCATATCTGCTCTCCTTACCAGCTTGACTTGACCATACCGGGGATTTGGCCGTTCGAGCCAAGATCCCGCAGTGCGATCCGCGAAATTTTGAGTTTACGATAGTAGGCGTGTGGACGACCGGTCAGCTGGCAACGGTTGTGCAAACGCACAGCCGAGCTGTTGCGTGGCAGTTTGGCCAGCTTGAGGGTCGCGCGGAAACGCTCTTCCATCGGCTTGGATTCATCGCTGACGATGTCTTTCAGCGCGGCACGTTTGGCGGCGTATTTTTCCACCAGCGCCTCACGCTTCTTTTCGCGTGCGATCATAGATTTTTTAGCCATGTCTTATCCTTCCAGCGCTTATGAGTTGAAGGGCATGTTGAATGCTTTCAACAGTGCCTTCGCTTCAGCGTCAGTTTGCGCTGTGGTTGCGATCACGATGTCCATTCCCCAGTTTTCGTCGATCTTGTCGAAATCGATTTCAGGGAACACGAGGTGCTCTTTCAGGCCCATGGCATAGTTGCCACGACCGTCGAAAGATTTGCCTGGGATGCCGCGGAAGTCGCGAACCCGTGGCAAAGCGATCGTGATCAGACGATCCAGGAATTCATACATGCGCTCGCCGCGCAATGTGACCTTGGCACCCATTGGCATGTCTTCCCGCACCCGGAAACCCGCGATGGATTTCTTGGCAGTGGTGGTCAATGCTTTCTGGCCCGAAATCAGCGTCAGGTCTTCCTGTGCGGATTTGGCTTTCTTGCTGTCACGAACGGCCTCGGCACCGCATCCGATGTTCAGAACGATTTTGTCCAGACGCGGGATCTGCATGTCGTTCTTATAGCCGAACTCTTCTTTCAGAGCGGCCCGGATCGTGTCGCTGTAAAGCGCCTTGAGGCGAGGTGTGTAAGTTGCGGAATCAAGCATCGATCACATCCCCTGTTGTCTTGGCGTAACGCACTTTTTTGTCACCTTCGACTTTGAAGCCAACGCGCGTTGCTTTGCCATTGGCATCCAGCAGCGCCAGGTTGCTCAGGTCGATTGGCATCGCCTTGGGAAGGCGGCCGCCTTGCGACGTTTGGGTTTGACGTGTGGCACGGATCGCGATGTTCACACCGTCAACCACGGCTTTGTTGGCCTTGGGATCAACCGAGGAAATCGTGCCCTCTTTGCCCTTGTCCTTGCCGGCAAGGACGACGACCTTGTCGCCTTTACGAAGTTTCGCAGCCATGATTACAGCACCTCCGGAGCGAGCGAGATGATTTTCATGAAATTCTTGCCGCGCAATTCACGAACAACTGGCCCAAAGATACGTGTTCCCACGGGCTCATTGTTGTTGTTCAGAATAACAGCCGCATTCCGATCGAAACGGATTGCGGTGCCATCTTCGCGACGGACTTCTTTGGCGGTGCGTACGACAACGGCCTTGCGGACGTCGCCTTTCTTTACGCGACCGCGCGGGATGGCTTCCTTGACCGACACGACAATAATGTCGCCGACGGATGCGTATTTACGCTTGGAACCACCCAGAACCTTGATGCACTGAACACGGCGCGCGCCGCTGTTGTCAGCAACATCCAGATTGGTCTGCATCTGGATCATTTGGTTTCTCCCGACCTTTGGGGAGCGATATTCGCCTTACCCCCAGGGTTTCGCTAAACTGTTTGGGCGGAAGGCTTACGCCTCCAGCACCTCCCAGCGTTTCGTTTTCGATTTCGGCGCACATTCGATGATGCGGACTGTATCGCCGACCTTGAAAGCGTTCTTTTCATCGTGCGCCCGGTATTTCTTGGACTTACGAATGGTTTTTTTCAGAACAGGGTGCGTAAAGCGGCGCTCGACCGAAACGGTGATGGTCTGGGCGTTTGCGTCGCTGGTCACGGTGCCGGACAGGATTCGTTTAGGCATGTCTCTCGGCTCCCTTATTCTGTGGCCGCTTGCGCGGCTTTCTGGTTCAATACGGTCTTGACGCGCGCGGCCGAACGGCGGGCAACGCGGATTTGGGCTGGGTTTTCCAGCTGACCGGTGGCTTGTTGAAAACGCAGGTTGAAGCTTTGTTTCTTCAGGTTTGCGAGCTCTTCCCGGAGCTGGTCCGGTGTCTTGTCGTGCAGTTCCTTGGCGTTCATCGCCTTTTCCTTTCAACATCACCAGATGGCCCCGGAAGGGTGACCATGATTCTGGTGGAGTTCATGATGAGTGGGCCGAATACGCGCTGAACCGGGATATGGCAAGCCCTATTGGGCAAAAACCGCAGGTTTTATGTGGCTTGCGGCGCCGGCGGCGGTGGGTGCGCCCAACCCAAGGCCGCGATCGGGGCACAGGCTGGAGCCTCCGGCGGGGATATTTAAGAACAAAAGAAAGGGCGCGGCAGTCGCCTGCGGAAGGAGCAAGGCGCCAGAGCGCAGCGGGGCGGTAAAAGATGGGGTGCTTGGCGAGCCGTGGAGGACTCGAACCCCCGACCTGAGAATTAGAAGTTCCCTGCTCTAATCCAGCTGAGCTAACGGCCCGCGTTGCCTGTGTTCTTTCCAATGGATCGGCGGCGTTGTCAACACGTCAGCCGCAGGTCTGTGGCGGTTCAATGGGTCCAGGCGCCGCGGCGGCCGGTGGCAAAGTTTTCACCGTAACCGCCATGACGGATGTTGGCCTTGCGTTTGTTGGGCTCTTGGATGGTGGCGTCAATCTGGTTGGCTTGGGCGTAGGCCAGCGCGGCCTCTTTGCTGTCAAAGCGCAGGCGGACCTGGCTTTGCATATCGTCCGACGAGGTCCAACCCATCAGCGGGTCGACTTGGCGGGCCGAGGCGGGGGCGTATTCCAGCACCCATTGCTGGGTTTTACCCAGCCCCGATGACATCGCGGTTTTGGCGGGCTGATAGATGCGTGCGCGCATGGCGGATCCTGACATATTCAAGGGCGTGGTTGGCGGCTTTATGGCAAAATCCCTTTGGCTTGCCAAGCGCGAGATCGCGGCCCAGGTGGGCTTATCTGGCGCGCCCCCTTGATCCTGCCGGAGAAAGGGGCAATTTTGCCAGACAGCCTTCGAGGAACCCTCATGCCCTATGCACAAACCGATTCGTCGCCCCCGCAACAGCCGGTTCTTGCCAATCCGGCGCCCGATGTGCGCGCGCGCCCCAAGCTGGAGGGGGGGCGCAAGTTTCGGCTTCAGACGGAGTTTGATCCAGCCGGCGATCAGCCCAGCGCCATAGCCGAGCTGGGCCGCGGTCTGGCCCAGGGCGAGCGCAATCAGGTGCTGCTGGGCGCGACGGGCACCGGCAAGACCTTTACCATGGCCAAAGTGATCGAGGAGACCCAACGCCCGGCCATCATTTTGGCGCCCAACAAGACCCTGGCGGCGCAGCTTTATGGCGAATTCAAAGGGTTCTTTCCCGACAACGCGGTCGAGTATTTCGTCAGCTATTACGATTACTATCAGCCCGAAGCCTATGTGGCGCGGTCGGATACCTATATCGAGAAGGAAAGCCAGATCAACGAGCAGATCGACCGGATGCGCCATTCGGCCACCCGCGCCCTGTTGGAGCGGGACGATGTGATTATCGTGGCCTCGGTCTCGTGCATTTACGGCATCGGGTCGGTCGAAACCTATGGTGCGATGACCCAGGATCTGACAGCCGGGGCCAGTTATGACCAGCGGCAGGTGATGGCCGATCTGGTGGCCCAGCAATACAAGCGCAACGATGCCGCCTTTCAGCGCGGGTCGTTCCGGGTGCGGGGCGACAGTCTCGAAATCTTTCCGGCCCACCTGGAAGACCGTGCCTGGCGCCTGTCATTCTTTGGCGAGGAACTGGAAAGCATCACCGAATTCGACCCGCTGACCGGGGAAAAGACCGATACATTCGATCAGATCCGGGTCTATGCCAATTCCCACTATGTCACGCCCAAACCGACCATGCAGCAGGCGATCATCGGTATTCGGCGCGAACTGCGTCAGCGGCTGGATCAGCTGGTCGCTGACGGAAAACTGCTTGAGGCGCAGCGGCTGGAACAGCGCACCAATTTCGATCTTGAGATGCTGGAGGCCACCGGTGTGTGCAATGGGATCGAAAATTATTCACGCTATCTGACCGGGCGCGCGCCCGGTGAGCCTCCGCCCACGTTGTTTGAGTTCATTCCCGATCACGCCATTGTCTTTGCCGATGAAAGCCATGTGTCGGTGCCGCAGATCGGGGCGATGTACAAGGGCGACTATCGGCGCAAGTTCACACTGGCTGAACATGGGTTCCGCCTGCCGTCTTGCATGGATAACCGCCCCCTCAAGTTCGAGGAATGGGATGCGATGCGCCCGCAATCGGTGTTTGTGTCAGCGACCCCCGCCAACTGGGAGATGGAGCAAACCGGCGGCGTCTTTGCCGAACAAGTGATCCGGCCCACTGGGCTGTTGGATCCGGTCGTCGAAATCCGCCCTGTCGAAACCCAGGTTGATGATCTGCTGGACGAGGTGCGCAGGATGGCCGCGGCGGGATATCGCACGCTTTGCACCACCTTGACCAAACGCATGGCCGAGGATCTGACCGAATACCTGCACGAACAAGGCATTCGCGTGCGCTATATGCATTCGGATATCGACACCATCGAACGGATCGAGATCCTGCGCGATTTGCGGTTGGGGGCCTTTGATGTGCTGATCGGGATCAACCTCTTGCGCGAGGGGCTGGACATACCTGAATGCGGTCTGGTGGCGATCTTGGATGCCGACAAAGAGGGCTTCTTGCGGTCTGAGACATCATTGATCCAGACCATCGGACGGGCGGCGCGCAACGCCGACGGCCGGGTGATCATGTATGCCGACAAAATCACCGGATCAATGCAGCGTGCCATGGGTGAAACCGAACGGCGACGCGGCAAGCAGATCGCCTATAACACAGCCCATGGCATCACCCCGCAGACCGTCCGCAAGAACGTCGAGGATATCTTGCAGGGGCTTTACAAAGGCGACACCGACCAAAGCCGCGTCACCGCCAAGATCGACAAGCCCTTGGCCGGGGCCAATCTGCAAACGGTTCTGGATGGTCTGCGCAGTGACATGCTGAAGGCGGCCGAAAATCTTGAATTCGAAGAAGCCGCGCGCTTGCGCGACGAGGTCAAGCGCCTTGAGGCAGTGGATCTGGCCATTGCCGATGATCCGATGGCCCGGCAATATGCCGTCGATAAGGCAGTGGACGAGGCCCAGCAGGCCTCGGGGCGCAGCACTGCCGGGCGGGGTGGTATGCGCGGCGGCCTGAAGCGGCGCAAGGGCAAGCCGGGGTAAACCATTTATTAACTGCCGTTAACCATTCTGAGGCCAGATGGGCAACGCCAATGAGGCGCAGATGCGGGCAGTGATGGTGGCAATTCTTGGCGGTTTGGTGTGCGGTTTCTGTCTGGGACCGGGGCCGGGCACAGCCGGACCATGGGGCCGCTCACCCGGCGCGGGGTTCACCAGCCTTGAGATAAGCCACGCGCCGGGCGACAGCCGTCTAAGCGCCTTTGCCGAATATGGGCTTGCCGAGGGGTATTTCACCAATGTGAACCTGTTTGCGACCAAGCCGCAAGGCCGCCCTTTCACCGCCGAGGTGACCGTGATGCTGGCGCGCCGCTATGGCCCGCTGTGGGGGGATCTGCAAACCTCGGCGGGGGTGGTGGCCGGGGCCTTGCGCGGCACGGGGCCAAGCACCGCGTTTCTGGGCGGCGCGCTTAGTCTGGGACGAAGCGCCCAGCTTGGGGCGCATCCCGGGTGGGCCGCGCTTGATGGGCAGGTCACCTGGCATGTACGGCCCAAAGAGCTGCGCCAGAAGCTGGATCTGACGCTGGGCGCCGATATCGGCCCGCGCAGCACCGCCATGATCCAGCTGTTTTATTCCCGGCAAGGTCGCGCCGAGAGTATGAGCCTGGCGCCGTCGATCGTGTTCCGGCGCCCGGGCGCCGCGCGGCGCTGGCAAATCGGGGCGCAACTGCCGCGCGGCGGCGGTGCAGCGCGGATCGTGCTGGGGCTTTGGCAGGCCTTTTGATCGGGCGCTGGCGCTTGGGGCCGGCGGCGGGTGCCTCCGGCGGGGATATTTTGGAACAAAAGAACAGCAAAGGTTATACGCTGGGCGGGGCGGCATCCAAAAACCGCACAGCGGCAATACGCCAGCCGTTTTCGGTATATTCAAGTTGATATTCAAGCAGGTGCATGCGGCCTTGCAGGTCGGCGATGATCAGTTTTTCAAAATGCAGCGGCCCCTGGCGCCGGGCGCCAAGGAAGCGCAAACCTTGATGGCGCCAGACCATCGGATAACCGCCTTGGACCATTTGC
This sequence comes from uncultured Sulfitobacter sp., assembly GCA_937138475.1. GTDB lineage: Bacteria > Pseudomonadota > Alphaproteobacteria > Rhodobacterales > Rhodobacteraceae > CAKZPD01. The sequence continues at coordinate 20,350 of CAKZPD010000014.1, read as the reverse complement.
CCGAAACGTTGCGGCGTTTGAAAAAGCTGCTGCAAACGCGGCGACGCCAGGGCAAATGCAGCCGCGAGGTCATTGTCAGCAAAGGCCTGCATTTGCTGGACGATTACCGCGCGCGGGGCCGTGGGGGCCGCGGGGGCGGTTTGACCGGCGCCGGGCTCTGCGCTGCCCAAAAGCGCCAGAAGCAGCCCCGCCATGAGCATACCGCGTCTAAGCATCTGCTGCCCCCCAGGCGCGAATATCTTGCGCCAGCGAGCGCCCCTCGCTTTGGTGGCGGTTGGTTTGCAGCTCTCCGTGGCCAAAGACATGAGCAAAAGGGATATCCAGTGCATCGCACAACGCGAAGGCCAAGGATTTGACCTGTGTTTCCTGGCTGGGGGTCGGGCTGAAACCGCTGTCTGTGGCGGCCTGTGCACAGGTGATGCCGATGGCGTTGACGTTCTGCAAAAAAGCGCCGATTTGCCGGCGCACCTGGGGTTTGGGGCTGAGCTGATTGGTGCGTTTGCTGAGCGGGGCGCCTTGGTAAATCACCCCAGAGGGGGCCACGTAGAAGTGATAGCCAAAATGCCCGCCGCGCGCCGGATCCCCGTCGATCTGGTATTGCACATACCATTGCGTGCTGTGTTTGGGCGATGTGTGATGCAGGACGATGCCCTCGAACGGGCGGCGGTTGCGCGTCGCGGTTTTGCCATAAGGGCAGCTGTCGTCGCCCCGGTAAAGGATGTCCAGCCCGTCAATCCCCTGGGCGATTTTTCCATCATCGGACAGAGAAAGACGGGGGCGGCCGGGCATCAGCATGGCCTGGCAGCTGGGCACGGCGGTGCTGTCGGCGATGCCCAGCAATATCCGCGCTTCGGTCAGCAGGCCGGCGACCTTGTCACCGTACTGCGGATCTTGCGCCCATATTCCGGCAATATGGGCCAGGAACGCCAAATCATCGCCGGCCTTGTCACGCCATCCCAGATAGGGCGGGCGATCCAGAAAACGCCAATAGCCGGCGACAAAGCTGTCCAGGTCAGGAAAAGCACAGTAATATCCCTGCCCGTCATGGGCCTGATACCGCACCCGCGTGCAAATATCTGACAGTTCGGGCCGGTATTTCATCCCGGCAAAATTCAGGTGATCCCGTGCCAGCCCCGAGGCGCCGCGCCCAGATTCCAACAACCACATCGCCAGCGACACAGCCTTGAGGTTCGGGAATTCGATCACCGCATCGCTGTATTGCGCGATCAATGTTTTGAAGGGCTTTGTATACATAACCGACCCCCTGCAACCAACCGGTGCAGGGTATCGCAAAAACCCGATATCGCCAAGCTGGCCGCCCGCAGGCCGGCGTGATCCCGCGGATGGTCAGGGCGGAACCGTTAGGCCGGGGTGACCAATTTTCCGGCCAGCGCGTCGTCGATCAGCGCCACGGTTTCCTGAATGCCGTAAAGTGCGATGAATCCGCCAAACCGCGGCCCCTGCGCGGCACCAAGCAGCACCTCGTATAGCGCAGAGAACCAGCTGCGCAGCGGATCAAACCGTTCGCGGCCGCAGGCATAGACGATGGATTGCAGGGCTTCGTCATCAACGGGGCCGTCATAGGCCGCAAGTTGATCGCGCAAATCTTGCAAGGCGGCGCGTTCAATTTCGCTGGCGGCGCGATAGGTCTTGGTTGGCTTGACGAAATCATTGTAATAGCGCACCGCATGTTCCGCCGCGCGATCCATATCCGGATTGCTTTGTGGATTGGTGTCGGGCGCATAGCGCTGAATAAAGCCCCAAAGCTGGGATTTTTCCTCGGCCGAGGACACAGACGCCAGATTGAGCAGCATCGAGAACGGCACAACCATATTGGATTTTGGCACATCGCCGCCATGGATGTGCCACACCGGGTTGTTCAAACGCTGCGCCATGTCCTGGCCTTCAAAGGCGCGCAACTGTTGATGGTATTCGTCAACTGCCTTGGGGATCACATCAAAATACATGCGCTTGGCGGTTTTTGGCTTTTGATACATGAAATAGGCAAGGCTTTCGGTGCTGGCATAGGTCAGCCATTCATCGATCGACACCCCGTTGCCCGAGGATTTGGATATTTTCTGACCATTTTCATCCAGAAACAGCTCATAGGTAAAATGTTCGGGCGCCGGAACGCCAAGGATGCGGCAGATGCTGTCATAGATCGGGGTGTTGGTGGAATGATCCTTGCCATACATCTCAAAATCTACGCCCAGCGCGGCCCAGCGCGCGCCAAAGTCCGGCTTCCATTGCAGTTTGACGTTGCCGCCAGTGATCGGCAGGGTCATTTCGGTGCCGTCTTCGTCATCAAAGGTAATGGTGCCGGCCTTGGCATCCACCTCTTTGATCGGCACATACATCACCCGCCCGGTGTCCGGGTGGATCGGCAGGAAAATCGAATAGGTCTGGCGGCGCTCTTCGCGCAGAGATTTGAGCATGACCGCCATGATTTCGTCATAGCGTTCGGCGGCGCGCAGCAGCACGGCATCGAATTGGCCCGAGGTGTAAAAATCGGTGGCGCTGATGAATTCATATTCGAACCCAAAAGTGTCCAGGAACCGGCGCAGCATCGCATTGTTGTGATCGCCAAAGCTGTCATGGGTGCCAAAGGGGTCCGGCACACGGGTCAGCGGCTTTTGCAAATGCGGGGTCAGCTGATCGGGGTTGGGGACATTGCCCGGAACCTTGCGCATCCCGTCCAGATCGTCGGAAAAACAAATCAGCCGGGTCGGAATATCGCTGATCACCTCGAAAGCGCGGCGGATCATTGTGGTGCGCGCGACTTCACCAAAAGTGCCGATATGCGGCAGGCCCGAGGGGCCATAGCCGGTTTCAAACAGAACATAGCCCTTTTCGGGCGGCGCCTTGGCAAACCGTTTGAGCACCCGGCGCGCTTCTTCGAAAGGCCAGGCCTTGCTGGATAATGCGGCGTCGCGGATGTTGGACATGATTCACCTAAGTCTTACGCCCGTGCGCCCATTGCGCAGGGTTGCGACAGTCCCTATTGCGTTGCAGCATTGGCGTCAATAATCTGGACCGGCCAAGCCGAGCAAAAGGATAACAGCCTGTGCCAACTGATATTGCATCCTCGATGACCGCCCAAGACAGCCTTGTGGCCCTGATGATCGCGGTTTCGGCCTCGGATGAGGATATTCGCACCGCAGAACTGGTCAAAATTCAGGCGGCGGTGACTATGCTGCCAGTGTTCGCCGGATACGATCAGGACCGCCTGACCCGGGTCAGCAAGACGGTGTTCGATCTGTTCGAGCTGGAGGACGGGTTGGATGCGCTGTTTGGCCTGATCCGCGACGCCCTGCCCGAGCGCCTGTACGAGACCGCCTATGCGCTGTCATGCGATGTCGCCGCCGCAGATGGCACATTGGATGAGGCCGAGCTGCGTATTCTGGAAGAAATCCGATATGAGCTGAATATTGATCGGCTTCATGCGGCCGCGATTGAGCGCGGAGCACGGGCGCGCCATCTGACCTGAGGCATGTTTTTGCCCCGACGGGAGCCTCCGGCGGGGATATTTAGGAACAAAAGAACGACGGGGGCAATGCCGCGGTCAACAGCTGCGATGCCAGGGGCCGCGGGCGCCAAATCAAGCATGTCGTGCGCGCCGTCAGGCGCGCTCCTTTGGATTACGGTTTGGGGGGTGGGCGCCGTCAGGCGCCGAACCGCGCGCCCCAGTGTTCAATAAGCTTTTGTTGCAGGGATTTGGCTTTGCGGTTCCAACTGCGCGCGCCTTTGGGGGCTTCGCGCTCTGCTTTGCTGAGGCCAGCGCGGGTTTGGGCATCGGCGGAGAAGATCGCAAAAGCCATTACCGCGCCGTTGCGCGCCGTCATATAGCCGCCCAGCCCCGAGACAAAATGCAATGTCCCGGTTTTGGCGTCGACTTTGATAGGGTGGGTTTTGTCAGGCCGCCCGTTTGCGTCGCGCAAACCAAAGGATTTCAGCAGCGGCCGCAGGGTTTGCATGCTTTGGGCTGCAATCAACCCCCGCACCATATCGTTGGCAGAAAGCCGGCTTTGATCGCTGAGCCCCGAGTGGTCGACCAGGCCGGGGTCACGCATGTTCAGCCGTTGGCGGGCCCAGGTGTTCATCTGGGTCGCCGAGCTGCGCAAATCGTTGACGGCGCCCGATTGCCTGACGCTGGCCGCTGCGCCAAGCATTTCCGCCGTGAGGTTGGTTGAATAGCGCAGCATCCGGCGCAAGATGTCGATCAGCGGGGCGCTTTGGTGTTGCGCCAAAACGGAGGCATCCGCCGGCAGGGTGGTCATCAGGCGCGCCGCCCGCAGCGACACCCCATATTGACCGGCCAGCGTGGCAAAGACATCCCCGGCATAAAGCCCCGGCTGACGCACCGGCAGCCAGCGCCCGCCCCCGGCACCAAGGGCCGTACGCGCCACAGACCATTCATCGCGGCGACCGTTGTTCTTGTAGCCATAGACCGGGGATGCGCGATCTGTGATCTGCATTTGGCTGCTGTGCACAGTCGGGCGGTTTTGGCGGGCCCGTGCCTCAAGGCGGGTATCATAGCCCTGCGCCGCCTTGTGCCATTCGAAATGCACCCGGTTGTAATTGAGCGCCAGCCCCGCGACTGCGGGGTTATAGGCCACATGTTCAGGCTGGCTGGGGTCGATATGTGTCTGGCGCGGCAGCGCCGCATCATAAACCAGAAAGCTGCCGCTGACCCCGGAAATCCCCGCGGCCTGCATTTGTTGGGCCAAAGCGGCCAGGGCGTCGCTGTCCAGCGTCGGATCCCCGCCCCCGGCCAAGATCAGATCCCCGTCCAACACCCCATCCCGGACCGGGCCAGTGGCCAACAGCCGGGTGGGAAACCGATGCTCGGCCCCCAGAACGTCAAGGGCATAAAGGGCGGTGATGGCTTTGGCGACGCTGGCGGGCGGCAGGTGCATATCCCCTTGGTAATCCTCAAGCGGCTGGGCGGTCAGCACATCGGCCACAGCGCAGCTGACCGCGCCGCGCAATTTGGCCGCCTGAACCACCTCTGCAAGCCCGCCTATATCGGCATGTCCGCCCGCATGGCCGCGCAGCACCGGCCGCAGCGAGACAGATGGCGCCCCAGCCAGAGCCGCCTTGCCCAGAAATGCCGCCGCCATAGCGATCAGGCCGCGCCGGGTCAGATCACCCGCGCCCATCATGCCATCCCCCTGCGTGCCGAATGGCCGATGATGAATGTGCCCGCAGCGGCATCCGTGCAAAGCACCACGCCGGCGCGCGTTGCCGCCCAAGGCTGCGGCTGGCCGATCCCGCGATCCGCGCCGCGCGCAAGGACCGCGCCGCGCAGCCAAACAGCGCCTGCATTTGGCTGGAGGGCCGGGCCAACACCCCCAGTGGCACGCGCCGGGTGATGGATTTCCAATCTTGCCAGCGATGCAGATCCGCCAGGTTATCCGCCCCCATCAGCCAGACAAACCGCACCCCCGGATACAGCGCTTGCAACCGCGCCAGCGTCTTGGCCGTATGGCGGGTGCCAAGGTGCGTTTCCAAATCGGTAATCCGCACGCGCGGGTGCTGCATGACCTGCCGGGCGCGGGCCATCCGTTGGTCAAGCGGCGCTGGACCGGCCTGTTTCAGGGGGTTCCCCGGACTGACAAGCCACCACAGCTGATCCAAAGCAAACCGCTTGAGCGCCTCGCGGCTGAGGTGGGCATGACCGGCGTGGGCCGGGTCGAATGACCCGCCCAAAAGGCCCACGACCTGCCCTGCCCTTGCCTGTGGAAAGCCACGTCTCACCTTGTTGTTCCCCCAATGCCGCTGCCCTTTTGAACGGTGCCGGGCCGGGCTTGTCAATATCTTGGGCCGCCCCCGCATGGGCCGCGCGGCTTTTCAGCGTTTGATCTTGCCTGCGCGGGCCTATATTGCAAGGCCAACTGAACCGATAACGAAGGACCATCCCATGGCCGCATACCAATATGTCTATCACATGCAGGGCGTCTCAAAGACCTATGCAGGTGGCAAAAAGTGCTTTGAGAACATCAACCTGAACTTCTTGCCGGGTGTGAAAATCGGCGTTGTCGGTGTTAACGGCGCCGGGAAATCAACCTTGATGAAGATCATGGCCGGGTTGGATACCGATTTCACCGGCGAAGCCTGGCACGCCGAAGGCGCGAAGGTTGGCTATTTGCCGCAGGAACCCAAGCTGGACGAAAGCCTGAGCGTGCGGGAAAATGTCATGCTGGGGGTCAAAGCCAAAAAGGATATTCTGGACCGCTATAATGAGCTGGCGATGAATTATTCGGACGAAACAGCAGATGAGATGGCCGCCCTTCAGGACCAGATCGACGCCGAAAACCTGTGGGATCTGGACAGCCAGATCGACGTGTCGATGGAGGCCCTGCGCTGCCCGCCAGACGATGCGCGCATCAGCGATCTGTCCGGCGGCGAGGCGCGCCGCGTCGCCCTGTGCAAGCTGCTGCTTGAGGCACCCGATATGCTGTTGCTGGACGAACCGACCAACCACCTGGACGCCGAAACCATTGCCTGGCTGCAACAGCATCTGATTGATTACAAAGGCACGATTCTGATCGTGACCCACGACCGATACTTTCTGGATGACATCACCGGCTGGATTCTTGAGCTGGATCGCGGGCGCGGCATCCCCTATGAGGGGAACTACTCAGACTGGTTGGAACAAAAGGCCAAGCGCCTTGCCCAGGAAGCCCGCGAAGACAAATCCCGCCAAAAGACTCTTGAGCGCGAGCTTGAGTGGATGCGTCAGGGCGCCAAGGCACGTCAGGCCAAATCCAAGGCCCGGATCAACGCCTATAACGAAATGGCCGAAACATCCGAGCGCGAAAAGCTAAGCCGCGCCCAAATCGTCATCCCCAATGGTCCGCGTCTTGGCAACAAGGTGATCGACGTCAGCGGCCTGACCAAGGCCATGGGCGACAAGCTGCTGGTCGAAGGGCTTGAGTTTTCATTGCCGCCGGGCGGTATCGTCGGCGTGATCGGCCCCAACGGCGCCGGCAAATCGACCCTGTTCAAGATGCTGACCGGGCAGGAACAACCCGATGCGGGCACCGTGGAATATGGCGACACTGTTGACCTCAGCTATGTCGATCAATCGCGGGATGCGCTGAACGGCGATGACACCGTCTGGGAAGCCATAACCGGCGGCGCCGAGCTGATCCAGCTGGGCGATGCCGAGGTCAACTCGCGCGCGTATTGTTCGTCGTTCAACTTCAAGGGCGGCGATCAACAAAAGAAGGTCGGGCTGCTGTCGGGCGGGGAACGCAACCGGGTGCATATGGCGCGGCTGCTGAAATCGGGCGGCAATGTGCTGCTGCTGGACGAACCGACCAACGATCTGGATGTGGAAACCCTGCGCGCGCTGGAAGACGCGCTGGTGGATTTTGCCGGCTGCGCGGTTGTCATCTCGCACGACCGATTCTTCCTGGATCGGATTTGCACCCATATGTTGGCCTTTGAAGGCGATGCCCATGTGGAATGGTTCGAGGGCGGCTTTAGCGACTATGAAGAGGACAAGAAACGCCGCCTTGGCCCTGATGCGCTTGAGCCCAAGCGCCTAAAGCACAAAAAGTTCGTGCGCTAATCCTCACCGCACCGGCGGGCGCATTGGCAAAATTACGCCCGCCGGCGACGCAAATGCAGATTGTCTTGCAGCATTGCAGCAAAGCTGTCATAGCGGCGTGGCTTACGTTATTCTTTTTCGACCCACTGTCTCCCTCATCCGGCGTTCAGTCTTCGATCCAGACCAACAACGCCAAGCCATCGCACCCTGCGGATGGCATCAACCAAGGAGACACGGATATGGCCACTGGCACCGTAAAATGGTTCAACACAACTAAAGGCTTCGGCTTTATCGCCCCCGATGGCGGCAGCAAGGACGTTTTCGTTCACATTTCCGCAGTCGAGCGCGCCGGCCTGACCGGCCTGGCCGACAACCAGAAAGTGACCTTTGACGTAGAAGCCGGCCGCGACGGCCGCGAATCTGCGACAAACATCGCGCTGGCCTAAGCCTCGGCGCCCGCGCGTATCCGTTGCGCGGTCCGAAATAAAGACCGGGCCCCTGATGAACAGGGGTCCGGTTTTTTTGTGCCTAAGGCTTAGCCCAACGGCTTATTTCAGCGCTTTGTCGGTGATCGCATGGGTCCAGGCCCCGACAGGCGCCGCCGTGATGACCGGATCGGATCCACCCGACAGCAACGACGCGACAGTGCGTTCATAATCGGCAGGGTCCAGCGCGCCATTGCTGCCTGCGGTCAGCTTGGCGATTTCGCCCATCATCCGTTTTTGGTGCATTTCGGTCTGGGCGCCACTGGCGTCATTGTCCAAAACGATCTCGGCGGCCTCATCCGGGTTGGCCTCGGCATATTTCCAGCCCTTCATCGAAGCGCGCACAAACCGCACCATCTTGTCCTCGAAGGCGGGATCAGACAACCGATCCTCAAGCACATAAAGCCCGTCCTCAAGGGTTGCGACGCCCTGATCCTCGTATTTGAACACCTCTAGGTCCGACGGGGTCAGGCCGGCGTCAATCACCTGCCAATATTCATTATAGGTCATGGTCGACACACAGGCCGCCTGCCCTTGCAACAATGGATCGACGTTAAAGCCCTGCTTGAGAACCGTCACCCCATCGGCGCCGCCATCGGTGGAAATCCCCAGTTTGCTCATCCAGCTGAGAAAGGGGAATTCATTGCCAAAGAACCAAACGCCCAGCGTTTTGCCCGCGAAATCATCGGTGCCCGACACGCCCGCATCCTTGCGGCAGGTCAGCATCATCCCAGACGATTTAAACGGCTGGGCGATGTTCACCATCGGCAGACCCTTTTCCCGTGCTGCCAAGGCCGATGGCATCCAATCCACCGTGACATCCGCGCCGCCGCCGGCCAGAACCTGGGTGGGCGCAATATCCGGCCCGCCCGGCTTGATTGTCACATTCAGGTCTTCTTCATCGTAAAAGCCCTTATCGAGGGCGACGTAATAGCCCGCAAATTGGGCCTGTGTGACCCATTTCAGTTGCAGCGTCACGTCATCGGCGGCCTGGGCCACCCCCGCCGCCATGGCCAGCGCCATGCTGGTGGCAATCTTGGTCAAATTCTTCATCACTCTCTCTCCTTTGTTGGACTTCGTGTTGTAGTTATTTGCGTTGCGACGGATGCCAAAAGGTCACGCGCCGCTCTAGCAGGGCGACAAATCCATAAAACGCCGATCCTGCGACCGCCGCTACAAAAATCTCGGCCCAGACCAAATCAAGCGCCAGTTGGCCGACCGATGTGGAAATCCGAAACCCCATGCCCCGGATCGGAGAGCCAAAGAATTCAGCGACAATGGCCCCAATAAGGGCGAGCGTCGTGCCAATCTTCAACCCATTGAATACAAAGGGCATCGCCGCCGGCAGCCGCAGCTTGAACAGCGTCACCCAATAGCCCGCCGCATAGGTGCGCATCAGATCACGCTGCATCGCGGTGCTGGATTGCAGCCCCTGCACGGTGTTGACCAGCATTGGAAAGAACACCATCACCACAACGATGGCCGCCTTGGACTGCCAGTCAAAGCCGAACCACATCACCAAAATGGGCGCCATGCCCACCACCGGAAGGGCCGCCACAAAATTGCCAACCGGCAACAACCCGCGCTGAAGGAAGGGAAAGCGGTCAATGGCAATGGCGATCAAAAACGCCCCGCCACACCCCATGACATACCCGCTAAGGGCGCCCTTGATGACGGTTTGGACGAAATCCACCCATAAAATATCGACCGATGCCGCCGTCCGCTGGGCAATCATCGTTGGCGCGGGCAGCAAAATCGGGCTGATTTCAAGCCCTTGCACCACCCCTTCCCAAATGCCCAGCAAGGTGGCGCCAAAAATAATCGGCACCAAAAGCGTGATCGCCCGGTTGGGCCGCAGCCGCGCCAACCAATTGTTGACCGTCCAGCCCAAGGCCCAAACCGCAAAGGCAAAAACCAGCCACGTCATTCCTGCATCCCCATCCGGCGCAGTGTCACCCGCTGCAGCACCCCAATCAGGCTGACCAGCACCGCCGCCAAAGCCGCAGCCGCAATCAACGCCGACCAAATCTGGATGGTCTGGCCATAATAGCTCCCTGCCAGCAACCGCGCGCCCAGGCCCGCAACCGCGCCGGTCGGCAATTCCCCGACAATCGCCCCGACCAGCGACGCCGCCATCGCGATCTTGAGGGATGTGAACAAATACGGCATCGACGACGGCAAGCGCAGGCGCCAAAAGGTCTGGGCGGCGCTGGCGTTCCAGGTCCGCATCTGATCCAGCTGCATCCGGTCAGGGCTGCGCAGGCCCTTGACCATGCCCACCACCACCGGAAAGAACGACAAATACATTGAGATCATCGCCTTGGGCAAAAGCCCCGATATCCCGACCGCATTCAGCACGACGATAATCATCGGGGCAATCGCCAAAATTGGAATGGTCTGGCTGGCAATCACCCAGGGCATCACCGACATATCCATGGTGCGGTTGTAAACGATCCCGACCGCCAGCAAGATCCCAAACACCGTGCCAAAGCCAAACCCCAACAACGTGGCGCTTAGGGTGATCCAGCCGTGATAAACCAAGGATCGCTTGGACGTGATCTTCTTTTGCACGGTGGTTTTCCAGATTTCCGCCCCCACCTGATGGGGCGCCGGCAGCTTGGGCTTGTCTTGCGACCAGGTGTCTTGCACCAAGGCAGCCAGGCCAAGCTCTTGGCCCGCGCGCTTGGCCTTGTCATGGGCCCATGGCGCATTCAGCCCAACCGCGGCCGCGTACCAAATGGCAATGATCACCGTGACCACCACAGCCACCGGCATAAGGCTGCCTTGCGCTGCGCGCCCCCGACTAGACATCGCCATGACCCGCCCGCAGCCCCTCTCGCACCCGATGGGCGATCTCCAGAAACGCCGGCGTGTCGCGAATATCCAAGGGCCGCTCGCGCGGCAACGGGCTGTCGATGATATCGGTAATCCGTCCCGGCCGCGGCGACATGACAACGATCTTGGTGCTCAGGTAAACCGCCTCGGGGATGGAATGGGTGACAAAGGCAATGGTCTTGCCCGTGCGATCCCACAGCTTCAGAAGCTGTTCATTCAAGTGGTCGCGCACGATTTCATCCAAGGCGCCAAAGGGTTCATCCATCAGCAACAGATCGGCATCAAAAGCCAGCGCCCGCGCAATGCTGGCCCGCTGCTGCATCCCGCCCGAAAGCTGCCAGGGGAATTTGCGCTCGAACCCGTCCAGCTCTACCAGCTCAAGCACCCGCGCCACCCGCGCATCCTGATCGGCCCGATCATAGCCCATGATCTCAAGCGGCAACCGGATGTTGCCGCCAATCGTGCGCCACGGATAAAGCCCCGCCGCCTGGAACACATACCCATAGGCCCGCCGCTGGCGCGCCTGTGCCGGTGTCATCCCATTGACGCTGATGTGTCCGCCTGTCGGTTGCTCAAGATCCGCCATAACCCGCAGAAACGTGGTCTTGCCACAGCCAGACGGCCCGATAAAGCTGACGAATTCGCCCTTGTCTATCGCAAGGTTCACATCGCGCAGCGCATGGACCGGCCCGTCGTTTGTCTCGAATGTCAGATCCAGCCCTTGCGCCTGAATGACCGTCTTCGCCTGCGTCACATATGCCCCTTTCGTGCCTGCACCTGATGATCCCGATCACCGGGCGCTATACCCCGGCAGGAATATTTAGCGGATCGCGTTTGATCATCTTGGGGGCCGTCAGCTCTTTCCACTTGCTCAGCGCCACATGCGCCGATGGAAACGCCGGACGCGGGATAAACTTGCCCCGGCCCGGATTGGGTTGACTGTTCTGCCCCCAGGCCCAGATCACCTCTCCTCTGCTCAGCGTATAACGGCTTTGCGCCGTGACCTCAAAGCCTTCGAACACATTGTAATCAAGAACCGAATGATGATTGCTCGGCGAAATCGTCTTGGTGATCTTTGGATCCCAAACCACGATATCGGCATCCGCCCCCTCTACGATCGCCCCCTTGCGCGGGTAGATGTTCAGGATTTTCGCCACATTGGTGCTGGTGGCGGCCACGAATTCGTTGGGGGTCAGCCGCCCGGTTTCAACCCCTTCGGTCCACAACACCGCCAGGCGCTCTTCCAGCCCGTTCGACCCGTTTGGAATGATCCTGAAATCCTCCCGGCCCGCCCGCTTTTGCGCGGTGCTAAAGGCCGCATGATCCGTCGCAACCACCTGCAACGACCCGGCCTGAAGCCCCGCCCAAAGCGACGCCTGATGCTCCTTGGACCGGAACGGCGGCGACATCACCCGCCGCGCCGCATGATCCCAATCGGTGTTGAAATACTCGCCCTCATCCAAGGTCAGAAACTGAATGAGCGGCTCGCCATAAACGCGCATGCCCTTCTGGCGCGCCCGGCGGATCGCCTCATGCGCCTGCTCACAGCTGACATGCACAATATAAAGCGGCACACCCGCCGCATCGGCAATGGTAATCGCCCGGTTGGCCGCCTCTCCCTCCAGCTCGGGCGGCCGGGAAAAGGCATGCCCCTCGGGGCCGGTAATGCCCTGATCGAAATACTTTTGCTGCAACTCGGCGACCAGATCGCCATTCTCGGCATGCACCATGGGCAACGCCCCCAGCTCGGCACAACGCTTGAACGACGCAAACATCTCGTCATCCTCAATCATCAGCGCGCCCTTATAGGCCATAAAATGCTTGAAGGAATTGACGCCCATATCAACGGCATCCTTCATCTCGTTAAACACCTGCTCATTCCACCCGGTAATCGCCATGTGATAGCCCACATCCGAACAGATCTGCGGCGCCGACTTGCGGTGCCACTCGCCAATGGCATTCTTGATCGACCCATCGGCGCCGGGCAAACAGAAATCCACCACCATCGTGGTGCCGCCCACCGCCGCCGCCCAGGTGCCGCTCTCGAATGTCTCCGCCGCCGTGGTTCCCATGAACGGCATCTCCAGATGGGTGTGCGGATCAATCCCGCCGGGAATCACATAGGCCCCCTCGGCGTCAATATAGCTGTCCCCGCGCAGATCCTCGCCAATCGCCTTGATCACCTCGCCCTCGATCAACACATCGGCCTTCCACGTCCGGTCCGCCGTACAGACCATCCCGCCTTTGATCACCTTGCTCATCGCATCGCTCCCTTTCGCGTCCGCCCTGTTCTTTTGTTTCGAAATATCCCGGGGGTGCGGGGGCTGGCCCCCGCCGCGCCGGTCAGGATACAACCTCGGCCGTCTCCAGCACCGCGTGCAACAACACATCCGCACCGGCGCTGGCCCATTCCTTGCTGATTTCTTCGGCCTCATTATGTGACAAACCGTCGACACAAGGACACATCACCATCGCCGTCGGCGCCACACGGTTCACCCAACAGGCATCATGCCCCGCCCCGGAAATCAGATCCCGATGGGAATGCCCCAGCCGCTCTGCGGCGCGGCGCACCGCCATGACACAGCCCGGATCAAAGGCCACGGGATCAAATCCCCCGACCTTCTCAAAATCGATCCCAAGCCCCATCTCATCTGCAATCGCCTGCCCCTCCTGGCGCAAACGCTGTTCCATATCTTCAATCACCGCCAGCTCGGGCGATCTGAAATCCACCGTGAACACCACCTTGCCCGGAATCACATTACGCGAATTGGGAAAGACATCGATATGCCCGGCAGCGCCCACCGCATGGGGCGCATGCGACAGGGCGATCTGATCCACCGCCTCAAGCACCCGCGCCATCCCCAGCCCCGCATTGCGGCGCATCGGCATCGGGGTTGATCCGGTATGGGCATCCTTGCCGGTGATCGTCACCTGCGTCCAGGACAAACCCTGGCCATGGGTCACCACGCCAATATCCTTGCCCTCAGCCTCAAGGATCGGACCCTGTTCGATGTGCAGCTCAAAAAACGCGTGCATCTTGCGCGCGCCCACCTCCTCATCGCCGCGCCAGCCGATGCGCGCCAGCTCATCGCCAAAGGCCTTTCCCTCGGCATCGACCCGCCCATAGGCCCAATCCTGCGAATGCACCCCGGCAAACACCCCAGACGACAACATCGCCGGGGCAAAGCGCGTGCCCTCTTCGTTGGTAAAATTCGTCACCACGATCGGATGTTTGGTGCGAATGCCCAAATCATTCAGGGTGCGCAGAATTTCCAGGCCGCCAAGCACGCCCAACACCCCGTCATATTTCCCCCCTGTCGGCTGGGTATCAAGATGCGATCCCACATAGACCGGCAGGGCCGCGGGATCACTGCCCGCTCGCAGGGCAAACATATTGCCCATCTGGTCCAGACCCATTTCACAGCCCGCCGCCTCGCACCAACGCTGAAACAGCGCCCGCCCTTCGGCATCGGCATCGGTCAGCGTCTGACGATTGTTGCCACCGGCAACGCCTGGGCCGATCTTGGCCATCTCCATCAGACTGTCCCACAAACGGTCGGCGTTGATCCTCAGGTTCTGGCCGGGGGCGCGCATCGCAACATATCCTTCCTGTCAAAACGGTTGCGCCGGGGCGCTTATTTATTTTACCATTTGGTAAATACACGATTGCGGCTTGACCCGCTTCTGTCAAGACTTGCTTTTCACGCGGCGCAAATTCCCCTAAGGAGGCGCCGCACTCATTCAGGATCGTCCATTGCCCGACAGCTCGTCTCAGCCTGCCAAAAAGCCCAGCCGTATTCAATTGCGCAATCGCAAGCGCATCCTTGATGCCGCCCTCGAAGTGTTTTCCCGAGACGGGTTTCGCGGCGCCACCTTGGATCAGATCGCCGCAGAAGCCGGATTAAGCAAACCCAACATCCTGTATTATTTCGACGGCAAAGAAGACATTCATGTAACGCTGCTGAATGCGCAGCTTGACACTTGGCTGGATCCGATGCTGGCGCTGGATGCCAAGGGGGATCCCCTGACCGAGATCCTGGCCTATGTGCAGCGCAAGCTGGATATGGCGCGACAATTTCCGCGCGAAAGCCGCCTGTTCGCCGGGGAAATCCTGCGCGGCGCGTCTTTTATGGCGCCTTATCTGCGGCGTGATTTTCAACCCCTGTTCGAAGCAAAATGTGCCCTTGTGCAAGATTGGATGGACAGTGGCCGCCTGCAAGCCTGCGATCCGCAGCACCTGATGTTTTCCATCTGGGCCACCACCCAGCACTATGCCGATTTTGCCGCCCAGATCGAAATCCTGCAAGCCGACAAACCCAAAGCCGGCAGCGGCGCATCGGCGTATTTGCGCCAGCTGTTTACCGGTTTGTTGAAAGTTTAAGCGCTGTTAACCAATCTTGCAGTTTTTCGCGCCCCATAACCAAGCGTTAATCATTCTTACCCAATCTTAAGCAGGGTGACGGGACTCTTAAGGCCCGGCACGGATTGGAGGATATGATGACAGCGATCTCGTTTCAAAGCCCCTATACCCCTCAGCCCATTCCCCCGGCGCCGGGCGGCGGCGCCAGCATGGGCACAGGGGTCGGGCCAGACAGCCTGCGCCCGGTGACGCCACCGCAATCGGGCGGGTTTCACGGCCAAAGCGGCAGCGCCAGCGATCAATCCGGCGCAGGGGCCGGCAATGGCACCGGCACAGGCGGCGTGCTGCAATATCTGGCCCGGCTGACGCTGAGCCAGCCGACACCAAAATCCCTGTTCGAGGCGCGCGCGCTGACCGATCTGGGATTGCCCAAGGTTGAAATGCCTTATCCTTTGCCGACCGCGCCGATTTTCCTGACCTCTGAGCGGTAAAACGCGGCGTGGCGCCCACCCCAGACCCTGCACGCTGCGGCGGACGGGGCCTCCGGCGGGGATATTTAAGAACAAAAGAAGAGAGGTCAGCGTGCCACCATTAGCTGGCGGTGGTGGCCGCCGGGTTATTGGGGTGGGTCGTCCAGTTGGCATAGTGGCCCTCTACGACGCGGCCGGTGCGCGGATCCGTGGCGCCGGGGGCCATGGGCACCATAGTGATACAACCGTCGATCGGGCAGACATTCACACATAGGTTGCAGGCGACGCATTCGGCGTCGATTACCTTGAAGGTGCGGTCGGGCGACATGGAAATCGCCTGATGGCTGGTGTCCTCGCAGGCGGCAAAGCAGCGGCCGCATGAAATGCATTGGTCCTGGTCAATCACGGCTTTGGCGATGTAATTCAGGTTGAGCTGATTCCAATCGGTCACATTGGGCACAGCCTTGCGGACGATTTGATCGACCGAGGTCATTCCCTTTTCATCCATATAGGCGCCAAGACCGCTAATCATTTCCTGCACCACGCGAAAGCCATAGGTCATGGCGGCGGTGCAAACCTGCACGTTGCCGGCCCCCAGCGCCATGAATTCCGCCGCATCACGCCAGGTGGTGATTCCGCCAATGCCCGAGATCGGCAGGTTTGCCAGATCCGGCGTGCGGGCGATTTCGGCAACCATGTTCAGGGCGATCGGTTTGACCGCCGGGCCGCAATAGCCCCCATGGGCGCCTTTGCCGTCAATGGTGGGTTCCGGCGCAAAGAGATCCAGATCCACCGAGGTGATCGAATTGATGGTGTTGATCAGGCTGACCGCATCCGCCCCCCCGCGCAGCGCTGCCGCCGCCGGCTTGCGGATATCGGTGATATTGGGCGTCAGCTTGACGATCACCGGCATGCGGGTGTTGGCCTTGACCCAGCGCGTGACCATTTCGATATATTCGGGCACCTGCCCCACGGCGCTGCCCATGCCGCGTTCGCTCATGCCATGGGGGCAGCCAAAGTTCAGCTCGACCCCGTCGGCGCCGGTGTCTTCGACCAGGGGCAGGATGAATTTCCACGGCTCTTCTTCGCAGGGCACCATCAGCGACACCACCATGGCGCGGTCCTTCCAGTCCCGTTTCACGGCCTTGATCTCATCAAGGTTGACCTGTAGCGGGCGGTCGGTGATCAGTTCGATATTGTTGAGCCCCAGCAGGCGCCGGTCCGCGCCATAGATCGCGCCATAGCGGGGGCCGTTGACGTTCACCACATGCGGATCTATGCCCAGCGTTTTCCAGACCACCCCGCCCCAGCCGGCCTGAAAGGCGCGGCGGACGTTGTATTCCTTGTCCGTGGGGGGCGCGGAGGCCAGCCAGAACGGGTTTGGGGATTTGATCCCGACAAAGTCGCTTTGCAGATTTGCCATATTGTGTTCCCTTGCGGTTAGGCGCCGCACAGCGCCGCGTGAATATCCATTGCGGCGTCGCGCCCTTCGGCCACGGCCGTGACGGTCAGGTCATCCCCGCCCGTGGCACAATCGCCGCCGGCCCAGACACCGGGGACCGCGCTGCGGCCGGCGGCATCGACGCGGATCTTGCCCCCGTCGAGCGGCGGCAGATCATCGCCCTGAAGGGTTTGGCCGATGGCCTCGAACAATTGATCGGCCGGCAGGCGCAGGGTTTCGCCGGTTGGGGTCATATCGGCGTTCACATAGCGAAATTCGACCTCGCGCAGCGCGCCGTTGCCATGCAGGCGCATCGGCACCGCCTGGGTGATGATCCGCACGCCCTTGGCCGCCGCCAGATCTTGTTCGAAGGGGCTGGCTTTCATCCGGCTGCGCGGGCCGCGATAGACCAAGGTCACATTGAGCGCGCCCAAAAGCTTGGCTTGCACGGCCGCATCTATGGCCGTCATGCCGCCGCCAATCACAACCACATCCCGGCCGATTGGCACCGTTTGCGGGGCGGTTGCCTGACGCAGATCGGCGATGAAATCCACCGCAGGGCGCGCGCCTTCGGGCACCGGCCCGTCAAGCCCAAGCGCCCGCACGCCGCCCAGCCCCAGCCCCAAGAACACCGCATCATGGGCCGCGCGCAGGTCCGCCAGCGTCACATCCCGCCCCAGCGCCATGCCGTGATGCAAGGTGATCCCGCCAATGCGCAACAGCCAGGCGACTTCGGCCTGGGCGAAATCATTCGGGCTTTTGTAGCTGGCGATCCCATATTCATTCAGCCCGCCGGGCTTGGGGCGCGCGTCAAAGACCGCCACCTCGTGACCGAGCATCGCCAAGCGGTGGGCACATGACAGACCCGCCGGGCCCGCCCCCACCACCGCAACCTTTTTGCCGGTGGCCGCGGCGCGGGTGAATGGATGGCCCCCTTTTTCTTGCAGGTGATCCGTGGCAAATCGCTGAAGCAGACCGATCAACACCGGCTTGCCCTCGGCCGTTTCGCGAACGCAGGCCTGTTCGCAAAGCGTTTCCGTCGGGCAGACGCGGGCGCACATGCCGCCCATGATATTCTGGCCAAGGATGGTTTTCGCCGCCGCATCCGGGGTTCCCGTGGCGATCTGGCGAATAAACAGCGGGATGTCGATATCCGTCGGGCAGGCCGTAACGCAGGGGGCATCGTGGCAAAAATAGCACCGATCTGCCGCCACCAGCGCCGCATGTGGATCAAGGGGCGGGTGCAAATCAGCAAACTGTTCGGCATAGGCCGCGCCATCGAGCCGCCCGGCCAGGATCCCTGGCGCATAGATATCCTTCGACATAAGCCACCCCTGTTTTGCTGTGTCTTTGAGTTAGGCTCTCATATCTTTATTTTTTTATCAACTGGTAAAATTTGATGTCTGACGCAGGGCATTCCCAAGCGGTTGTTTTCACACCGGCGGCCGGCTTGAGGTGATACGGGCCGGCGCGGCAAGCCCTGGGCCGTTGCGGGGTGGGCCAGGCTGGGGAGCCTCCGGCGGGGATATTTGCGGAACAAAAGAAGGCGGCGCCTGAGCGGGCCGGTGTGGCGCAATGCAGCGGCGGCATTGGCGTAATTTAAGGCAAATTGGCAGAAACCCGCCTTCCCGAACTGGGGCGCTAAATTTACTTGCTTTTTCAGATGGCTCTTTCATTATCGGAGATGCGACGCGACAAACTATCGACCACTGCTCCTTTCGGCCCAGTCATTCGATCTGCTTTCGACCGAGCCACGCTGCCGCATGTTGCGGGCAGGTATTGTAGAGGAGAACACGGAGATGGCTTCTGGCACCGTGAAATGGTTTAACACAACTAAAGGTTATGGTTTTATTGCGCCCGATGGCGGCGGCAAAGATATTTTTGTGCATATTTCGGCTGTTGAGCGCGCCGGGCTGACCGGGCTTGCCGACAATCAAAAGGTAACATTTGACGTCGAGGCCGGCCGTGATGGCCGCGAGAGCGCGGCGAATATCGCCCTGGCCTGATCGGCGTGGCGGCGCGGTAACCGAGCCGCATCAAATGGCAAAGGGGCACCTTGCGGCGCCCCTTTTTATTTTACTCTGCGGCCTCTGCATACGCCGAGAGCGGGGGGCAGGTGCAGATCAGGTGCCGGTCACCATAGACGTTGTCCACCCGGTTGACCGGCGGCCAGTATTTATCGACCCGGAAGGCACCGGGTGGGAAACAGCCCTGTTCGCGACTGTAGGGGCGATCCCAATCCCCGACCAGATCCTCGACCGTATGCGGCGCGTTCTTTAACGGGTTGTTAACAGCATCCATCGTTCCCGCCTCGATCTCGGCGATTTCGGCGCGGATCGCCAGCATGGCATCGCAAAAGCGGTCCAGTTCGGCCTTGGTTTCCGATTCGGTGGGTTCGACCATCAAGGTGCCCGCCACCGGCCAGCTCATGGTTGGGGCGTGGAACCCGCAGTCGATCAGCCGTTTTGCAATGTCTTCTACTGTCACGCCAGCACTTTCCTCAAAGGGACGCACGTCCAGAATGCACTCGTGCGCGACCCGTCCGGTTGGCCCTTTGTAGAGCACATCGAACGCCCCTTCGAGGCGCTTGGCGATGTAGTTGGCGTTCAGGATGGCGACGCGGGTCGCCTGGGTCAGGCCCTCGCCACCCATCATCAACGTATAAGCCCAGCTTATGGGTAACAGCGAAGGCGATCCATAAGGCGCGGCGGACACCGGCCCCTCGGTGCCGCCGGTGACATCATGGCCGGGAAGATGGGCCACCAGATGCGATTTCACCCCGATCGGCCCCATGCCCGGACCGCCGCCGCCATGGGGGATGCAAAAGGTCTTGTGCAGGTTCAGGTGGCTGACATCGCCGCCCAGATCGCCGGGGCGGGACAGGCCCACCATGGCGTTCATATTAGCCCCGTCGATATAGACCTGTCCGCCGTGCGCGTGCACGATGCGCGTCACCTCGGTCACGGTTTCTTCGAACACGCCGTGGGTTGACGGATAGGTGATCATGCACCCGGCCAGCTGATCGCTATGGGCTTCGGCCTTGGCGCGGAAATCCTCAAGATCGATATCGCCGTTCTCAGCCGTCTTGATCACCACCACCTTCCAGCCCACCATCTGGGCTGATGCTGGGTTGGTGCCATGCGCGCTCATGGGAATGAGACACACATCCCGGTGCCCCTGCCCCTGCGCCCGGTGATAGGCGGC
>CAKZPD010000013.1 GCA_937138475.1 uncultured Sulfitobacter sp. | reverse complement strand
AAAAGTTACAGCTGAAAATGCGCGCATTGGCCAATGACAAGGGAATGCTCTCGCTCGATCCGGCCTAAGACACGGCCCAAGATCCGGGCCAAGATCCGGGCCAAGAGCCCCGGCGCGCGTCCATACCTCGCTGCGCGCGCCCAAAACCTCTTCCCGCCGCCCCCGGCTTCTTTTGTTCGAAAATATCCCCGCCGGAGGCTCCTGCGCCCTGCGGCCCCCGGCGCGGCTAATTATGCTCGCCGCGCCTAAGACCTGGCCGGATTACACTTCCAGCGCTTCCAGCTCGTCAATAAACCCAGACAACATCTCCAGCCCTTTGTTCCAGAACATCGGATCCGACGCATCCAGCCCAAAAGGCGCCAGCAGCTCTTTGTGATGCTTTGATCCACCGGCCCGCAGCATGTCGAAATACTTGTCCTCAAAACCGGCATCCCCTTGGGCATAAACCGCATAAAGCGCATTGACCAACCCGTCGCCAAACGCATAGGCATAAACATAGAACGGCGAATGCACGAAATGCGGGATATAGGCCCAAAAGGTCTCATACCCATCCATGAAATCAAACGCCGGCCCCAGGCTCTCGGCCTGCACGGACATCCACAGGGCGTTGATATCATCCGGGGTCAGCTCCCCGGCGCGGCGGGCCTCGTGCAGCTTGCACTCAAAATCATAAAAGGCAATCTGGCGCACCACGGTGTTGATCATGTCCTCGACCTTGCCGGCCAACAGCACCTTGCGCTGGGCCGGGGTGGCCGCCTGGTCAAGCATCTTGCGAAAGGTCAGCATCTCGCCGAACACCGATGCGGTCTCGGCCAGGGTCAGCGGCGTCGACGACAGCATCTCGCCCTGCTCGGCCGCCAGAACCTGATGCACCCCATGTCCCAACTCATGGGCCAGGGTCATCACATCGCGCGGCTTTCCCAGATAATTCAGCATCACATAGGGATGAACATTGGTCACCGTCGGATGGGCAAAGGCCCCCGGCGCCTTGCCCGGTTTAACCCCGGCATCAATCCAGCCTTTGTCAAAAAACGGCGCCGCCAGATCGCCCATACGCGGATCAAAGGCGTTATACGCGCTCAGCACCGTTTCCTGGGCGGCGCGCCAATCAACCAGCCGGGTGTCCTCCATCGGCAGGGGGGCATTGCGGTCCCAAACCTGCATCCGCTCCAGGCCCAGCCACTTGCGCTTCAATTCGTAATAGCGGTGGCTGATTTTCGGATAGGCCGCCACAACCGCCGCCCGCAACGCCTCGACAACCTCTGGCTCGACATGGTTGCTCAGGTGCCGGCTATGCTGCGCCGATGGCATCCCGCGCCAGCGGTCGATGATCTCTTTTTCCTTGGCTTGGGTGTTGTGCACCCGCGCAAAGGTCTTGATGTTCTGGGTAAACACTTCGGCCAGTTCCTGCGCGGCGGCCTGGCGCTTGGCGCGATCCGCATCGGTCAACAGGTTCAGCGTGCCTTCGATATTCAGCGGCGTGCCATCGACCTCAAACTCCAGCCCGGCAATCGTCTCGTCGAACAGGCGCTCCCAGGCGTCGCCCACCACCCCCAGATCATGCAGGAATTTCTCCATCTCGTCAGACAGCTGAAAGGGCTTCATCGCCCGAATGCGTTCAAACACCGGGGCAAAGCGGGCCAGCGCGGCACTTTGCGCATAAAGCCGCTCCAGATGGCCGGCCTCCAGCCGGTTGACCTCCAGCGTGAAAAACACCAACGGCGTGGTGAAATTGGTGATCTTTTCCTGCATGTCCGACATGAACTTGGCCCGGCCCGCATCAGTGGTCAGCTGGTAATACCGCAGCCCGGCAAAGGACATGATCCGCCCGGCCGTCTGGTTGATCTGCTCGTTCCGTTCAACACAGCGCAAAAACGCCTCGGCGCTCAGCCCGGCCAGCTGGCCTTCGTAATCACCGGCAAACCGGGCGCATTCGCCCTCAAGCCAGGCCAGATCATCGCGCAGCTCGGGCGCGTCCTCGGCGGTATAAAGATCATCAAGGTTCCACTCGGGCAAATCGCCCAACGGGCTGGCGGCACCGGCGCCATGCGCCTCGCGAAGCGGAAAGGGAAGCTGGAACATCAAAGGGCCTCTTTTCTTTGTTTGACCCTACCTAAGCACCGGCAAGGCGGGCGGCAAGCAATAGGATCAAAATCCGAACAATTTCGCGGGATTATCAACCAGGATCTGCGTGCGGATGCGCGGGTCGGGCACGGCGGCATCAAAGGCATCAAGCAACATATTGGCCTGCGGCATCTGCGCCCCGTTCAACATCAGATGTGGCCAATCCGATCCCCAAAGACACCGCTCTGGATTGGCCTCGACAAAGGCCCGCATCAACCCGGCCACCTGCGCAAACGGCGCCTTGCACATCCGATAGGGGGCCGACAACTTGACCCAGGCCCGGCCCTCGCGCAACAAATCACACAGCGCCTGCACCCCGGCACTGTTCGGATCAAGCGCCCCTTCCGGCCAGCCCAGATGGTCAAACACCACATCGGTCGGCAAGGCGCGCACATCCTGCGCGATCTGCTCCATATGACGATCGGCATGGCACAACATCTGAATATGCAGCCCATGCTCCGCCAGGACCGGCGCCATCGCCTTGGCCCCCTCCCAGCTCAGCACCCCGCCATGCACATAATTCAACCGCACCGCAGCCATATTCTGCCCGGCAAACCGCGCCACTTCGGCGGCGGAGGCGCCATCTCTCAACAGGCCAACGCCGCGAAACCCCGGCCCCAGACGGCGCAGGGCCTCAACCGTCACCGCGTTGTCATCGCCATAAAGAATCGAATGCACAATCACCCCGCGCGTGCAGCCCAGCGCGTCCAGATGCCGCCGGTAAAGCGCCAGCCAACCGTTCAGATCCAGACCCGGCGCCGGGTTTTCCACCCGGCCAGACCACAGCGGAAACTCCGCCGCCCCGGCCAGCAAATGCACATGGCTGTCACAGGCCCCATCAGGGGCGCGAAGCCGCGGCGCTGCGGGGGGTGGGGGCATCTGGGCATCGGGCAGGGTCATGACAAAGCTTTCCTTGTTTGCCCCTTCCTGCCACAGCCCGCCAGCGCCGTAAATCGCCCTGGGCCCGGCCTTCAAAGCACCCCGCTTCTTTTGTTCGAAAATATCCCCGCCGGAGGCTCCGACCGCCGCGCCGTATACCCCCCTTTGCCTTGGCCCCCCCGCCAGGCCACTCGCGCCCTCAGGCGGCAAAAAACGCGGTGATCTCGTCGTAAATCTGGGCGGTCTGGGCCGGGTCTTCCATCAAAACCTCATGTTTGCCCCCGGCGATCATCCGCAAACGGCCCTTGGGCCAACGCTGCATCCGCTGATGAATGCGCCCGGTTTCCACGATGCTCTCCTGGCTGCCCAGAAACGTCAAGCAGGGCAGGTCCGGGCTGTCCATCTGCGCCAGCTGCGCGGTTTCGCGCAGCGCCGCGCCCAGCCAGGCGATGCTTGGCCCCCCCAGCGCCAAATCCGGATGGGCCGTCAGCTGATCGCGCATCATCTGGTACATCGCCCGATCATTGGTCAGGCTGTTGCCCTCAAAGGGCTCGCTCAGCACATAGGGGGCGATCTTGGTGCCCGGCGTCAGGGTCAGCCCCAAACCAACAGGCGGCAAGACCCGCCCCATCAGATGGGCAAAGGGCCGCATGTGCGGCGCGATATGAATGCCCCACATCGGGCCGGTAAACACCGCAGCCCGCACCGGCAGGCCGCGCATCAACCCGCGCAGCCCGATACAGCCGCCCATCGAATGGGCCAGCAGATAATATGGCTCAGGCAGGGCCAATTGCCGCGCCGCCGCCAGCATGGCGTCCAGATCGCTTTGGTAATCGGCAAATTGCCCGACATGACCCAGCCGCGCGTCAGGGGCCAGCCGGTCCGACAGCCCCTGACCGCGCCAATCCAGGCTCAGAACCGCCAGATTGCGCGCCACAAGGGCGGCGGCGGCCAGACCGTATTTTTCAATGTATTCCGTGCGCCCCGGCAGCAATAAAACCGTGCCGCGCGGGGTGTTGGGCGCCCAATGCGCCAGCCGGATCCGGCACCCATCCGCCTGGCGCAACCAAACCGCCGCCGCCTTGGCGGGGCCGGGGCACACATCGGTAAACAGGGGCGCCGGGGACAGGGACATCAGGCCAGCACGCTGGCCAGCTTCATCGCCATGCCCATATCGCCCTCGACCCGCAGCTTGCCGGTCATAAAGGCGCTGGTTGGATTGGTCTCGCCGCTCATCATGGCTTGAAACGTATCAACATCAGCGCTCAGCGTGACATCCGTCGCCTCGTCCGAGGCGCGGGCGCCAGCGGCGTCGATGACCACACTGCCTTCGCCTTCGATCTCGAATTTCGCTGTGCCGTCAAAGCTTTGCCCGGCAAGCTTTTCGTTCAATGCGGCAATCGCATGGGGGACGATATCTGTCATCTTTTGTGGCCTTTGTGGTTTGGGCCCGCGCCGCACTGGATTTGCCGGTCCGGGCTGTTACATTGATCTTATTATGGGCATTCCAAAGCGCAATCTCAAACCTGTCGTCGCGGCAATCTTGCCGCTTTTGATGGCTGTGCTGCTTTTTGTTGCCCCGCTTGTCGCCCCGCATCGGGCCGGCGCCGCCGATGATCTGCCGGCATGGCTGGATCAACTGCGCGCCGCCCCCCCGGACCAAAGCGCGCAAATCGCCCAAACCATCGAGCGCCACTGGTCGCAATCTGGCTCGGCCGCGCTGGATCTTCTGCTCAGGCGGGGCCGCGACGCGCATCAGGCCGGCAACCACCGGCTGGCCATAGAGCACCTGACAGCGCTGGTCGACCACGCGCCCGATTTTGCCGAAGGCTGGCACGCCCGCGCCCAGGCGTTCTTTGCCGCCGGGCGGCTTGGGCCGGCGCTGGGCGATCTGCAACAAACGCTGGCGCTGAACCCGGATCATTTCAACGCGCTTTACGGGCTGGGCCTGATCTTTGAAACCCTGAACGATCCAATCCGCGCCCGCCGCGCCTATGAACAGGTTCTGGGCTTGCATCCCCATCACCCAAAGGCCAAAACCGCGCTGAAGGGGTTGCAAGACCGGGGGCTGGGGCAATCGCTTTGATCCGGTGCCCGCAGGCCGACCCACCGCGCGGCGCCCGGCAAAGATGACAAAGACGGCAAAGATGGCAGGCATGGCAGACATGGCAAAACCGACCCAAACCGCCCGAACGGCGAAACCAAGGCAATAAAGGCAATCAAGTGGCAGCTGACGCGCGGATCCTGGCCGTATTGGGGCCAACCAACACGGGCAAGACGTCTTATGCGATTGAACGCATGCTGGGGCACCGCACCGGGGTGATTGGCCTGCCGCTGCGCCTGCTCGCGCGCGAGGTCTATGACAAGATCGTGGCCCTGCGTGGGCCGTCGGTTGTGGCGCTGGTGACGGGCGAAGAACGGATCGTGCCGCCGCGCAGCCAATATTGGGTCTGCACCGTCGAGGCGATGCCCGATGGGATGGGCTGTGATTTTCTGGCCGTCGATGAAATTCAGCTGTGCGCCGACCCAGAGCGCGGCCATGTGTTCACCGACCGCCTGCTGCGGGCGCGCGGCCTGCATGAAACGCTGTTTCTGGGGGCCGATACCATGCGCGGAACAATCGCCGCGCTGGTGCCGGGGGCACAGTTTCTGCACAAGGAACGCATGTCGCAGCTGACCTATGCCGGGGCCAAGAAAATCAGCCGCATGCGCCCGCGCTCGGCGATTGTTGGGTTCTCGGTCGAGAACGTCTATGCCATCGCGGAATTGTTGCGCCGGCAAAAGGGCGGGGCGGCGGTGGTGATGGGCGCGCTTAGCCCGCGCACCCGCAACGCCCAGGTCGATATGTATCAAAACGGCGAGGTGGATTACCTTGTCGCCACCGATGCCATCGGCATGGGGCTGAACCTGGATGTCGATCATGTGGCGTTTTCCGCCCTTAGCAAATTCGATGGCCGCCGGATGCGCCCGCTGGCCCCCAATGAGCTGGCGCAGATCGCCGGCCGGGCCGGGCGCGGCATGAAAAACGGCAGCTTTGGCGTCACGGGCGAGGCCGGCCAACTGGACCCCGGCGTGGTCCAGGCGATCAGCGATCACCGCTTTACCCCGCTGCAAAAGCTGAATTGGCGCAATCACGCCTTGCAATTTGGATCGCCGGATCGCCTGATTGCATCGCTTGAGGTCGCGCCCGATGTCGAACAGCTGGCCCGCGCCCGCGAGGCCGACGACCTGCGCGCCCTCAAGGCCCTGGCCACCGAGGCAGAAATTCAGGCCCGCTGCACCGATGGCCCCTCGGTGCGGCTGTTGTGGGATGTCTGCCGAATTCCGGATTTTCGCGGCATCAGCCACGGCGAACATGCCGGGCTTTTGGGGGTGATTTTCAACTTTTTGCACCAGGGCGGGCAAATCCCCAATGATTGGCTGGCCCGCCAGATCAAACGCATTGACCGCACCGATGGCGACATTGATGCCCTGTCTAAAAGATTGGCCTTTATCCGCACATGGACTTATGTTGCGCAACGCAAAGGCTGGACAGATGACGAAAGCCATTGGCGCGGGCAGGCGCGCTGTGTAGAAGACCGATTGTCGGACGCGCTGCACGAGCGTCTGACCCAAAGATTTGTAGACCGGCGCACATCCGTGCTTTTGCGCCGGCTGGGCCAGAAGGAAGCCATGGTGGCGGATGTAAATGACAGCGGCGAAGTAACGGTCGAAGGCGAATATGTAGGCAAGCTGGACGGCTTTCGCTTTTCGCAGGACAAAGGGGCCGGTGCGGCCGAGGCAAAGACAATCAAGACGGCGGCGCTTCAGGCGCTGGCGCCGCAGTTCCACCTGCGCGCCGATCGGTTCTATAATGCGCCTGACACCGAAATCGACTTTACCGAACAGGGTGGGTTGATGTGGGGCAATGCGGCGGTGGGCAAGCTGATCCCCGGCGCCGAGGCCCTCAAACCCCAGGTCGAGGTTTTTGTCGACGATGTCGCCGGCCCCGAGGTCGCGCAAAAGGTTCAGCGCCGCTTGCAGCATTTCATTGATCGCAAGATCGCCGCACAGTTTGAACCCCTGTTGGCGCTGTCGCGCGACGAGGCGCTGACCGGCCTGGCGCGCGGTTTCGCCTTTCGCATGGTCGAAGGTCTGGGCCTGCTGACCCGTGCCCAGATCGCAGATGAGGTCAAGGCGCTGGATCAAGACGCCCGCGGCGCGCTGCGCAAACATGGCATCCGCTTTGGTCAGTTCACCATCTTTATGCCGCTGCTGCTCAAGCCGGCGCCAACGCGTCTGCGTCTGGTGTTGTGGTCGCTGGCCCAGGGGTTTGACACCTTTCCCGAATCGCCCCCGGCCGGATTGGTGACAATCCCGGTCGATGACAGCCAACCGGCCGGCGCCGACACTATGGCCGGCTATCGCAATGCCGGGGCCCGTGCCATCCGCATTGATATGCTGGAACGTCTGGCCGATATGCTGCGGGCGGAAAACACCCGCGCCGGCTTTGAGGCCAAGCCCGACATGCTGTCCATCACTGGCATGACCTTGGTGCAATTTGCCGATTTGATGCAGGGCCTTGGGTATAACGCCGAACAGGGCGAACGGGCCAAGGTCAAGGCCCCCGCCGCGCCGCGCGTCGATCAAGTTGCGGAGGAAACCGTCACAAAGGCGGCAGTTGTGGACGAAACTGTCGCAGGCGAAGCGGTTGCAGACGAAACAGTTGCTGATGATGCGGCCTCGGGCGAAACAGTTGCGGGCGAAACGGTTGCGGATGTGACCGTCCCACCTGAAACGGTTGCTGATGATACCGTCGCATCCGAAACAGTTGCGGCTGAAACAGCCCAAGCTGCAACCGACACCCCGACTGATGCCCCGACCGACACCCCGGCCGATGCCCCGGATGACGTCGCGCCGGAAATGGAAGTGTTCTTTACCTTTACCTGGGGCCGCGCGCCGCGCGGTCGGGGCGGGGCCACACGCCCGCAAGGCAAAGGCGCTCCGCGCGGCAAGAAACCCGGCGGACGCGGTGCGCCCGGCGAACCCGGTGCGCGCGGCGCCAAGGGCAAGGGCGGCAAACCGTCCGGCAAGGGCGGCAAAAACTTTAGCGCCAAACCGCCCCGGCCCGAAAAGAAGATTGACCCCGATAACCCCTTTGCCGCCGCATTGATGGGGCTGAAGGGCGACGGATAATTGACGGGCAAACAGCGCCTGGACAAGTGGCTGTGGTTTGCGCGGTTTTTCAAAACGCGCACGCTGGCGGCGGCGCGGGTTCAGGCCGGAACGGTGCGTATCAACGGCGTGCGGGTGGAAAAACCTGCCGCCGGCGTGGCCCCCGGCGATGTGCTGACCTTTGCCATGGGCGCCGGACAGGTGCGGGTGATCCGTATTCTGGCGCTGGGCGAACGCCGCGGCCCGGCCCCCGAGGCACAGAGCCTTTACAACGATTTGTCCCCGCCAGCGGCGCCAAGCCGAAACACTGTGCCCGAAAACCCCGGTTTTGAGGGAAAAGGTCGCCCAACCAAGCGGGATCGGCGGGCGCTTGATCTTTCTCGGGCGCGCCACCTTGAATGATCCGTGCGGCTGATCTAGCTAGTGGCCCGATCACTAGTGAAAAGAAGACCCCATGACCTATATCGTCAATGACGCCTGCATCGCCTGCAAATACACCGACTGCGTCGAAGTTTGCCCGGTGGATTGCTTTTACGAGGGCGAGAACATGTTGGTCATTCATCCCGATGAATGTATCGACTGTGGCGTGTGCGAGCCCGAGTGCCCGGCCGACGCGATCCGCCCCGACACAGAGCCGGACATGGAAAAATGGGTCGAGTTCAATCGCAAATATTCCGAACTTTGGCCGGTGATCATCACCAAGAAAGACCCGCTGCCCGAGGCCGAGGAACGTGATGGCGAAAGCGGCAAGCTTGAGAAGTATTTCTCGGAGGCGCCAGGCGAGGGCGGCTAAGCCAACACCCCGCCAAAGCCCCCCCCGGCCCACAGGTCTGAACCGACCAAGAAGGGGGGTGACCCTGACCCATCCGAAACGGTTGGCGAATCGGCCGGCGAATCGGGGTCGAATCGCCTGACCACCGGGGTAAGCATCGGCGGTTTTTGCCTTAATCCATTGATAAAAAACACCAATTAGGGGCGCCTGTGGGGGGCTGCTTTCGAAGGGTGGTTTTTTGTGATATACTGATCCCCAGAAACCAAAACGGATAGCGATCTGCCAATCTCATGATCAAGGATTGGACCTGAAATAGTGACAGCTTTGCACCCGGACGCGGGGCGCTTGAGGCGCTGCGTTCAGGGTGATTTTGACTGTGCTGACCGGGGCTTTTCGTCTAGCAAGGAACACCGAATGACCAAATCTAAGAAGCTTGATTTCCGCCCCAATGAATTCGTGGTCTATCCCGCCCATGGCGTGGGTCAGATCATTTCTGTGGAAGAGCAGGAAGTGGCGGGAATTTCGCTCGAGTTGTTTGTCATTTCATTTGAAAAAGACAAGATGACGCTGCGGGTGCCAACCCATAAGGCGACGGAAATCGGCATGCGGGCGCTGAGCTCGCCCGATGTGATTTCCCACGCGATGAAAACCCTGAAGGGCAAAGCCAAGGTCAAGCGGGCCATGTGGTCGCGCCGGGCGCAGGAATACGAGCAAAAGATCAATTCGGGCGATTTGATTGCCATTGCCGAGGTGGTGCGCGATTTGCACCGCACCGATGATCAGCGCGAGCAAAGCTATTCCGAGCGGCAGCTTTATGAAGCGGCGCTTGAGCGGTTGACCCGCGAGGTTGCCGCCGTGGGGGGCGGCGATGAGCTGGCGGCGGCCAAGCAGGTTGGTGATGTGCTGGAGAGCCGCGCGGCCGCCTGATCGCGGCCCCTGCGCCCGGTCCGGGGTGGCCTTCTTGGCCGTGCCGGCGGGGCAAGACCTTTGAAACAGATCAAGACGCGCGCGGGAGACCGGGCGCGTTTTTGCGTGCGGTGGCCTATGGCAAGGCGGGGGGCTGGGGTTGGCGGCGGGATATGGATATTTAAGAACAAAAGAAGCAGGGCCGGGTCACAGCGCCGTAAGTGCAGCCAGAGCGGCCAGTTCGGTCAGGGTCTGGGTGGCGCCAAGCACATCGCCGGTATAGCCGCCGATTTTTAGGCGCGCCAGGTGGGTGACGGCCAGGCAGGCGGCCAGGGCGGCCAGAATTGCCACCAGGCCGGC
Source organism: uncultured Sulfitobacter sp. (assembly GCA_937138475.1). GTDB lineage: Bacteria > Pseudomonadota > Alphaproteobacteria > Rhodobacterales > Rhodobacteraceae > CAKZPD01. The sequence goes on along the minus strand of CAKZPD010000013.1, from coordinate 66,508 downwards.
GGGGCCGGTCAGGGCCAGGGTCAGGGCGGCGCCGAGGCCCGCAGCGGCCCAGGTTTGCGCGGCGGCTGGGCGCCCGACGCTTTGGGCCAGGCCGGTGCTGCGGGCGGGGGGCAGGCCGCGCATCACCAGCGGCATCATGGCGCGTGACAGGGCGGCGGCGGCGATCAACGGGGCAAACCCTTGCGGGATCAGCGCTGCGAAGAGCGCGCATTTCAGCGCCACGGCGAGGATCAGCGCCAGCACCCCATAGGTGCCGATATGGCTGTCTTTCATGATTTTCAGCCGGGCCTGGATATCCCAGCCGCCCCAAAAGCCGTCGGCCGTGTCGGCCAGGCCGTCTTCGTGCATGGCGCCGGTGATCAGGGCCATGGCCGCCGCGCAAAGGGCCGCCACCGCCAAGGCCGGCAGCCCTGCGGCCCAGGCCAGCGCGCCAAGCCCGCCGGCAAGGCATCCCACCCCTGCGCCGATCAGCGGATAGGCCCAGACCGCATGGGCGGCGCGTTGAAAGGCCGGGGCGGGCAGGTGCGGCAGCGGCAACCGGGTGAGCAAGACAGCCGCCAGTTGCACATCGCGGGCGAATTGGGAAAAGAGGTCGGTTTTCATCCAGATACTGGCCCTTTTGGCTGGTTGCGCTTGCCGGTTCATTGGGTAAAGAGAAGCCTGTTCTCTTGCAATGAAGGTTTTGACATGACTGCACCCTTTTCTGATCTGGCCGGGTTTCGGGCTGTTCTTGGCGCTTTGCCCCAGGCCGATGTGGCAGCGGTTGAGGCCGCGCAGGCCCGCAATGGGCAGTTGACAAAACCCCCCGGAGCCCTGGGCACGCTTGAGGGGTTGGCGGTTTGGTATGCCGGGTGGCGCGGCGATGAAAAGCCGGTGGTGGACAATCCGCAGGTGATTGTTTTTGCAGGGAATCATGGGGTTGCCGCCCAGGGGGTTTCGGCCTTTCCGGCCGAGGTGACAGAACAGATGGTGCTGAATTTTCAGCATGGCGGCGCGGCGATCAACCAATTGGCCCGCACCTTTGGCGCGCGGTTGGATGTGCAGGCGCTGGATCTGGCGCGGCCGACGGCGGATTTCACCCAAGGCCCCGCCATGACCGAGGCCGAATTGGTGGCCGCATTGCAGGCCGGTTGGGCGGCTGTGGACCCCAAGGCCGGCGTGGTGGTGACCGGCGAGATGGGCATCGGCAATACAACATCGGCGGCGGCCTTGGCGGCGGCGCTCTTGGGCGGGGCGCCAGGTGATTGGACCGGGCGCGGCACCGGGGTCGATGATGCCGGGCTTGAGGTCAAGACCCGCGTTGTGACCCAGGGGCTGGCGCTGCACCGGGGGCAGGGCGATGGGCTTGAGACCCTGCGCCGTCTGGGCGGCCGCGAAATCGCCGCCATGGCCGGGGCGATTGTGCGGGCACGGGTGCTGCGCATTCCGGTGGTGCTGGATGGCTTTATCTGCTGCGCTGCGGCCGCCTGTCTGGCCGATGCTGAAAAAACCGCCCTGGATCATTGTGTGGCCGGGCATCAAAGCGCCGAGGCCGCCCATGGCAAGCTGTTGGCCGCCCTGGGCAAGACGCCGCTTTTGGCGCTGGGCCTGCGCCTGGGCGAGGCCTCGGGCGGGACGCTGGCGTTGGGGGTTTTGCAAGGCGCGGTCAATTGCCTAAGCGGCATGGCCACCTTTGCCGAGGCCGGGGTCTCGGACGGTTAACCGGCGGGATCACCGCGCGATAATATCTCTGTCTCCAGCTCTTTTTGCAGGGCCTTGGCACGGTCTACATAGGCTTTGTTCTGCGAGGCAGGGATATTGGGATCCCACACTTCGGCCAATTGGCGCACGGTTTCGCGGTCGTGGCGGTAGAAAATCCGCTCGGCTTCGGCGGCCTCGTATTCGCTTAGGCCCATGTTCTCAAGCACATAGCGCCCCGCCCGCAGCGAGCTGTCAAAGACCTCGCGGACGATGTCATTGGCCCCGGCCTGATACAGCCGGTACACATGGCTGCGGTCACGGGCGCGGGCAACGATATGCAGATCGGGGCGCATCTTGCGGGCATAGGCGGTCAGGCGCAGCGCGGCCTCGGGGTTGTCCAGCGCCACCACCAGCACCCGCGCCCGCTCAAGCCCGGCGGCCCGCAGGATATCGGGGCGGGTGGGATCGCCCAAAAAGCTTTTGACCCCGAAACGGCGCATGGTGGCGATGGCCTCCATGTCATGGTCCAGCACCACGGTCTTGAACCCATTGGCCTGCACCAGACGGTTGACGATCTGGCCAAAGCGGCCGATGCCGGCCAGAATGACCGGGCCTTGGTCGTCGATTTCGTCATCGGGCGGGCGGGCCGGGCTTTCCATTCGGCGGGTGCGCAGATCGTAAAGGATAAACAACAGCGGCGTGATCAGCATCGACAGGGCAATCACCAGCAACAAGGTTTCGGCAATATCCAGCGGGATCACCCCCTGTTTGACCGAAAAGGACACCAGCACAAAGCCAAATTCACCCGCCTGCGCCAGCCCCAGGGCAAACAGCCATTGATCGCGCCCTTTCAGGCGAAAGGCGCGCCCCAGGCCCCACAGAACCATGCCTTTGACAACAATGACCAGAACCGCCATCGACACGATGGCCGGCATATTGCCCAGCAACAGATCGAAATTGATACCGGCACCAACGGTGATGAAAAACAGGCCCAGCAACAGCCCCTTGAAGGGTTCAAGGTCGGTTTCCAGCTCGTGGCGGAATTCGCTGTTGGCCAGCACCACGCCGGCCAGAAACGCGCCCAGCGCCGGCGACAGGCCGACCAGCATCATCAAAAAGGAAATGCCCACAACGATCAGGAGCGCCACAGCGGTATACATCTCGCGCAGGTGGGCGGCGTGGATAAATCGGAACACCGGGCGGGTCAGGAACACGCCGGCCAGAATGACCGCGCCGATCGCCCCGATGGTCACCAAGGTCACCCCCCAGGCCGGCAGCCCATCCACCAGCGACAGCGCCGGCGCGTGATCGCCGTGGCTGTCCAGCGTGATCGACCCGTCCGAGGACAGCCGCGCCGGCAATGTCACCACCAACAGCGGCAAAAAAGCCAGGATCGGGATCACCGCGATATCCTGCGTCAGCAGCACCGAAAACACCGAGCGCCCGCCATTGGTCTGCATCAGCCCCTTTTCCGACAGGGTTTGCAGCACGATCGCCGTCGAACTTAGCGACAGCGTCAGCCCGATGGCCAGCGCCACGCCCCAGGGCTGATGATAGGCCATGGCAATGGCCATCAGCGCCAGCGTGCTCAGGATCACTTGCAGCCCGCCCAGCCCCAGCAGGCGGTGGCGCATATCCCACAGGGCGCGGGGGTCCAGCTCAAGCCCGATCAGGAACAGCATCATCACCACGCCAAATTCGGCGAAATGTTGCAGATCTTGGGTTTCCGATCCCACCAGCCCCAGCACAGGCCCGATGACGATGCCCGCCGCAAGATATCCCAGCACCGATCCCAGCCCCAGCCGCGCCGCCAGCGGCACGGCGATCACCGCCGCCGCCAGATAGATCGAGGCCTGGAACAAAAAGCCTTCCATTTTGGGTCTCCCTTAGCTGGGGGTTGCGGGTGGGGCGGGCGTGCTTGGCCCGGCTGTGATTGGCCCAGAATTGCTTGGCCCAGAAATGCTTCGCCCAGTCGGCGTGCGGTCACAGCCCCGTCAGGTGGGCAGCGGGGCGTCGTGTTTCAATTGCTCCATCACGATTTGGCTGTGCACCTTGGCCACGGCATGATGGGCCAGCAACACATGATGCACCAGTTTGTTCAAGGCAGCCAGATCTTTGCAATAGACGCGCAACAAATAATCGGCATCCCCGGTCATCGTCCAGGCGCTGGCGATTTCGGGGGTGGTGGCGACCAGCCGCGCAAAGCTCAGGGCGTTGTCCGGGCCGTGGGTGGCCAGATGCACCTGCACAAAGCCCTGCACATGCAGCCCCAGTTTTTCCGCATCCAGCCGCGCGACATAGCTTTGCACAAAGCCCTCGGCCTCAAGCCGCTGGCGCCGCCGCCCGGCCTGACTGGGCGACAGGTTCAGCTGTTCCCCCAGCTCGTGGGTGGTCAGATGGGCGTTCTTTTGCAACGCCGCCAGCAGGCGTTTGTCGATATGGTCAATTCCGTGGCTCATGATGCAGAAATTCCGCATGGTTTTCTGAAATGATGCAGAATATCCGCGCAAAAAGCAAGGGAGCGCCGCAAGATTGCGCAAAATACGCAAAGATCATGCGGTAGGGTCGCTTGGCAATCATTCCGGTTCATCCTGCGGCGTGCCGCGGGGCTTTTTCACGCAGTCGCGCCCCTTGGATCGCTGTGATCCCGGCGGCCACCCCAAGCAGGAGCACAGCCATGGGCCCTTTTCCGCATGACGCGCCGAAATCCAAGATCACTGCGGACAATCCCGCCGGCACCGATGGGTTCGAATTCGTCGAATTCGCCAGCCCCGACCCCGAGGCCCTGCGCGATGTGTTCCGCAAGATGGGCTATGCCCATGTGGCCAATCACAAGACCCGCGCCATCGAGCTGTGGCAGCAGGGGGATATCACCTATGTTTTGAATGCCGACCCTGATGGGTTTGCGGCGCGGTTTACCGATCTGCACGGCCCCTGCGCCCCGTCGATGGGCTGGCGGGTTGTCGATGCCCGGCAAGCCTTTGATCACGCGGTGGCGCGGGGGGCCACGCCCTTTACTGGCGCTGGCAAGGTTCTGGACGTGCCCGCCATCGAGGGGATTGGCGGATCGCTGATTTACTTTGTAGATCAATACTATGACACCAGCCCCTATAACTTTGAATATGACTGGATCGCCCAATCCAAGCCCGAGGGGGTTGGGTTTTATTATCTGGATCACCTGACCCACAACGTCCACAAGGGCAATATGGATGTGTGGTTCCGTTATTACGCCGATTTGTTCAACTTCAAGGAAATCCGTTTTTTTGACATCGAAGGGAAGTATAGCGGATTGTTCAGCCGGGCGCTGACCTCGCCTTGCGGGCGCATTCGCATTCCGATCAACGAGGACCGGGGCGAGACCGGGCAGATCGTCGCCTATTTGAAGAAATACAATGGCGAAGGCATTCAGCACATCGCGGTTGGCGCGCGGGATATCTATGCGGCCACCGATGCGATCAGTGACAACGGGCTGCGGTTCATGCCGGGCCCGCCGGACAGCTATTATGATCTTAGCCGGGACCGGGTCAGCGGTCATGACGAGCCGCTGGAGCGGATGCGCAAACATGGCATTTTGATTGATGGCGAGGGGGTCGTGGATGGCGGCGAAACCCGTATTTTGTTGCAGATTTTCTCAAAAACCGTGATCGGGCCGATTTTCTTTGAGTTTATTCAGCGCAAGGGCGATGACGGTTTTGGCGAGGGCAATTTCAAGGCGCTGTTCGAGAGCATCGAGCAAGAGCAGATCGCGTCAGGTGAGCTGGGCGCCGCCTAGGGCAAGGGCCGCGCCGGATGGTGGGCGCGGCGCGGGCAGGAGCCTCCGGCGGGGATATTTAGGAACAAAAGAAGCCGGCGGGCGGGTGTCAGCCCTTGGGCATTTTCAGGACGTGGTTGCGGCCGCTTTTTTGGTAGCGCAGTTCGGTTTCGGAGATGGCCAGGATGCGGCCGCCGTCGAGGCTGTCGCCGACTTCGACTTTGACGTAGCGGCCGTTGGCCAGGCGGACCAGGGCGCGGCGGTCTGAGGATTTTCCGTAGATGCCGATGAGGTTGATCCGGCCCAGCGCCAGGGCGTTTTTTCGCGTGGCCTGCCGGGAGATCGACGCCGAGCTGGGGATGTTTGGCGCGCTGGCCTGGGGCTGGGGCTGGGGTGATTGCGGCGCGGCGAGGGTGTTTGGGCGCAGGGGCGGGCGCGGCACCAGGGCCAGCGGCGTTGCGGCTGCGCCGGGGGGCTGGGCCGCGAGGGCGGTTTCCTGGGCGGATTGCGGGCGCAGGCGGGGGCGGAGCTGAGACAGCTCGTCACGGGTGAGGCCGCCGAGCGCGGCGCGTTGGTTGTTTTCGCTGAGGCTGTCCGGGCGCAAGCGTGGGCGGGTTGCTGACAGGCGCTGGCGTTCGAGATCAGCGATGGGGTTGGTTTCAAAGCGCACGGGCGGCGGCGGCGGCACCACCCAGGGTTTGCCGGCATAGACGGTATAGCCATCCGGGCTGAGGGCGCCGTCTTTTTGTGGGATCACCAGCCCGTCCTGGTCAAAGCTGAAGCGGGTGCGGGGGCTGGGCGGTGAGGGCACCGGCGCCGGGGCGCTGTCGGTGGTATAGCCTGCGGGATTGGGCAGGGCGATGGCGTCCAGCTGGATGCTGATCGGGTCGATTGAGGTCAGGTAGAGCCGGTCGAGAGTTCCGGGCGCCGGGGCCTTGGATTGCAGGGGCGGCGCGATGGAAATGCCGTGGCGGCGGTAGAAGGCCTTGGGGTTGGCATAGAGGGGGTCTTGGGGTGGGGGCGCCGCTGATGGGGCCGTTGATGGCGCCTGTGTGGGGGGCTGAGTGGTCAGTGCTTCGGGGGGCAACGCAGGGTCGGGGGCCTTTGCCGTGCTGTGCGGGGCCGGGGCAGTTTGCGGGGCCAGCAGGCGCAGCAGGCCGCTGCCCAGAGATGCGGCGGCCAAGCCGGCAAGGCCCAGCCCGACAACCAGCACGATGAGGCTGCCCAGGCGGCGCGGCGCCGGGGGCTTTGCCTGGGGGGGGATGGGCGTGGGTGTGGCCGGCGCCGCTGGGGGCGTGTCTGCCGGGAAGAGATCCGGTTGATGGGGGGGCATCGGCCCGCCGTCGGCGGGGGTAACGGCGGTTTCATCCGGGGTGTCGCTTGGGATTTCATCCGCGGTTTCATCTGGGGTTTTTTCGGGCGTGTCGCTGGGGCGCTGGCGGGCGGCGGCCGGATCGCCCGAGGCGATAAAGAGCGGGGGCGGGCCGTCGAAATATGGCTCTTTCGGGAAGAGATCAGCAGGGGGCACCCCGGCGAAATGGCTGGGGGTAAAGCCGTGGCCGCGCAGGAAGGCATCGGCCTCGTGCAGGGTTTCGCGGGCGGTGGCGGCGACGAACAGGTGGTCTTGGGTCTGGACCGTGTCGATCACCAGCGCGTTCACCGGATAGGGGGTGGTGCCGGTCAGGGCGGCGCGGGCGGCGTCTTGGGGGGTGTCGCTGGGGGGAAGACACAGATATTTGATCTGTGCGTCGGGCAGGATCACCTTGCAATAGATATCCGTGTCCTGGCCGGTTTGGCGGGCCAGATCCGCCAGCGCCTGCATTGCCGCCGCAAGGTTGGGATTATCCAGCGCCACATCGCCCAGCACGCGCCAGCCGCCCTGAGCGTTGTGCAACAGGCGTATTCCGTCAAATGATAAAGACAGCGCGAACTGTGGCGTCATGCCGAACCTTAGGGTGTTGCTGGGGTGCAGGGCCCCGGATCGACGGCAAGTTTATAGCATGGCCGGGGCAAGGGAAAGCGGCAGGGGGCGAATTCATCGGGCGGCCCGGCGCGGGGGCGGGGGCTTGCGTTGGGGGCGGCGGGCAGGTCATGCTGAGGGGGCAGGTCATGCGGAAAAAGGGGGCCACCATGCAGGCGGCGCGTGTGTTATTGATTATCTGGTTTGCGCTGGCGGGCGCCGGCGGCGCCATTGGCGGCGATACGGGCGGCGAGGATGGCGGATCGCCGCCGCGTCAGATCAGCGTTCATGGCGAGGCCACGGTCAGCGCGGCGCCCGATATGGCGGTTTTGTATTTGGGCGCCAATGTGCAGGCCAAACGGGCCGATGCGGCGGCGCGGGAACTGGGCGAAACGCTGGCGCAGATCATGGCGGCGCTGGCCCGATCGGGGATTGCGCCCGAGGATATCCAGACCAACCGCCTGGAGATGCGCCCGCTTTGGTCCGATCGCGGGGCCGGAAACACTCCGCCCAAGATCACCGGCTTTGCGGCGCAAAGCCTGCTGCGGGTGCAGGTGTTTGACCTGGATGCTTTGCCGGGTTTGCTGGATTCCGTGATCTCCAGCGGCGCCAATCAGATCGAAGGGCTGCGGTTTGAGGTGCGCGATGCGGCCGGCCTGATGGATGCCGCCCGGCGCGCGGCGGTTCTTGACGCGGGGCAAAAGGCCGCGGTTATGGCCAGCACGGCGGGGGTGGGTCTGGGGCCGCTGATATCCTTGCAGGAACAGGGCGGGCAGGGGCCGCCGGGCCAAGCGATGACCCTTCGCGAGGCGGCCATGCCGGTGGCGCGCGGTCAGCTTGAGTTCCGGGCGGCGGTTTCGGCGGTTTTTGCGCTGCGCTAGGCGGCGCGAGGGTTGATGACACCGGGGTCTTTGGCCAGAATAATGGGCCGCCGATGTCTATTGCCGGTATTGGCCGCCCGTGTTCATCGCAGTGGCCCAGCCCGCTGAACGGGCCGGGCCTTGGGCCGTCTTAGCAGGCCGCCTTGGCCAGGGCCTGGTCCAGATCGGCAATCAAATCATCCGCATCTTCGATCCCGATTGAAATCCGCACAACGCCGGGGCCGGCGCCTGCGGCCTCTTGCTGAGCGGCCGTCAACTGACGGTGGGTGGTTGATGCGGAATGAATGATCAACGACCGCGTGTCGCCCAGATTGGCCACATGGCTGAAAATCTCAAGCGCGTTGACCAGCTTGACACAGGCGTCATAGCCGCCCTTGACCGCAAAGGTAAACAAACCGCCGGCCCCCTTGGGGCAGATCACCTTGGCGCGCTTGTTATAGGGCGACGACTTGAGCCCGGCATAGGTCACATAATCCACCCGTGGATCGGATTCGAGCCACCCTGCGACCTTTTCGGCGTTCTCAACATGGCGCTGCATCCGCAGGGACAGGGTTTCGATCCCCATCAATGTGTAATGGGCCGCCTGCGGGTTCATGGTCATGCCCAGATCGCGCAACCCGATGGCAATGCCATGAAACGTATAGGCCAGGGGGCCAAAGGTCTCGTGGAACTTGAGCCCATGATAAGCCGGCTCGGGCTGGCTAAGCGATGGGAACTTGTCATTGGCGGACCAATCGAATTTGCCCGAATCAACGACACAGCCCCCGGTCACGGTGCCATTGCCAGTTAGATATTTGGTGGTGGAATGCACCACAAGGCTGGCGCCATGTTCGATCGGACGGCACAAATAAGGCGTGGCCGAGGTGTTATCGACAATCAACGGAATGCCTGCCGCATCGGAAATGGACGAAATCGCGTCCAAATCGGTGACATACCCGCCGGGATTGGCAATGGATTCGCAAAATACTGCGCGGGTGTTGTCATCAATCGCGGCCTTCACCGCATCGAGATCGTCAAAATCAACAAAGGTCGCGCTCCAGCCAAAGCGCTTGATGGTCTGCGAGAACTGCGTAACCGTGCCGCCATAAAGCCGGGTCGAGGCGACAATATTCATCCCCGGCTGCATCAAGGGAAACAACGCCATGATCTGCGCCGCGTGCCCCGACGAACAGCACACCGCCCCGACACCGCCCTCAAGGGTGGCAATCCGCTCTTGCAAAACCGCAACCGTGGGGTTGGTCAGGCGCGAATAAATATAGCCAACCTCCTGCAGGTTAAACAGCGCCGCCGCATGATCGGCATCGCGAAACACATAGGCGGTGGTCTGGTAAATCGGCGTCTGCCGGGCGCCCGTCGCCGGATCAGGCCGCGCGCCCGCATGAATTTGCAAAGTGTCAAAGCCGTAAACAGGGCCGTCTGTCATAATCTGTCCTTCCGGTTGCTGTCGTCCAAAACTGGATATTGCCCATTCATTCCACCCCGCCGCCGCCAAGTCCAGCCGAGATCGCAGCCCTGCCGCATCCTTTCCCCGTAATCCAAAGGAGCGCGCCTGACGGCGCGCACGACATTCTTGATTTGGCGCCCGTGGCTTCGGTCAGGGCCGCCCCAGACCGGGCCAGCGCCCCGCTCCGTCGCCGGGCCCCGCTCCGCCGCGCGCCGAAAGATCGCTCCGGCTGTCCCTGGCTTCTTTTGTTCTTAAATATCCCCGCCGGAGGCTCCCGCCGCCTGCCACCAGACCGACCCGCCTGCGGCGGCGCTAGAACAGCTGAAACGGATGATGCTGGCAACGCTGCCCAAGATCGCTCAGCACAGCTTCAAGCGTGATCAGATCCGGCGCCGGCGGGGCGCATTCTTCTGGCAGGCGCAGCTTGCCGCCATCCTTAAGCACAACGCAGATGCGCCGCGAAAAATCCAGCCGCCGGTGCAGGGCGATATGATCCACTTCCCCCCATGTGACGTGGGCCTGGCGGCGGCCGCTGTGCCAGGCAATGCCGCGCCGATCAACGCGCAGCCCGGCGCGCCGGTCCATCGCGATGTCGCGCAGCGCCGGCAAGGTAAACGCCGCCAGGCCAGCGATCAGCAGCGGGGCCGCCTCCAGAAACGCAAGCGCGGCAATCAAGGCCGCCCAGATCGCCGCCACCACGGCAATGGCGCGTGGGCTGCGGCCCTGACGTTCAAACACCATTTCTTGCGGCGCGCCAGTGTCCGGCCCGATGACGGGGGGCGGCTGGGTCACTGCCGCGCCGGGGCGCTGCGGATGCGGCCAATCATCTCGGCGGTGTCGCGTGACAGGCCGGGCACCGCCAGGATCCGTTCCAGCTGGGCACTGATCAGCGCCTGGCGCCCCGGATCATAGCGCCGCCAGCTTTGGAAGGCCGCGCTGAGGCGCGCCGTGGTCTGGGGGTTCACCGGGTCCAGCCGGATAAGCCAATCGGCCAGCGCCGCATAACCGGCCCCATCGGCGCGGTGAAACCCGGCGTGATGGGCGGCAAAGCTGCCCAGAACCGACCGAAATCTATTCGGATTTTTCCAATTGAAATCAGCGTGCTGTGTCAGGGTGTTCAGGCAATCAATCGCCTGCTCGGGCGGGCTTTCCTGCACTTGCAGGCCGAACCATTTATCCATCACCAGCCGGTCCCCGGACCATTGCGTTTCGAACTGCTTCAGCGCCGCTTGGCCGGCGCCAATGCGCAGCAAATTGGCCAGCGCCGCCAGTTGCAGCGTCATATTGTCTGCGGTGTCGAACTGTTGCTGGGCCTGTTGGCCACCATCCGCCAAGCTGATCAGCCCAAGCACGGCATTGGCCAGCGCCCGCTGGCCGGCCTGCGCCGCATCGGGGGAAAACCCGCCTTGCACCTGGTGGTCGGCATAAAGCCCGGCAAGCATCGGGCGCAGCTGGTTGGCCTGGGCCTGGCGCAGGGCCGTGTGGGCCGCGTGGATTGCGTCTGGGTCGGGGATATGCCCGGCCTCGTCCAGGGTTTGCGCCAGATCGGCCTGTGTGGGCAGCGCCAGCAACAGCGCCCGGTATTGCGGGTCAAGCTGCGGATCGGCCAAGGCCCGCGACAGCCCATCCAGATAGTCCGGGTCCGGGGCGGCGCCGGCGGTGATCATCGCCATCAGGCTGGCGCGGGCCAGGTTGCGCCCGGCCTCCCAGCGGTTGAAGGGGTCGCTGTCAAACCGCGACAGAACCGCATCCTGCGCGGCGGCAAGATCACCGCGATCCAGGATCACCGGCGCCGAAAACCCACGCAGGATCGACGGCACAGGCCGGCGCGGCAAGCCCTTGAATTCAAAGCTTTGGCTGGCCTGATCCAGCACCAGCATCTGTTCAGGGATCAGCGTCTGGCCGGTCTCATCCAGCAGGCCGAGCGCCACCGGAATGACCAATGGCTGCGGCGCGGGCAGGCCGTCGATCTGGCGCTGGCTCTGGCAAAGGGTCAGGGTAAAGACCCCATCCGACCAATCCTGCGCGACGGTGACGCGCGGGGTGCCGGGCTGCTCATACCAGCGTTTGAACTGGCTTAGATCGCGGCCGGATTGATCCTCGAACACTTTGATCCAATCCTCGATGGTGCAGGCCTGCCCGTCGTGGCGCTGAAAATACAGATCAAGCGCGGCGGCATAAACATCCGCCCCCACCAGATTGCGCAGCATTCCAATCAGCTCGGCGCCTTTTTCATAGACGGTGGCGGTATAGAAGTTGTTGATTTCCTGAAAGCTTTCGGGCCGCACCGGATGGGCGAGGGGGCCTTGGTCCTCGGGGAACTGGCGGGCGCGCAGCTCGATCACGTCGGAAATCCGTTTGACGGGCGCGGAGCGCATGTCGGCGGTGAACTGGCTGTCGCGAAAGACGGTCAGCCCCTCTTTCAGGCACAGCTGAAACCAATCGCGGCAGGTGATGCGATTGCCGGTCCAGTTGTGAAAATACTCATGGGCGATGATGGCTTCGATCCGCTCAAAGTTGGCATCGGTGGCGGTTTCCGGCGCGGCCAGAACGGCGGAAGAGTTGAATATATTCAAGCCCTTGTTCTCCATCGCGCCCATGTTGAAATCATCCACTGCGACGATGTTGAACACATCCAGATCGTATTCGCGCCCGTAAACCCGTTCGTCCCACTCCATCGACGCCTTGAGCGCCTGCATGCCAAAGGCGCATTTGTTTTCGTCGCCGGGGCGCACATAAAGGTTCAGATCGACGGGCCGCCCTGACCGGGTGGTAAAGTGCCCCGTGTGGGCAACCAAATCCCCCGCCACCAGCGCAAACAGATAGGCCGGTTTGGGCCAGGGATCATGCCAGCTTGCCTGATTGGATGCGCGGGAAACCGGGTTACCATTGGACAACAGCACCGGGTGCGGGCCATTTATATGGACGGTGAAAATGCTCATCACATCCGGGCGATCGGGGTAATAGGTGATCTTGCGAAAGCCTTCGGCCTCGCATTGGGTGCAATACATGCCGTTCGACATATAAAGCCCCTCAAGCGCGGTATTGCTTTGCGGGTCGATCTGCACCGTGCTTTCCCAGACAAAGGGCGCATCAGGCACGGCGCAGCGCAGCCCCTCGGGCGTCAGGTCCGGATGGATGGGCGCGCCGTCGATATGGGCGCTGATCAGGGTCAGCCCTTCGCCATGCAAAAAGAAATCGCCGTTGCCGTCCGGTTTGGGCGCAAAGGCGATCCGCGCATGCACGCGGGTTTCGGTGGGGTGCAGATCAAAGGTCAGCTCGACCGAGGTGACATCAAAGCCAAAGGGCTGGTAATCGGCCAGGTAAATGGTCTGGGGGGCAGCGTCGCGCATCGTTGGCTCCGGTGTTGCAAAGTTTCCGAAAGACTAGGGCTGGGCCGATGGCTCCGCAAGCGGATTGGCCGGGGGCCTGCGGCGCTGCGCAGGAAAATGACCCAAATGGAGGGTTTGGTGAAATAATGTATGCTGTTGCACACCGGGCGGCGAAAAAATCGCGATTTTCCATGGAAACAAGGGGGAAATGCGGGGGCAGATTTTGCTGCGCTTGTTGCTTATCGGAAACTTTCGCTCTAATTCAGGGCAAAGCTTGATGGCTGAAGGCTCAAGGAAAAGGAAAAGACATGACGCAACGCCGGAACATCGAAGGATTGCAAATCGCCGCCGAACTGGTGGATTTCGTGGAAACGCAGGCCCTTCCCGGCACTGGTGTTGAGGCCAAGACCTTTTGGAGCGGGCTGAGCCGCGTCATTCATGAGCTGGGCCCCGAAAACCGCGCGCTGCTGGCCAAACGCGAGAGTTTGCAACAGCAGATCGACGCCTGGCATATCGCCAATCGCGGCAAGCCCCATGATCACGAGGCCTATTGCGCCTTTCTGCGCGAGATCGGCTATCTGTTGCCCGAGGGCGAGGACTTCGAGATCGAAACCACCAATGTCGATCCCGAGATCGCGCAGGTGCCCGGTCCGCAGCTGGTGGTGCCGATCACCAATGCACGCTATGCGCTTAATGCTGCGAACGCGCGCTGGGGCAGCCTTTATGATGCGTTTTACGGCACCGATGCCATGGGCAGCCCGGCCCCCAAGGGCGGCTATGATCAGGGGCGCGGGGCGCGTGTGGTGGCGCGGGCGCGGGTGTTCCTGGATGAGGCCTTTCCGATCAAAGGCGGCAGCCATGCCGATGCGCGGCGTTATTATGTGCATGACGGGGCCTTGCTGATTGACGATTGCCCGCTGGACACCCCCGAAAAATTTGTCGGATACAAGGGCCATCCCAAGGCGCCCGAGGCGGTGGTGCTGCGCAACAATGGGTTGCATGTCGAATTGGTCTTTGACCGGACGCATCCGATCGGCAGCCGCGATCAAGCCGGTTTGGCCGATGTGGTGATCGAAAGCGCGATGTCCGCCATCATGGATTGCGAGGATTCCGTGGCCTGTGTGGACGCGCAGGACAAGGTGACCGCCTATGCCAATTGGCTGGGGCTGATGAAGGGCGATTTGTCGGACAGTTTTGAAAAAGGCGGTAAGACCATGACGCGCCGTCTGCACCCGGACCGGACCTATACCGCACCGGGTGGCGGATCGCTGACGATCAAGGGCCGCGCGCTCATGCTGGTGCGCAACGTGGGGCATCTGATGACCAATCCCGCAATTTTGGACCGCGATGGCAATGAGGCGCCCGAAGGGCTGATGGATGCGATGGTCACCATGCTGATCGCGCTGCATGATCTGCAGCAAGAGGGCGGCAATTCGGTGGCCGGATCGGTCTATGTGGTGAAACCAAAGATGCACGGCCCCGAAGAGGTGGCCTTTGCCGATAAGATCTTTGCCATGGTGGAAGATATTCTGGGCATGCCGCGTCATACGGTCAAGCTGGGGATCATGGATGAAGAGCGCCGGACCTCGGTCAACCTCAAGGAATGTATTCGCGCCGCCAAGCATCGCGTCGCCTTTATCAACACCGGGTTTTTGGATCGCACCGGCGATGAGATCCACACCAGCATGGAAGCCGGCCCCTTTAGCCGCAAGGATTTCATCAAGCGCAAGGCGTGGATCGGTGGGTATGAAAACCAGAACGTTGATATCGGGCTTGAGTGCGGCCTGTCGGGCAAGGCTCAGATCGGCAAGGGCATGTGGGCGGTGCCCGATCAGATGGCCGCGATGCTGGAGCAAAAGATCGAGCACCCCAAAGCCGGCGCCAATTGCGCCTGGGTGCCCAGCCCGACAGCGGCGATTTTGCATGCGCTGCATTATCACAAGGTGGATGTATTCGCTGTTCAGGCCCGGTTGCGCGCCCAGGGACGGCGCGCCTATGTGGATACGGTGCTGGATATTCCCGTGGCCGCCTATCGCAAGTGGAGCGAGAGCCAGATCCAGCGCGAGGTGGAGAACAATGCGCAGGGGATCCTGGGCTATGTGGTGCGTTGGATTGACCAGGGGGTCGGCTGTTCGAAAGTGCCCGATATCAATAACGTCGGGTTGATGGAAGATCGGGCCACCTGCCGGATTTCGGCCCAGCATATTGCCAATTGGCTGCATCATGGTGTGGTTACGGCCGAGCAGGTGCGCGAGATCATGGAGAAGATGGCCGTGGTTGTGGATGGCCAGAACGCCGGTGATCCGCTGTATCGGCCGATGGCGCCGGGATATGACGGCATCGCCTATCGGGCGGCCTGTGATCTGGTGTTTGAGGGGCGGGTGCAGCCGTCGGGTTATACCGAGCCGGTTTTGCATGCCCGCCGCTTGGAGTTGAAGGCGGCGTTGGCCGGGTAAGCTGCGCGGGGGTGGTTTTGGCAGCAGGCCGGGGGCTTTGCCCCCGGACCCCCAGGATATTTGGGAACAAAAGAAGGGCGCGGGGATTGGGCGCTCGACTTGGGGCGGCGTTGGGGTATGATATGCCAAGGGGCAGATAAGGGTGAACCATGGCGCGGCCAGTCGTTGGGATTATTGGCAATCATTATTTGATCAATGAGCAGTATTCGGTTCATGCCGTTGGGGCGATGACCACCGAGGCGGTGTCCGGGGTGGCGGGCTGTATGCCGGTGATGATCCCGACGGATCCGCGGTATGCCCAAGTGGATGAGTTGATGGGCCTGTGTGATGGGTTTGTGTTCACCGGCGGGCGGCCGAATGTGCATCCCGAGGAATATGGCGAGGAAGCGACCGAGGCGCATGGGGCGTTTGACCGGGCGCGTGATGGCCTGGCGCTGCCGCTTATTCGGGCCTGTGTTGAGCGCGGCCAGCCGGTCTTTGGGATTTGCCGGGGATTTCAGGAGTTCAACGTCGCGATGGGCGGCAGTTTGCATCCGGAGATACGCGATTTGCCGGGGCGGATGAACCATCGGATGCCGCCTGAGGGCACGCTTGAGGAAAAGTTCGAGCCGCGCCATGCTGTGCGGTTTCGGGCAGGCGGGGTGTTTCATCGTTTGATGGGGGCGCCCGAGGTAATGACCAATACGTTGCATGGGCAGGGGATCAATCGGCCGGGGGCGCGGATCGTGATTGATGGGCAGGCCGGCGATGGCACCCCCGAGGCGCTCTATGTTGA
Source organism: uncultured Sulfitobacter sp. (assembly GCA_937138475.1). Classification (GTDB taxonomy): domain Bacteria; phylum Pseudomonadota; class Alphaproteobacteria; order Rhodobacterales; family Rhodobacteraceae; genus CAKZPD01. Next base: position 50,229 of record CAKZPD010000013.1, on the reverse strand, counting down.
GGGGGCGCCGGGGTTTACCTTGGCGGTGCAGTGGCATCCGGAGTGGAATGCCGCCCAGGATAGGGTATCGCGCAAGTTGTTTGAGGCCTTTGGCGCTGCGGCGCGGGCCTGGTCGGCAGGGCGCAGCGCTGAGGTTGCCTGAGCGGTCTTGGGCAAGGCCACCGTTTGCTTGGCGTCTGGGTGCGTGGCCCGAGGGGGCGGGGCGCTGGATGGCCTGCGCAGGTCCATCGGCCGCCGCAAGCGGGTTTTGCGCGACGGTTGGGCGGCGGCCTTGCTGGGCCGGGCGTGTGGGCGCGCGTTGGTGGGCGCTGCCGGTTTTTACCCGGCAGCGCGCTGGCAAGTGCCGGCGCGTTCTGCGCCAAAATGCCCCAACGTATTTTCATATGTTGCGCTAACATCCGTTGCGTTTTGCTTTTCTTGCTGTTCATCTGGGAACTTGAAAGATATTGACCTGTTAAGTTTCCCCTAGGGAAGCTTTTGGGTTTGGGCACAATCGACGATCAGGGGGAGAGTGCAATTGATCATTGGCACGCCGAAAGAAGTCTATGAGGGAGAGCGCCGCGTTGCGATGACCCCTGAGAGCGCGGCTCAGCTGCAAAAGCTGGGGCACAGCTGTATCATTCAATCGGGGGCTGGCGCTTTGGCGGGGTTTTCCGATGACGATTACATTGCCGCAGGCGTTGAGATCGCCAAGACGGCGCCGGCCTTGTGGAAGGCGGCGGATGTGGTTGCCAAGGTGCGCGCCCCAAGCGAGGCCGAGGTCAAGCGCCTGCGGTCGGCCCAGACATTGATTTCGTTTTTCAACCCTGCCGGTAATCCCGACCTGATGGCGGCGGCGGCCAAGAAAGGGTCAACCGTCATTGCCATGGATATGGTCCCACGGATCAGCCGGGCGCAAAAGATGGATGCCCTTTCGTCGATGGCCAATATCGCCGGTTACCGCGCGGTGATCGAGGCGGGCAACAACTTTGGCCGCTTTTTCACCGGCCAGGTGACGGCGGCGGGCAAGGTGCCCCCGGCCAAGGTTTTGGTGGTGGGCGCAGGCGTTGCCGGTTTGGCGGCGATTGGCACCGCGACCAGCCTAGGCGCAATCACCTATGCCTTTGACGTGCGTCCCGAGGTGGCCGAGCAGATCGAAAGCATGGGCGCCGAGTTCGTGTTCCTTGAGTTCGAGGAAAGCACCCAGGACAGCTCTGCGACCGGGGGCTATGCGGCCCCGTCCAGCCCCGAGTTCCGCGAGAAGCAGCTTGAGAAATTCCGCGAGATGGCACCGGACATTGACATTGTCATCTGCACGGCGCTGATCCCCAACCGCGAAGCGCCCGAGCTGTGGACCGAGGACATGGTTCAAATGATGAAACCGGGATCGGTGATCATTGATCTGGCGGCGGAAAAGGGCGGCAATTGCAAGCTGACGGTCATGGATGAAAAGATCGTGACCGACAATGGCGTGACAATCGTCGGCTATACCGATTTCCCCAGCCGCATGGCGGCGCAGGCCTCGACCCTTTATTCGACAAACATCCGTCACATGCTGACCGATTTGACCCCGGACAAGGACGGGGTGATCCATCACGACATGGAGGATGATGTCATCCGGGGCGCAACGATTGCCCATGAAAAAGAGGTGACATTCCCGCCGCCGCCGCCCAAGGTTGCGGCCATTGCCGCGGCCCCCAAAAAAGAGACCCCCAAAGAACCAACCCCCGAGGAAAAGCGCGCGGCAGAAGCCGCAGCCTTTAAGGCCGCGACCAAATCGCAGGTGACGATGTTGGCGGTTGGCGGGGCGCTGATGTTGTTGGTTGGCTCGGTCGCGCCGGCCAGCTTTATGCAGCATTTCATCGTGTTCGTTCTGGCGGTTTTTGTTGGCTTCCAGGTGATCTGGAATGTCAGCCACAGCCTGCACACGCCGCTGATGGCGGTGACCAATGCGATTTCGTCGATCATTATCCTGGGGGCGCTGATGCAGATTGGCTCCGGATCGGGGCTCGTGATCCTTTTGGCGGCCCTGTCGGTGTTCATGGCCGGGATCAACATCTTTGGCGGGTTCCTCGTCACGCGGCGCATGCTTGCCATGTTCCAGAAATCTTAAGGAGAGCAGGATCATGGAATTTGGGTTCACCACTGCCGCTTATGTCATTGCGACTGTTCTGTTTATCCTTAGCCTTGGCGGCCTGTCCGGTCAGGAAAGCGCCAAGCGCGCTGTCTGGTATGGCATTGTCGGCATGGCGCTGGCGGTCGTTGCCACCTTGGTCGGTCCCGGATCGGGTCTGTGGTTGTTGTCGATCCTGCTGATCGCGGGCGGCGGGATGATCGGTTATTATGTGGCGCAAAAGGTCCAAATGACCGAAATGCCACAGCTGGTTGCCGCCATGCACAGCCTTGTTGGTCTGGCGGCGGTCTTTGTTGGCTTTATCGCCCATCTTGAGCTGTCAAACGTGCAGGCCATGACCGCCGAGGCCCGCGCCGGGCTGGACGGGTTCGCCGGTTTGTTGGCGCATAAATCGCCGGTGGAACAGTCGATCCTGCGGGTCGAGCTGTTCTTGGGCATCTTTATCGGCGCCGTGACCTTTACCGGATCGGTGATTGCTTATGGCAAGCTGGCGGGCAAGGTCGGCTCGGCCGCGACCAAACTGCCCGGCGGTCATGGGCTGAATGCCGGTGCGGCGCTGTTGTCGGTGGTCTGTCTGATCTGGTATTTCAACAGCGGGGCAATGCTGCCGCTGGCGTTGATGACGATTGCCGCGCTGTTCATCGGCTATCACCTGATCATGGGCATTGGCGGTGCGGACATGCCGGTGGTTGTGTCCATGCTTAACAGCTATTCGGGCTGGGCGGCGGCGGCCATCGGGTTCAGCCTTGGCAACGATCTGCTGATCGTGGTCGGGGCGCTGGTTGGATCGTCGGGCGCCATCCTCAGCTATATCATGTGCAAGGCGATGAACCGCAGTTTCATATCGGTGATCCTGGGCGGGTTTGGCGGCACAGCCGGTCCGCAGATGCAGGTCGAGGGCGAACAGATCGCGATCGAGGCCGATGGCGTGGCGGCGGCGCTGAATGATGCGGACAGCGTCATCATCATCCCCGGATACGGCATGGCGGTGGCGCAGGCCCAGCAATCGGTGTCCGAACTGGTGCGCAAGCTGCGCGCGTCTGGCAAGACCGTGCGCTTTGCCATTCACCCGGTGGCCGGGCGTTTGCCGGGCCATATGAATGTTCTGCTGGCCGAGGCCAAGGTGCCCTATGACATCGTCATGGAGATGGATGAAATCAACGACGATTTCCCCACCACCGATGTGGCCATCGTCATTGGGTCGAATGACATCGTGAACCCCGCCGCCCAAGAAGACCCCAACAGCCCCATCGCCGGCATGCCGGTGCTGGAATGCTGGAAGGCCAAACAGGTTTTCGTGTCCAAACGGGGGCAGGGCACGGGATATTCGGGCATCGAAAATCCGCTGTTCTTCAAGGAAAACACCCGGATGTTCTATGGCGACGCCAAGGCCAGCCTGGACAAATTGCTGCCGATGATCGGCTAAGCACCTAAAAGCAAAGGGAAAACGCCTCGGGCCTTGGGTTCGGGGCGTTTTTCTTTGCCCTGAATTGCTGGGATTGTATGCGACGGCATTCCGGCAAGCCATTGATAAATAACACTTATTGACAGAGCGCAGCAGCGGGCTATGGTGGCGAAATCTTAGGCGATCAGATCAGGATCACATCATGCCACCCATTCCAGATCATCCCATGCGCTATCGGCTGGCCAATGAAATGCACGCGCGGCCGTTTCCGGTGATGGGGGCGCCTGCCGCTGTGTCCTATATTGCGATCAAACGCCCCGAAGACGCGGTAACGCGCGACCGGTCACAGGATCTGGCCCATCTGGCGGCCCTGCTTGAACGGCGCGGCGCGCCGGCGCCTGAACCGGGTGCAACCCATTGGTATGGGCAGATCGGCCAGCACTGGCTGAAGTGGGAACAACACACTGAGTTTGTTACCTATACGGCAATCCGCGAAGGCGCGGTGACCCGCCCGTTCGACCCGGCTCAGTTTGAAATCTTTCCAGAAGACTGGCTGGCCGAGGCCCCCGGTCAGCGGCTGACATCGGCGTTGATGCATATTGCGCCGCGCCCCGCATCCGACGACGGCCTGACCGCCGATCTTGACGATTGGTTCGTCGCCGAAAGCCTGGCGGTTTCCAAGGTGCTGGATGATGCGGCGGTGGTGGCGGGCGATTTTCGGATCGACCCAAATGGCCACCTGCGGTTCGCCATCTTTCCAAGCGCGGACACAGGCCGCCGCCGTATCGGCCGCATCGTCCAGCGTCTGTGCGAGGTGGAAACCTATAAGGCCATGTCCATGCTGGGCTTTGCCCGTGCGCGCCGCCTTCAGCCCGACCTCAACAGCCTTGACAGCCGCCTCACCCGCGTGATGAGCACCATGAGCGACAAAGCCGCCCCGCCCGAGGCCACCTTGCAAGACCTGTTGCAAATATCGGCTCAGCTGGAAACCATTGCGGCGCAATCCTCGTTTCGCTTTGATGCCACGGGGGCCTATGGCGCGCTGGTTGACCAACGTATCGCCACCCTGCGGGAAACCCGCTTCAAGGGCCGGCAAAGCTTTGCGGAATTCATGATGCGCCGCTATGAACCGGCGATGCGCACGGTCACGGCCACACGGTCGCGGCTGGCCTCGATGTCCGAACGCTCGGTGCGGGCCTCGAACCTGCTGCGCACCCGCGTTGATGTGGCGCGCTCTGCGCAGAATCAGGCGCTGCTCGAAAGCATGGACCGCCGGGCCGATCTGCAATTGCGGCTGCAACACACGGTCGAAGGGCTCTCGGTGGTGGCGATCAGCTATTATGCCATCTCGCTGGTGGGTTATCTGGCCTATCCCTTGGCACAGGCCACAGGGCTCAGTAAACCGATGCTGCTGGCGCTGGCCACCCTGCCGGTGGTCGCCGCCGTCTGGTGGATGATCCGCCGCCTGCGCGCCAAGGTCAAATGACCCGGCCCCGCTTTTGTTCTTAAAGCAATCCGGCTTAAATCTGACATCACCTATCGCGGCCTGAAATCATTGATTTGGGCGCAATAGGTGATGAGCGATGATTCAAGGCCTTCCAAAACGCAATATATACCCGCCGGTGGCGGGTATTATCGTTCAGCGGCCCCGAATGCGCGGATCCAGCGCATCGCGCAGCCCATCGCCCAGGTAATTCACGCTGAGAACCGTCAAGGAAATCAAAATCCCCGGCAACATCACCCGTTCGGGAAATTCCTCCATACGCGGCACCGCATCTGACAGCAGCTTGCCCCAGGTCGGGAAATCCGACGGGAACCCTACGCCCAGAAATGACAAGGCGCTTTCGGTGATGATCGCCGTGGCCAGCCCCAGCGTCGCGGACACCATGATGGGCGACACCACATTGGGCAGCAAATGCCGCCGGATGATCGCCATGGGCGTGGTCCCGATCGAACGGGCGGCCAGAACGAACTCGCGCTCTTTCAGGGCCAGGATCTCGCCTCGCACGATCCGCGCGGTTTGCATCCAGGAGGTGATACCAATCACCCCGACAATCAAAATGAACATCCCGGTTTCTGGGCCAAAACTGGCGCGCAGCGGCTGGCGGAACAGCGTCACCGCCACCAGCAGCAAGGGCAGAATCGGCAGCGACAAGAACAGATCGGTCAGCCGCATCAACACCCCGTCGGTGCGTTTGAAATAGCCGGCGCAAACCCCGACCAGCGTGCCGATCACCAGCGACAGCACCATCGCCGTCCAGCCCACCGCCATCGACGCCCGCCCCCCGGCAATCAAGGTCGCCATGATGTCGCGCCCAAGGTTGTCGGTGCCAAAGGGCCGTGCCCAGCTGACGCGGGCGCTGCTGTCCCACAGGGCGGTATAAATCGGCCGCAGATCCTTGTTGCGGATGTCCAGCTTTTGCGCATCCACGCTCCACAGATAGGGGCCAAGCAGCACCGCCAAGGTGATGAACAGCAAGAACCCCCCGCCGACCAACGCGCCTTTGTGCTTGCGGAACTGGTCCCACACATCACGCCATTGGCTGCGAGGCTCTTTTTGCGGCTCTTTGTCCTTCAGCGCGCCAAGGTCATTTTGATCCTCGGGCAGGGCGATGTCGTCAGTCATAGCGGATCCTTGGGTCCAGAACCCCGTAAAGCACATCCGCAATCAGGTTGAACACCACGATCAGGATGGCAAAGATGAATGTCAATGTCATGACCATCGGCAGGTCATTGGCAAAAAGCGCGGTGATCAACAGCTGGCCGATGCCATTCACCTTGAACACCTGTTCGGTGATGATTGCCCCGCCAAAGATCGACGGGATGCCAAGGGCGATCACCGTAATCACCGGGATCATCGAATTGCGCAGCACATGCACCAGCACCACAGCCGTTTCAGGCAGGCCCTTGGCCCGCGCCGTGCGCACATAATCCTGGTTAAGATTGTCCAGCATCGAGGCGCGCATGAACCGGCTTAGCTGGGCGGTGGTTTGCAGCGCCAGCACCATCACCGGCATGATCATCTGGCGCAGCTGCACGACAAAGCTGTCCCAATCGGTAACCACATGCGTGGTGTCATAGATCGACGGGAACCAGCCCAGATTGACGGAAAAGATCACGATGACCAGCACCCCGGAAAAGAACGGCGGCACCGAAAATCCGATCATCGAAACGAATGTGCCGGCCTGATCAAACAGCGAATATTGACGATAGGCCGAATAAATCCCGATGGGCAGGGCAATCAGAATGCCCACCACATAGGACATGCCCACCACCCACAGGGTCTGGGGCATCCGCTGCATGACGATATCCATCACCGGGGACCGGGTCTGCCAGCTGATCACCCGCAGTTTGCCTTCGGCCAGCGCGGTATCGGGCAGCCAGCCAAACAGCGTGCTGTCGCGGGTGGCCCAATCAATCAACACCTGCGGTTCGATCCAGAAAAACTGCACCAGCCATTTCCAATACTGCACATGTATCGGCGCGCCCAGGCCCAGGGCCTCGCGCATCTTTTGTTTGACTTCGGGCGGCACGGTCAGGGGCACCTGCGCCATGGGATCGCCCGGCGCAAGCTGCAACAAAAGAAAGATTGTCAGGCTGATGAATAAAAGCGTCGGAATCGAAAGAAACAAACGACGAATGGTGAAGGTCAACATGCGCGGCGCCTTTATGCGTCAGTCTTCTTGTTTGGCCCTCAAGGACTGGGGGCAGTGGGTGGAAAGGCCCAAGGCAACAACGGCTGCCTTGGGCGGGATCAAAGGGCGCAGGTCCAAGGGCACCTGCGTCTGTGTTTTACTTGATCCGATACCAGTCGGCTGCGTTCCACAGCTCGCTGTCCCAGACGTTCAGGACAACACCGCCAAGGCTGTTGGCGTGGGCCGACAGACGACCGCGGTGTACCAGCGGGATCATCGCCCCTTGAGATACCGCCATATCGTTCAGCTTTTTGCCGATGGCTGCGCGTTCTTCGGCACCGCCGGTCTGGGCCAGCTGGGCATGCAGCGCGTCATACTCAGCCGAGCAGAACCGGCTGATGTTTTCGCCCTGCCACTGGCTGTCGGGGCGCGGGGCCTTGTCGCACAGCAGGTTGCCCAGATAGGACTGTGGGTCGGTGCCGTTGAAGGTGTTGGCATACATCTGCACGTCCGCATAGAATTTCTGGAACGTGTCAGGCGATCCGGGATCACCACCAAAGAAGACCGACGCATCAAGGTTGCGCAGTTCGGTTTCAATGCCGATCTGGCTCCACCAATCTTTGATCAGCGCCTGAAAGTCCTGACGCACAGCGTTGGTCGATGTCTGATAAAGGATCGACATTTTCACGCCATCGGGTGTTTCGCGCACGCCGTCGCCATCGGTGTCCTTGTAACCGGCTGCGTCCAGCATGGCATTGGCGCCATCAATATCCTGAGCGTCACAGTTAAACGTGGTGGAATTGAAGATCGCAGGCGCCGGAACCCAGTTACAGGTCACTTTGCCGGCCTTGCCATAGCCCACTTCGACCAGCAGCGGCCGGTCGATGGCCATCGACATCGCCTTATAGACCGAAGGATCTTTCAGGAACGGATGCGGATGGGCCGCGGTTGAACGCTCGCCCTCTGGCAGGTCGGGCGATGCGTTGGTGTTGTTCAGCATGATGCGTTCGACCAACGGGCCAAAGCCCGCAACCGGCGTGCCTTTGCCGCCTGCTTCCATTTTGGCGATCACATCAGGCGCAAGCTGAAGGTTCCAGGCATAGTCGAATTCGCCGGTTTCCATCACTGCACGGCCCGCCGCCGTGGCATCGCCGCCGCCCTTGAACGTCAGGCTGGCAAAAGCCGGTTTGCCGGCTTCGCGATAGTTGGGGTTGGCCGACATGGTGATCACGTCATTGGGGCGGAATTCTTCCACCACAAAGGGGCCGGTGCCAATCGGGTTAAAGTTGGCCTGCGTGCATTCTGGGGCCTTGGCGCCCATACAATCGGCAAACTGCGCCGCCTGAATGATCGGGCTTTCGCCGCCAACGAAGGGGCCGTAAGGGAACGGGGTCGGTTTATCAAACGTCACAACCACGGTCAGATCGTCCGGCGTTTCAACCGAGCTGACGCCCTCGAATTTGGTCACCTGCGCGCAGCCGCCTTCGGGGTGGGTGCAATATTCATAGGTGAATTTGACATCCGCCGAGGTAAAGGCCGAACCATCGGACCATTTCAGGCCCTCTTTGATGTTCCAGGTGATCTGGGTCAAATCGGCGGTGACGCCGCCATTGGCGACGGTTGGCACCTCGGTCACCAGGAAGGGCACCATGTTGCCGTCTTGGTCATAGCGCGCCAGGGGTTCGATCACCAATGATGCCGATTCCACATCCTTGGTGCCGCCTGACAGAAACGGGTTCAAGATCGACGGGGCTTGCCAGTAAATAATGTTGACCTGACCGTCACGGCCGCGTTCGCCATCGGCAAAGGCCGCAGGCGCAAAAGCCGCAGTGGCAATAGCCCCCATCAAAAGGGTTTTGAGTTTCATGATATACTCCTTGTTGGGCGCGTTCTGCGCCGGAACCACGCCCAGCTTGTCGCTGGGCTTTTTTTATTATCCCGTGGGGTTTTGCGTCAAAGCACGGCGCAACTTATGGGAATTGCGCAGTTTTTCATTCATCCCCCCACGGCGAATGCCGCTATGGAAAGCCGAATTCGAATAAAATGCAACCCCCGCTTTGAGAGGATCACAACAAAATCCAAAAAAGCAAAAGCGGGGTTTGACATGCCCCAAGCCATGGTCATAGCTTTTGCCATGTTGAATGGCGGGGCATTATGTTGGACCAAGTAGATACGAAACCGATTGCCCAGCTGAAAGGCTTGCGGGTTGAATTCCAAACCAAGGATGGGCCTGTTGTCGGGGTCGAGGATGTATCGTTCGACGTGCAGCCGGGGGAAACCGTTTGTGTCGTTGGCGAATCCGGGTCTGGCAAGTCGGTGTCGTCGCTGTCGTTGATGCGGCTTGTGGAATTTGGCGGCGGCAAGATTGCCGGCGGGCAGCTGCTGTTTGATCGCCAAAGCGGCGGAACCGTCGATCTGGCGCGCGCCGATGGCGATGCGATGCGCGGCATACGCGGCAATGAAATCGGCATGATCTTTCAAGAACCGATGACGGCGCTGAACCCGGTCTTTACCATTGGTCGGCAATTGACCGAAGGGCTGCGCTTGCATAAATCGCTGACCCGGTCCCAGGCCGAGGCCCGCGCGCTTGAACTGTTGCGCGAGGTGCGCATCCCCGAGCCAGAGCGCCGGCTGACCCAATACCCGCACGAGCTGTCGGGCGGGATGCGGCAACGGGTGGTGATTGCCATGGCGCTGGCGTGCAAGCCGCGCCTGCTGATCGCGGACGAACCGACAACCGCCCTTGATGTGACGATCCAGGCTGAGATTTTGGCGCTGATGGATCGGCTCAAGCGGGAAACCGGCACGGCGGTGATGTTCATCACCCATGATATGGCGGTGGTGGCGCAGGTGGCCGACCGGGTGGTGGTGATGTTCCGCGGCAACAAGGTCGAAGAAGGCCCCGTCGCCGAGATTTTTGAGAACCCCCAGCACCCCTATACCAAGGCCCTGCTGGCGGCGGTTCCCAAACTGGGCGAGATGGCGGGAAAACCCCTGCCGGAACCCATGCGCCTGTTGGGGCGCGGCGGGCAGGATATCAAACCCATTCCCGGCACGACCGAGCCATTGTTGACCGTCAAGAACCTGACGACGCGCTTTCCGGTCAAGGGCGGGTTTTTTCGCCGCACCGTGGCCAATGTACACGCCGTCGAAGATGTGTCCTTTACGCTGAACAAGGGGCAAACCCTAAGCCTGGTTGGGGAATCGGGCTGCGGAAAATCATCGGCCGGGCGGTCGATCCTGCGGTTGGTTGAACCGCAATCGGGGGAAATCCGCATCGGCGATACCGATGTGATGGCGCTGGGAACGGCGCAGCTTCGGCAGGCGCGGCTGGATATGCAGATGATCTTTCAAGATCCCTTTGCCTCGCTGAACCCGCAGATGCAGCTGAGCGACCAGGTGGCCGAACCGATCCACAATTTCGGCACGCTGACCGGCCGGGCGGTGCAAGACCGCGTGGCAATGTTGTTCGACCGGGTCGAGCTGCCGCGCAGCTTTATGCGCCGCTATCCGCACGAGCTGTCAGGCGGCCAGCGTCAGCGTGTGGCAATTGCGCGGGCGCTGGCGCTGAACCCCAAGCTGATCATCGCCGACGAGGCGGTCTCGGCTTTGGATGTGTCGGTGCAGGCGCAGGTGCTGAACCTGATGATGGAATTGCAGGAACAACTGGGCGTGTCTTATCTGTTCATCAGCCATGACATGGCCGTTGTGGAAAGGGTCAGCCATCACGTCGGGGTGATGTATCTGGGCCGAATTGTCGAACTTGGCCCGCGGGCAAAGGTTTTTGAAAACCCACAGCACCCCTATACACAGGCCCTGATGAAGGCCGTCCCCATCGCGGACCCACGCCAAAGAAAGGCGGAAAAAGATTTGAATTTCAAGCCTATACCGTCGCCAATTCATCCGGTTGATTATCATGCGCCCCCTTCGCAATACCACGAGATAGAGCCGGGGCATTTTGTTTTGACGACAGACAGCGGTTATTGAATGGGCCAGACATCCCCCCGCCTTGATCCATTGCAGATCATGCAAACGCTTGTGGCTTTTCCCACCGTCAGCCGCGACAGCAATTTACCGCTGATTGACTGGGTGCAGGACTATTTGACCGGCCATGGCATCGACTGTCATCGCTATGTCGACCCCGATCAGCCAAAAGCGGCGCTTTTTGCCCATGTCGGCCCCTGGACCGAGGGGGCCGTGGTCTTGTCCGGCCATACCGATGTGGTGCCGGTGGATGGGCAATCGTGGGACAGCGACCCGTTTGAGGTTGTTGAAAGGGATGGCAAATATTTTGGTCGCGGCACCTGCGACATGAAGGGTTTTGACGCGCTTGCCATCTGGACCCTGGTCGAGGCCAAGCACCGCGGTGTTACACGCCCCTTGCAGATCGCGCTAAGCTTTGACGAAGAGGTCGGCTGCACCGGCGCGCCCCCGATGATTGCCGCGATGCAACCGATCCTGCCAAAAGGATCGGCGGTGATCGTCGGAGAGCCATCAATGATGAAGGCGGTCAATGGTCACAAGGGCGGTATCGGTTTCAACACACATGTGGTCGGGTTCGAGGTTCACAGCTCGCTTTTGCACCGGGGGGTGAATGCGATCATGTCGGGGGCCAAGCTGATTGATTGGGCCAACACGGTGAATGCCACCAACGGCGCGCAAACGCCAACCCCCTTGGCGGCCATGTTCGATCCGCCCTATACCACGGCCCATGTGGGTGTGGTCAGCGGCGGCACCGCCCATAATATTACCGCGCGCGATTGCCATTTTGCGATGGATTTCCGTATCGTGCCAGGCGAGGACGAAGCCCAGTGGAAGGCGGCCTATCTTGACGCGGTCAAAAAGGTCGAAAGCGAAATGCAAGCCGTTGTTCCTGAAACGGAAATACGTTTGACGCCACGGTTTCAGGTGCCAGGTCTGCGCCCCGAGAAAGATGGCCCCGCCGAGGCGCTGGTGCGCCGCCTTACGGGCGATAACGGCGACATGGTGGTCAGCTATGCGACCGAAGCGGGTCAGTTTCAGGCCGCCGGTTACAGCGCGGTGATCTGTGGGCCGGGCAGTATCGAACAGGCCCATCAGCCCAATGAATTTATTTCGGTCGCCCAGTTCCAGGCCGGGCAGGTCTTTATGCAAGATCTGCTGCGATCTTTGGGGGCGTGATTCAGCGATGTTGACAGGAGCCGCCCCCGCATGAGCCTGTTTCCCATCAATGAGCTGACCCCGATTGCCTATCCCGGCCCGCCGCCCCAGCAGGCCGACGTGGTGGTGATTGGCGGCGGTATCATTGGCGTTTGCACAGCGCTGTTTCTGGCGCGGCGGGGCAAACGTGTGGTCTTGGCGGAAAAGGGGCGCATCGCGGGCGAACAATCCAGCCGCAACTGGGGGTGGATCCGTCAGCTGGGCCGTGATTATGATGAAATCCCCATCGTGGCCGAGGCCCAGCAACTGTGGCGCGAGTTGGCCGCTGCGGCGCCGGGGCAGATCAATTTGGTCCAGGGCGGGATCGCCTATATGGGCCACAGTCAGCGACAAGTCGAAGGATATGCCCAATGGCTTGCGCGCGCCGAACCTTTGGGCGCACAGGCGCGTGTGTTGGATGGCACGCAATTGGCCCGGCTGATACCGGGCATGTCGCGGCGGTATGCCGGGGCGCTGTTTGCGCCGGGGGATATGCGGGCCGAACCCTGGACCGCAGTGCCAGCCTTGGCGGCGTTGGCCGCGCGCGAAGGGGCGCATCTGATTGAGAATTGCGCGGTGCGTGGCCTGGATCTGTCGGCCGGGCGGGTGACCGGGGTCTTTACCGAAGCAGGGCGCATTGCCACGCCCCAAGTGGTTCTGGCGGGCGGGGCCTGGTCATCGCTGTTCTTGCAAAACCTTGGCGTGGCCTTGCCGCAATTGTCAGTGCGCGCCACGGTGGCCGCGACCCACCCCTTGCCACAGCCCTATGGGGGCGGGGCCGCCGACAACCGGCTGGCGTTTCGCGCCCGCGCTGATGGGGGGTATTCGCTGGCGGTTGGGGGCTTTAGCGAATTGTTTGTTGGGCCGGATGCCTTTCGGGCGCTGCCCAAATACCGCCGGCAATTGGCATCAGATCCCTTTGGGGTGCGCCTTTTGCCATTTGCCCCGCCCGGCTATCCCGATGGGTGGGGCACGGCGCGGCGCTGGTCGCCAGGTGACGGATCACCCTTCGAGGCGATGCGCATTTTGAACCCGGCCCCGAACCGCGCCAAGATCGGTCAGCTTCAGCGGCGGTTTTCGGCGCTGTTTCCGGATTTGGGGCCGGTGCGGATCAAGTTGGCCTGGGCCGGAATGATCGACACTATGCCCGATATCGTTCCGGTGGTGGACCGTATTGCCGCGGTGCCCGGCTTGACCGTCGGCACCGGGATGAGCGGCCACGGCTTTGGCATCGGCCCGGCGATGGGGCGCATTCTGGCGGCCCTTGCCATGGGCGAGGCCCCCGGCCATGATCTGACACGCTTCCGCTATGGCCGGTTCTTTGATGGCTCAGCTATGCGCTTGGGGCCGTCGATCTAAGCCGCAACCAATAACCAAAGGAACCGCTATGCCTGTCAAGAACCGCTTTGCCGAAACCCATGCCCAGATCACCGCCTGGCGGCGCCATTTGCACAGCATCCCCGAGCTGCAATTCGATTTGCCCAAAACCACCGCCTTTGTTGAGGAAAAGCTGCGCAGCTTTGGGGTGGATGACATCACCACGGGCATCGGGCAATCGGGCATTGTCGCGGTGATCCACGGCAAAAGCGACAGCCGGGGCCGTGTTGTCGGCCTGCGGGCCGATATGGATGCGCTGCCCATCCATGAGGCGACGGGGCTTGCGTATGCCAGCCAGCACCCCGGCAAAATGCACGCCTGCGGCCATGATGGCCATACGGCCATGTTGCTGGGCGCGGCGCAATATCTGGCGGAAACGCGCAATTTTGATGGCACGGCTGTGTTGATCTTTCAGCCCGCCGAAGAAGGCGGCGGCGGCGGCCGGGAAATGTGCCGCGATGGGCTGATGGACCGCTGGGGCATCCAGGAGGTATACGGGATGCACAACATGCCCGGTATCAAGACAGGTGAATTTGCCATTCGGCCCGGTGCGCTTTTGGCATCGGCAGATGAATTTGAGATCACCGTGACCGGCAAGGGCGGTCATGCTGCGGCGCCACATGATGCGATTGATCCCAATCTGGCGGCAGCGCATGTGTTGATTGCCTTGCAAAGCATCGCCAGCCGGGTGGTGGACCCTTTGCAACAAGTGGTCGTGTCGGTTTGTGCGCTGCATTCCGCAACCGAGGCCCATAACGTCATTCCGCAAACCACTGTGATGCGCGGCACCGTGCGGGCGCTTGAGGGGGGCGTGCGCGCCCTGGTGCAAGACAAGATCACCCAGATCGCCACCGCGACGGCGCAGGCCCATGGCTGCACGGCGCAGATCGCCTATCAAGTTGGCTATCCTGTAACGGTCAATACCTTGGAAAACACCGGGTTTGCCGCAGACGCCGCCAAGGCAGTGGCCGGCCATGTGCTGCGCGATATCCCCCCGATCATGGCTGCCGAGGATTTCGCCTTTATGCTGGAAGAACGCCCCGGCGCCTATATTATGGTGGGCAATGGCGATGGCGCCACGGTCCATCACCCGGAATATCAATTTGACGATGACGCCATACCGGCTGGGTGCAGTTGGTATGCCGAAATGGTCGAACGCCGGATGCCGGCCTTATAATTTATCTTCAGGAAGGAAAGACTTATGCCCGTCAAGAACCGCTTTGCCGAATTACAGGCCGAAATCAGCGCCTGGCGCCGTGATTTCCATGAACACCCCGAAATTCTGTTCGACACGCATCGGACCGCAGCGATTGTTGCCGAAAAGCTGGGCGAATTTGGCTGTGACGAGGTCGTGACCGGGATCGGCCGCACCGGTGTTGTCGGGGTGATCAAGGGAAAATCCACCGCGTCGGGCAAGGTTATTGGCCTGCGGGCTGATATGGATGCGCTGCCCATGCAGGAACAGACCGGCTTGCCGCATGCGTCAAAAACCGCCGAGGCAATGCACGCCTGCGGTCATGATGGCCATACCGCCATGCTGTTGGGTGCGGCGAAATATCTGGCGGAAACCCGCAACTTTGATGGGACGGTGGTGGTGATCTTTCAGCCCGCCGAAGAAGGCGGCGGCGGCGGCAAAGAGATGTGCGACGACGGCATGATGGATCGTTGGGGCATCCAAGAGGTCTATGGCATGCACAATTGGCCCGGCGCGCCGGTGGGCAGTTTCTCGATTCGTCCGGGGCCGTTCTTTGCCGCCACAGATGTCTTTTCCATTCAGATAGAGGGGCTGGGCGGCCATGCGGCAAAACCACATGAAACAGTCGACAGCACCGTTGTGGCGTCGCAGATCGTGCTGGCGATTCAAACCATCGCCAGCCGCAATGCCGACCCGGTCGAGAATATCGTCGTATCGGTGACATCCTTCGAAACCTCGTCCAAGGCGTTCAACGTCATCCCGCAGCGCGTGCAGTTGCGCGGCACCGTGCGCACCATGGACCCGGCAATGCGGGATCTGGCGGAAAAGCGTCTGGGCGAAATCGCCACCGGTATCGCCGCCAGTTTTGGCGCTGTGGCGCAGGTCGACTATTCCCGGAATTACCCGGCGATGGTGAACCACGACGAACAAACCGAATTTGCCGCCCAGGTGGCGCGGTCAGTCTCGGGCGATTGCGCGGATGCACCTTTGGTCATGGGCGGCGAGGATTTCGCCTTTATGCTGGAAGAACGCCCCGGCGCCTATATTCTGGTGGGCAATGGCGATACCGCCATGGTGCATCACCCGATGTATGACTTCAACGACGAAGCCATTCCGGCAGGATGCAGCTGGTGGGCGGAAATCGCTGAACAACGCATGCCTGCGGCCTAGGGGGGGGACTGGCTTTGGGGGTTAACTTCCCCAAAGCTGTTGATAAACGCGGTCGATGCCGTCGGCCTCGTGCTTGGCGCTGAACCGATCCACGGCGGCTTGGCGTGCGGCCACGGCGCGGGCGTCGAAATCCGGTTGGGTCAGCATCGCTTGGGCTGCGTCGGCTGCGCCGCTGGCATCGCCGATGCGGGTGATCGCCCCATGCGCGCCGCTGGCAAAGCTGCGATAGGCGCCGGTATCGCTGCCGATAAAGGGGGTTCCGCTGGCCATAGCTTCCAGCGGAACCATTCCAAACCCTTCATAGCGCGGCAATTGGCACACCAATGACAAGGCACGCATCATCTGCGGCAAACGATCGGCCGGCAGCTCGCCTATGAACAGCAGACGATCGGCAAGGCCGGCCGTCTTGACCTGTTCGCGCAGCGCGGCAAGAAAGGCCTCGTGTTTGCCGCCGGCGCGGCCAATGACCAACGCACGGGCCTGTGGCAGGCGCGGCAACAAACGCAGCATGGCGTTTACAAAGATATCGGTGCCCTTTTCGGGCCGGATGCGTCCGATGCTGGCAATGCCCAGCCCACCGCCAAATCCCAGGGCCTCCCAGGCGGCGCGGCGATCCGGGGAAGGGAAAAACCGTTCTGTGTCAACACCGTGGCCAACGGTTGCACGCACATGCGGGACATAGTCCGCCGCCTGCGGGGTGGTGGCGATCACCGCATCCATCCGCGAGATCAGCCAGCGCGGATAGGCCGAATGCCGCCGCTGCGCCGCCGAGGTAAAGACAATGCGCACCGGCAGGCGCAGCACATCGCGCGCCCAGATCGCGGCGCGCATTTCGGGGTTGCGGCGCACATGCCAAATGGCAAACGGGCGATCCGCCGGCGCCTGACGGCACAGGGCAAAGGCCTCGCGCCTGGTGATGGGATCGGGGCAGCCGGGCAGGGGGCGGCCCACCAGCTGCAAGTCATAGCGCGACATCTGGGCCCGCAAAACCGTAGCCGCCGTTGCGGAAACCCCAGTGAAATTGGGATTAAAGTTGGTCACGAACAGCTCAGCCATGGTGCAGGGCCTGCCAAAGCTGATCGGCCAGCTTATCCAGTTGCGCCGATTGCGCCTGCGCAAAGCTGCTTGCGGCGTCGCGGGCCGTGGCGCGGGCCGTTGCATCGGTCAGCAAATGTTTCACCACAGGAAACAAATCACCCGGCGCGATCAGCTGCGCGGCGCCGCAGGCCTGCATGGCGTCGTAAGTTTCGCTAAAGTTGGTGACATATGGGCCGCTCAGGATTGCCGCGCCGCCATGGGCGACTTCGAACGGGTTGTGGCCGCCAATCGGCAAAAGAGACCCGCCCAGAAACACCACAGGGGCCAGCGCATACCACAGGCCCAGCTCTCCTAGGGTGTCGGCCAGATAGACCTGCGCGCTGGGCATTGCGCCGGCGCTGCGTTGGCTGTGGCTAAGCCCGTGCCGGGTGATCAAGGCGCTGATGTCTGCGGCGCGCTCGGGGTGGCGTGGCACCAAGATCAGGCAAAGTTCGGGCCAGTGTTTTACAAGCTGGGCGTGGGTCTGCAACAGCAGCGCCTCTTCCCCTGCGTGGGTCGAGGCAGCCACCCAAACCGGCCGGTCCTTCAGCGCCTGCCGGGCAGCGCTGAGCGCGGTTTGATCGACCGGCAAAGGGCCAGACAGCGATTTCAGGTTTACCCCTTCGACCACCCGTTCGGGGGCGGCGCCCAGACCGATCACCCCCTGCGCCATGGCGGCGTTTTGTGTGATGATCAGGCGAAACACCCCCAGCAGGAACCGCGCGGTTTTGGGCCGCCGCGCCCATCCGGCCAGCGATCGCGCGCTAAGCCGCGCATTCAAAAGCACCATCGGCAGGCCGCGATCAAAGCTGCGACGCAGCATTTGCGGCCACAGCTCGCTTTCGACAAAGATTGCAGCGCTGGGGCGCCAATGGTTCAAGAAACGCGTGACCGGACCTTTGGCATCCAGAGGCGCAAATTGATGTTGGCAATTGGGGGGAATGCGCTGGGCAATCAACCGCGCCGAGGTGGCGGTGCCCGAGGTGATCAGGAACTGTGCCTTGGGCTGGGCCTTGCCCATTGCAGTGATCAGCGCCAGCACAGACAGGCTTTCCCCGACCGATGCGGCGTGAAACCATATCAGCGGCCCGCTGCCCCGGCGCGCCAAACTGGCATGGCCCAGCTTTTCATGGGCGCGTTCGGCGGCAAAGCCGGCGCGGCGCAGCTTGGCGATTTGTGACCGGGCGGCAAAGGGCAACATAAGGGCGGATGCCGCCACATACAGCCGGTAAAGCAACGGCGTGTCAGCCACCTGTGTGGCTCATGTGGCGCGGCATCTGACCGTCAAGCTGTTGCCGGGAATAATCGAAATCATGGCCCTTGGGTTTGTGGCTGATCGCGTCGCGGATGGCGGCCTCAAGCGGGGCATTGTCATGGGGGTGCGCCCGCAGCGGCGCCCGCAGGTCGGCGGCATCTTCCTGGCCAAGGCACAGAAAAATCTCGCCGGTGCAGGTGATCCGCACCCGATTACAGCTTTCGCAGAAATTATGGCTAAGCGGGGTGATGAACCCGATCTTTTGGCCGGTTTCCTCAAGACGGATATAGCGTGCCGGCCCGCCTGTGCGTTCGTCCAGATCGCGCAGGGTATAGGCGCTTTCATAGGCTGCGCGCACATCAGACAGCGACCAATACTGCCCCAGGCGATCTTCGTTGCCGATATCGCCCATGGGCATGACCTCGATCCAGGTCAGGTCAATGTCGCGGGCGGCGCACCATTGGGTGATCTTCGGCAGTTCGTCTTCGTTAAATCCCTTGAGGGCGACGGCATTCAGCTTGACCCGCAACCCGGCGGCCTGGGCCGCATCAATCCCGCGCAGCACCTGCGGCAGGCGGCCCCAGCGGGTGATCTGGGCAAATTTATCATCATCCAGCGTATCAAGCGACACATTCACCCGGCGCACCCCTGCGGCATAAAGATCGCTGGCGAAACGCTCAAGCTGGCTGCCATTGGTGGTCAGGGTCAGCTCTTTCAGGGTGCCGGCCTCAAGATGGCGCGACATGCCGTGGAAAAAGGTCATTATATCGCGGCGCACCAGCGGCTCGCCCCCGGTAATGCGCAGCTTTTCGACCCCCAAACCGATAAAGCTGCTGCACAGGCGGTCCAGCTCTTCCAAGGTCAGCAGTTCCTTCTTGGGCAAGAAGGTCATGTTCTCGGACATGCAATAGACACAGCGGAAATCGCAGCGGTCCGTGACCGAAACACGCAAATAGGTGATCGCGCGGGCGAAGGGATCAATCAAAGGAGCGTTCATAGGTTCAGTGGTAAAGCGCGGGCGGCGTCGCAGCAAGGGGCTATTGGCTGCCTGTGCGCAGGTATTTCGCCGCCTCTTTGGCCGCAAACGGCTTCATCTGGGCGCCGTGCTGGTCCAGGAAGGCGCGCACGCGCGGGGCGTCATGTTTGCTTAGCTCGCGCAGCCACCAGGCAATGGCCTTTTGGATGAACCAGTTGCGATCCGGCACCATTTCCGCCGCCCAGCCCAGCACCCGGTCGCGAATGGCAAGATCTTGCGGTTTGGGGTGGTTTTGCTTGGTCCAGGGCAGGGTGATAACCAAGGCGGCGCGGCGCAGCCAAAGGTTGTCGCTGTGGGTCCAGGCGGCGACATCCTCCAGGCGGGCAGGATCGGCCACCAGACGCTTTTGCCCGGCGATACAGGCGTGGTCGGCGATGGCCCAACTGTCGAAATCGTTGCGCCAGCCTTGGATCATCTGCCAGACCGGACCGTCGTCTTTGATGCGCGCCTGGGTGAACATCTTGGCGGCGGCAAGGCGCGCCTCGAAGATGTTGCTGTCCCAAAGGCCCTGGGCGACGCCCAGCCGGGCCTGCATCGGCAGCGCCTGTTGCCAGCTTTTGGCCAGGGCGCTGGTGGTGGGGTTGGCCAGCCCAAGATAGGGGCGATCCTGTTTGTGATAGGCGCGCATCTGGGCGGCGCGCTCGGGGTTGGCCAGCGCCTCCAGTTGCAAGATATAGTCGGCGGGATCTATCGCGGGCTGAGACATAAGATCGGCTTTCCAATTGGGTCTTGATGGCGATAGGCGATTGCGCTGGGGGGTGCAATGCCCGCTGTTTGCGCATTTTCCCACCACATCTAGGGGTGAATTTGCCCCCTACCCAAGACCAAGCATAGGCCCTATAGTTCTGGTAAGGGCGGTCCATATCGCCACCATGAGGCACTCGAACAGTAAAGGAGACAGCGGATGCGCTGCCCGTTTTGCGGAAATGTGGACACCCAAGTCAAAGATAGCCGCCCCGCCGAAGATCACGTCGCCATTCGCCGGCGCCGGTTTTGCCCGGCGTGTGGGGGACGGTTCACGACCTATGAACGGGTGCAGCTGCGCGATTTGGTGGTGATCAAATCCTCGGGGAAACGCGAAGATTTCGACCGCGACAAGCTTGAGCGCTCCATCCGGATTTCCATGCAAAAACGCCCGATTGAGCCAGAGCGGATTGACCAGATGATTTCCGGGCTGGTGCGCCGTCTGGAAAGCATGGGCGAGACCGACATCAAATCCAAGCAGATCGGGGAAATCGTTATGGAGGCGCTGGCGCGGATCGACACCGTTGCCTATGTGCGCTTTGCCAGCGTTTACAAGAATTTCCAGGCGGCGGATGATTTTGACAAGTTTGTCAGCGAGTTGCGCCCAGATCTGCCAAAAGAAGAGTGACGCCCCCAGACCGCTTTATGGCGCTGGCCCTGTCGTTGGGGCGGCGCGGACAGGGTCAGGTTTGGCCCAATCCGGCCGTGGGCTGTGTGATTGTGCAGGGTGGCCGGATCGTTGGGCGCGGTTGGACGCAACCAGGGGGGCGACCCCACGCCGAGGCGGTTGCGCTGGCGCAGGCGGGCGCTTGCGCCCGGGGCGCCGATGTTTTTGTCACGCTTGAGCCATGCGCCCATATGGGCCACACGCCGCCCTGCGCGCAGGCGTTGATTGACGCAGGTGTGGGGCGGGTGTTCGTGGCGCTGGGCGATCTTGATGACCGGGTGAATGGCCGCGGTGTGCAGATGCTGCGCCAGGCGGGGATTGAGGTGCACCTTGGCTTGGGCGCGGATCAAGCCGCCGAAGATCACGCCGGATTTTTCGGCCGGGTCGGGCAGGGGCGACCATTTGTGACGCTGAAACTGGCCAGCAGCTTTGACGGTCGCATTGCCACCGCTTCGGGCGAAAGCAAATGGATCACCGGACCGCAGGCGCGCCGCCATGTTCATATGATGCGGGCGCGCCATGATGCGGTTTTGGTCGGCGGGGGCACCGCGCGCCAGGATGATCCATCCTTGACCGTGCGCGAATTGGGCCTTGCCCGCCAGCCGGTGCGGGTCGTGGCCAGCCGGCGTCTTGATTTGCCCTTGATGGGGCAATTGGCCCGCAGCGCGCGGGACATTCCGTTAATATTGTGCCACGGGCCGGGCGCGGATGATCAATTGCAAGGGGTTTGGCGCGATCTTGGCGCGACGCTTTTGTGCTGTGCGGCGCGCGGCGCGCAGCTTGATCCGGCGGATATGCTGGCCAAACTGGCCGGTCACGGCTTGACGCGAATTTTTTGCGAGGGCGGCAGCGGGCTGGCCGCCGCGCTGCTTGAGGCCGATCTGGTGGATCAGCTGGTCGGCTATTGCGCCGGCGCGGTGATCGGCGCCGAAGGGTTGCCCGCTGTGGGGGCGCTTGGCCTTGGGCGCTTGGCCGATGCGCCGCGATTTTCACTGCGCAGCAGCCAGACAATCGGGCCGGATCTGTGCCATATCTGGACACGCCCGCGCCGCCCGGCGCAGGGCGCTGATGATTTGGCGGCGCCCCCGGCCTAGCTTCCCCTGGCCTAGCTTGGCAATTCGACGATCCGGGCATAGCTTCCCAGCATTTCAAGGGCTTTGCTCAGCGTTTCGCCGGGATTTTCCTTGATCAGATACCCCGCGACGTTCCGGCTATAGGCCAGCTGAATATCGCGCGTCACATCCGAGGTGGTAAAGACAAAGATCACCAGCCGGCTTAGGGCATCATCGGCGCGCACGGCCTCAAGGAATTCAAGCCCGTTCATACGCGGCATGTTCAGATCCAGCGTCACGATGAACGGCGGCAGCACCCCGCCATTGTTCTTGACCGCTTCTTGAAGGATATCAAAGGCTTCTTGGCCGTTCTTAGCGACAAGCGTGGGGTTCACGATCTTTAACTTTTTCAGCGCCCGCTGCATGGCCATGATGCTGACATCGTCATCATCCACCAGCAGAAAAGTGGCTGTCGTTGCTTTTGGTGCCATTCGGTTACTCCCTTATGTGGTCGGTTCAAAGCGCGGGGCATCTCCGGGAAAATCAAAGATGAATGTCGTTCCGCGGCGGCTGCCTGGGTCCGAGCTGACGCGGATGCGCCCGTCATAGCGGTTTACAAGTTTGCGAATGATCGCCAGCCCCAGCCCGCTGCCTTCTACCTCGTCTCGTGGGCGCAGGGTCTGGAACAGGGCAAAGATCCGGTCTTGATATTGTTTGGGAATGCCCGGCCCGTCATCATGCACGGCAAATCGCAAGCGGCCGGCGCGGTGGGTCACTTTTACGACCACCTCGCCCTGTGGTTTGTCGTGATGCTTGATCGCATTTGACACCAAATTCATCAAAATCTGTTTCAATGGGGTGGGGTGGGTGATCACGGTCATGTTCGGGCCGTCGTAATGAACATGGAAGGCCCCGCTTTGATCCAGCAGGCTGCTGATCTGGTGCACCATCTCGGACAGATCGACCCGGCCCTCATCGCCGGATTTCTGCCCGGCGCGGGCATAGTCCAAAAGATCGGTCAGCAGGTTGTCCAACCGTTCGGTCCGGGTCAGCAGCAGCGCAAGGTATTTTTGCGTGGTTTCCGACAGGGAATTTTCTGGGTCTTCAAGGGACCAGGCAGCCAGATCATGGATCGCGCGCAGCGGCGAGCGCAGGTCATGCGCGGCGACATAGGCGAAATTCTCAAGATCCACATTCGAGCGGTCAAGCGCCAGCGCCGTTTGGCGGAACACGGCCAGCGCACGGGCGATGTCGCCCAGCTCGTCCTTGCCGGTGACTTCGATCGGGTGATCCAGCGTGCCGCCTGCAATGGCTGACACCGCACGGTGCAGGCTGTCCATCCGGTGATTGATCTGGCGTTCGGTGATCAACAGGTTGGCCAGCGCCGCCAGCGCCAAAGTGCCAAGCGCGGCAGCGCCCAGCACCCCCATCAGCCGCAGGGTCGCCGACCCCAGCCGCCCCGAGGCCAGATCGACCTGGGCCAGGGCCTCGGTGTTGATGCGATCGTTCAGCGCGGTGAAATTATCGGCAATCTGTTGGCGCGCACTGCGGATGGCTTCAAGGTCGGCCAATATCCGTTCCCGATCGGCCAAGCGCGCCAGCAACCCGTCTGAGGTAAACAAAAGGTGATCCATCTGCTGCACAAGCTGCGCCAAAGTTGTGCGTTCGGGTCCGGTTTCGATCTGGGCCATGACCGCAACCACCCGGCGCATCTTGTTTTCAAGAATCGCGCGGCTGCTGGCGGGCACCTCAGAGGTTTCGCTTAACTGAAATCCAAAGGTCAGATCGATGATGGTCTCAAGATCAAGGGCGATATTGGTCAGGTTCAGTGACCTGAGAAAAAGATTCGAGAACAGCTGTTGAATGACCTCGGGCGTGGGGGCATGACCGTCGCGTGAATTCATCAGGACGGTTTCAATCCGCCCGGTCGTCTGAAAATTCAACGTCTCAAGCGTCAGCCCGGCGCGGCTGTGCAGATCGACCAGGTCACGCATCATGGCCTGAATGCGGTCATCGCTTTGAAATAATTGTGCTTTCATATCAAACAGCGGCGCGATGGCCGATTGCAGCGCCTGCGTCGCGGCGGTGACCGATTGCAAGACATCCTGGCTGTCGGTAAAGGCGCGCGCGTCTTGCAGGCTGGTGTTCAGCGCCTCAAGCGCGGCGCGGTAATCATCGCGGATCTGGTCCAATGTCGGCTGATCCGGCGCAACGGTGGCCAATTCGACGGCGGCAAAAACATCATCCAATATCCGAATGGTTTCATGGGTTTGCGCGAAAACCGGTATGTCGATGTCAACCAGGTTGCTGTGCGCCCTGCTGATGGCGCGGGCCTGAAAAACCCCTGCGACGCTGGCGGCCGCAACCACCATCACCCCAAGAAGAAAAGCAATCCGCAACCGCGTGACGATACGCGTCAGGCCACCGGTTATTGGGGCGTGGAAGGGGGAAACTGTGTTCATTTTTTCAATATGCGTGTTAATCATTAAACTTATCTTAAGTTTGAATCAAGTAACGTATAGTTGGTATCGAAAGGGTTAGGTATGGGCGGCGGCAATCAAAATGCAGGACCAAATCGCAGGGCTGTGGTCAGGGGGATTGCCGGCGGGGTTCTTGCCTCGGCTTTGCCGGGGGCGGCGATGGCGCAGGGCCGGCCGCTGCATCTGGTGGCCGCGGAACATGCCAAACGGGTTGCGGCCGGGGATACGCGGCCGTTGGTCCTGTTGGGGCCGAATGGGGCGGGGGCCAACCTTGCCCCGGTGATGGCCAAGTTCCACGAGCTGACAGGCATAAAGGTGCAGCTGGTCGAGGAAAATCCACTGAATTTGAACACAAGGATCAGCTTGTTGGCAATGACGGGAAACGTGGCGTTCGATGTGGGCCTGCCCACCAGCAACGGCCTGCCGGATTTGGCCAGCACCGGGGTTATTCAACCCTTTGATCATTTCGTCGATACCTATGAACCGCCCGGTTTTCGCGACGGATCACTGTATAATGTCGCGGATAAGTTTGATGGAAAATACTTTGGATTTCAGACAGATGGCGATGTTTATTTGATGTATTACAAGCGGGCATTTCTGGAAAGCCGCGATGAACAGGCCGCCTATGCGGACCGCTTTGGGGTGCCGCTGGGGATTGCGTCTACTTGGGAAGAGTTGGACCAACAGATGCGGTGGTTTCACCGCCCCGATCAGGATCAATATGGCGGGTTGATGTTTCGCACTCCCGGTTATTTCGCCTGGGAATGGTGGAGCCGCTTTCACGCCAAGGGGGTGTGGCCGTTTTCACCGCAGATGGATGCGCAGATCGGCGGTGATGCCGGAATAGAAGCCCTTGAGGATATGGTTCGGGCCACCGCATATTTGCATCCCGCAACAAATCAGGCGTCGATTTTCGAAAATTGGAACGTATTTTTCAAACAAAACATATTTAGTAACATCGGTTGGGGCGGCGCGCACAAACTGTTTAAACGCAGCGAATTTTTCGACCCCAATGCGATTGTGAATTCTGGCTTGCCGGGCGGCCAAGACCCAGAAACCGGTGCGTATTTTCCCTGTTCATATTTCAACTGGGGTAAAAACTATGTGGTCAGCGCCTCGACCGACCGTCCCGAGCTGGCCTATCTTTATTGCCTTTTCGCCGCCAGCCCGGTGATCTCGACCCTTTCGGTGGGACAAATCGGCGGGTTTTTCGACCCCTTCCGCGAAGAACACTATGCCGACCCGGCAATTCAACAGGTCTATGGCGATGCGTTGCTGCAGGTCCACCGCCAAGGCATGATCGACGCGATCCCGGACCTGTATCTGAAAAATCAGGCTGAATATTTCCGGGTGCTGGACGAGGCGATTGCCCAGGCCGTCGCGGGCACGCTGACCGCGCCCCAGGCGATGACCCGCGCCGCCCAGCTGTGGGAGCTGATAACCTCGCGATCGGGACGGGCACAGCAAATTAAACGATGGACACTTTTGCGCGAAAAATACCCACAAAAAGTATCGCAATGGTTGAGAAATACATCCTAAAGTATAGCCTGACGGGGTTGAGGATGGAAAATTGGAAACGAGGCGAAACATGAATAAGAACAGCCCACCAGATGACGCGCGACAAGAAGACAAGGTCGATCCGGCCGCGCAAGTCTCAAAGACATTTGAGGATTTCGTCTATTTGATCAGCCACGACGTGCGTGGATCGGTGCGGGCCTTGATCGAATTGCCGCAATGGCTGGCGGATGACATGAAGGACGCCGGGATCAAGATCGAAGGATCGGTCGCCAAGACGCTGGATCTGATGAACCGGCACACCGCGCGGTTGGACCGGATGCTGGTGGATTTGCTGGTTTATTCGCGCATTGGCAATATGCAGACCATTGGCCCCGTGCAGGTGCGCGACGCGGTGACAGAGGTGTTGGATGAAATATATATCCCGCAAGGATTTGATATTGAACAAAAAGTTGATGATATCACCATCGAGATCGGCAATCGCGATATCCTGACGCTGTTCACCGCGCTGATTTCAAACGCGTTCAAACATCACGACAAGCCCAGGGGAACAATCCGTGTGACGGTTTCGGCCGACAAGGACGAGGCGGTGATCAAAGTCGAAGACGACGGGCCCGGCATCGCGGATGAGCATCACGAAAGGGTCTTTGCGGCGATGGCCACCCTGCGCCCGCGCGACGAGGTGGAAGGCAGCGGCATGGGCCTTGCGATTGTGCGCAAGATCGCCGAACGCTATGGCGGCAGCGCCTCGGCCCGGCCCAATGGCAAACGCAAGCGCGGCACCCAGATGATCGTGCGGCTGCCATTGCGCAGCACCTAGCGCGGGCCGGGCTTGGCGGGGCCGGAGAATTGATCTAGTCAGGCCCATGCGCCTTGTCATTCTGACCTCATTGACCATGCTTGCCTTTGCCGCCAATTCGGTGCTGACCCGCCTTGGTGTCGAGGATGGCGGCCTAGCGCCGCTTGGCTTTGCGGTGATCCGCACCGCCGCCGGCGCCGCGATGCTGGGGCTGATTGTGCTGTGGCGGTCGAAACGGCTGGCGCTGCGCGCGCATCCGGTCGGGGTGCTAAGTTTGGCCACCTATATGATTGGGTTTTCTGTTGCTTATCAGTATCTTGATGCGGGTCTTGGGGCCTTGATCCTGTTTGGTGTCGTGCAGGTGACAATGCTGTTCGCCGCCCAGATGCGCGGTGATCGGCTGGGCCTGCGCAAGGGGCTTGGGGCGTTGCTGGCTTTTGCTGGGTTGGGGGTGGTTCTTTGGCCATCAGACGCGGCGGCCACCGGTGTGATCGGGGCGACCGGCGCCATGATCGCCGCCGGCCTTGGCTGGGCAGTCTATTCCATCAGCGGGCGCCACGCGGTGGACCCTTTGGCGACGACGGCGGCAAATTTCCTGTGGTGCCTGCCGCTGGTCGCGGTGCCAGCCCTTGCGGGATTGACCGGGCCGGGCGGCGATGCGCCGGCGTTGGGGGTGGCTGTTGCGGTGCTTTGCGGGGCGGTCACATCCGGCCTTGGCTATGCCCTGTGGTATCATGTCTTGCCACAAATCCCCCAGACCAATGCCGCAATCGTCCAGCTGAGCGTGCCTGTTCTTGCCGCCGCCGCCGGGGCGCTGTGGCTGGCCGAACCGCTAACCCTGCGCTTGGTGCTGGGCGGGGCGGCGGTGCTGCTGGGGATCGGGCTGGCCACAACCACCGTTGTTCGCCCGCGCGCAAATTATCCCGCATAGGTGGTTTTCACGCCCCCGTTTTGGCATTATCTGGGCAGAATGAAACGGGTGTTTTTCACAGCTTTATTGGTTTTCGCGTTGCTGCCCGGCCTGGCGGCGGCGGGGCGCTGTGTGGTGTTGTTACATGGCTTGGCCCGCACGCAGACATCATTCGTGTTGATGGAGGAAGCGCTTGAAAACGCAGGGTATAAGGTGGTGCGCCCCGGATACCCGTCGACCGAGGCCCGAATCGGC
Source organism: uncultured Sulfitobacter sp. (assembly GCA_937138475.1). Lineage (GTDB taxonomy): Bacteria > Pseudomonadota > Alphaproteobacteria > Rhodobacterales > Rhodobacteraceae > CAKZPD01. The sequence continues at coordinate 22,366 of CAKZPD010000013.1, read as the reverse complement.
CAGCTAAGCGCACAAACCCTGCCTGAGGCCGTGCGCGCCTGTGGCCCGGTGCGCCGGGTTGATTTTGTCACCCATTCGATGGGCGGCATTTTGCTGCGCCACTGGGCGGCGCGTGTTGGCCCATCCAGAATTGGCCGGGTTGTGATGCTGGCCCCGCCGAACGGCGGCAGCGAAGTTGTTGATACCTTTGATGGAAACGAGGCGTTCGATTTCTTCAACGGCCCGGCGGGTGGTCAGCTGGGAACCGGGCGCAACGATCTGCCGCAGCAATTGCCGCCGGCCAATTTTGAACTTGGCGTGATTGCTGGGAACCAGTCCTTGAACCCTTATTTTTCGACGCTTTTGCCGGGGCCTGATGACGGCAAGGTTTCGGTGGCCTCGACGCGCCTGTCGGGGATGTCCGATCACCTTGTGCTGCCGGTAACGCATACATTCATGATGAACAATCCACGGGTGATTGCTCAGGTTCTGGCCTTTCTTGAAACGGGGCGTTTCAATCGGTCTTTGACTTGGCTAGACGCTGTGCTTGAGCAATTGGGCTGTCCGCAAGCGGCCTGCATCCCCGGAGTAGAGCGCGACAATGATTGACATCGAAATTCGCAATGCGCAGGTGTTGGGCCCGGCGGGTTTTCACGATGCGCCGCTGTTTGTGCATGGCGGCAAGGTGCAGCCAGGCGGGGATGGCAAACCCGTTGATCTTGGCGGGTTTATGGTTCTTCCGGGCATTGTCGATGTGCATGGTGACGGGTTCGAACGCCATCTTGCGCCGCGTCGCGGGGCGATGAAGCAGATGAACGAGGGGCTGCGCGCCGCCGAGGCAGAGCTGGCCGCCAATGGCATCACCACCGGGGTGCTGGCGCAATTTGTCAGCTGGGAAGGCGGGCTGCGGGGGCTGGAGTTCGCCCAGCAGGTGTTCGCCGCCATTGCCGAAACGGCGCCGAATTTGGTCACGGATCTGCGTGCTCAATTGCGATTTGAAACGCATCAACTTGATTTATATGATGAATTACCGGATTTGATCCGGGATTGGGGGGTGGGGTATGTCGTGTTCAACGATCACCTGCCCCATGACCGACTGGCCCAAGGGCGCAAGCCGCCGCGTCTGGTTGGTCAGGCCCTCAAGGCCGCCCGCAACCCAGATGTGCATTTCCAAGCGATGCTGCAAATGCACGCGGATGCCGGGCAGGTGCCTGCCGCATTGGATGGGTTATGCGCCGCCCTGACCGCCATGGGCGTGTGCCTGGGCAGCCATGACGACCACACCCAGGCCGATCGCCAAACCTGGAATGCGCGCGGGGTGCATGTTGCTGAATTCCCCGAAACCCAAGCCGCCGCCGAAGCCGCCAAAGCGGCAGGGGATGCCGTGGTGCTGGGCGCCCCGAATGTGGTGCGCGGCGCATCGCACAAGGGCAACGTCAGCGCCTTTGATCTGATCGCCATGGGGCTGTGTGATGCGCTGGCCTCGGATTACCACTATCCCAGCCCGCGCCGCGCCGCGCTGATGCTTGCCAAATCCGGTGTCTTGCCCTTCCACCAGGCCTGGGCCTTGGTATCGGCAGGGCCGGCACGGGTGCTGGGGCTTGGGGATCGCGGCCAGCTTTCAGCCGGCCAGCGGGCCGATATGGTTATCCTAGACAGTCAAACCCAGCAGGTTGCCGCCACCCTGTCGGCGGGTCAGATCAGCTTTATGTCCGGCGCCATCGCCCAGCGGTTCATCTAGCAGGCTGGGCACTTGGCTTGCCCCTAGTGGTGTTTCACCCGGTTGACATGGCCCATTTTGCGGCCCGGTTTGATGTCTGCCTTGCCATAAAGATGCAGCGCCGCGCCTTTTTCGGCGGCAATCTGCGGCACTTTGTTCATGTCATCGCCAATCAGGTTTTCCATAACCACATCGCTGTGCCGCGATCCATCCCCCAACGGCCAGCCAGCAATGGCGCGGATGTGCTGCTCAAACTGATCGACCGCACAGCCGTTTTGGGTCCAATGGCCCGAATTATGCACACGCGGCGCAATCTCATTCACCACCAGCCCGGCCGGGGTCACAAACAGCTCAACCCCAAGAACGCCGCAATAATCAAGCGCATTCAATATGTTGGCAGCCAAAAGTATGGCATCTGTGCGCTGGGCCGGGCTTAGCCGGGCGGGCACCGTCGTGCTGTGCAAAATCCCGTTGGTGTGCAGGTTTTCACCCGGATCGAAACAGGCGACCTCGCCGCTGGGGCTGCGGGCGGCAATCACCGACACCTCATGGGTGAAATCGACAAACCCCTCAAGAATGGCGGGGCTGCCGGCCATATCGGCCAGGGCACTGGCGGCATCATCCGGGCTGTGCAGCCGTGCCTGCCCCTTGCCATCATAGCCAAAGCGCCGGGTTTTCAGGATCGCGGGGGCGCCGATCTGCGCCAGCGCCTGATCCAGCGTGGCCGCGTCGCTGACATCGGCAAAGGGCGCCACGCGCAGGCCAAGGTCTTGCAAGAACTGCTTTTCGATCAACCGATCCTGGGAAACCCGCAATGCCTCGCGGCCCGGCCGAATGGGGGCATGCGCTTCGATGATGTCAAGCGCCGCTGTCGGGATGTTCTCAAACTCAAAGGTGACCACATCGACGGCTTTGGCAAAGGCAATCAGCGCCTCGGCATCGTCATAGCCGGCGCAGGTCACGGCATGGGCAACATCCCCGGCCGGTGGCTGGGCGCCGGGCTCATAGATATGACAGCGAAACCCAAGGCGCGCGGCGGCAACGCTCAGCATTCGGCCCAATTGGCCGCCACCTAAAATCCCAATGGTTGCGCCAGTTTGCAAAGGTTTATTCATCTTCAGGCTCGTGCGGAATGGAATCGGAAAGGGCGCTGCGCCATTGATCAAGACGCGTGGCCAGGGCGGGATCGTTCAGGGCCAAAATACCGGCGGCCATCAACCCGGCGTTGGCCGCACCGGCGGCGCCAATGGCCATTGTGGCCACAGGAAAGCCGCGCGGCATCTGCAAAATGGAATACAGCGAATCGACGCCGGCCAATGCCTTGGTCTGGACGGGCACGCCAATCACCGGCACCCGTGTCTTTGACGCCATCATTCCGGGCAAATGCGCCGCGCCACCGGCCCCGGCAATAATGACCTGAAGGCCGCGCGCCGCCGCTGTCTTGCCATAGTCCCACAAACGATCCGGGGTGCGATGTGCCGATACGATGCGCTTTTCGTAAGATATCCCAAGGGCTTCCAACATCTGCGCGGCTTCGGCCATGGTGGACCAATCTGATTGGCTGCCCATAATCAGGCCAACTTTGGGTGTGCTCATGGCGTGGCGCCCTCCTTGATCAAGCGCGCACTATAGCCAAACTCCCCCGCGTGGCAATGCAGCAAAGGCCGCTTCAGGCGATGATATCCGGGGTCAGGCGGTCTTCGATCTGGGCAATGATATCCTTCAGGCGCAATTTGCGCTTTTTCAGCCGCTGCAACGTCAACTGATCGCCGGTGCCCTTTTCCACCAAGGCATGAATGGCGTCATCCAGATCGCGATGCTCGCGCCGAAACACCTCCAGCTCAACCCGCAAGACATCTTCGTTTTTCATCGACAGATTGGATGGCGCATTCATCGCAGGGTGATTCCATTCCTAAAGCTGTGAATAATATAATCTTTCCACCCAGTTTCGCATAGTCCTTGCGTATCCGCCTTGGGCTTCCCATATTTGCCATGGGCCGCCGCAAAAGGGGCCTTGACCACAATGACTGTCGCTTGACGAATAAGGACGTGTCGCATGACGAAAATGACGCTGGGATCATACCCGCACATGCTGGGGTTTGAGCAACTTGAACGGCTGCTTGAGCGCACCGCCAAATCGGGCAACGAAGGTTATCCCCCCTTCAATATCGAACAAACGTCGGATTTCTCTTATCGGATTACACTGGCCGTTGCCGGTTTCGCCCAGGATGATCTGTCGATCACGGTCGAAGATCGCCAGTTGGTCATCCGTGGCCGCCAGGGCGAAGACGCCGAAAGCCGCATTTTCCTGCACCGCGGCATTGCTGCCCGCCAATTCCAACGCAGTTTCGTTCTGGCCGACGGCGTCGAGGTCGGAGAGGCACAGATGGAAAACGGGCTTTTGCATATCGACCTGACCCGCGCCAAACCCCAAAGCGTGGTGCAAAAGATCAACATCAAAAGAGGATGATCCAGATGAACACAACATTTGATGACCTCAAATCCACTGGCCGACTGGTCTATGTCAAAACGGTCGATGTGCTGGATTTGCCCCAGGATGTGCAAAACAAGGTGCATGGGCTCGATCAGCTTTATGCCGTGCATGACGCCGCAGGCCAACAGCTCGCCCTGGTCGCGGATCGGCAACTGGCCTTCAAACTGGCCCGGCAAAATGACTTGGCGCCGGTGGCAGTTCACTAAACCTGCCAGCTTCTTTTGTTCTGTAAATATCCCCGCCGGAGGCTCCGACGCGCGCCACATGCACGGCGCGCCAAGGTTCAGCGCCACCGGGGCATTCTGCCCATCCTCTCCAATCAAGCCCGCGACAAAACGATCGGCAAGCCACAGCGCGGGCGCGGGATCGGCAGGCGTTGCCAGTTCACCGGCTGCCGCCCGCTCAGGGTGATCCGGTCCCCGCGCAGCAAAACCGCAAGCAACAGCTTGATCTCCATCAACGCGAAATGCATTCCAATACATTTATGGGCGCCGCCCCCGAAGGGCGCCCAGGCAAACCTATGCGCCTTGTCCTCGGCCCGGTTCGGGGCAAATCGCAATGGGTCAAACCGTTCGGGCCGATGAAAAAGCGCGGGCGACATCATTGTCACCCCCGGATTAACCGTGACCGAGGCCCCCGCCGGGATAAGATGCCCTTGCCATGTCACATCCGCCACCGCGCGGCGCGGGATGAACGGCACGGGCGGCACCAGGCGCAGCGCCTCTTTGATCACCAGATCGGTCTGATACATGTCCTCCAATGCGCCGGCGGCGCTAAGGTCTGGGCCCAATCTGCGCGCCTCATCTGCCAGCTTTACCTGCCACTGCGGATGCGCCCCAAGCAGCCAGACAATCGCCGTCAACGCCGAGGCGGTGGTATCATGGGCGGCCATCATCAAGAAATTGAACTGATCCAACAGCTCTTCCTCGGTCCAGCCGTTGCCATCTTCGTCCCGCGCCCGGCACATCCGTGAGAAAAAGTCATCCCCTCCCGCGCGCCGGCGCGGCGCGATCAAACCGCGCAATTGCGCCCGCAGCTGCGCGCGTGCCCGCAGGCCACGTTGCATCGGTGTCATCGGCAGTGGGGCGCGGATCACCGACAGGGCGGCGTTGATTTGTTCCCGCAGCGCCCGGTTCAAGCGCGCGGCTTGCGGATCATCGGGGCGCAGCCCCAAGAACACCGCACAGCCAATGCGCAGGGTCAGATCTTTGATGGCGTCATAAAAGCAAAATCGACGCCCGCGCGGCAAGGCGGCGATCATCTCCTCAAGGGCGGGCACCATGGCCTTGCGATAACTTTCCAGCGCCGATGCGCGAAATGCGCTTTGCATGATGCGGCGGTTCCTGCGGTGCTCAGCAAAATCTTGCAGCATCAGCCCCCCGGCGAACAGGCGCTCGATCGCGTCCCATCCCTTGGCCGAAGAAAAGCTTTGCGCCCGGTCCATCAACACCATTTCCATGGCATCGGCGCCGCACAGGTTGATATGCCACACCCCCAGAACCTTGGTTTTATAAACCGGGCCAAAGCGGTCGATAAACCGCTGTTGGCTGCCATAGGGGTCGCGCACCACGGTCAGGGTATGGCCGACAATGGGCGGGGCGACAGGCCCCGGAATATGGGACAACAAGGGCAGGGGGGTCATGGGGCGGCTCCATCTGGTTGCGGGCCTCCCGCAGGGCCCGCGCCATCATCGGATGGCAAGATGGTCGGGGCCTTAAAGGCCCGTGCGCCGCTTGGCGCCGCCGCGCAACAGCCCGGTCAGTCGTGCCCGGTCAATTGTGCCCAGTCAGTCGTGCCCGGCCAAAAAGCGTTCGGCATCCAGCGCCGCCATACACCCCATCCCGGCCGAGGTCACAGCCTGGCGGTATTTGTGATCGGTCAGATCCCCGGCGGCAAAAACCCCCGGCACGGATGTTTCGGTGCTGCCGGGTTTTGTCACCACATAACCGCCCATATGGGTCTCAAGCCGGTCTTTGACCAATTCGCTGGCCGGGGCGTGGCCAATGGCAACGAACACGCCTTTGGCCGGAATTTCGCGGATCTCGCCCGTTTTGGTATGTTTGACGCGCACGCCTTCCACGCCCAGCGGCGCATCGGTGCCAAAGACCTCGTGCAGCTCGTGAAACCACAGGGGTTCGATCTTGGGGTTCTTTTCCAGCCGGTCAATCAGGATTTTCTCGGCCCGCAGCGAATCGCGGCGGTGGATCAATGTTACCTTCGAGGCAAAATTGGTCAGAAACAGCGCCTCTTCCACCGCGGTGTTGCCACCGCCGATCACAACGATTTCCTGCCCGCGGTAAAAGAAACCATCGCAGGTTGCACAGGCCGAGACGCCAAACCCTTTGAATTTCTCTTCAGAGTCAAGGCCAAGCCATTTCGCCCGTGCCCCGGTGGCCAGAATGACCGCATCGGCGGTAAAGACGGTGCCGCTGTCGCTTTGGGCAACAAAGGGCCGTTGATCAAGGTCAAGCTTGGTGATGATGTCGGTCACGATCTCGCAGCCCATGGCGCGGGCGTGGGCCTCCATGCGGACCATCAGGTCGGGGCCCTGCACTTCGGTATCGCCGGGCCAGTTCTCGACCTCGGTGGTGGTGGTCAACTGGCCGCCCGGTTCAATACCTTGCACCAAAATCGGCTCCAGCATGGCGCGGCTGGCATAGACCCCGGCCGTATACCCCGCAGGTCCAGAGCCGATAATCAAAACCTTGGTGTGACGCGTTTCGGCCATCTTTGATCCCCTTGAAGCTTTCTGTCTTGCAGGTGATATATCCCGGCTGTGGGGCGGCTTAAACCCCTGGTCCGGTGATTTAATGGTGCCGGGTGGATGCGACATAATCTTGCGCTTTGTTGAAATATTATTGCGCAAACTATTGGCTCTGGTATAACAACCGAAAAATAAAGGGAACGCCATGGGCAGCACGCGCTTAGACCCGATTGACCGAAAAATTCTGGCAGAGCTTCAGGCCGATGGCCGGATGACCAATGTCGAACTTGCCAAACGGGTCGGCATTTCGGCGCCGCCCTGTTTGCGCCGGGTGCGCACGTTGGAAGAGGCCGGGTATATCAAGGGCTATCATGCGGATGTCGACAGCCGCGAGCTGGGCTTTGAGGTGCAGGTTTTTGCTATGGTTGGTCTGGCCAGCCAGGCCGAAAGCGATCTGGTGGCCTTTGAGGGGCGCTGCCGCGATTGGCCCTTGGTCCGCGAATGCCACATGCTGAACGGCGAGGTTGATTTTATCCTTAAATGCGTGGCCCCGGATCTGTCCAGCTTTCAAAGCTTTTTGACCGGGGTGTTGTTGACAACCCCCAATGTCGCCAGCGTCAAGACATCATTGGTGATCCGCAAGGCCAAGGACGCGCCGGGCGTGCCGTTCGATGTGCTTGAGGCCCGCCTAAGCACTCAGGCGTGATTGGCCTGGCGCCATCGCGGCGCCGGGCCTGACCCGATTTCAAAGGCGAATTGCAGATATCAGGCGCCCATAGTCGGCGTCTTTTTCATGTGTTGCCCTGCGATAGGAATAAAAGCGCCGCGCGTCCTGATAGGTGCAATGCCGGATCCATTCCGCATGGCCCACGCCCGCTTGCCGCAGCCGGTGCAGGCCAAACCCTGGCAGATCAAATTGCAGCCGCGCGCCGGCGCCGTTGGCAAAGAACCGATCATACAGCGGGTTATGCGCGGTGAAATCGTCAAAGAATTCGGGGCCGACCTCATAGGCGGGCTGGGAAATGCAGGGTCCGATGACGGCGGTGATATTGGCCCGCTGCGCGCCAAGGGCCTCCATCGCGTCCAACGTGGCCTCAAGAACCCCGTCCAGGGCGCCGCGCCACCCGGCATGGGCGGCCCCGATCACATGGGCGGCGCGATCGGCGAACAGCACCGGTTGGCAATCTGCGGTCAGGACTGAAAGGGCCAGGCCCGGTTGATCGGTGACAAGGGCATCGGCGCGGGCCGCGGTATTTGGCGGGGCGCTGCCGACGGTCAGAACCTGGGGCGAATGGGTTTGGTGGACCCCGATCAGCGCCTCTTGCGGGACGGCAAGCGCGCTGGCAACGCGGGCGCGGTTGATCGCAACGACTTCGCGTTGGTCGCTGCTGCCAGTGCCACAGTTCAAACCGGAAAAGATCCCCGACGAAGCGCCGCCAAGGCGGGTGAAAAACCCGTGCCGGATCGGCGCAAGGCTGTCGGCGGTAAGAATTTCCAAGGTCATTGCTCTAATCCCGCTGGGGGGGGGGCCGATTTGGGGAAAAGGCCGATCACTTTGAACAGATTTCCCATTTCCGACGGATGCGTCAAGCGGCGATGCGCGGCGATGTGGCTTCTTAGGGCGGGGCCGTCAAGGGTCTTGGCCAAGGTTTGGGCGCGGGCGGTGATGCCCAGACGCTCCAGAAAGACCCCTTGGCGGGTTAACTTGCTGTGCGCACAGGTGGGGGCGGCGGCTGTGGCGATGGCTTCAAAATCGACATGGGCGGTCAGATCGGCCGCGCCGGGATGGGCCAGAACCGGCGATGGGGCACCGCGATAAAGGGCCTGCACCGTGTCGCCCTGGCTGCGCCAATCGCCATAGTCGATGATCAGCGCTGCGCCGCCATGGGCGGCGATTGTCTCGCTGAGGTGCCCCGTCAGGGGGGCCAGAAGCGGACAATCCTCGATCAGCGCGCCATCGGGCGTATCCGCCAGCCGTCCGCGCAGCGCCGGCTGGGGGCGGGCAGGCCCAAGCCCAAACGCCAGTGCGCCTTGATCCTGGGCGACTTGGCGTTCGCGCCACATATCCCCGTCGCGCAAGAATTGCCGCACCGGCAGCGCATCAAAGAATTCATTGGCCACAACAAACAGCGGTTGCGCCGGAAGGGCCTGCACCCGGTCGACCCAGTGGGGTCGTGCATCGGCCAAGGTTTGTGCCTGTTTTTGCACCATGCGCGGCGCAGCTTCGACCAGATAGACCTGGGCGGCATCAAGAAAGCCGGGCACCGTGCCGGCCGCGCGCAGCAGATCACGCATCAAGGTGCCGCGCCCCGGGCCCAGCTCTGCCAGGGTAAAGCGGGGCGGCCGCCCCTGATCCAGCCAGGCCTGCGCCAGACAAAGGCCGATCAGCTCTCCGAACATTTGTGATATTTCCGGGGCGGTGATGAAATCGCCATCTGCGCCGATCGCCTCGCGGGTGGTGTAATAGCCATGCTGGGGATGCAGCAGGCAATCGGCCATGTAATCGGCCATGCTGATCGGGCCTTGCGCCGCGATGCGCTGCAACAAGATATCAGTCAGCGTCACGGCCATTGGCCCCCGCTTTGCCGGCTTTTGTCGATGTCGGTGTGTTGGATTGGGCGGGCGCCGGCACTTGCCGCGACGCGGCAATCAGCCAGGCCCCCAGGGCGATCATCGGGATGCACAAAACTTGCCCCATGGTCAGCCCGAAATCGCCCAGCTGCATGGCAAACCCAAGCGGATTGTCCGGCGATACGAACTGCGCATCGGGTTGGCGCACCAGTTCGACCGTAAAGCGGGCGATGCCATAGACGGCAAAAAAGGTTCCGGCGATCCGGCCGGGCGCCCGCAGCGCCCCGCGCCGCCACGCCATCCAAATCAACAGCGTGCCAAGCACCACCCCTTCGAGCAGCGCTTCATAAAGCTGCGAGGGGTGGCGGGCGCACAGCCCGATCACACCGGGACAGTCCTGCGCAGCGCCAGTGGGAAAAACCACGGCCCATGGCAGGTCTGTGGGCCTGCCCCACAGCTCGGCGTTGATGAAATTGGCGATCCGCCCCAGCAACAGCCCCACCGGTGCGGCCAGGGCCATCAGGTCAGCGGCGCTGCGGCGGGGGATGGTGTGTTTTCGGCTAAACCAAAGCCCGGCAATGGCCACACCGAGCAGCCCGCCATGAAAAGACATCCCCCCCTCCCACAGGTGCAAAATCTTTATGGGGTTGGCCAGATAGTAATCCGTTTGATAAAACAAGGCATAGCCAAAGCGGCCCCCCAGGATGACCCCCATGATGACCCAGGTGATCAGATCGTCAATCTGCGACGGGCCAAGCGGCGCGCGCGATCCCGGCCACAACGCAGGACGGCGCACCGCGATCAGCATGATGCGCCAGGCCAGCAAGATCCCGACGATATAGGCCAGCGCATACCAGCGCAGGGCAAAGTCACTGCCAAACAGCGTGATTGAAAACAGCTCGGGCGTGATGTCGGGGAAGGGGATCAGGGCTTTCATTCCCCTTGTTTCCGACCCGGCGCGGGGGAAGTCAACCTTGCAGCAGCGGCCAATCAGGCCCATATAGGGCGCAACAGTAATTCGGGGACTCCTCATGCAAAGCCGCAGCAAAATTTTCGACGATATTTCGCAATTGATGACCAATGCCATGGGTGTCGCCCAGGGCGCGCGCGCTGAAGCGGAAACCGCGATGAGCAGCTTGATGGATCGTTGGCTGGCGGATCGAGACCTGGTGACGCGTGAAGAATTTGAGGCCGTGCGGATGATGGCGCAAAAAGCGCGCGAGGAAAACGCCGCGCTTTTGGCCCGAATCGAGGCGCTTGAAGGCAAGGCGTGATCCAAAGGAAGCGCTGCGCGCTGCGCCATTTTTTATACGCCGCTCGTTAGGGATTCGCCTGTTCAACGCCAAGATCGTGCCGTTAGGGACGGCGCCGCGCGGTCACAATGACGTTAATTTCGGGTTCATCCACAGGATATTGGGGTTATCCCCAAGAAAATGGTTGCCACATCGCGGATGAGGCCGCACCATATATTGTATTAAAGCTGGGATAACCCCCGCTTTGTAGCGAAGGCGCCTAGCAGTTGAGGGTGTGAACGCCCCAAAGGCTGGTACGATATAACGAGGTGGCAATATGACCCTGTCCGAGCACTATATCGAAGACGAAATTCACCCTATCGACATCGTGGAACATCTGGCGGCCCATCACGAATGGGATTTCGACCGGATATCAGATGAACAAATCGCCATGGCGGTCGAGGGCCAGTGGCGGACCTATTCGCTGACGTTGGCCTGGTCGGGTTTCGACGAAAGCCTGCGGATGATTTGCAGCTTTGAGGTTGAACCACCGCAAGACAAGATGCCGGTTTTGTATGAGCTCTTGAACAAGATCAACGATCAATGCTGGGCCGGGGCCTTTACCTATTGGCCCGAGGAAAAGCTGATGGTGTATCGCTATGGTCTGGTGCTGTCGGGTGGCCATGTGGCCAGCGCCGAGCAAATCGACACGATGATTGCCGCCGCCGTCTGCAACGCAGAGCGGTATTACCCGGCGATGCAGCTGGCGGTTTGGGGCGATCAAACCCCGGAACAAGCCATGCAGGTCGCCATTGCAGAGGCCTTTGGTCGCGCGTAACACTTGCCCCCGAAAAGATGCGTTCAATCGGGGGAACACCATGCAAGATAGCCGGATAGCCAAACAAGGGCTGGTGCTTTTGGGATGCGGCAAGATGGGGTCGGCGATGCTGGCGGGGTGGTTGGCGCGCGGCCTGCCGGTTCGGTCAGTCTGGGTCGTGGACCCAAATCCATCGGATTGGTTGCTCAATCTTGGGGTGCACCTGAACCAGCCGCTGCCCGATGCCCCGGCTGTGGTTCTGGTGGCGGTCAAACCGCAAATGATGCAGGATGCCTTGCCGTCGCTGGCGCAGATGGGCGGGGGGCAAACCGTGTTTGTCAGCGTTGCGGCCGGCATCACAATTGGCACATTCGAGGGGATACTGGGCGCCAGAACACCCATCGTGCGGGCCATGCCCAACACCCCGGCGGCAATATCCAAGGGAATCACCGCAATCATCGGCAACACGGCTGTGACGGGCGCCGCATTGGACGAAGCCGAATCGCTTTTGACCGCGGTGGGGGCGGTGGTGCGCTTGGCAGATGAAGGCCAGATTGATGCGGTGACGGGGCTAAGCGGCTCTGGCCCGGCCTATGTCTTTCACATGATCGAAACCCTGGCCGAGGCCGGCGCGGCGCAGGGGTTGCCCGCCGATCTGGCGATGCAGTTGGCCAAGGCGACGGTGGCTGGGGCCGGGGCGCTGGCGATCGAGGCAGACGAGGCCCCAGACCAGCTTCGGGTTAATGTGACCTCGCCCAATGGCACCACGCAGGCCGGGCTTGAGGTGCTAATGGACCGGCAAACCGGGCTGGCACCATTGATCGCGCAGACTGTTGCGGCAGCGACCCGCCGCGCGCAGGAGCTGGCCAATGGCTGAAACCCTGAGCTTTGATGATTTTCTAAAGGTTGATATCCGGGCCGGGCAGGTGGTGCGGGCCGAACCCTTCCCCGAGGCGCGAAAACCGGCGATCAAGCTGTGGATCGATTTTGGCCCCGAGATCGGGGAAAAGAAATCCTCGGCGCAGATCACAGCGCATTACGATCCGCAAAGCCTGATCGGCAAAACGGTCATGGCGGTGGTGAATTTCCCGCCGCGTCAAATCGGGCCAGTGCGGTCCGAGGTTCTGGTGCTGGGGGTGCCTGACGACACGGGCGGCATCGTTTTGATCAGCCCCGATCACGCCGTGCCGGCAGGGGGGCGCATGGCATGACCAAGGTTTTGTTGACGCGGCCGTTGCCTGATCGTGTGCGCCAGGCGGCGCAAGAGCGATTTGAGGTCACCGAACGCAGCAGCGTCCTGCCGATGACCCAAGCCGAGATGATCGCCGCCCTGCAAGAATACGACGCCGTGCTGCCGACCTTGGGCGATTGTTTCGACGCTGAGGTTTTTGCCGCCTGTCCAAAGATACGTTGCCGGATTTTGGCCAATTTCGGCGTGGGATTTAACCATATTGACGTGGCGGCGGCCACCGCCGCAGGTCTGGCCGTTACCAACACCCCCGGCGCGGTTACGGACGCCACGGCAGACACCGCCATCACGCTGATGCTGATGAGCGCGCGCCGCGCCAGCGAGGGAGAGCGGTTGGTGCGCGCCGGGCAATGGGCGGGCTGGCACCCCACACAGCTGCTTGGCATGCATCTGGGCGGCAAGACCGTTGGCATCGCGGGCATGGGGCGGATCGGTCAGGCCATCGCCCGGCGCTGTCATTTCGGATTTGGCATGAAGGTGGCCTATTTCAGTCGCTCGCCCAAGGAACTGGATTTCGCGGCTGAGCGTTTCGGCAGCCTGCCCGATCTGGCGGGGGCGGTCGATGTGCTGATGCTGGCGGTGCCGGGGGGGGCTGACACCCAGCATTTGGTCGATGCCGATGTTTTGGCCGCCATGCGCCCCAGCGCCTATTTGGTCAACATCGCACGGGGAAATGTGATCGACGAGGCGGCGTTGATTGCCGCGCTGCGCACAGGCCAGATTGCTGGCGCCGGGCTGGATGTTTACGAATTCGAACCCAAGGTGCCCCAGGCGCTGATGGAATTGGAAAATGTGGTCTTGTTGCCGCATATTGGCACCGCCGCGTTGGAAGTGCGCGAGGAAATGGGCCTGATGAGCATCGAAAACCTGCGGGCGTTCTTTGCCGGTGATCCGCTACCCAACCCGGTTTAACGGGGGGCTAGCCGTCACCCACCGCCGCGCGCCAGTGGCGCCGGCACAGTGAAACATAGGTTTCATTTCCGCCGATTTGCACCTGATCGCCGTCGCGCAGGGTTTGGCCGTCGGCGCCGCGGCGCACGACCATCGTCGCCTTTTTGCCGCAATGGCAGATGGTGCGCACCTCGCGCAGTTCATCCGCCAGCGCCAGCAGGGTGGCCGATCCGGGAAACAGCTTGCCCTGAAAATCGACCCGCAACCCAAAACACATGACCGGCACATGCAGATCATCCACCGCACGGGCCAATTGCCACACTTGATCCGAGGACAGAAACTGGGCTTCGTCGATGAAAACACAGGCCACCGGCCCCTGTGCCAACCGGGTGTTGATCTGGGCAAACAGATCGGTGCCGGCGCTGAACGTGTCGGCCGGTTTGGCAATGCCAATCCGCGAGGCAATGCGCGATGGCCCGGCGCGATGGTCCAGCAGCGCGGTGATCAGATAGGGCGTCATGCCGCGCTCTTCATAGTTGTGCGCGGCTTGCAGCAGGGCGGTGGATTTGCCTGCGTTCATCGTCGAATAATGAAAGTAGAGCTTGGCCATATGCGGCAAAGACCCCCCTTATTTGTCCCCGGTGTTATCCTTGCAGGGATTTCACCCCGATGTCATCTTCCGCTTGCGCCTTGATGGCCAAGGCGGCGGCGTGGCTGCCGGCAGCTGTGGTGAAATAGGGGATCTTCTCATACAAGGCGATGGACCGGATGGCTTTGCTGTCTTCGACCGCTTGCGCCCCTTCGGTGGTGTTCATGACCAGGGCGATGTCTTCGTCCTTCATCATGTCGGTCACGTCCGGGCGCCCCTCATAGACCTTGTTGATCGTCGCGACCGTCAATCCGTTGTCGGTCAACCATTGGGCGGTGCCGCGGGTTGCGATCAGATCAAACCCTTGATCCAAAAGGATTTGCGCGGTTGCCAGCATTTGGCTGCTTTTGTCCATATCCTTGATCGACAAAAACGCCCGCCCGCCGCGTGGCAGCGAATTTCCCGCCCCCATCTGAGCCTTGAGGAAGGCGCGGGGGAAATCACGATCCCATCCCATGACCTCGCCGGTTGAGCGCATCTCGGGGCCAAGCAGCGTGTCAACACCGGGGAACCGGGCAAAGGGCAAAACCGCCTCTTTGACCGAGAACCAAGGCATATTTGGGTCGGCCAATGTCATCGGATCGCCCAGGGGCAACACATCGTTGTAATCGGTTTGCGTCGCATAGGGCGCGCGCTTGGGAAAGCTGCTTAGCTTTTCGCCGGCCATAACGCGTGCCGCGATTGATGCAATGGCGCTGTCTGTGGCTTTGGCAACAAAGGGCACCGTGCGCGAGGCGCGTGGATTTACCTCGATCAGATAGATATCGTCACCTTTTATGGCAAACTGGATGTTCATCAGGCCGACAACATTCAGCGCCAAAGCCAGCTTGCGGGTCTGTTGTTCGATCTGTTCAATCACATCGCGCGAAAGCGAATAGGGCGGCAGGGAACAGGCGCTGTCACCCGAATGAACGCCGGCCTCTTCGATGTGCTGCATGATGCCCGCCACATGCACGTCCTGGCCATCGCAGATCGCATCTACATCCAGTTCGACCGCGCCGGACAGATAGCTGTCCAGCAAAACAGGGCTGTCGCCCGACACCACCACCGCGTTGGTGATATAGCGTTCAAGGCTGGCCATATCGCGGACGATTTCCATGGCGCGCCCGCCCAGAACATACGAAGGGCGGATCACCAGCGGAAAGCCAATATTTTCTGCGATATCAAGGGCTTCTTGATCGGAGTGGGCAATGCCATTGCGCGGTTGCAGCAGGCCCAGTTCCTGAACCAGCTTCTGAAACCGTTCGCGATCTTCGGCCAGATCTATCATATCGGGGGTGGTGCCAAGGATCGGGATCCCTTCGGCATTCAGCGCAGCGGCGATTTTCAACGGTGTCTGGCCGCCAAATTGAACAATCACCCCGTGCAGGGTGCCGTTTTCCTGTTCAACCCGCAGAATTTCCATCACATGTTCAAAGGTCAGCGGTTCGAAATAAAGCCGGTCCGACGTGTCATAATCGGTCGAAACGGTTTCCGGGTTGCAGTTGACCATGATGGTTTCATAGCCGGCATCCGTCAGCGCATAGCAGGCGTGACAGCAGCAATAGTCAAATTCGATCCCTTGGCCGATCCGGTTCGGGCCGCCGCCAAGGATGACCACCTTTTTGCGGTCTGATGGGCGGGCTTCGCATTCGACCTCGCCCATCATTGGGGCTTCGTAGGTGGAATACATATAGGGGGTCTGGGCTTCGAATTCGGCGGCGCAGGTGTCGATCCGCTTAAAGCAGGCCACGACGTTCAAGCCGCGGCGCGCGGCGCGTACGGCGCTTTCGCTTTGGCCGGTCAGGGTGGCCAGGCGCGCATCGGTAAAGCCCATCATCTTGAGGGCCCGCACACCGGCTTCGTCGCGGGGCAGGCCCTCGGCCCGCACCTGGGCCTCGGCTTCGATGATCTCGCGGATACGGGCCAGGAACCAAGGGTCAAACATGGTGACGCCGTGGATTTCATCGTCTGACATGCCGTGGCGCATGGCTTGGGCGATGGTGCGCATCCGGTCCGGGGTTTGAAGCGAGATCGCCTTGATCAGCGCCGCCTTGTCCGGCGCACCGGGGATGTCGATTTCATCAAACCCGGTCAGGTCCGATTCCATGCTGGCCAGCGCCTTTTGCAGGGATTCGTGGATCGTCCGGCCGATGGCCATCGCTTCGCCCACCGATTTCATCGCGGTGGTCAGATTGGGCGATGATCCGGGGAATTTCTCAAAGGCGAATTTTGGGATTTTGGTGACAACATAGTCGATGGTGGGTTCGAATGAGGCCGGGGTGACTTTGGTGATATCGTTGTCCAGCTCATCCAGGGTATAGCCAACCGCCAGTTTGGCTGCGATCTTGGCAATCGGAAATCCGGTGGCCTTGGACGCAAGCGCCGAAGATCGCGACACGCGCGGGTTCATTTCGATCACGACCATCCGGCCGTCAACCGGGTTCACCGCCCATTGCACGTTCGATCCGCCGGTTTCCACACCGATTTCCCGCAGCACGGCAATCGAATGATTGCGCATGATCTGGTATTCTTTGTCGGTCAGCGTCAAGGCAGGGGCCACGGTGATGCTGTCGCCGGTGTGGACACCCATCGGATCGACGTTTTCGATCGAACAGACGATAATGGCGTTGTCAGCGGTGTCGCGCACCACTTCCATTTCGTATTCTTTCCACCCCAGCAGGCTTTCATCGACCAGGATCTGCCCCATGGGCGAGGCATCCATCCCCGAGCGGCAGAAGAATTCATAATCTTCGCGGTTATATGCGACACCGCCGCCGGTGCCCCCCATGGTAAAGGCGGGGCGGATGATCGCCGGAAGGCCAACATAGTCAAGCTGTTCAAGGGCGATGGCAACGCCGGCCGCCAGATCCTTTTTGCCGTCGGCATTCTTGGGGGCGGTAACAATGGTGGCCTTGGGGTTTTCGATCCCCAAACGGTCCATCGCTTCGCGGAACAGCTTGCGATCTTCGGCCATTTCGATGGCGGCGCGCTTGGCGCCGATCATCTCGACGCCGAATTTGTCAAGCACGCCCATTTCCTCAAGCGCCAGCGATGTGTTCAAGCCGGTTTGCCCGCCCATGGTGGGCAACAGCGCGTCGGGGCGTTCTTTTTCGATGATCTTTGCAACCATCTCGGGGGTGATCGGTTCGATATAGGTGGCATCGGCCAGACCGGGGTCGGTCATGATCGTCGCCGGGTTCGAGTTGACAAGGATCACGCGATAGCCTTCTTCGCGCAGCGCCTTGCACGCCTGTGCGCCGGAATAGTCGAATTCGCAGGCCTGTCCGATAACAATGGGCCCTGCACCAATGATCATGATGGACTTGATATCGGTTCTTTTTGGCATGGCGCGGCCCCTTTGCTTTTTGAACACCCCCATGTGTCCAAATTGTCCTGCGTTATAGGCATCATCGGGCGGGGTGCAAGGGGCGAAAACGGCAATGCGTGGCCGCTGATGTGTTTCTTTTGGCCGATGCTTCAGGCCGCCGCGGCGGTCAGGCTTAGAAAGGCGCGGATGGCGGCCTCGAACTCGCGCGGTTTTTCGGCATGCAGCCAATGGCCGGCACCCGGCAGCTTGGCAAAGCGCGCCTTTGGGAAAAGGGCTTTGATCGCAGGGCGATAGTCTGGCGTGACATAGTCAGACAGGGCGCCAGACAAGAACAATGTGGGCCCGTCAAAGCGGCTGCTGAACGCCGGAAAAGACAGGATATGCGGCATGTTTGCCTCAAGGGCGTCCAGATTAAGCCGCCAGCGCTTGCCCGGCACATCCAGCGACTGGGTGAAAAAACTTTGCAAGGCCGGGTCAACGCCCTGCTGGGCCAATTGTGCCTCGGCGTCGCTGCGCCGGGTGACGGCGCCCAGATCAACGGCGCGCATGGCCTGGATGAATTGCAGCTGGCTGTGCGAATAGGAGACAGGGGCGATGTCGCCCACGATCAGCCGGTTCACCATCTGGGGTTGGGTCAGCGCCAGCGCCATTGCCGCCTTGCCGCCCATCGAATGGCCCAGCACATCCATCGGTGCGCCCAGATGGTCAATCAGCTGGGCCAGATCGCTGGCCATGGCCGGGTAATCGTGCTGGTCTGACCAAGGGCTGTTGCCGTGGTTGCGCTGATCAACGGTGATCACCTGGCGCGCGTCCGACAGGCGTTTGGCAATCACGCCCCAATTGCGCCCCGATCCGTAAAGACCGTGAACAATCAACAGCGGAGGGGTATTCGTGGCGTCGCCATGGATCTGAAAATGCAACATGGCCAAGACCTAGCGCCCCTGCCTGCAACTGACCAGAGGAAATGCGCGCAGGTAAAACGGCGCGGCCCATATCGGCATGGGCCGCGCGCGCCGGGTTAAAGGTTGGGGTAAAGCGGGAAGCGGGCGCAAAGCGCGGCGACTTCGGCTTTGACCTTGGCTTCGACCGCGCCGTTGCCATCTTCGCCATTGGCGGCAAGGCCGTCCACCACCTCGATGATCCAGTCGGCGATTTGCCGGAACTCTGCCTCGCCAAAGCCGCGGGTGGTGCCGGCGGGCGATCCCAGACGGATGCCGCTGGTGATGGTTGGCTTTTCCGGATCAAACGGCACGCCGTTTTTGTTGCAGGTGATATGCGCCCGCCCCAGAGCCTTTTCCGTTGCGTTGCCCTTGACCCCTTTGGGCCGCAGATCAACCAACAGCACATGGGTGTCGGTGCCATGCGTTACCGTATCCAGACCACCCTTGATCAGCTGATCGGACAGGGCCTGCGCATTGGCAATCACCTGCTTGATATAGGTCTTGAATTCAGGGCGCAGGGCTTCGCCAAAGGCGACGGCCTTGCCGGCGATGACATGCATCAGGGGGCCGCCCTGAATGCCCGGGAAAATGGCCGAATTGAATTTCTTGGCCAGCGCTTCGTCATTGGTCAAGATCATGCCGCCGCGCGGGCCGCGCAGGGTTTTATGTGTGGTGGTGGTGGCGACATGCGCATGCGGAAACGGCGATGGGTGCTCGCCTGCGGCGACCAGACCGGCGAAATGCGCCATATCTACATGCAGATACGCGCCGACCATATCGGCGATCTGCCGCATCCGGGCGAAATCAATCTGGCGCGGAATGGCCGAGCCACCGGCGATGATCATCTTGGGCTGATGTTCGCGTGCCAATGCCTCGACCTGATCGTAATCCAGCATGTTGTCTTCTTTGCGCACGCCGTATTGCACCGCGTTGAACCACTTGCCCGACTGGTTGGGGGCGGCGCCATGGGTCAGGTGCCCGCCGGCATCCAGGCTCATCCCCAGGATGGTGTCACCCGGTTGCAGCAACGCCTGAAACACACCCTGATTGGCCTGGCTGCCCGAATTGGGCTGCACATTGGCAAAGCTGCAATCAAACAGCTTGCAGGCGCGTTCAATCGCCAGGTTTTCGGCGACATCCACAAACTGGCAGCCGCCGTAATAGCGCCGTCCGGGATAGCCTTCGGCGTATTTGTTGGTCATCACCGAGCCCTGCGCCTCCATCACGGCGGCAGAGACGATGTTCTCGGACGCGATCAGCTCGATCTCGTCGCGCTGACGACCCAGTTCCGACGTGATCGAGCCAAAAAGCTCGGGATCACGATCAGCAAGGGACTGGGTGAAAAATCCGGTGTCACGAAGATTGGCGTTCATGGGCGCTCCACATGGCTGGGTAAAAAACTTGCGGATTTCCTATCGGAAACGCCACATTTGCAAAAGGCTTAAAGCGACGATTTGGCCTGCTGCGGCGTCAAGACTGGCCTATTGGGGAAAGGTATGTTTGTTTCGGAACCAAATGTGCAGCACCGGAAACCGGAAAACATGAAAAAGAGAATCGCCTTTCTTGCCAGTGAGGTCAAAGTGGCGCAAACGGCCCGGGATATTCTGGTGTCCAAACACGGTAATGCGGCGCCCCGCGACGCAGATGTTGTGGTTGCTCTTGGGGGGGATGGCTTCATGTTGCATACCCTGCACAACATGCAGCACCTTGATACACCGGTATACGGGATGAACCGTGGCACGATCGGGTTCCTGATGAACGAGTATCACGAAGACGACCTGATGGCCCGCCTGGAAGATGCCGAGGAAGAGGTCATCAATCCTCTGGCCATGCGCGCCATGGATCAATCCGGAAAACTGCATGAGGCGCTGGCGATTAACGAAGTGTCCCTGTTGCGCGCAGGTCCTCAAGCAGCGCGTCTGAAGATCAGCGTCGATGGCCGCGAAAGGATGGGAGAGCTTGTCTGTGACGGCGCGCTTCTGTCTACGCCTGCGGGATCGACAGCGTATAACTACTCGGCCCATGGTCCGATTTTGCCGATCGGGGCGGATGTGTTGGCCCTCACCGCGATTGCTGCATTTCGACCCCGTCGGTGGCGCGGAGCCTTGCTGCCCAAAACCGCGAAAGTTCGCCTAGATGTTCTGGATGCAGACAAGCGCCCGGTGATGGCCGATGCCGATTCTATTTCCTTTCCTGACATAGATTGGGTCGAAATCTGCTCGGAATCCGAAATCACCCATCGTATTCTGTTCGACCCCGGACATGGCCTTGAAGAACGTCTGATTTCCGAACAATTCACTTAGAATTTCGTCAGTTTTGGAAATTAATTTTTCCTTGTGTGAACAAGTTCACATGCCGGTGAGCGTGCAATAGGTAATGTGATCTTGCCTGGAGAACACGCTTAGGTGGGAGTGAGTGGCCACCAAACAGCGTTTTCGACATACTTGCGTATTTTTTTGCGCTGGCGAGGGTGGGTGGTGCCACGCTCGTTATCTGAAATCCAGGCATATTTAAGCAAGCGGACCCCGGGCACAAAAACCCGGGGTCGATTTTTTTTGGGGGGGGTCACTCGGAGCGGAACATTTGTTCCCAAAGAGGCTGGCACATCTGGCCGATTCGCGGCTCGATCGCCGCCGCCGCCTCGACTGCCAGATCTTCACGCCAACGACGCGCTGCGATCTGAACATTGATGGGCTGCAGGCCGTTGGGCAATTCTGCCAGTCTTGCCGGAACGCAGGCGGCAGGCAGGCCAAGGAAGTTCATCGCATAGGAATAGACCGCGCAGCCGAGAACCTCATGCACGCCCTCGGCCCCTTCGGTGTCGCGGTCCGGTTTGAAAAAGGGTTGAGGCAGGAACGGGGACAGGACGAGGGGGTAGTCTTCCATAAACAGCGACCATTCACGGGCATAGTGGCTGCGTTTGGCGAGCATTCGCAGCAGCTCGGTCTCCACGATAGGTGGGAATTCCTGAAAATAGACCTCGAAGATATCCTGGATGGTTTGGGAACCGGCCGCCTGGATATCGGATTTCAGGAGGGTCAGAACCTCACCCATCAATGTGCGGTATCCGATGCGACCACATTCGAAGACATCAGGGGGATCGACCTCGTCGACCCGATAGCCCGCATCGACCAGCGCGTCGCGCGCGGTGTCCAGCGCCTTTTCGACCTCTGGGTGAAGGGCGTATCCGAATGTGTTCTTGGTAAAGGCCACTTTGATCGGGGTGTCCAAAGCCTCACCCCGCCACGGCAGAGGAACATGAAACGGGTCGCGCGGGTCCGGGGCGATCAGGCTGGGCATCGACAGGGACAGGTCGGCTGCGGATCGGGTGATCAGGCCCTGAACGGACATGGATTGGGCCAGCATGCCGCGCTCAGTCGTTTGGCTGGGGTTCCAGGCGGGGACGCGACCAAGGCCGGGTTTGACTGTCACCGCCCCGTTGGCGGCAGCCGGAAACCTAAGGCTTCCGCCAATGTCGTTTCCATGCGCCAAAGCGCCAATCCCGGCCATGACGGCCGCACCGGCACCGCCCGACGACCCTCCGGCCGAGATATGCCGCCCCCAGGGGTTGTGCGTGCGCCCATAGAGCGGATTATCTGTGTCGGCGCGGAAGGAAAACTCGGGCGTGTTGGTCCGACCGATCACGATGGCTCCGGCATTTTGAAGGTTTGACACAACCGGCGCGTCAT
The DNA here is from genome assembly GCA_937138475.1 of uncultured Sulfitobacter sp. Classification (GTDB taxonomy): domain Bacteria; phylum Pseudomonadota; class Alphaproteobacteria; order Rhodobacterales; family Rhodobacteraceae; genus CAKZPD01. The sequence goes on along the minus strand of CAKZPD010000013.1, from coordinate 120 downwards.
CAGGGGCGATGACATCTTTCAGCGCTACGACCCCGTTTGTCGTGGCGTGGCCCTTTTGATCGACATTGATCTTGATGGTCACCGGCACCCCATGCAGCGGCCCGGTCGGTGCCCCAGCTG
>CAKZPD010000012.1 GCA_937138475.1 uncultured Sulfitobacter sp. | reverse complement strand
GTCACCTTTGCGGCCAAGGCGTGTAACCGCGCGGTCAAGTGGACCTCGTCGCGGTCCGAGGCATTTATGTCAGATGCCCATGGGCGCGATCATGTGACCAAGATCGAACTGGCGCTGGACAAAGACCATAATTTCACCGCGCTGCGCACCGAAACCTTTGCGAATATGGGGGCCTATCTGTCCACGTTTGCCCCATCGGTGCCCACATGGCTGCATGGAACATTGATGGCGGGCAATTATCGCACGCCGCTGATCTATGTGAACGTCAAGGCGGTGTTTACCAACACGGTGCCCGTTGATGCCTATCGCGGCGCCGGCCGCCCCGAGGCGACCTTTCAGCTTGAGCGGGTGATCGACAAGGCCGCCCGTGAATTGGGCGTTGATCCCATCGCGTTGCGGCGGCAGAACTTTATCACCCAGTTCCCCTATGCCACGCCGGTTGCCGTTGAATATGACACCGGTGATTATGTCGCGACCATGGACAAGCTGGAAACGCTGGCGGATCTGTCCGGCTTTGACGCCCGGCGTCAGGCCTCCCTGGCCAAAGGGCGTCTGCGCGGGCTTGGGGTCAATTGTTACATCGAGGCCTGCGGCATCGCGCCCAGCAATCTGGTCGGTCAGCTTGGCGCCCGCGCCGGTCTGTTCGAAAGCGCCACAGTGCGGGTCAATGCCACCGGCGGTCTGGTGGTGATGACCGGCAGCCACAGCCATGGACAGGGGCATGAAACCTCGTTTGCGCAGGTGGTTGCGGATATGATCGGCATCGACGAAAATATGGTCGAGATCGTGCATGGCGATACCGCAAATACGCCCATGGGCATGGGCACCTATGGATCGCGGTCCCTTGCCGTTGGCGGATCGGCCATGGTCCGGGCCACGGAAAAGATCATCAACAAAGCCAAGAAAATCGCCGCCCACCTGCTTGAGGCATCTGACAGCGATATTGAGCTGAAAGACGGCGCCTTTAGCGTGGCGGGCACCGATAAATCCGTGGCTTGGGGCGATGTGACCTTGGCGGCCTATGTGCCTCATAACTATCCGCTTGAGGATATCGAACCGGGGCTTGAGGAAACGGCGTTCTATGACCCGGCCAACTTTACCTATCCGTCGGGCGCCTATGCCTGCGAGGTCGAGGTGGACCCGGATACCGGCAAAGTGACCATCGAACGGTTCACGGCTGTCGATGATTTTGGCAATGTCGTGAACCCGATGATCGTGACCGGACAGGTGCATGGCGGGCTGGCGCAGGGGATCGGGCAGGCGTTGCTGGAAAACTGTGCCTATGATGAGAACGGTCAATTGCTTAGCGCGTCCTATATGGATTACGCCATGCCGCGCGCCGATGATTTGCCGTTTATGGCGGTGGATCATTCCTGCCAAACGCCCTGCACGCACAACCCGCTTGGGGTCAAGGGCTGCGGCGAAGCGGGGGCCATCGGATCGCCGCCGGCGGTTGTCAATGCGGTGGTCGACGCGCTGCAATCGGCTGGTAAGAATGTCACCCATATCGACATGCCGCTGACGCCCGCGCGGGTCTGGAATGCCATGCAAGGTTAACGGCTAGGGCTGCGGCGCCATCACGCGCTGCGGCCCGGCCCCCATCAGGATCAGAAAAAGCAAAGCCAGCCTTTGGCTTTTTCAGAAAGAGGAGCATTATGTATAATTTCGAAGTGGCCAAACCCGCGACGCTTGCCGATGCCATCAGCGCCCTGGCGCAAGACGAAGCCCAACCGCTGGGCGGGGGGCAGACGCTTATTCCCACGTTGAAACAACGGCTTGCCAGCCCATCGGTGCTGGTGTCCCTGTCCGCCATAGCCGAGATGAAGGGCCTGTGCATCCGCGATGACGGTGCTGTGGCCATTGGCGGTGGCACGACCCACGCACAGGTGGCCCGCGAGGCTGCGGCGCATTATCCGGCGCTGGCCGATCTGGCCAGCCATATCGGTGATCCGGCCGTGCGCAATCGCGGCACCATCGGTGGATCGCTGGCCAATAACGATCCATCCGCCTGCTATCCGGCAGCGGCGCTGGGGTCGGGGGCGCAGATCGTCACCAACACCCGTGAAATCGCCGCCGATGATTTCTTTCAGGGCATGTTCACCACGGCGCTGGACGAGGGCGAGATCATCACCGAAGTGCGTCTGCCGGTGCCGAAGCGCGCGAATTACCAAAAATTCGTCCAGCCGGCCTCGCGGTTTGCCCTGGTCGGGGTGTTCGTGGCGCAATATGCCGGCGGCGTGCGCGTGGCTGTGACCGGGGCCAGCAACGATGGGGTGTTCCGCTGGGCCGAGGCCGAGCAGGCGCTAAGCGCCAATTTCGACGCCAGCGCGCTGGAGGGGATGACGATGTCTGACGCTGACATGATCAGCGATCTGCACGGATCGGCCGCCTATCGGGCCCAT